>CAMRSY010000001.1 GCA_947053545.1 uncultured Clostridia bacterium
AAGGCTGTCAAAGCGTATTTATAAGGACGCTATGACAGCCATTGCAAGCGAACGGACAAGCCGCGAGGGGTTAGCCCCTTGCGACTAACTGTTTGCCATACAGCGGGTAGTTCGACAGTGGCAAGTCAACGGCGCAATAAAACTCCCGCCCGTTTATCTTGTATATTACGGTGTGCGTTTTTGCCGCTTTCAGTTCCACCAAAAAATACCGCATTCTATCTTTTGATAAGATGCGGTATTTTAATCTTTCCAAACGCCGTATTCGATAGAACAATAAAGTACACCGCAAAACGCACAATAAAGATAAATGAACATAAGCCCTATTATTAAAAACATTAAAACATATTGCTTATTTTTAAATAATTTAATTGCCAACCAGAAAGAGAAAATCACACATAAAATACTGCCAACCGTTGCCAACGCATAAGCGGAAAAACAATATAATGAAATTGAATAAACTGCGAACGCAAAAAACTGTATTCCGAAAAGAAACAAATAATATTTTTCTTTTGTGTCCGTTTGCCATAAATTAAAAAGACAAACTGAATAGTAGGCGAACAATAGGAACCAACCTATAATAATTAACTGTTTATGTTGTGTATATTCGCTGTTTAACCAATTTTGAAAACTTTGTGCCTGATATATAATTAAGCTTAAAGCAATACACGTTAAACTTGTTATTATAATTGAGGTTACTATCCGTTTAATGTTACGTAATTTCATAATGCCGGTCATAATTAATTATATTTATTTAACAGCCAAATTATAATTAGCGGGTTACCCCCCCCACTCACTGTGTCTTTTCGCTTCACTTTTCGCCGTGCCTTAAGTATACTTTATAAAAGAGAATAACGGCTGTTAAAGAAAATCTGTTACCGCCAATTTACTTGAATAAATTTACTAATACTGATATAATTACTGTAACATTATCAGTGATTAAAAGGAGAGAATTACATTGGATAAAGCACAAATTTTTCAATTTATATCAAAACAAAAAACGGCGTTTATTTCTTCTGTAAACGAACAAGGTTATCCAGTAATAAGAGCGGTAATTCCACGCATAATAAACGGAAACGAAATTTATATTTCTACCAACACCTCTTCTAAAAAAGTTAAACAGTATTTATCAAACAATAAAGCCTGTATCTATTTTTATAAACGCGGAAAAATTAAATATCAAGGCGTTACTATGGTAGGCGAAATGCAAGTATGCACCGACCAGGCGACAAAAGACAAAATATGGTGTTTCGGCGATAGGCTGATTTATAAAAAAGGCGTAACAGACCCCGATTATTGCGTTTTAAAATTTACTGGTATTTCAGCCGAATATTATTGCGATTTAAAGATAGAAAAAATAGAGTTGTAAATTTCAACTTTTTTACAGATTTTATTATTTAGTTTACAACCGCTTATACATAACGTGTTTTACGCACACTTATTAAAAGTGTGCGTATTTCTTTTTCTTGCTACACTTGATTCGGAAAAATTTGCACAGACAATAAACCGGAAAAATTTAATAAAACGCGACGCAGGCTTTATTTTATTCCGGCAACGTAAAAGTACGGGGTAACCGCTTAGCACTTTTTCTGCATCATGCTATTGAAAAAAACGATTATATATGGTAAAATTACGTCAGATAAATTCAAGGCGGATTAAAGTGAAAAAAATATTATCGGTTTTAATTATCTGCGTACTTGCTATCATTACGTTATCATTAGCGGCTTGCAACGGCGATAAAGGATCGCACTATCCTGACAGTGACGAAATGAAAAACAATCTTGAAAACGGCGGTTACACAGTGGTTGTTACAACCGATTTAAACGGTAAAAAAGGCACGTATCTTTCTGCGACCAAAGAAAGCGATTATATTTATTTTTATTGGCTTGAAAACGCCGCCGACTGTGATTATTTTTACAATTATTTAGAAGAAGAACATACGGATTATAATTCGTTAGTTAAAATTGAAAACGATAAAAAATTTGGCAATATAGTTTATTGCGGAACAAAAAACGCGGTGGATACCGCGGGCATTAAGGTTGTAAACGTAAAGGTTGACGTAAATACGTAAAAACAAAATTTATTTACGCTACTGCCGCTCCGACAAATGAAATAATAAAAGCGCTGTTTACAAACACATTTTTTACTGTAAAATTTGATTAAGAGAAGACATATGAAAAAGAAATTTGAAATTAAAAGTTTATTTACGGCAACTAATATTCTTATAGTTATTCTGATTGTTTTTTATTTCTTGGACAGATTTTTACCTTTCCCTGAAGGATATTCGGGATATAACGCCTGGGCCGACGACCTGCCCCCTGCTTTTAACTACATTTTCGGCACCTGCGGCGGACTTCTTACCAACTATATGGCAAGGGGCGAAATTTTGCAAAACGGCACGGCTATATACAGAAGCTTTACTTTAATGTTTCTGCACGGGCATATTTTACACCTGATAGCTAACGTTGTAGGATTATATTTTATAGGAAATTATGCCGAAAAGCGTTTCGGCTGGTGGCTTACATACATAATATATTTTACCGTTGGCTTTTTGGAAAGTTTTATTACCGACCCGCTGTTTCTGGCTATTGCCCCCTCGCAGTCGGCAATAGTTACCGAACAGGCGAGTATGGGCGCTTCAGGTGGAATATTCGGGTTGATCGGCGCTTTGCTTGCCGCAATATTCTTCGACATAAAAAGTTTTAAAAAGATAGGTCTGCCTACGATTATAGTTTCCGCCGCATACGGCTTTCTGACTACTTACGTAGTAAGCTTTGGGTGGACTACCGTCTGCCACAACGTAGCTTTCGTTTTGGGGCTTGCAGTAGGCACTTTAATAATTTTGCCATTCTTTTTACTTAAAAAGAGCAAATTTGCACCCGCAGTAAACACTCAGCTGCAACCTAAAGAAAATGACGATACGCAGGATAAACAAATCGGCGAAGACTATACGTAACGAATAAAAAAGGAAATTATGTTCAACAACGAAAATGATTTAAGAAAAGTTGCACTGAGTTTGACGCATTACGTTTACAGAAATACAAAGCTTGAAGATTATCATTCGGAAGATGTGATAATGGACAAAGCTTTTTATAAAAATTTACCGAATTGTGTACGATAAGGTTAATAAAGTAAAACTTTTACATAAATACGTTACCCGCTTTCCCGAAAATTACGACAGGGCGCAAGATATCGATAAACTTATCGATACCGTACCCTATAATCTTCAACTTAAATTTATAAGATATTTTCAGGAACTTGTATGGGGATTCAATTTCGGCGTTGATTGGGACGCCGCCACAGTCTGCGAACCGCCGCATAAAAATCAAAGTTTGGCAAATTACATTTTGGCGGGTAATTTCAGCAAGTGTCGCAAAAAAGGCAGCGCTTTAAACGACAGCGCAATGTGCTACATTAATAAAGACGTGCACAACAGAATATACACTCTGCTTAAAGGCGGATATTTCGATACAAAAATTCATTAAAATAACTTATGCCCCGCGGGAGCCTGCTGCTCTTGCGGGGCATTGCTTATTTACGCTATTCTACGGCTTTAAGCGATTCGTTCATATCTATTTTAACTATTTTGCGCCTTAAAAGCAAGGTTACTACCGCGGTGAACGCCAGAACGATAAACGGCGCTATAAGCCATACAAACCAGCTTACGCCGCCCAACGTGCCCATTCCCATAACCTTGAATACGGCCCAGATTAAAAGCGCGGAAAACGGATATCCGAATATGATTCCCGCCGCGGTATCAATATATACCTCGCGATAAATATAACCCGCCACCTCACCGTCCTGATAACCTAAAACCATAAGGGTTGCTATTTCGCGGTTACGCTCGCTGATATTAATGTTTGTAAGCGTATAAATTACAACTGCGGTAAGCAGTCCCGCAAAAATTACCACCACTACCGAAACCGCCATTACCGACGGCGAGTTTATTCCGTGGAAAAGACATAAATCGAGAAGCGCAAGCCCAGCCATTACAAGCGCGGTTGAAAAGGCAACTGCAACGACTGTCATTAAAAACCGGCTGATATACCTAAGCACATTGCGTGTGGTAGATTTATATTTAAACGACAGCATATTCCATATAAACGGAATGCGCTCTAAAAATACTTTTTTACCCGCCTTGGGAGCTTTGGGGCGCAAAAGATTGGCAGGTTTATCGCCCGTAAGTTTGTTGCCCGCAAAAGCCGTGGCAGCCAGCGTAACCGCAACGATACTAAAAAACACTATCAGATAAAATAGCGGCGCAATACGCAGCGACATGGGAGGCATAGTAAACGAATAGTTGAAAACCACGTATAAAAGCCGGGCGACACCCAGTTGAACGAAATACGCCCCCAATCCGCCTATTCCGCAACCTATCATTGCAAAAAGTACGTATTTAAAAATTATTTTCCACGAAGAATAACCCAACGTGCGCAGACAGGCAATCTGCGACCTTTCTTCCTCGATTAGTCTTGTCATTGTTGACAGCACGACAAGCGCGGTTACAAGCAAAAATGCAACCATTAAAACGTAACAAATACCGTGAACCTTTTCGCCGTATGCTTTTAATGCGCTGAAACTGTAATTATCGTGCAGAGAAATGAACCGCACGCCGCTATCGCCGCCCAAAATTTTTACAAGTTCAGCCTTTTCGTACGCAAGATAGTTGTCGTAATTTTCCCCGAAGGCATCGAAAACATTGCGGTCGTTAAACGCTATGTACAAATCGCCTTTAGGCATCTTGCCGCGAAGAGGCGCGGGCACCGTTTCAAACGGCATATACAAAATGTTTTCTACCGTTATAAGTTTATTAACGTCCTGTATGTTATCCGGAATTTTAACGTCTTCGCCGTTTTTATAACTTGCCTCGCCGTCGACGGCAAACGTTAACGGCGATAAAACGGTTTTTACAACCGATACGCTTTGCGTATATAATCCGTCGGGCAAAAGCGCAAGCAACGGGTCGTCGGACAGCTGCATTAATATATCTTTAAAATCAATATTAATTTCGGTTCCGTTTAAACCGAGCGGAACGCCCTTAATTTTATTGTCGCTCTCCTCCGCATACGCTACGTGGCCGCCGCTCCCTTTTACGCTTGCGCGTACTGTCTGTTTATTTACCGACTGTTTATCGCCAAACTCGTCTAAAAAATATAGCCTTACAAGTTGTCGCTCGCCGCAGATATCAATTTCAACGTCCAGCGACATTCCTGTATTTACGTTAATTTTACCGTCAGACTTATTGTAACGCGCCTTAACCGCTTTGATTTCTTCATCGGAAAAACCCTGCGGCTTTTTACTTTTTACAATAAAATCGCTTACGTTTTGCGCGCGGTAATAGTCGGTTAACGAATAGTTTATCTTATCTACCGCACTGCCTATGCCCGCAACGAAACCTACGCTTATTACCACCATAAATATAATGGACAACAACCGCGTAAACTGCTTTTTAAACACGCGCAAAAGCGTTTTAAGATAAGTTTTCACCACTCAATCTCCTCTATAGGTTTGGGATTGGGGTTATGCTCCGTCCGTTCTATTCTGCCGCTTTTTATATACAAAACTTTGTCCGCCATATCCTTAAGCGCGGCGTTATGCGTAACTATTATTACAGGCTTTTTCTGCTGTTTTGAAACGTCGTATAACAGCTTTAATATGTGCTTGCCGGTAACGTAGTCAAGCGCGCCCGTCGGCTCGTCGCAAAGCAACAATTTAGGATTTTTTGCCATTGCGCGCGCAATGGATACGCGCTGCTGTTCGCCGCCCGACAGCTGCGCGGGGAAATTTTTAAGCCTTTCGCCTAAACCGACCTCTTCCAACACCGATTTCGGGTCTAACGCGTTTTTACATATCTCCACCGCTATTTCCACATTTTCCAAAGCGGTTAAATTGGGCATTAAATTGTAAAACTGAAAAACAAAGCCTACGTCATTGCGCCGGTATTCGGTAAGCCCGCGCTTATTCAGCTTTGTAACGTCCTTTCCGTCCAGCAATATTTCACCCGACGTTGCCGTATCCATGCCGCCCAACAGGTTTAAAAGAGTTGTTTTGCCCGCTCCGGACGAACCTAAAACTACCGTAAACTCGCCGTCCTCCAAATCGAAAGACACGTCGGACAAGGCGTTAACCTCCAACTCGCCCGATTTGTAGCACTTATATACGTTTTTCAGCGACAAATAGCTCATAATTTTACCCGAAATATTTTTGTTTACTGTATATTATCATTTTTAACAACGTTTTGCAATAGCGGCTTCGTCTTTTGATAAAATATTCATAAGCTTTTCACATATAATAAGCGGCGGTTGATACAACCGCCGCTTAATTATTTTTCTAAATTACTTCCTTGGATTTTTAATATTAGCCTGTGCTGCTGCAAGACGCGCAATGGGTACGCGGTAAGGCGAGCAGGAAACGTAATTCAAACCGATTTTGTGGCAGAACTCTATTGACGAAGGGTCGCCGCCGTGTTCGCCGCAGATACCTACGTGCAAATCTTTTCTTTCACCCTTGCCAAGCTTAACTGCAGTTTCCATAAGCTTACCTACGCCGATGGTATCCAAACGGCTGAACGGGTCGCTTTCGTAAATTTTATTAGCGTAGTACGAAGGCAGGAATTTGCCTGCGTCGTCGCGCGAGAAGCCGAACGTCATCTGCGTTAAATCGTTGGTACCGAAGCAGAAGAATTCCGCTTCCTTGGCAATTTCGTCGGCCGTTAATGCGGCGCGGGGAATTTCAATCATCGTACCTACTTCGTAATGAAGGTCGATGCCCGAAGCCTTGATAACTGCGTCGGCTGTTTCTACAACCGTTTTCTTAACAAACGCCAGTTCCTTTATTTCGCCTACGAGAGGAATCATAATTTCGGGAACGACTTTCCAGTTCTTATGACGCTTCTGCACCGCAATAGCCGCTTTGATAACCGCGTTGGTCTGCATTACGGCAATTTCGGGATAAGTTACCGTTAAACGGCATCCGCGGTGTCCCATCATAGGGTTAAATTCGTGAAGGTCGGATATAATCTGCTTAATTTGCGCAACCGTTTTACCCTGTGTTTTTGCAAGAGTTGCAATATCCTCTTCGTCAGTGGGAACAAATTCGTGAAGGGGAGGATCGAGGAAACGGATAGTTACGGGCTGACCTTCCAAAGCTTCCATAAGTCCTTCAAAGTCCGCCTGCTGCATAGGCTCGATTTTAGCGAGAGCCGCCTGCCTTTCTTCAACGGTGTCCGAACAAATCATTTCGCGGAACGCGCCTATTCTTGCGGGGTCGAAGAACATATGCTCAGTACGGCAAAGACCGATGCCCTGAGCGCCGAACGCCGCCGCCTGCTTTGCGTCTGCGGGTGTGTCTGCATTGGTTCTTACGCCGAGCGCCTTATATTTATCGGCAAGTTCCATAATTCTGCCGAAATAGCCTGAGTTGGGGTCTGCGGGAACGGTAGGAATAAGGCAATCGTAAATGTTACCGGTCGAGCCGTCGAGGGAAATGCCGTCGCCCTCGTGGTAAACTTTACCCGCAAGCGTGAAGCACTTGTTTTCTTCGTCCATCTTTATGTCGCCGCAACCGGATACGCAGCAGGTGCCCATACCGCGGGCAACAACCGCCGCGTGCGAGGTTTGTCCGCCGCGAACCGTAAGAATACCCTGCGAGTATTTCATACCTTCGATATCCTCGGGGGAGGTTTCAAGGCGTACCAAAACTACTTTCTTACCCTTCTTGCCCTCTATAACCGCGTCTTCGGCAGTGAAAACAATCGAGCCTGCAGCCGCGCCGGGCGAAGCCGCAATACCCTTGCCTACAACGTTTTTCTTATCGGCTTCCTTCAAAGCCTTGGGGTCGAACTGAGGATGCAAAAGCATATCAAGCGATTTTGCGTCGATTTGCATTAATGCTTCCTGTTCGCTAATCATCTTTTCGTCGATTAAATCGCACGCAATTTTAATTGCCGCCGCCGCGGTACGCTTTCCGTTACGTGTCTGCAACATATAAAGTTTGCCCTGCTCGATGGTAAATTCCATATCCTGCATATCGCGGTAATGGTTTTCGAGAGTTTTGCAAACGCCAAGAAACTGCTTGTACACATCGGGAAGCACTTCCGCCATTTTTGCTATGGGCATAGGCGTGCGCACGCCTGCAACTACGTCTTCGCCCTGAGCGTTCATTAAAAATTCGCCCATAAGCCCCTTTTCACCCGTGGCAGGGTTACGCGTAAACGCAACGCCGGTGCCGCAGTCGTCGCCCATATTGCCGAACGCCATCATCTGTACGTTTACAGCGGTACCCCAGCTGTAAGGGATATCGTGGTCCATTCTGTAAATGTTGGCGCGGGGGTTGTCCCAGCTGCGGAATACCGCCTGCACCGCCGCGAAAAGCTGTTCCTTAGGGTCGTCGGGGAAATCTTTGCCAAGCTGCGCCTTGTATTCCGCCTTAAACTGGTTGGCAAGTTTTTTCAAATCTTCGGCATCGAGTTCAACGTCAAATTCAACGCCCTTTTCTTCCTTCATCCTGTCGATAAGTTTTTCGAAATATTTCTTACCTACCTCCATTACGACGTCGGAAAACATCTGTATAAATCTTCTGTAGCAGTCCCACGCCCAACGGGGATTACCCGACTTTACGGCAATGGTATTAACTACCTCTTCGTTTAAACCGAGGTTTAAAATTGTGTCCATCATACCGGGCATAGAAGCGCGCGCGCCCGAACGGACGGAAACGAGAAGAGGATTTTCTTTATCGCCGAACTTTTTGCCGCAGATTTTTTCCATCTTATCGATATAGCTCATAATTTCGGCTTTGATATCGGGATTAATCTGCCTGCCGTCCTCGTAATACTGAGTGCACGCCTCGGTAGAAATAGTGAAACCCTGGGGCACGGGAAGTCCGATATTGGTCATTTCCGCAAGGTTTGCGCCCTTTCCGCCCAACAGATTTCTCATCGTTGCATTACCTTCGGTAAAAAGGTAGCAATACTTTTTTGCCATAATTTTCCTCCTGAATTTGTTTATTATTTCTGACCTTGATATTATACACTATGCCGTATATTTTTTCAAGCCCTTTAAGGAAATTTTTTCCTTGCCAAAAAGCTTTTACCGATAAACAGTTAAAACTGCGTAAATATCGCTTACATATAATAATCGTTTACTATTCCCAGCAGATAGTCGCCGGGTACGCCGAACACCGCCACTATTGCGTGCAGATTGTCATATCCCGGCTTGGCTTTACCTTTAAGCCATTCGCTAACCTGACTTTGCTTAATCCCTATACGTTTGGCAAACTGCACCTGCGTAAGGTTTAAGTCTTTTAAAATTTCCCTTAATATGTCTTTAAATTCGCGTTCCATAATTTAATAATATAAAAAATTCTATATTGCGGGATTGACATATAGAATATTCTATATTATAATGTTATATAGAAATTTCTATACAGGGAGAATAAAAGAAATGCAAATGACAACAGAAAGAGCCAACTTCATAATAAACGAACTGAAAAACTATGTAGGCAACGCGGCGTTTGCCGCCTTTTTAAAGGATAATCCCACCGTGGCGGAACAAATCAAGACTGTTAAAGCCGAAAATTTGCGTTTCGGAGCATGCCCGACAGTGGGCGTTGCAACCGTTACAGGCGACTTGACTGCGGAAGGAGTAAGATACACTAACGCGCAAGGTAAGGTAACGAACGCCGCTTTTGCACACCTTGACGACGGATATATACAGCGCCAGACGCTTGCCTGCGAATTTTCAACCGACCCGATGCTGTTTGCTTCGGCAGACAATAAAGCCGACCCCTCCACGCTTTATATTGTTGCAAAGAAATTGGGATTTAAAGAATGTCATTACGAGAGCGAAGCCCGCTATATCGGCGACGACTCCGCAAAAAGAGTAGCGACAGCCCAGCTTAAAAGACTGAATTACAAGCTTGAAAATTGCCGCGTAAATTCGCGTTACGTCAACTATACTTACGGTCCGCTGCCTGTGCTTGTCTACCCTATTATCGTAGACCTTAAAGATAAAAAAGGTACTCCCGTGCCAACGGTAATCGGCACATATTGCGAAACAAATCTTGATAACGGAGAACAGTTAGATGTGCCCGATATCAACGTCAATGTATATGAAAATATCAAGAAACAGAAACTCGGCGCTAAAACGAGCAAGTCGGCGAAAAGGAAGAAAATTATAAAATGGACGCTTATATGTTTGGGAATTGCCGCGGCGGCAACTGTGGTGATACTCGGCATTCTGGGCTTTTAAAACATAGCGGCGCGGTTAAAAAACCGCGCCGCTATGTTTTATATCAAATTTATAAATTCGTGAAGACTGTTTAATTTTGCGTCGGTTTTGTAGGCTAAATACTCTTTTAAAAGCTTTAGAGCCCTCTTCTTGCCGGCCGTCGTAATTTCACCGCAGGGATGCCCGTCCGCAGCGCGCAACACATTGTATGTAACCGAACTTGCGCCGGCGCCTATACCGCAATTCCAACAGCAAAACGAACCGGTATCCATATTAAAACGCATTTTATTCGCCGACGTTAAGCCGGAGCCGCACGCAAAACAATTTTCAAGCGAAACGCCGTAACCCGAGCGTCGCAGAACGGAAAGCAAAAAACCTATTAATGTAAGCGCTTCGTCGCCGCCGCACATAGAAGATAGCGTTCGGACACAGTCGGCGAATATTTCCGAATTTCCGTCGCCTTCGTATGTAAGCGCTATTGCCGCTTCGCAAACGGCGCAGGCGGCGTAAAACTTGTTAACGTCGGTGCGCAGTTCGTAAAAACTTTCGCTTTCGCTTGCCTGCGTTACGGTATATCTGCCGCCGCGTTCAGCCAATACGTATTCGGCAAAACAAAAGGGCTGGGCGGCAAATTTAAGCTTTGCGCCCGCCTTTTTTACTCCTTTTATTCCCGCGGTTATTTTACCGCGTTCCGCAGAAAGCAGAGTTAAAATTTTATCGTTTTCAAGGTAATCGGTTGCGCGCAACATAAGCGCGTTGACCTTTATGTTATCCATATTCGTTGTATAGAATCAGAAATAAGGATTACTTTTTTCCTTTAAGCTCCTTATATAACATATAATAGCTTACCGAACCGGTTTTTTCAAACATTTTCCATGCAAGTTCGGCAGCGTCGTTATCCCTTTCGCGCATTGCTGTTACCCCCTTAAAAATAGAGTACGCAAAAGAGCAAAAATTATAACTTTGATTTTTTACCGTATCCAAGCCCGTCCATTAAAGAGGGGCGGTCGCGCCAGTCTTCCTTAACCTTTACATAGGTGGTTAAAAACACTTTTGCGCCCAAAAATTTTTCCATATCCCTTCGGGCGAAGGTTGACACTTCTTTCAACGCCGAGCCCTGTTTACCTATAAGAATTGCCTTGTGATTTGCCTTTTCGCAAATTATGTCAAGATTAATATCGTATACGCCGTTTTCCTGTTTTTCGAAAGTGTTTATAATAACCGCTACGCCGTGCGGTATTTCTTTATCGAACTTTAAAAGTATTTTTTCGCGCATAATTTCGGCCAGCATAAACTTTTCGCTTTTATCGGAAACGATATCGTCCGTAAATACCCTGTCGCCTTCGGGCAGTTTTTCCACTATCGCCGCAACAAGCTTTTTTAAATTTATACCTTTGCGCGCAGAAACGGGATAAACGTCGCACTCTATCCCTTCTTCGTACAAACGCTTTACGTCTGCGGGAATATTTTCGCGCGGCATTATATCTATTTTAGTATAAGCGATAATCATGGGAATTTTACTTTTGGAATAACGCTTTGCAAGCTCGATATCCCCTTCGGAAAGCCCCGAGTGCCCGTCCATTACAAACAGTATCAAATCAACTCCGCGCGCAGTTGTTTCGGTGGTTTTTGCCATTGTCTGCGACAGCGCGTTTTTCGCCTTGTATATTCCGGGCGTATCTATAAAAACTATCTGATAGTCAGGCTCGGTTATTATCCCCATAATCGCGTCGCGCGTGGTTTGCGGTTTGGGCGAAACTATTGCCACTTTTTCGCCGACAAGCACGTTGACAAGCGTAGACTTGCCCGCGTTAGCCCTGCCGATTAAAGCTACGTATCCGCTTTTCATTTAATTCCTCGTAAGATTTATTGTTTTTAAAACGCGCTCTTCCAACGCGCGCATCTCCTGCTTGTCCCCGTCTTCAATATGGTCGTAACCGAGCAAATGGCATACGCCGTGCGCGGCAAGATAAAAAAGTTCCCTTTCGTACGAATGTCCGAATTCCTCCGCCTGCTCTTTCGCAACCTCACCGCAGATTACTATCGAACCCAAAAACAATTTGCCGTTCTCATCCGTATCGTACGGGAAATCGGCAGCCCGCAATTTTTTACCGCATATGTTTTCAAGCGTGGGAAAGGACAGAACGTCGGTTGTTCTGTCCGTTTTTCTGAAATCGCGGTTAAGCTGTCTTATGCCCTCTTTATCGGCAAATACTATTTCCAGCGCCAACGTGCAATCGCATTCCACCTCGTTTGTAAACGCCTTTTCAAGGGAAGAAAAATCGTATTCGTCGCAATATATATCCATACCTGTCATATCTTTGACCTTAGCGGTTTTTGCCGATTTTAATTTTGGGATATGAAATACGCGAATGATATACGCCCGATAGCGACTGCGCGATGGTATGCGTGATAATGGTTAAATCGCGCAAGGTAATGTTGCAGTTTACAAACTGGTCGAGATTTATTCGCTCTTCTATCAAACTGCCTACAAGCGCCTCGATATTTGCAGGCGTTCTGTTGGCAAGCGAACGCGTTGCCGCCTCCGCCGCGTCTACAATCATTATAATAGCCGCAATTCTGGTTTGAGGAACGGGACCTGCGTACGAATAATTTGCCATAGAAATTTCGCCGTCGGTCATCTTTAACGCCTTGGCGTAGAAATATTTTATTGGCAGCGTACCGTGATGCTGTATCGCTATGTCCGATAAAAATTCGGGCAAGTGCTGTTTTTTTATTAATTTTGCGCCGTCTTTGGTGTGCGAACGAATTATATCCGCCGAAAGCTCGGGCGAAAGCTCGTTATGAACGTTGTAATCCGACTGGTTTTCGGTAAACATTTCGGGCTTTACAAGTTTGCCTACGTCGTGGTAATATGCCGCCGCACGCGCAAGTTCGCTGTCCTCGCCTATTGCAATGGCGCACGCTTCGGCAAGCTGTGATACGACAACAGAGTGATTGTAAGTGCCGGGCGCCTGCTCTTTGAGTTTTTTAATAAGCGGCGCGTTGGGAGCGGTTATTTCACGCAGGCGGAAAACGGTAAGCTCGGCAAACGACAGCTCGAATACGGGAAGAAGCACCATGTAAAGAAGAGTTGAGAACAAAGCGCCCAGTCCGCCGTAACCCAGAAGCACCCACTGCCTTACCCCCTCTTCGTTGAAAGTAAACAGTATCTGCATTATACCGATTATCAGCTCGATAGGAACCAAAAGCAAAAATACGATAAGAATGCTTTGAAGACGGGTTTTAATTTTATGCGAAACGAATACTACAAGCGTTCCCGCGCAGAAAGTAATTAACAGCCCCGCGCAATACTGCCACATTGCGGCTGACGCAAGCTCCATAATGTTTATATTTATATCCATTATGAAAATAAGCAGCGCGTTTATGATGTTTAAAAACATTGCCTGTTTACGGCCAAGAAGGGTTGCGCAGGTAATGGCAAAAAATCCGAAGGGGCGAGCCGCAGGATTTATATACTTACCGAATACAAAGCTTAAAAACAACGAAAGGTCTAAAAGTGTAAACATTTCGATAAGTTTTAATACGTTTGTAAGTATACCTATACTTTCGAAATAGAGATATCCCCAAGTAAGCAGCGACAGAAACAAAACCGTAGCCACCACGAATACCACCTTGCTGGGATTATCGCGTATATATTTTATGGCGTGCGCAGTTTGGTTTAACTCTATCATCAAAAACGCTATTGCCAAAATGAGAATAACGTTTAAAATGAACAGCGTTAAACCTATTAGCGCAGTTTTTTTAGTCAGTTTTTCCTTCACCGTGAACACTCCCGACGTTTTCTTTGTCGTACGCGCGCACAATGCGCATAACCAAAGTATTTCTTACAACGTCTTTATCCGTAAGATTTATAACCGAAATCCCTTCCACGTCCTTTAAAAGATTGGTTGCGTGGATAAGACCGCTTTTTTTACCTTCGGGCAAGTCGATCTGTGAAACGTCGCCCGTTATAACCATTTTACTGCCGTCGCCGAGACGGGTAAGAAACATTTTCATCTGTTCCTTTGTAGTGTTCTGCGCCTCGTCCAAAATTATAAACGCATTGGAAAGCGTTCTGCCGCGCATATACGCAAGCGGCGCTATTTCTATCGCGCCCCTTTCCATAAGTTTGCTGTAACTTTCAACGCCCAGCATTTCCTGCAAAGCGTCGTACAGGGGACGGAGATACGGGTCTACTTTTGTCTGTAAATCGCCGGGTAAAAAGCCAAGTTTTTCACCTGCTTCCACTGCGGGACGGGTTAATATAATTTTTTCGGCCTGCTTTTGCTTCATAGCTTGCACGGCAAGGCACACCGCAAGGTACGTTTTGCCGGTACCCGCAGGGCCCACGCCGAACACTACCGTGTTCTTTTTTATGGCGTCGACGTAAGCTTTTTGACCCACCGTTTTACATTTAACGGGTTTTCCGCGGAAGGTTACTCCTACGGTGCCGGACGAAAGTTTTGTAATGTCTGACGCCCTGCCGTCTTTTGCAAGCTCGATACAGTACATTGTTCTGCCGTTGTCAACCCGCTCGCCGTGCTGAACGAGAACAAGCAGATTTTTAATTACCTCTTCGGCAAAATGCGCGTTTTCGCCCGTGCCTGAAATTATTACGTCCAAGCCCTCCACACGGCAGAAAACCTGCAGTTCGCGTGAAACAGTATTCAAATTTTCGTCGAACGACCCCAATAATTTTGAAAGCTCTTCGATATTATCCGCAGTAACTTTTCTTTCGCCAGACAAATAGACACCTCGTTTGTATTATTCCATATTTACGGCAACACGCTTAAGATATGTAAAACTAACCTCGTATTTAACTCCGCCGTCGCACGGAGAAACGGTATAGCTTCGGCTTAACACCGTGTCGGAATACAGCGACGCGGCCTTAAGTGCCGACTGAGCGTTTTGTTCGCTTTCTTCCGTGTAAAACAGCGAAAGGGCAGCCTGCGCCTTAATTTCGGCAAAACCAACCGCCAAACAGTTTGTTTTTTCGCCTTCGGGGGAAAGTTCGTAAGCGCCTA
The DNA here is from genome assembly GCA_947053545.1 of uncultured Clostridia bacterium. Taxonomy (GTDB): domain Bacteria; phylum Bacillota; class Clostridia; order Christensenellales; family Borkfalkiaceae; genus Coproplasma. The sequence goes on from CAMRSY010000001.1 coordinate 15,251, forward strand.
TTAAAATTTCGCCCTCTTTAACTTTGTCCCCCTCCGACTTTTCGGGAGTGCCGCAAATTGCCACCAATCTTACAACCTCGCCCGAAACCGGCGTTTCAAGCGGTTTGCGGTCCGCCTTGGAGGTATGCTCCTCTTCGGTGCGCACGTCAATTAACAGATAAGCCCCTTCACGGCTGACCGAACAAAAATTAACGTCGGGCAGAGCCATTACTTTTGCCTGTAAAAGCGGAGTATCCAGTTTTCGGCAAAACGACCACTCGCGCGCGCCGCAATCTGCGGCTATAGATATAATCTGCGGGCTTAAATAATCGCCGTTGCCCACGACTTTAATTTTTAAAACCGTATTGCCCGAAGCGGCGGCAACCGCAATAAACAGCGCTCCTCCGACAATCAGCCCGAACCGTTTTGTTAAAAAAAATTTAAACCGCTGCCACCCGCTTTTTTTTATTACTTTTATATTATAGCACGGATGAGAAAAAATTGCAAAAACTTTTTGCTGATATTCTTGCCGCACGCCGAATTGCACGCGTGAAGAGCGTTTTTTTAACTTATAAACGGCTAAATTTGCTTTGGCAAGCTTTTTAAGCGCCGTTTCCAGCGTGGCGGTAACCTCGAAAACAACGATATTATTCAAGATTAACCCCCGAAATTTCGCCGCATATCAGAAGGTCCTGCTGAAAATACTTGTCTATCGCAAGTTTTTCGCCCGTTACGGTAAGCTTTTTTTTCGCCACGGTTAAAACTATTTTTTCCGGCGTGTACTCGTCCACCCTTTTTACGGATTTGAAATAACCGCCGAATCCGGGCACAACGGTAAAAGCTCTTTCGGTTTCGGCGCCCGCGTCTATTAAAATCTGCTGCAAAAGTTTCATACGATAGTTTATGCTTTTACCGCCTTAAATATTAAGCGCGCGGCTTTAAAATAAAGCCGCGCGCCCCAGTTTAATTGTATTATTTCAGTAAGACAGCGTTATAACCATATCCTGCGTTACATTTACTGCTCCGTTAACGTCGCAGTTTATGTTGCGTTTAATGTTTTTGTCCTTTCCGAAAACGGAAGCTTCGTTTACATAGACAGTATAAGTCGTTTGATTTGTGACTATTGTAAGAACTTTATCGGAAACGGTAAAGGTTGCTTCGCCGCCGTAAATTTTAACCGTGGTTACGTCAACCGTGCCCTTTACTCCTGCTCCGTTTATTCTGAAACTGTCTGAACCGACATAAACGAAATTCGTGTCGGTGCCTCCCCTTGTAAGCCTGATTTTAAGGCTGAACTCTTTAACCTGCCAATCGGCGTTATATACGGTTACTCCGTTTTCTTCCGTAGTGCGCCAGCCTATGAAAGCGTGAGTGTCGGAAGAAGGCGCGGCAAGAGCGATTGAATCGCCCTCTACCGGAACGATAATTTTTGTAACAACGCCCGGCTGCACGTTTACTCCGTAGCAAGTGACACTAACGCTGCTTTTAACGTAAACCTCAGCCGCCTTATTGTATGTAACGTTATATGTTAATACAGTTTTTCCGTTTACGGTTGAAGCCTGCGCGGTGTACACGCACTTGTAAGTTATTCCGCCGCGCGAAAAGTCCATTGCCGCAAGCCCCGAATCAAGGGCGGCGTTTACCGTTTGTTCGTAGGCGCTGCCTTCGTACGAACCGGCAGTTACGTAAGGGAAATAAGGTGAAAGTATACTTGTAACCGCTTCCTTGTTAAGTTTGCCGCCGCTTACACCGTTTAAATTTAAGTTTACGTCGAATTCAGTATACGTCCAACCGCCCGCGCCGTAAAGCGCGCCGCCGCCGTTTTCGTGATAATTTATCCATTCCGACGTATTAGGGTCTATTCCTATATATTTATAATAGGAAATGCCCGCGGGCTTAGAGGTATAAAAATGCGACCAAAGATTGCTTTCGGCGCCGTTTGCCGTCGCCCTATTATAATAAATAACCAGCTGTGTTTTTTCAGCGTTGGAAGACAGGTTGCAACCGTAGAACGCAAACGTTCCGTTTCCGTCGTTACCCTTAAAATCGACAGTGGGCGCAAGGAATACGGCTGTCTGCATATCGGTATTGTCCATAAAGGCGTTTTCGCCTACCGTTACGATATTTTCAGGTACGATTACATTTTTAACGGGTTTGCCTTCTGTATTTGAAAACGCTTTGTCGGCTATTGCCGTAACGGGATAACCCCCTATTTCGTTTTCGAGCGCAAGCTTATTGCCCTTAACGCTGTAATAATCGTTAAATCCTGCCGCCTTACCGCTTGCGGTATAACTCATAGTTTCGGCGCTGAAAGTATATTTAACGAAATTTACAACCGTTTCGGTTTTAACGAAAGTACCGTAAACGTGAATTTCCGAACTGCTTCCGTCAATAACGTCGTTCGCGCCCACCTCAACGCCGTTTTCGTATACAGGGACCGTCACCGCCTCGAGCCCCGCTACCGACCGGGGAACTTTATCCTCCTCAAACGAAGCGAATACAATCTGCTCGGAACCGTTATGGAAGATAACGCTTACCGCCGCACGTCCGAGGGCGTAAACGGTTAAATCGCCGTTCATAACCGCGCTTTCGCCGCCAGTCTGCATAGGCGATACCGAATAAATAAGCCTTACCGTATTAGTACTGTCGGTATATACGGGTGAATTGTTGTCGTAAAGGTGTATCGTAGAACCGTGCCTTACAAGGCGCTCTTCCCTTTCGCCGTTTATATTTACTATTGTAAGCGTATGCGAATACAGAACTTTCGAATAGTCCTCGGTACAGCTATGACCCGAAACGGTAAGACAGCCGAACTTTTCGTCGTAACCCAAATCGGGTTTCTTTACAAAGTGTTCGAAATCGGGTATATAATTGTTTTCCTCCGCCTTGGCCAACGCGCTGAGATATAAGTCGGGCGCGGTTACGTCGCCTTGAAGAGCGGTTCCCAACAAGTATTCCTGCCTCCAGTTTTCCTTATACTGAAGATTTGCCGAGAAAGTTACGTACGACTGTACCGCTCCGCTTGCAAGCACTCTGTCAAGCCCGCTGTCGCCGCGCGTTATAGCCGCGTTAAGCTTTGTTAATACGCCGCCCGTAACCGCGCCGGCGTTCAACGAAAAGCCGTAGTAATTATCGTATACGCCCAAATCGTTTTCCAACGCGGTATAATTGCCGAATACAGCCGTCTGGTTGCCGTTGATTACAACGCGAAGCGCTTCGATAAAGTCGTACATCGAAATTTCCTGCTCTTCCTTTACGGTCGTCTTGTCGAAAAGACTTATGTCTTCGGGGGAGGTAAGCCCGGAATTTACGTCAACCTTTACGAAACTCATAATAAGGTCCCAGCCGCTTATATCCAAAAGCCAGTTTAAAACCGAATCCTTTTTGGTAAGCATATGGTCGAGGAAATAGTCGAAGGTCATTACCTTATATTCGGGCGAAGACGTGTTAAGCCCCTTTGCCAGCGTTAACAGACCGTTGCGGTAAGTGATGCCCACTGTGCTTTCGGGAATACCTATACCTATTACTTTCGCCTTGTTTATGTGCATTACAAGCGAAAGCGACATTCCGTTTTCTCCGATATTGACGGTTAAAGTGCACGGGTCGATATTTACGTCAATCATACCCACTAAATTCGCCTTGACGTTTCCGCTTAACGTAAACGCAGTATGCAAATCTCCGTTTTCGTCGGTGGCGAATTTTACAAGGTCTTCAATCAGAGCAGGTAAAAACTCTATCGAAATGTATTCGCTTCTGTCAAATTTCGAATAGTCGCGGCGGGGCGCAAGTTGTGACGAAAGTGAAATCCACTCCTTAAGTTCGCTGTTGCCTTTCCCGTCGGTTACAAGCGTTTTGCCGCTTGTTTTCATTGAATGTGTATTGTGGTAGATAATAGCCTCGGCAGTTCCCAGCGCGCCCGTCTGAACACCCAACTGCTTTACTATGTTATCAAGGTCGATAACCGCGGTTGTAACGCCGTCGGTTTCGGTTGCTATAACGGCTTTACTAAAATCGAAATTCAACAGCTTTGAAATTATGTCCGCAAGTTTATCGGAAAGCGCGCCGTCGATTACGGGCTTGTTTTCCGCTTCCCCGTCATTCTGTGCGGGAGCCCGATTATTACCCAAACCTATAAGTTTGCCTAAGGAATTTAAAATATTTGTGTCGTTTACAGTTTTAAACAGCACTTCCAAAGTTTCGTACAGGCTCTGCTGGCTTGCCGTAAGCTTTAAGTCGGGAATCTTAACGTCCGCCACCTGCGAAAAATTTATATAAAAATAAGTGTTGTTGCCGCGCCGCTCGGTTATTACGTTAAGTTTTACATTTATTCCCGAAGCGTTTATATTCAAATCCGCTTCCGCAAGTTTACTCTGCGCGCCGTTTTCGCCCGTCATGTAAATTTCCGCGCCCACGTAAACGTTTTTCAGCTGAGGAATATTAGTATTGTTTCCGTCAAGCTTAAACGTTACGGTATAAGTATCCGAGCCGAGAATATTACTAACGTCTACAGACGAAACCGCTTCAAACAGGTAGTCGTACGCAAGTTTTACGAATCCCGCGCTTCCGTCCGCTTTTGACGACGACATTTTGCAACTTTCGAATTTGCTTTCCAGCGCGTCGCATAAACTGCCTACGGTAGCCGAAGCGACTATACCGCCGCTAAGTTCAAATCTTTTTCCGAACGCGCCGTCGTAGAACAGCGATATGTTGCCTTCAGAGCCTATCTCTATATTAACCGCGTTTTCCGAAAGATAAGACAGAGCCGCCGACTTGCCATCGCAAGTAACGGTAATGTCGTTAAGCGCGTCTACCCAACCGTCGGAAGCCAGCACGCCGAACAGCACGCCTATCAGGTTGTCGCTTAAAGGCAAAGCTGCGCCGTCAGTTATCTTATTTACGGATTCGCCCGTCGCCGCCCCGCCCGTATCTTTGCCGAGCAAAGCCGAAATTTTATCGTAAACCGACTTGAACCCCGATTTTACGCCGTCTATATCTTCCCTGTAAATTTCTATTCCCACGCCGTTGAGCGCAAGTTTTACAAGGGGCTTGTTTTCCGCATTTTTATCATAGATAAAATTGAACGTCAAAACGTCGGTTGCACGTTCGGTGATAGCCATTGCCAAATCGAGCGCGACATACTCGCCGCCCGCTTTCCAGCTTATTTCGCCTTCACCCCATATTTCAACGACTATTCCGTCAAGCGAAAGGAAAGTTTCGCCCTTAACTATTTCAAACGAAACGCTTTCGTTGCTTATTATACCGTCAACCTGCTCCCAAACGGCACAAACAGTGTTAACAAGTTTGGTTAAATCGAGGCAGCCGTCAGGCGAGGGCATAGGCTGCAAACTGCCAGCCGCGCCGCCTATAGTAACGTTTAACCCTACCGCCGGCATTGCCGCAACCAGCTTGTTTTCAACCGCGTGACTGTAAACAAGCGAAACGTTGCCTAAACTTACGCCCGCGTTTACGCCCAAAATGGACAGCAACTTATCGGCATTAACGGCTACGGCCAAGCCGTCGGCGCTTGTTTGCGCCACAGGCAGAAGCTCGTTGAAATCGGCGCCGAGTATCGAAGTTATAACGCCGTCAAGCTGCAGCCCGCCGTTATTTCCGAAAGGCGCAAGCTTTATGCCGGCATAGTTCAAAAGCGCGGTTACCGCCTCCTTAATTTCGGCAATATCGCAATAAACTTTTGCGGCAACCGGCTTGCCGTTGATTTCGTTAAGGCTTAAAACTAATTTTCCAAGACCTTCCACGCCCTTATCGTACCAAGCGGAAAGTTTTGCGGAAACGTTTTGTTCGCCGTATTTGTAACTTACGGCAATGTCAGCCGCTACAGCAACATTTTTAAAATTGAAATATACGTCGATATCCGCGCCAAGTCCGTCGAGCTGCGCAACGGTTACGCCTTCCGACGACCCGTCAAGCGCTATATGAGCCTTAATAAGGTCGGCTTCAGCAAGTTGTTTTACGTCCTCGATTAAATAAACCAGGTCGAAACAGTCTTCAGTTTCGGGCACGGTAAGCGCACCGCTTTCGCCGACAACCGAAATATTTAACCCAAGCGCCGGAAGCGACGCGGAAAGTTCGCCGCCGTAAATACCGCCGCCGCGAACGTATTTAAGAGTGCAAGAACCGAATTTGACGCCCGTGTTTACGCCAAGCATATCCATAAGCGCGTCAATGCTTACGCCAACTTTAATTTGCGCCTTGTCTGCGTACATTTCCGTCAAAAGCGACGAAAAATCGGATGACAGCGCTTTGTTCAACAGGCTTACAAGCCCGTTTGCAGCTTCGCCTTGGTCGCCGCCGGCAAAAGTAACAAGGGTACCAAGCGCGTCCGCAACCTGCTTAATATCGCATTTAACGCTTAAATTCAGCAGAGCGCCGTTAAATTCGGTAAGGCGAACTACTGCGCAACCGTAATTGTTTTGCGACGCGTCGTAACCGTACCACACGTCGGCTTTTGCCGAAATTGTCTGCCCGTTATAAACGTACGAAATTTCGGCGCCCGCGCCTACGGTTACTCCGTCCAAATCGGCATAAGCAGTTACGTTTGCGTTAATTCCCTTTAAAGCCTGTATCGAAACCTTATCGCCGCCGCCGTTTATATTTGCCGTTATTTTAAGCAAATCGGCACCGAGCAGCGAATTTATGTCCGCTATGTACTCGGCAAGATTGCCTGCCGTCTGCGAAGGGTCGCGCCCGATTTCGGGCGCCGTAGTCGTAAGAATAGTTACGCCCAAATCTATTTTTTCTCCGCCGAGCGACAAGTTTCCGACAGAGCCGCTGCGGAACGTGATTTTATTGTTGTTTATACCGAAAACCAGCTTTAAACTTACGCCTATTCCCATACCCAGCAGGTTGTCGGTATCCAGAGTGAGAACCGTTTGTTTTTCGCCCGCAGTTAACACCATTGCGTTCATAAGCTCGGTTAACGGATCGCTGCCGCTTTCGGAGGGCGCGCTGTTTTCGGTTTGACCGCTTACGACGCCGTCTTTAACAAACGCCGATTTTATTTTATCTATTACTCCGCCGAACTGCTCTACGGCAAATTTTACCTCGGCAAGATTTGCCTGAAGCGCGAAATCTTTACCGTAATAGGCGGACATTCCGCCTTCGCCGTACTCGATGTACAGAGTCTGGTCTTTTAACGTTTTACCCAAGCTTACTTTTAAAGCGAGCGATTCTAGCGGGTCGGCAAGGTCAAGCGACACGAAAGCGTAACCTACGTAACGGTTTACGCCAAGATTTATTGCCAGTTCGAACTGCGCTCCGCCGTTCATTATCTGGGAAAAACCGTTTGAAAGCACGTTGGTAACGTCTATGACAGGCTTTTCGTCTAACGAACCGCCCTGTTCGAGATTGTCGTCGCCGAGATATTTTTTGAAATAGCTGTCGTAATAAGAAAAATGCTGCCCGTCAAAACGTTCTTCCCCGTACCAGTATTCGGTATTAAAATCGGAAACGGACGTTACGATTACGCCTTTATTTATTTTTGCAACCTCGTGCACGGTAGACGACAAAATGCGCCAGTCCGCGTCGAAGGTAACCGAAAAGTTTATACTTTCGAAATCGGGGTAACCGGAAAGCCCGCCCCTCGTTTTCATACCGAACTGATAAAAATACGTGGAAGCCTTGGGGTCGAGAGTAAAATTCTGAGTAAAAGTTCCGTCAGAATTTACTTTAAGCTGTTCGCTTGCCACGATATTCTGTTCGTTTACGATATAGTTGAACAGTTCGTCGGGAAGCAGCCCGTAGGTATAATTGTAAGCGCGCTTATTGAAAAACGTAGGAGCTTCCTCGCTCCACACCGCCTGCGCGGGCAGCGTATCCGCTTCCGGCGCCTGACTGGTACGAAAATAAACCTCGTACTCTCCGTCCTGGTTGTACATCGAACAGGTTTGCGTGCCGCCCTTTACCATTGACGAATACGTAAGGTCGGTATTCATAAGCACGCCGTCTTTAAAGTCGCGGAAATTGCGCGTCGTCTGCGTTGCGATAGACGCGTTGGTTACGCCGTAGGAATAACTGTGGTACTGAGTCTGCGTTCCGAAAACGTAGTTTATGTACGCAAGATTTTCCGCGCAAGTGTGCGCCGTAGGCAAGCTGCCGTCGTCGGGAGGCGCAAGTTTGGTAATTTCTATATTTTCAGGCTCGGTTAAATCGGTGGACTTGGGCAGACAACCCGCTGCACCCACCGACAGAGCCGACAATCCCATTGCCGACAAAACCGCAACCGCTATTCTTTTGAATGATAATTTAGCCATTTTGTTGCTCCACACAATTTCCGCACGGAAAAACACTGTCCGACGATAAACTGTGACAGTACAATTATAATAATAGATTTAGTGTTTGTCAATAGAAATACAAAACGTTTGTCATAAAAATATATTACTTTGAGCGATAAATTATTACATAAACCGACTTTTGTTATTAAAAACCGTCTTAAACAACATTATATAATGGACCAAAAGAGTAACGTGGAGATTTTGTCATATGGCGGAAATAATTTACATAGACGGAGCAAGGGGCGGAGCTGGTGCGACGACGTGCGCGGTTTATCTGGCTTTGGCGTTGAGCGCGCTTGGAGAACGCACTCTCGTTGTCGACGGCGACAGCGAGTGCGCGGCGGGGCTTGAAATTTGCGGACTTCGCGGAATGAACGTTTACACGCTCGCCGACGCGGAAGCAGGCGCATGCCGGGTCAAGCAGGCTGTTTTGCAACATCCGTCGTCGCCAAACATGTACGTTTTGCCGACGCTAAGTTTAAAAAACATTGCGTATGCCGATAACGCCGTGGCAGAGTGCACCAAACTTTTCGACGTTATTATATGCGACAGGATAGCGAGAGAAGCGTGCAAACGCGCCGTAGTAGTAAGCGACCCCTACTCACACTCAATCGCGGCGGCGCAGATACGCGGGGCGAAACTTAAAGACGGCGGAACGGAAAACGTAGGGCTTATCGTTAACAAAGTTAACGGAGGGCTGGTTTTCGACGGCGCAGTGCTTACCCCGCAGGAATTTGCCTCGGTAGTCAGGCTGCCGCTTTTGGGGGTGATTCCCGAAGACCTTACTTTGCCGCTGGGTAAAATACGCCCGTCTACCGCCAGGGCGTTTGATATGACCGCCTCGGCGGTACTGGGAAGAAGCAAAAAAACCTACGCAACCGTAAAGCCGTACGTAGGCGTTGCCGGATATCTTAAACGCAAGCTGAGGACGCATGTATGAACGGAGTATTTTCAGACCGCGATTTGTTTACGGAAGAAGAAAAACAGCTTTTTTTAAACGACCTTAAAAACGTGTGCTCGGAATACTTTGACGGCGACGGCAAATACTCGCTGGACTTAACCCGCACAGAAAAGGGCTATTCGGTTTGCATTGTGTTCGACGCCGTACGCGTAAAAAAATTCAAAAAACCCAGATAATAATACCAGGCTCCCGCAGAGAAACAATCTCCGCGGGAGCCTGGTATTTCGTTGATATTTTTAGCTGTATATTTCTTTTACCGCGTCTTCCAGCTGCGTGTCGCCGAAAGTAACGTCCCAAACCGCAGGCACGGTTTTACACCCCATTTCTCTGTTGAGCCCCGTTTCGTGAATACTTATTCTTCCTTCCGGCCAATAAATTTTTGCAGTAGTAAGCTTTAGCGCTTCGCCGGTGCGCGGATTGACGAACGTAGTCTGCATAATTCCCTTACCGTAAGTTCTGGCGTTTTTATCTTCCGTTCCGGTAAACTTAAGGTATTTTTCCCCTTCGCCCGTATAGTCGGAAATATATACGTCTCCGTAATCAATCACACCGTTTTCTATAAGCACGCCGATTAACGCTTCCGAGGCGCTTGCCGTACCGTTGTCGGCAAGAACGCTTACATTTGTTCCTTCCTGCAACTGTTTCGTCCGGTCGAATTTATTAGTTACTCCCGCCACCTCACTGTGACCGTCTTTATATACTGCGCGCATCGCTATATTATTGCGGTTTTGTAATTGCCCCGTGAATATGCCAGAGATATCGCACATTACGTCCACATAACCGCCGCCGTTCCCGCGCAAATCGAGTATCAGCGACGTACAGTTTTCGGCGTTGAATTTTTCTATAAGTTCCGCCGTTTCGTAAGCCGCGTTTCCGAAAAACTGGTCAAGGCACAGATACGCCGCGCCCGAAGGTAAAAAGTCTATCCCCCCCTCTGTTTCGGAAATTACTCTTCCCTGTGCACCGTAAGAAATATTCCACTGCTTACCGTTTGTAGCCATATAGCAGTAACTTGCCGTGTACTCGCTTTTTGCCAGAGTGTACTGACCGCGGTCCGATACAAGCGTGAAATTTTCGCCGTCTTTACAGCCGTCGATAAATCCGGTGAAATCTTCAGTACTGCCGAATGTTTTTTCACGTTCGCCGCAAACTCCCGACGAAATAAATTCGCCCGCCCGTAATCCTGCGGCGTAGGCGGGCGAACCGCCCACTACGTTTTCAATAAGTATACCGCTTTTACCGTGCGGATGTACGCCCTCGCCGACATATGCTACCGATACGCCGACTCCGCTTTTTTTGCCGCTGTTGGAAGCAAGCGCCTTTTTATATTCTTCCGCCGTATAATAAGCCGAATAAATATCCAGACATTCGCTTACCATACCTTTAAGCGAGCCGTTTAAAAACGAATCCGAAGGCACGTCTTCGTAATAATTTTCGCCTACTATTTTCATTACCCATTCAAAGGAAGAAACTTCACGCTTTTTTGTAAGTTTTGCGGTAACGAAGCCGGCCAAAAAAAACACAACTGCAACGGCTATAGCTACAATTATTACGACAAACCTTTTAATTCCGCTTTTTTGTTCCATTGTTCCTTTCCTCCTCAATATAAAAGCGGTATAAAATTATAAACGTAACGGCGTCGCCGAACTTACATACGTCCAGCCCCGTCATGCGTTTTAACTTTGATATACGGTATATAAGAGTGTTGCGGTGCATATAAAGCTTACCCGCGGTTCTGCTTACGTTTAAGTCGTTTTCGAAAAGACAGAAGCAGGTTTCCACCAAATCTTTATCGCAAAAAACCGCGGAATACGGCGCCAGCGCAGCCCCCGATAAAACAGGTTGGGGCGTACCGCCGGCGGCTCCGTTCAATAAGTCGGCAAGCAAATTACCGCCGGCATGAAATTTATCCGATTGAGACATTTTAAAGCTCCGAATTTTTATTTGACGCGCATATATCCTTTAACTAACGGCGTTTAAACACCGTACGCGCACATATATTATATACTCAATTTTTATTATTTTCAACCTGTTTTACAAAAAACGGATTTAATATCCTCAAACAAAAAACACGGCTTGAAAGGTAAAACGGCACGACTTTAAGTTAAAACCCGCAAATTTTGTTGCGTTTGTTATTTTTGCACGGAAAACGGGCAAAAATAATTAAAGATGAAAACAATTTATCCCTCTACGCCTTGACATACGCGCGTAATTGTATTAAAATAAAGAAACTGAAAGTAATTTGAAACAGCACAGCCGCGCAGCATTGTAAAGCGGCGCGCAATAAATGCGACGGAGATTATTCTATGGAAGAAAAAGTACTCAACGACGGTCTCGAAGAAAACGACGGAACTGCGTCGGTACAGGCAAAAGAAAAAAAGAAGAACAAGACAAGAAAGGCTGTTGCAACCACTACTTATTTCATTGCCGTGCTTTGCCTTCTGGCAGGGCTGGTCGCTCCGCTGTTCCGCTGTATGGAAGGCGTGGCTTTGAAGGAAAGGATGATGTTCAGATATCTCCCTTCCATGCTTAACGGTATGTTCGGCAAGGAAATAATAAAAATAACCGAAGGCGGATACTTTCTGCCTTTTGCCGCCGCCGGTAAATTTGACTTTTTATCGCTGGTAGGTCTGCTTTACGCCGTTGTCTGCATAATTGCGGTAGTTATGTTTATACCCGTGCTTTTGGGAAGCAAGAAAAAGAACACTAGCGCAAACTGCGCTTTGGGCGTTGAAGTTCTTGCAATGCTGATTACGATGACGTATATCGCATACGCTACTTACAATATTTTCAACGTCGGCGCCGTTGCTTGGACAGATTACAATTTCCTTCTCGCTTTCGGCGGCGTGCTTTTAATGGCTATATTCCAAACGATATCGTCAAAGGGCAGTTTGGGCGTTTCCAAAATTTTGGGTCTTCTTCTCTCGGTTATCGGCGTTATAGCGCTCTTGGACATAACGCTGTTCATACCCAAACTTGCAGAGCCTTTCGGCAAACTTTCCGACCAGCTTAAATGCGGACCCATAGCAGGATTTTTGAATATGGGCGAGGGCGGACATGCCCTTGGTCTTAGCGGCATAAATATGCTGCTGTCGATAAAAACGACTATCGAACAGTTTAAATTTTTAGCGCAAAACGGTTCTACAGGAATTATCACCATTGTCGTACTTGTGCTTTTGATACTTGTAGCTCTGTTTACCGTTTTGAATCTGATATTTGATATAATAGGTTTAAGCACCGGCAAAAAATATAAAAACAACCATACCCCCTGCGCTAACAGAGGTTCGAACACGTTTGCACTTGTAAGATATATCGTTACTTTCATACTTGCGGTTGCTATAGTAATATTCACGTTCACAGTTAAAAATTTGGAAATGAAAACGGGGCTTTACCTCTGGCTGCTTTTAATAGTGCTTTTGATTTCCATATTTAACGCCGCAATAAGAACCGCAAGCGACAATGCAAGGGTTAAGAAAGGCGCGGCCGTTCCCGTTGCCGAAGGTCAGCAAAAACTTGTGCTTGCCGACCCTGCGTTTAACGCGCAGAGCGCGCCCGCACAGGAAATTCAGCCCTCCTATATCGCATATCAGCCCCCCGTTCAGGAAGCGCCCCAGCCCGCTTACACTGCGGAGCCCGAATACGTTTCGCCCGATTATATGCCCGAAGGCTATAAGGCGGAACCTGTTGAAGAGCCCGCGCCCGTAGTGGAACCTCTGTCGGCTCCGCTGGAAGAACCCGCGGAACCCACCCCCACCGTATATATTTACGGCGGCGCGACCGACGAATTTATGGAAACGCTTACCGATAACGAAAAGGTTGAATTTGTTGAACTGTTCTTAAAGAAGAGCAAAGGCAAGGTTAACGGTGTTCCCGATTATGAAATAGACGGCGATAACAGCGATTTCTTCCCTGCGGTGTTCGTGCATATCAACAGATACCGCAACATAGTTTCCGACGCGCTTATGATGAAAATGTATAAACAACTCGGAAAAATATAAACGTCATAAATTAAGGCGGGTTGAAAATCCCGCCTTTTTTAATTGCTTTAATTTAATCAGCCGCGGCAAAACAGCCGCGGCTGATATTTTTAAGTATTATTTTTCCAATATCAGTTTAACTGTTACGTTACCGCCCGCAATGTTTACGTTACCGCCCGAAAGAGAGTTTACTATATAAAGCCCCCGGCCGCCTTCCGCCAAAACCGTAGGCAAATCGGGTACGCAAATTTTACCCGACGGTCTTGTTGCCCGAACGGAAATTACTATTTCTCCGCTATCGAGAACTCCCGAAAAATACGCGGGACAACCGCAGTGTCTGAGCACGTTGGTTATAAGTTCGCAACTGACAAGTCTGCTGTCAAACACGGCGTCGTCATCCACCCCCAGCGCGGTTAAATAGTGCAAAAAACGCGCCAGTTCGACATTCATATTTTTTAAATCGTCAACCTCGAAAGTAATCATTGTGAAAGCGCTTCCCTTAGTTTTTCGACTATTTTGCGCTCTGCGCGCGAAACGAACATCTGGCTTACCCCCATTATTCTGCCCGTTTCAGACTGCGATTTACCTTTCAGAAACCGCAAAGAAATAACCTGCTGTTCGGTAGGCGAAAGCTTTGATATTTCGCTTTTAAGCGCCTCGCCGTCCTCAAAAGCTTCAAACGAATTTTTTTCGTCGGCAATAACCTCGTAAAGCGGTACGTCGCTGTCTTCACCCTTTACCGTCGTGTCAAGACTGACGGGCGCGCGGCACTCCATAGCCTCGATAATAGTTTCTTCGTTTTCGCATAAAATATCAGAAAGCTGCCTGATTGTAGGTTTTACTCCGTTTTTCTTGTAAAAATCGTTGACAGCCTGATTAATTTTTGCGTTAAGAGCGTATAGCTTGCGCGGCACACGTACCGAGCGGGAATAATCGCGGAAATAATTGCGAATCATTCCCGTTATGGTGGGAGTTATGTATGTGGAAAACATATTGCCCATTTCAGGGTCAAATTTTTCCACGCCGGAAATAAGCGCTTCGGAAGCAACCTGCAACAGGTCGTCGTACTCCACCCCGCGCCCGCAAAATTTCTTAGCCAAAATTTCGGCCACATACATATAGTTTTCTATAAGCTCGTTCCTAATCTGCTTGTCGCCCGTTTTACGGTACTCGCGGAAGAGCTCGTCCGCCCTTTCGTTCGTCATAATTTCAAAACTAACTTTTTAATGGTCCCGTCAACCTTGTCGATTTTGCAGCCTGATACAAGGGCAGAAATGAGCGCAAGCGAAAAGCCGTCGTCGCAGGGCGCAGGTTCGCCGCCTAAACCCTCTACAAACGCGCAGACACCGTCCTGTATGTCCATTGATATCTTAACGCTGTCAAAGCCGCATCCCTTTAAAATAAGGCAGCTTTCGGTAACGCACACCTTCATATCTTCAGCGCCGTCGATATCAGTATCCGCCGCCGCGCAAACCGCGCCTACCGCAAGGCGCAAAGCCGTCATATATTCACTGTCCGCAAGGCAAAACTCAATACAAAATTCTTTCATTACTCAAACTCCATAATTCTGTCAAGCGCGCATATTTCGAAAAGCTTTTTTATTCTGGGACGCATATTTTTTAAGATAAGCCTGTTGCCGTCGGCTTTAAGATTTTTAAATATTTTTACAAACGTGCCCAGCGTGGTACTGTCGATAAATTCGAGGGCGGCGCAATCAAATACAATGTCCTTTTTATCGTTTTGGTACATTGCCGCCACCTCAGCGTAAAAATCCTCGCTGGTAGCGCTGTCTATTTCACCCAAAAGCGAAACGATAAGCTTGTCGTCCGCGGAAACGAGTTTAACCTGCTGCATAAATCAATCTCCTGCAAATGTATACTTATTTATAAACTTAAAAACGCGTGCCGAAACCTTTACAACATAATTTTAAATTACGCCGCTGTTTTTGTCAACGTCTTATTTTATTTACCAAATGCAAATTTATAAATTATGATGTAAAAATATTCATTTTTCACCTGCCTTTCAGCCTCCGTACACACTAAACGCATTGACAACCGCAGCTTTATAATGATATAATAAAACAAAAAGAATGGTGATTTTTTGGATTTTAACGAGATAAATTTAATTGTAAAATACGCCCATACCATTTCGCGGCTGTCAAACCAGTTGAAAGAGGTTGACAATATTCCCCACGAACTTTACGACAAGTACGACGTTAAGCGCGGGCTGCGCGACAAAAGCGGGAAAGGCGTGCTGTGCGGACTTACGGAAATAAGCGAGGTGACGAGCTGGGCGGAAAAAGACGGTGTGCGCACCCCTATTCCCGGAGTTTTACGCTACCGCGGCTATGACGTTAAAGATTTGACCGCCAACTGCGAAAAGGAAAACCGCTTCGGTTTCGAGGAAACGGTATATCTTCTGCTGTTCGGGCAACTGCCCACGCCGGGCGAGTTGGAAAATTTTAATAAAATGCTTTCCGATTTCAGGGTTTTACCCCGAAATTTTGTACGCGACGTAATTATGAAGCAAACGTGCAAGGATATGATGAATATGCTTGCTCGCTGCGTTTTGAATTTATACAGCTACGACCCCGACCCCGATAACGTTATGGTAAGCAACGTTTTGCGGCAGAGCCTGCAGCTTATTGCGGAATTTCCTATGATTGCGGCGTACTCGCACCGAGTGTATAAATATTACAATACAAACGACGGCAGTATGTATATTCATAAACCGATAGCCGAATATTCGACTGCGCAAAACATTTTACACATTTTGCGCAAAGACAACGCGTTTACCGATTTGGAAGCCAAGGTTTTGGATATTTGTCTTATTTTGCACGCCGACCACGGCGGCGGAAACGCCTCAACCTTCACCACTCACCTGTCCACGTCGACGGGAACGGACACCTATTCGTCGGTGGCCGCTTCTCTCGGCTCGCTTAAAGGGCCTTTGCACGGCGGCGCAAACCTAATGGTTTGCCAGATGTTTGAAAATATAAAGGAAAACCTTACCGACTGGTCGGAACCGCAGGTTAACGATTACGTACAAAAAATATTAAACAAAAAAGCGTTTGACCATACGGGACTTATTTACGGAATGGGGCATGCCGTATACACTCTGTCCGACCCGCGTATGGAAATATTGAAAGAATATGCGGGAAAGCTTGCCGTAGAAAAGGGCAGAGAAAAAGAATTCGAGCTTTACAACACGGTTGCAAAGTCGGCAGGCAGGCTGATTGCCGAACAAAAGCGCATAAACAAGCCTGTAACGCCCAACGTGGACTTTTATTCGGGATTTGTTTACTCGATGCTAAATCTGCCTCAAAGCCTTTATACGCCGCTTTTTGCCATTGCCAGAATTGCCGGATGGTCCGCCCACCGCATAGAAGAACTGACGAACGGCGGCAAAATAATACGGCCCGCCTATCAGTGCGTGCAGCCCGCCCGCAACTACGTGCCGTTAAATTTAAGAAAATAAGCTGTTTACCACAGCCGACAAGTTTTATAATATATACGCATAGCGCGTATTAACTTAAAAGTGAAAACGCCCGCGCAACCTACTCGTTGCGCGGGCGTTATGTATTTAATACTTTTTATCAAATCTACGTAGACATATTAAATTTACTATTAGTCCCGCAACCGAAACCGCAAACATCAAAGCTGTAACTGCAAGAAGCGAAACCGAAAACCCGCTTACTGCCGACGGTTTGGAGTTGACGACGCTCCATAAAATAAGAAACATCAAGCTTACGGGAGTAAAAATCGCGTCTACCGCGGTGGAAATTACCGTTAACACATTTGAAACTTTTCCGCCGTTCATACTTGCAACAACCGTACCCACGCCCGAAATAAAATTGCAAACCGCCGCGGCAAACGAAACGACGAACGCCATCCCGACAACGGGTATAAACACCGCCATAGGCAAAAACCATATTGGAAGCAAGATGGGCATAACGACAAACACTATAACGACCAAAAGCATAAACAGCGTATGCACCGCCATAGCCGCGCCGGAAACGCAGTTTAAAATTCCCGCCGAAAATCTTAATTTTTCTTTCATAAATTTTTAAGGTCTTAAACCCATACCGCCCTCCAACGTAAGCGTTTCGCCCGTAAGATACTTAAAATCGGGGTGGGCAAGCTGAACACACACCCTGCCAATCTCCTTTTCGGGGTCGCCGTAGTGCCCCATAGGCGGCATTTTTACGTTTGCCTTAAACGCTTCGGGATAATTCTTTTCAAACTGTTCCAGTTGCGCCGTCCAGGCTATAGGACATATTACGTTTACGTTTATTCCGTCCTTACCCCACTCGGTTGCCGCCACGCGCGAAAGACCGCGTATACCCTCCTTAGCCGCCGCGTAAGCGCACTGCCCGTAGTTGCCGAACAGTCCCGCTCCGCTTGCAAAATTTATTACCGAACCCTTACTTTCTTTAAGGTAAGGATAACAAGCCTTCATATAGTAAAACGCCGCGTACAAACCGCTGTAAAGCGCCAAATCAAACTGTTCGGTCGTATGATCGGCAAGCGTTACGCCCGAAGCCGAAGCCTGCGCGTTATTAATAAGAACGTCTATGCGCCCAAACTTTTCGACAGCCCTTTTAACAACCCCTTCCACAACGGCAAGGTTGTCGGCGCCTGAATTAACGTCTGCGGCAACGGTTAAAACCTTTACGCCGTATTCGCTTTCAAGCGCTTTTTTCGCGTCTTCGAGCTTTTTAACGTTTCTGCCCGTAATTACCAGATTTGCACCCTCTTTGGCATAAGCCGTTGCAATTCCGTAACCTATCGAGCCGCACCTTCCGTCGCTTAGCGCCGCATATCCCGCACCGGTTATAATTGCCGTTTTACCTGTCAAAAACCCCATAATTTTTATTCTCCTTTAAAGCCGTGTAAATCCACGACTTTTTTTATTTCCTCAATAACTTTTTCCAGCCCGTAGCGCGATTTAGCGGACGTTGCAACAATGGCGTCTTTACCGCAGGTATAAGCCGTAGAAAGCACGGTTACGGCTTTGTTAAGCTGAGCCTTTGAAAGCTTGTCCGCTTTCGTAGCGATAACCGTAAACGGTATCAGCCTCTGGTATAAAAAGTTAACCATAACCCTGTCGTCCGCAGTGGGTTCGTGCCGTACGTCGCAAAGGGCGAACACGTGAGCAGGCATACATTCTTCGGCAAAAAAATCATCTAACAGCTTAGCCCATTTTTCCTTTTCGTTTTTACTGACCCTTGCATATCCGTAACCGGGCAAATCGGCAAGGATAAATTCGCCGAAATCAAAATAATTTACAAGGCGCGTACGCCCCGGTTCGCCCGAAACTTTGGCAAGTTTTTTTTGGTTTGCAAGCATATTTATAAACGAGCTTTTGCCCACGTTAGATTTTCCGCACACGGCTATTATCGGTTTTTCCGCTGTTATAAACTGCGTTTTGCTAGCCGCGCTGGTTATAAATTTTGCGTTTGTGAAAGCGTTCATACTTTACCTTTTAAATTATATTTATTCAACGTATCAAGCGCCAAAAGTTTTACGCGCTTTAATTATTTATACAATTACCCCCGCACTATATGCCGATTATCGCGTTTTTGAACACGTCGCACACGCTGGTAACGGGGATAAAATTAACGCTTTCCTTTACCGCATCCGGCACGTCTTCCAAATCTTTTAAATTGTCGTGGGGGATAATAACGTCTTTAACACCTATTCGGTAGGCGGCAAGCGATTTTTCCTTTAAACCGCCTATAGGTAAAACTCTGCCGCGCAAGGTGATTTCGCCCGTCATAGCTATATCGCGGCGTACGGGTTTTTTCGTAAACGCCGACAATATTGCCGTAGCCATAGTTATACCCGCGCTCGGTCCGTCTTTGGGCGTTGCGCCCTCGGGCACGTGCACGTGTATGTCGGTAGACGTAAACTGTTCGTCCGTCAAACCGTAATCCGCCGCATTAGAACGGATATAGCTTATTGCCGCACGGGCGCTTTCCTTCATAACGTCGCCCAGCTTACCCGTGAGAGTTACGTCGCCTTTACCGTGCATTGCCGAAACCTCGATAGTAAGAGTAGTGCCGCCCACGGCCGTCCAAGCCAAACCGCACGCCGCGCCTATCAAATCGTTTTTCGGCATTTCGTCGCCGCGCTCGTACCTCGGCGCGCCCAGATATTCCGCAACGGCTTCTTCCGTAATGCTTTCGTGCAGTTTTTCGCCGTTCGCCTTTTTAACGGCCGTTTTACGGCACACGCCGTCTATCTGCCTTTCAAGCGAACGCACGCCAGCTTCACGCGTATAGCCTTCCGCAATTTTGTCAATCGCCCGATCCGTAAAAGTGATATCGTTTTCGCTTAAACCGTTTGCAGCCAACTTTTTGGGTACAAGATAGCGCTTTGCTATTTCACGCTTTTCTTCAGGAGTGTATCCCGAAAGTTCTATTATTTCCATTCTGTCCAAAAGCGGCGCGGGAATAGTTGACAAATCGTTTGCGGTGGTTATAAACAGCACCTTAGATAAATCGTACGCCACCTCCAGATATCTGTCGCGGAAGGTTGAATTCTGCGCAGGGTCCAACACCTCTAAAAGAGCGCTCGAAGGGTCGCCGTGAATGCTGTCGGACGAAAGCTTGTCTATTTCGTCTAAAAGGAACACGGGATTAACTGAACCTGCGTTTTTGATTGCGTTAATTATGCGCCCGGGCATTGCGCCCACATAAGTTTTTCGGTGACCGCGTATTTCCGACTCGTCGCGCACACCGCCAAGGCTCATACGCACAAACTTTCTGCCTAACGCGCGCGCAACCGACGTCGCAACCGACGTTTTACCGACGCCGGGAGGGCCTACAAAACATAAAATTGGCGCGTTCATACCGCCCGTAAGTTTTAACACGGCAAGATATTCGGTTATTCGTTCCTTAATTTTTTCCAGTCCGTAGTGATCGGCGTTCAATATTTCAACAGCGTCGGACAAATTTTCGGTATCTTTGGTAGCAAAGTTCCACTCCAAATCCAAAAGCCAGTCGATGTAATTTCGTATAACGTTATAATCGGGTGACGACGACTGCATACGCGACATACGCGACAACTCTTTAAGAGCTTTTTCCTCCGCCTCCGCAGGCATACCCTTAGCCTTTATTTTTTCTTCGAGTTCAGCCTTTTCGTTTTCGTCGTCGCCCAACTCGTTATGAATGGCTTTAAGCTGTTCGCGCAGGTAAAAATCTTTCTGCCCTTTTTCGATATTGCGCTTTACCGTTGCGCTTATTTTCTTTTCCAGCTTGGTTATTTCAAGTTCGTCGTTCAAAAAGCGGGTTAACAAGTCAAATTTACGGCTGAGCCTGTCCTCTTCAAGCAACAACTGCTTTTTTTCCACAGTAAGCTTTATAACGTTGGCGGCAGTATAAACAAACTCTTCCTTGTCCTCGCTGTTGCGCAACACATTTGTTACGTCCTCGCCTATAAGGCGGTTGGAAGGGCTGTCGATAATTTCGGTCATGGCATAGCGCGCGCTGCGCAGATACGCTTCTTCCAGCGTGGGTTCGTTTTTAACGAGCGGCGCTTTGTCCGCCGATACGAACAGACAGTTATCGCTTTCAATCACGCTTTTAACGCGCACGCGGTACAACCCCTTTCCCGTTACGCGCACGCGGTTTCCGGGAAGGTTTGTAACGCGGGCAACCGAAAACACAGTGCCGACACAGTAAAGGTCGTCCTGCGAAATCTGTTCCTTCTTTTCGTCGCGCTGGGCTACCGCAACAAGCAGTTTGCCCTTTTCCAGCGCGTTTTTCACCGCGGCGAGCGTAATAAGCCTGCCCGCGTCGAACGACGTAGTTACATATGGCAATACCACTCTGCCGCGAAGCGCTACCAAAGGTAATAATCTGCTTTCTTCTTCTGACATAAACACCTCGTAATTCGAATAACTGCCAAATACAGTACCCGCCGTACGCCGGCAGAACTTTATTTGTTTTATTTCCGAATTTTCATTTCAACACAATTTAAGCTGCTCAAGGCAAAAAGCGTAAAAAAGGGGAAGCGCGCAACTTCCCCCTGTAAACCGCCGTTTAAGCGCTCTTTTTATATACGATTTTAGGTTCCGCCCTGTCGGTTATGCACTTTTGCGTAACAATTACTTCTTCAACGTTTTTCTCCGACGGAATTTTATACATCACCGACGTCATAAATCCTTCGATAATAGTACGCAATCCCCTCGCGCCCGTCTTTAAACCTATTGCCGTACGCGCTATTTCTTTAACCGCCTCTTCCTCGACGGTTAATTTAACGCCGTCAAGCGCCATAAGCTTCTGATACTGCTTAATTATGGCGTTTCTGGGTTCGGTTAATATATTTACAAGCGCGGTTTCGTCAAGCGGATGTAAAGCAACCACAATGGGTACGCGCCCTACAAATTCGGGAATCAGCCCGAACTTGGTCAAATCCTGCGGCTTAACGTCTTCAAGCGACTTATACATATCCGTATCGGCGTTTTTAACCTCGCCGCCGAAACCGAGCGAAGCCGTATCCTTTCTTGCCTGAACTATTTTATCAAGCCCGACAAAAGCGCCGCCGCAAATAAACAGAATATTTGTCGTATCTATACGCAGACATTCCTGCTGGGGATGCTTTCTTCCGCCCTGGGGAGGAACGTTTGCAACCGTGCTTTCAATAATTTTTAAAAGCGCCTGCTGAACCCCCTCGCCCGAAACGTCGCGAGTGATGGAAACATTTTCGCTTTTACGCGCAATTTTATCTATTTCATCGATATAAATAATTCCGCGTTCTGCCTTTTCCACGTTATAATCGGCATTTTGAATAAGCTTTAAAAGTATGTTTTCAACGTCTTCACCCACATACCCCGCCTCTGTCAACGTGGTTGCGTCGGTAGTTGCGAAAGGCACGTTTAAAATTTTTGCAAGCGTACGCGCAAGCAAAGTTTTTCCGCTGCCGGTAGGGCCGAGAAGCAAGATATTGCTTTTTTCTATTTCCACGTCCTCAAGTTCGCCAGACGTAAGCTTGTTGTTTATACGCTTGTAATGGTTATACACTGCAACCGACAAAACCCTTTTCGCCTCGTCCTGCCCGACGATATACTTGTCTAATTCTTCCTTTATTTCGGCAGGTTTTTTTAATGCAACGGGTTCAACGCTATCGTCCGCCGTGTCCCTTAACATATCCCTGCAAATTTCCACGCACTCGTCGCAGATAAACGAATCGTTCTGACCCGCGATAAGCCTTTTAACCAAATCTTCGGGCTTGCCGCAGAACGAACAGAATTTTTGATTGTTTTTCATTTAATACTCCCACACGCGCTTTAACCAGACGCGCCGCGCACTTTTTCCGTGCAGAAACAATTATTGACCTTTATTTAAAAAAATTATCTCTTAAAGAAAACTTTATCGATAAGCCCGTAGTTCATCGCGTCTTCCGCCGACAGATAATTGTCCCTGTCGGTGTCGCGTTCAATCTGCTCGATGGGCTTGCCGCTGTTTGCCGCCAAAATGGTGTTAAGTTTTTTCTTTGTCTTTAAAATATGTTCGGCGGCAATTTTAATATCGCTTGCCTGACCCTGCGCGCCGCCAAGAGGCTGGTGAATCATAATTTCACTGTTCGGCAGAGCAAATCTTTTACCCTTCGCTCCGCTTGAAAGAAGAAACGCACCCATAGACGCAGCCATTCCTATGCAGATTGTTGACACGTCGCACTTAATATAATTCATAGTGTCGTAAATGGCAAGTCCCGCCGAAACCGAGCCGCCGGGGCTGTTGATATAGAGATTAATATCTTTCGAAGGGTCTTTCGCTTCAAGGTAAATAAGCTGCGCTACAACAGTGTTTGCAACCGCGTCGTCTATTTCGCCGCTTAAGAAAATAATTCTGTCCTCCAAAAGTCTGGAATAAATGTCGTATGAACGCTCGCCCCTGGACGTCTGCTCGACAATATAGGGAATAAGCGCGCTTTTTTCGTGTGCCATAAATAAACTCCTTTCGCCTTGTTTGCGCAATTATTATTTACGGCGGCAAAACCTTTTAAAGTTACAGCCGCCGTACAAAAAATCAGTTATACAATCCTTAACTTAAGCAACAAGATTGTTGTTTGCGGTAAGGAAATCGAAAAGCTTGGTTATTACTATATCGTTGGCGATATATTCAAGCCTTCTTCCGTCAAGGTTTTTCTTATATTCCTCTACGGTTTTATCCACCGATTCCGCCTGTTTTGCTATTTCCGCCTCGATTTCTTCGGGCGTTGCGGTTATTTTTTCGTCCTTTACAATCTTTTCGATAACAAGCTGGTTTAAAACGCGTCCTCTTGCCTGTTCGTTGAACTGCGCGCGGAACTGTTCCATCGTCTGACCCATATACTCGATATAGTCCTTAAGCTGCAAACCCTGATATGCAAGCCTGCCGGCAAAATCGTTTACTATAGAATCAACCTCGCCCTCGATCATAGCCTGCGGTATTTCGCACTCGCAAGTTTGGCAAATAGCCTGTAAAATGCTGTTTTCAGTCTGGTCGCGGCTGTCGTTCTTAGCCTTGTTTTCAAGGCGGGTTTTCACCCTTTCCATATAATCGGCAACCGTGTCGCAGCCTGCGTACTTTTTAACGTATTCGTCTGTAAGCTCGGGCAATTCCTTACCCTTTATCGAATGAAGCTTTATGCTGAAAGTAGCGTCTTTATCCCTTAAATTGTCGGCCTGGTAATCGGAAGGAAAACGCACTACGATATCCTTTTCTTCGCCGATTTTCATACCCGCAACCTGCTCTTCGAAGCCGGGAATAAACGAACCGCTGCCAAGTTCCAAATCGTACTTTTCCATCGAGCCGCCGGCAAACAATTCGTTATCCACTTTACCCGCAAAGTCAATGTTTACGGTGTCGCCCTTACGGCACGCCCTGTCGGTAACTTCTACTGTTTTAGCTTCTCTAAGAAGAATTTTATCCGCTTCGGTTTTTATTTCCTCTTCGGTCACATTATATTCATACTTTTTAATTTCTAAACCCTTGTAGCTACCTATTTTTACATCGGGCTTTACGGGAACAATAGCCGTAAGCACTATTTTTTCGTCGGTTAATTCGTCAACCGAAAGGTCGGGAGCGCCGACCGCGGTAAAGCTTTCCTTTTCCTTTTCGATAATTTCGGGATAGTTTTCGGAATAGAGCACGTTGAAAGCGTCGTCGAAGAAAACGCCCTTGCCGTAATAGTTTTCTATTACTGGTTTGGGGCACTTGCCCTTTCTGAAACCGGGAACGGCGTACTTGCCGCGCGTTCTTAAATACGCCTTGTCAAGCGCGCTTTTCCATTCGTCGCCGTTAAAGGTTATAACCAGTTTTACCGTGCTTTTTTCAGCTGATTCGAAAGTGTAATTCATTTAAATTCTCCTGATTGAAAATGCCAATTATTTTATACGGACAATATTTTAACACAATTCTTTTATTTTGAAAAGCGTTTTTGTACTCCTTTACATTTTACTTTTCACTTTTTTTAGGTTATAATTTTAAAACGGTACCGGCGCGGAGCGTCAAACCGAATTTACGCCTAAGGAACAAAGCAATGCCGCAGGACGCGTTTACTTTACGGTACGTCAAAGACGAATTAAACGGGCTTTTCGCCGGCGGAAAGATCTCGAAAATTAATCAACCGTCGAAAGACCTGCTCTCTCTATTAATATACACGCGTAGCGGCACGGTTAAACTGGATATCGATTTATCGGCTAAATATTGCAGAGTAAGCGCAGGCGAGAAAACCGATTTACCCAATCCGAAAACGGCGCCGAATTTTTGTATGCTTTTACGCAAGCATTTACAAAACGCAGAAATACTTTTTGTAGGGCAGGCGGGATTTGAAAGAGTTTTGTATTTCGATTTCAAATGTTTTTCCGAATTTGAAATAACCGCTATGCGCCTTTATCTGGAGATTATGGGCAAGTACTCGAACGCGGTGCTTGTTAAAGAAGACGGCGTGATTGCGGGGGCATTGAAAACCGCTTCGCTGGAGACGGGGGCGCGGCGGATTATGATGAGCGGGGCGAAATACGCCTTACCCGAAAAACAGGATAAAGCTGACCCGACCGACCTTAATGCGCTAAAAAATGCGTTTGAAAGAAAAAGCGGAGACGCTGCAAAATTTATTGCGGACAACGTTGCCGGAATTGCTTACGTTACGGCCGACGACATAGTAAATTTATACGGAGAAAACGTTACCGCGGAAGAGGTTTTCGAATATGTGAACTGCGGCGCTTACACTCCCTGCGTAGTATACCGCGGCGGTGCACCCGCCGACTTTAAAGCCCGCCTTACGAAAGGCGCAAAACCGTATAGAAGTCTTTTGGAAGCGCAGGCGGAATGTTATACCGCGGCAATTACCGAAAAGCGGTTTAACGACAAAAAACGCAAACTTGTTTCCGCTGTAGCTTCAGCCGAAAAAAAGTCGGAAAAACGGCTTGCATTAAACCTTGAAAAGCTTGCGGAATGCGATAAAGCGGAGGAAATAAAACTTAAAGGCGAACTGATTACCGCCAACATATATGCCGTTGAACGGGGCGCCGGCTTATTTAAAGCGGTTAACTACTACGATGAAAATTGCAGTACGGTTTCTATAGAACTCGACCCCCGCTTAACCCCCTCTCAGAATGCTCAAAAGTACTATAAAAAATATGCGAAATTAAAGCGCGCGGCAATAAATTTGCATGCGCAGAAAAGTGAAAACGAAGATAGACTGACTTATCTTAACACCATTTCGGAAAACATTAAGCTTGCGGAAAATTTAACCGATTTAGCGGAAACCGAACAGGAGCTTATTTCCCTTTCGCTGCTGCCCGCAAACGAAAGCAAAGGCGGCAGAAAAACAGGGAAAAAAACCGAAGAAGACGCGCCTTTCCGCAGATACGTTTACAACGGCTTTACCGTTGTCTGCGGGCGTAACAACAGGCAGAACGACAGAATTATAAAAGGACTGAGCGCAAACGATTTATGGCTGCACGTAAAAGGCTATCATTCCTCCCACGTTGCGGTGCTGTGCGGGGAAGGAAACGCCGACAACGGCGCGGTTAAGTTTGCCGCCGAAATATGCGCTTATTATTCGGAAGCGCGGGGAAAGGATAAAGTACCCGTGGACTACACATTAAAAAAATACGTTAAAAAACCTAACGGAGCAAACGCAGGGTTTGCGGTTTATACCGACTTTAAAACCATAATAGTTGCGCCCCGCGCTCATACGGAGGCTAAATCAGATGAGTAAAAATACTGAAAACAAAACGGATAAGGAACAGACGCCCGTTGAAGAAGGCAAAAAGAATTATACTCTTTTATACATTGCGATTGGCTGCCTTGCGGTATCGGCAGTATTGTTCGCGCTTGCATTTATTTTAAGCGGCTTAACCCCGCTGAAAGGAGCGGGAGTTTATCTGTTGATTGCAAGCATGCTTTTTGCGCTTGCTTCCGCCTCGTTTTTAAACGGACAAAAACGCAAATCATACAATACCGTATGCAAAATAGTACGCGTTTTAAGCTATGTTTTGATGGTAGCGGCGCTTGCCGTTTTCGTTATAGGCGCAAGCCTTGCGGGCACTGCAAAGTAAAAAGAATAAAAAAGCTGATTTTGTGCCATTATTTAAATAAATGGAAGAAATTTGCAACAATCTTTCCGCCGTGCTTTGCCAAGCGGGTTTAGGCGGTTATAAAATTTTTTACGAAGAAGAACTTTGCGACTGCCTGCCCGACAGTATGCGTAACCGCGAAACGCTTGAAGCCGCCCTTAAAAATTTAAGCGAATGCGGTTGTATCGACGTGAAATACGCGCGCGGCAGCACTTTTTGCATAGCAAGTTTAAAAAAATACGAGGCTCAGGCACCCGAAAAACAAGTTGCCGAAACGCCTGCAAATCTTGACGGTCCGAAACCCGCGGTTAAATTAAAAACTTATTTAACCGTTTCGCTTTGCGCGTTTTTGGGAGGTGCTGCAGGAGGTGCGGTAGCCGCGGTTTTGGGGGCGGTGCTTTAATATGCTTAACCGCTGCGAAACCGACGTTATGAGCGCGGTGTACTGTCTGTGCGACGGAACTGACGGATGCCTTGTTTCACCTCTGGATATATTAAGCGTTTTGCCTGCAAGGCGGAAATACAGCCGCCAGCGTTTGGACGACGCTTTAAACAGCCTGCAGTCGGACGGCTACCTTGACGTTATCCCCTCGGAAAGAAAAGGCGAAAAGATGTATGTTATAGCCTTAAAGGAAAGCGGGCTGGCCTTTAAACGCAACCAAAGGCAAAGGCGGCAGGATATTTTAAATAAAATATTTCTTGCCATGGTCGGCGCAGTTGCAACGTTTATTTTCGGATTGATTTTGAAGGCGATTTTTCACGTGTAAATAATAATTACCCCCTGCATATTACGCAAATAACCCCGACGCGCACAGTTTCGCGTCGGGGTTAAGTAATTTTTTAAACCGTTAAATTTTTTCGCAGAAAGCTACCATGGCTTGATGCATCGAATATAAATCCGCCTTGGAAATAACCTCGTAAGGCGCGTGCATAGAGAGTACGGGAACGCCCATATCGCAGGTATCTATTCCCAAATTCGCTATAAACATAGCAACCGTACCGCCTCCGCCTATATCTATTTTTCCAAGCTCGCCCGTCTGCCAGATAACGCCCGCGTCGTCAAAGGCGTCGCGCAGATACCCCACCATTTCAGCGGACGCATCGTTAGTCGAACTCTTACCGCGCGCTCCGTGATATTTTGTAAGCGAAGCTCCGCAATTTATATAAGATGCGTTGCGCTTTTCGTAAACGTCGTTATATGCAGGGTCGTAAGCCGCGGTAACGTCGGCGGAAACGCACTTGGAATTGTATCTTACCAAAACGGGATCGGCGCCCAGCCCGCGGGAAATACAGTCGATTAAATCGAGAATAACGCGCGACTGCATACCCGTTACGCCGTTGCTGCCCGTCTCCTCTTTGTCGGCGAATACCGCTATAATCGTATCGTCGGTTTTGCTGTCGAAAAGCGCAGTCATTTCGGGATATGCGCACACCTTGTCGTCGTGACCGTATGCAGAAATAAGCGCTCTGTCCAGCCCTACGTCGCGCGGCTTGCCGGCGGGAACGAAACACAGTTCGCTTGTCTGAAAATCTATTTCGGTTATCCCGTACTTGTCGTGCAACAGTTTTAACGCCGCGCTCTTTACCCCATCTTCATCGTCGCCGTCGGGTATAGACGCAAGCACGGCGTTTAAATTTTCGCCCTTAATAGCGGTGCCGAGGGGCTTTGTGCTCTGCTCCTGCGCAAGGTGGGGCAACAGGTCGGAAATATAGAAAACGGGGTCGCCCTCGTCCTCGCCTATGCAAACGTCAACGCGCTTTCCGCCGCGCAAAACCACAACTCCGTGCAGCGCAAGAGGAATTGTAAGCCACTGATATTTTTTTATTCCGCCGTAATAATGAGTTTTTAAATACGCCATTCCGCCGTCAGCAAATACGGGATTGGGCTTTAAATCCAGACGGGGGCTGTCCACGTGCGCCGCCATAATTTTAACGCCGCGCTTTTCGATATCGTTTTTGCCCACCCTTACTATAAAAATGTTTTTATCGCGGTTTATAAAATAAAGCTTGTCGCCCGCCTTTATTTTGTCGCCGAAATTATACTGTTTATAACCCTTTTCTTCGGCAAGTTTTTTTGCCGTAGCCGTTGCGCCGCGTTCGGTTTTCGACGTATACAGAAAGTTTTTGTATCCTTCGGCATAGGCGAAAATTTCTTTAAGCTGCTTTTCGTCCGCCTCTTTAAAACAGTTTCTGCGTATGTATTCGTATTCCACTTTAATTTGTCTCCTTTCTTTTCTTATTCCAACCGCAATTATAATTTACTTTATACGTTTTGTCAATATAAGGCGGCGTTACTTTTTACGAAATATTTTTCGCCTAAATTTTGCCATTACTATTTACTAATTATTAAATATGGTATATAATTAAATGCAGTATGGGCGAAAAATTTTTTACGGCAAAAAAGTTGGCGGTTCTCGGCGTTTTAACCGCGCTTAGCCTTATAACTTTTTTAATTGAAAACCTTTTCCCCCCGTTATTTATACCGGGGGCGAAACTGGGGCTTGCCAACGCGTTTTCGTTTACGGCGCTTATTATGTTTTCGCCGGTTGAAGCTTTTATTATAGTTGCCGCGCGCACGCTGCTTGGCGCTATGTTTTCAGGCAATATTTCGGCGGTGATGTATTCGTTTACGGGCGGCGTCGTTTCTATGGCGGCAAGCTCCGTTTTAATGTACTGCGTTCACCCCAAAATTTCGGTTATATGCATAAGCGTAATAGCGGCTGCGCTGCACAACGTTACGCAAAATATAGTTTTTGTATGCGTTTACTCCACACCGATAGCGTTTTCGTATATGCCCTATTTGATTTTACTGGGAGTAATATCGGGTATGTTTATAGGCGCCGCAGTTACACTAATAATCAAGCGCGTACCGAAAAGCGCGTTTTTAAAAGTTGCAGGCGTAAAAACCGATAAAGTTAAAAACCGTTGAAATTTGAAAAGCTGCCTTTACGGCAGATTAAAATTTAAAAAAGAAAACTGGAGGTAAAAATTGAAAGCAATTAAAGGTAAACCCTTTTTTGCCGGTATCCACGTGCGGGGCAAAAAGTCGCTTGCGTGCGGACACAGGACGGAGATAATGCCGGAACCTGCGGAAGCTTATATATCTCTTTCGCAGTCGCTCGGCAAACCCGCCGTTGCCGTTGTGGTAAAGGGGCAAAAAGTTAAAGAGGGCGAGCTTATAGCAAAAGCCGACGGAGCAATTTCTTCTAACGTGTTTGCAAGCATATCGGGAGAGGTAACCGATGTAAGGCAACTTACGGGTGCAAACGGCTGTAGCGAAACCTATATCGTAATAAAGGGCGACGGAACTTGCGAAAAGGCGTATCTGCCCCCTTTAAACGGGCCTTCGGCAGAAGAAATAAAGGCGCGCATTAAAGACTGCGGCATTGTAGGGCTGGGCGGCGCGGGCTTCCCCGCGGCTGTTAAAGTTGCGCCCCGCACCGCCGTTGACACTCTTATTTTAAACGGCGCCGAATGCGAACCGTACCTTACCTGCGACCACCGCCTTATGCTGGAAAACACCGACGAAATAGCGCGCGGCGCTCGTTATATTGCAAAGGCCCTTGGCGTAGACAAAATTATTATAGGCATCGAGGCGAACAAGCCCGACTGCATAGAGATGTTTGAAAGGTACGACGATATTCAACCCGTAATACTTAAAAAACAATACCCTATGGGCAGTGAAAAGCACCTGATTTACGTTACCACCGGTAGAAAAGTTGGCATAGGCAAACTGCCTGCCGACAGCGGGGTCGTTGTACAGAACGTAGCCACCGCTTTTGCGGTGTGCGAAGCGGTTGAAAAAGGTAAGCCTTTGTACGAAAGGATACTTACCGTTTCAGGCGAAGGCGTTAAACAACCGAAAAATTTATGGGTACGCGCGGGCACCTGCGTTAAAGACATTGTAGATTTCTGCGGCGGCGAAGTTACCGAGCAAATTATTAAAAAAGATTTGCAGACAGCTGAAACCGACGACGAAAATCAAACGGAAAAGTCCGCCGTAAAAAAAGTTGTTCAGGGCGGACCTATGACAGGGCTTGCGCTGGCAACTTACGACGTTTATACCCATAAAACCACTTCGGGAATACTGTTGCTTACCAAAAAGGAAGCGGCCGCGGAAGAACCCACCCCCTGCCTTAACTGCGGTATGTGCGCCGACGCTTGCCCTATGCACCTTATGCCTATGCAAACGGCGTTTTATTCGGCTGCGGGCGATTTCGATACGGCGGCCAAACTGGGCAATACGCTTGCGTGCATTGAATGCGGCGCATGCGAATTTATATGCCCCGCAAAGCGGCCGTTAATTCAGGCTATTCGCAAAACGAAAGCATATGTACGCAGCAAAGAAGCACCCCTGCCCGACGCAAAACCCGTCGACCAGAAAGGCAGATCGGCGCCTACCGTCCCCTTAACGGAAGACGGTAAAATCGTTGAAAAACCAGTAATGCAAAAAATTGACGAAAGCGTGAAAAATAGCGAAGGCGAACTTAAAAACGCCGCGGTTGAAAAAATAACCGAAGAGGTTAAAAAGCAAGCAGAAAAGGAGGAAAAATAAATGGATAACAGCATTGTAATATCCACTCCTCCCCACGTTAAATCGAAACGCACTACCAAAGGAATAATGCTCGACGTGGTAATAGCGCTTATTCCCGCCGCGGTTATGGGAATAGTCTATTTCCGCTTAAACGCGTTTATTTTAATTTTAACGTCGGTACTTGCGGCGGTTGCAACCGAATTTGTATATTATTTTATTGCAAACAAAGGCTTTTCGGATAAATGCCGCCATGCGGGAGAGGTATGCAAAAAATGGTGGAAACAGTTTGACTTTACCTCGATTGTCACGGGTTTGATACTTGCGCTTATTTTGCCCCCCACGGTAAAGTGGTATGAAGTACTTATTGGCGCAATCTTTTCGATAGCTATTGTAAAAATGGTATTCGGCGGTACAGGCAAAAACCTTGTAAACCCTGCGGCTACCGGCAGAATATTTATGTTTTTAAGCTTTTCGATTACCGCATATTCGGTTTGCAAGATAGCGCCTGTAGCCGACGGAAGCGAAATATTTACCGGCGCCACCCACCTTTCGGGATTTCTTTTAGACGGCAATAAATCGGGACATATCGCATGGCTGGATTTGTTTTTGGGTACCGGCGTTGCCGGCTGCATAGGCGAAACCTGCAAAGCGGCGCTTTTGCTGGGCTTTATATATCTTGCGGCCCGCAAGGTAATTAAATGGTGGCAGCCGTTACTGTATACCGCGCTGTCGGCTTTCCTTTCCGTTTGCCTTGCGGCGATAGGCTCGAAAACTTTTGAGATAGGATTGTTTTTGGATTACGCGCTTTCGGGCGGGCTTATGTTCGGCGCGATATTTATGGCAACAGACTACGTTACATCGCCAAAAGGCGTCTACGGACAACTTGTTTATTACGTTGCTTTGGCCGTTTTAACGTCGGTTTTAAGGTATTTAACCAAATTCGAGGTTGTATCCTTTGTCATTATGCTTATGAATCTTCTGGTACCTTTAATAGACACTTACGTAGTAAGAAAGCCTTTCGGGTACAAAAAAGTAAAAACGCAAAAGGAGGGCAAATAATATGACCGTGAAACAGTTTTTCAAAAGCACCGCGTTTAAATGTATAGCAGTGCTTACGGGAGTTCTTCTTACAAGCGGCATATTGCTTGCAATAGCTTTCGGATTTTTGGAGGTTACCGACGAAGAGCGTTTCAACCGCAAAATAGGCGTTATGTACGGCGGCGAAACGGTAACGTCGCAAGCGCAGGACATTTCCGACAAAAACGTTAAAGTAAAAGGCGCGACGATAGAGGCGCTTTGGCTTATAACAAATAAAAGCGACTATCTGGTTCAGGCTTCGTCGCGAGGCAACGGCGGCGACGTTACCTGCTGGATAACGATAAATATGAACGGCACTGCTGTTACCGGCATTGGTAAAGTGCTTTTGTATTCCGTAGACGACCCCGCCGAATTCAAAGACAATATCGGCAACGACATATATGAAAAATTTCACACGGAATATGTTGAAGGCAAAGATTTTTCGTACGGGACGAAGGGCACGGAAGACTATATTAACACAGGCGCGTCGTACACCCTTTCGGCGGTATGCAACAACGTTAACGGCGCGGTTGAGTTTGTTAAAGCTTATGCCAGCGGCGGCGAAATCGTAAAAGATTTCAGTAAAAACATAGATAAAGAAAAGACCAGCTGGGAAATTGACGGCGAAACGGTTATTTACGATATTTACACGACGGGCGAAGAACCCGGCCCCTTCCACTTTACTATTAAAGTAGACGCAAGCGGAACGTTAACCGAATATATAATTTTGACTAACGGCTCCTCCACCGAAGAAGAATCGGGAGAAGATTACGGCAGTCTTATGTCGCCGCAGGCGGTAAATCTTAAGGGAAAAACGCTTGTAGATATTGAAAGTTATCTGGATAATGCGGACGGCGTACTTATTACAGGCGCTACGCGTTCGAATCAGAGATGTTACGAAGCCGCAGCTTACGCTCTTACCGAATACGACCGCATAATGAACCCGGACAAAGGAGGCGAATAATGAACAAGTATAAAAAGATTACCTTAGACGGAATAATTTTTTCCAACCCCACTTTTATGCTTGTACTGGGTACCTGCCCTACCCTTGCAATGATCAGCAAAGGCGCGATAAGCGCGGCGGGTATGGGGCTGTGCGTACTGGTTGTTCTTACGCTTAGCAACATAATAATTTCCGCGCTCAGAAAGGTTATACCCAATCAGGTGCGTATCCCCTGCTATATCGTTATAATTGCAACGCTAGTTACCTTGGTGCAGATGGTTTTGGAAAAGTTTCTGCCCGACCTGTACGACAGCCTGGGAACCTTTTTGGCGCTGATAGTCGTTAACTGTATCGTTTTGGGCAGAGCGGAAGCTTTTGCAAACAAACATACCGTTTTGGAAAGCGCCACCGACGGCATAGCCAACGGGCTTGGATTTACGCTTGCGCTTACATTGATGGGAATTGTGTGCGAATTTTTCGGAAGCGGCGCACTGTTCGGATTTAAAATAATGGATTTTAAAATAAAAATGTTTTCTTCCCCTGCGGGCGCATTTATAATTTACGGCCTTTCTATAGCGTTATTCACCTATATAATAGATGTAACGCAAAGGGCAAGACGCGTAAAAGTAAACCGCTTTACGCGGAAAAATCTTTTAAACGAAAGAAATAGCGCGGACGGAACGGAGGTGAAAGCATGAATTTCGTATTGCTTGTACTGTCGGCAGTACTGACAAACAACTTTATCACCGTAAAAACTTACGGTATCTGTCCATTCCTCGGCGTTTCCAAAAACACAAAATCGGCTGTTGGTATGGGCGTGGCGGTTACGATAGTTATGGCGCTTGCAACGCTGGTAACTTACCCCATATACAAATTTATAATGACACCGCTTAACATAACCTTTTTATGGATAATTTTCTTTATATTCGTAATAGCGGCGCTCGTTCAGATGCTGGAAGCAATAATCCGCAAGGTATCCCCCTCCCTTTACAATACTATGGGCGTATATCTGCCGCTTATAACAACCAACTGCGCCGTGCTTGGCGTTACGCAGCTGTTTAACGGAGTAACCGAACTTGGCGCAATAGTTAACGGTGTAACCGAAGGCGTTTGGCTTAATTTGGGCTGGGCCGTGCTATACTCGCTGTTTGCGGGCGTAGGCTTTACGCTGGTTATGATTATTATGAGCGGTATGCGCGAAAAGCTGAATTGTTGCAAAGTTTCGAAATCGCTTGAAGGTTTTCCCATTTCGATGATTGCCGCGGCGTTTATATGTATGGCGTTTATGGTATTCGCCCAGATAAAGGTTTAAGGAGGAAGAAAAATGAATTTACTTGCTTTTTCTATGGAAACCCTTAAAACCGTGGGCATTGTTGCGGGAATATTTGCAGGCTTCGCCCTCGTTATCGGCGCGCTGATACTTATAGTCGGAAAAGTTTTTAAAGTAGATATGGACGAAAAGGTTACCAAAATACTTGAAAACCTTGCCGGCGCAAACTGCGGCGGTTGCGGTTGCAGCGGCTGCGCGGGATTTGCCGACAAACTGGCGCACGGCGAAGGCGAACTTTCCTCCTGCCACGTAACTTCGCCCGAAAAGAAAGCCGAAATTGCGGCGCTTTTGGGCATTGAACTTAAAGACGAAGAACGAACTGTAGCGGTTGTAAAATGTAACGGCGGACTTGCAAACGCCGGCGAAGCTTTCGAATACGTCGGCAACCCCACGTGCGCGGCAAACGCTTCGCTTTTAGGCGGCAACAAGTTGTGTAAATACGGCTGTCTGGGCTGCGGCGACTGTAAAACCGTCTGCCCTGAAAGCGCCATAAAAGTTTCGGACAAACTTTCGGAGGTCGACCCCGACAGGTGCATAAGTTGCGGCGCGTGCATTAACGCGTGCCCCAAACACATTATTGAGCGCATACCTGCTTCAGCCCCCGTTTACGTAGCCTGCTCGTCAGAGTGCAAGGGCAAAGACGTTATGAACGTTTGCAAAGTAGGTTGCATAGGCTGTACAATGTGCGCTAAGAAATGCCCCCACGGCGCAATAACCATGGTAAATAATCTGCCCGTATTCGACTATTCGAAATGTACCGGTTGTAAAACATGCGTTGCCGTTTGCCCCCGTCATATAATAATAGACAGAGAGCTTAAAGCGGACGAGACGGTAGACAATAAAACCGAACGTAAAAAGGAAATTAAGGCAGAAGAAAAAAAGCCTGACACTAAAAACTGAACAGCTTAAAAAAGCGCGCCTTAAGGCGCGCTTTTTTTTATTTGCTAACTTATCCTATAATTATATCGTCGTCGTCTTTAACTACACGTTTAAGCGGCTCTATCGTCATAGAATGGGGCGGACAGCAAATTATATGCGAATTGTCCGTAACTGCGGGAGTGTACACACAGTCTTTCCGGATAGAGCAGTCGGCGTCTGTAACCTTTACGCTTCGGTTTTTTTTATCTATAACAATATTGTTATAGCCCCTGCCGCCTTCGGGAATAAACTTTAATTCAAGCAACGAGCCGTTGTCGGCTATAACGGTAATTTTATCAGAATCAAACACTTTGTACTTTCCGCTTTTATAATCGTATTCGAACACAGTAACGCCGCCGCCTGTTACTTTAACGCCGTCGGCAGGCGACCCGTCGCGCGTTAAAAAAACGGCAACAAACAGCGCGACGACAATTACGGCTATTACGCCGTAAACTACCGCGTCCCAGATCCGGAACCACTTACCATCTTTAATTTGCCCTATTTTTTTAAGCGACATTTTGTAAAACTATCTTTCCGTCTTCAACCGTATTAGCAATTTTGTAAGCCGTGTTTGTTACGGTTATTTCGTCGGGGCAGTTGGTAATTATTTCCCCTCCGTTTCCGCTTACAAACAGCATTATAACCTTTCTGCCGGCAAGGTGAGCATTTATAAACTCAACTGCCTTCTGCCTGCCCATTGCGGACAATGCTGTAGTAAGCGCGTCGTCCTCCGCCGCCGACCCGCCTATCACCGTAACCGAAGCTGTACCCGTTTGAATAGGCGAACCTGTTGAAGGGTCGATAATATGGCAATAACGCACGCCGTCAATCTCGTAAAATCTTTCATAATCGCCGCTTGACGACATATCTGTATCCTGCAACGTTATGCGGCAAAAACCTGCGGCTGAGCTGTCGCGCGGGTCGCGCACAACTGTTGTGTAGCTGTCGCTTTCGGCATTGTTGCGTTTCAACACCGACATACTGGACCCGCCGAAGCTGAAATAACCGTATTTAAAACCGGCGTCTTCAATCATTTTATGAACTCTGTCGGCGCACCAGCCTTTGCCTATACCCCCCAAATCGAGTTTAAGCGTCTGCTTTTCACCGTTTACAGTAACCGTTTCGGAAGGTTTACGCGCATAATAGCCGCCGCTACTTTCGCTTAGCTCTAATTTATCGAAATTAGCTGACAGCGCGCGGCACGCTTCTATTGTTTCGGCATCGGGCAGTTTCGAAGGTTTTTGCACGCGTTCGCCTGAAGGAAACCCGTAAATTTCAGCGCTTTGATATACCGCGGGATTATAGTAACCACCGGTAAGCGAATAAACACTTTTAGCCTCTGAAAGTATTCTGTACGCAATTTCGTTAATCTGCACCGTAGCGCCCGCTTCCGCGGCGTTGAATTTATATATTGCCGACGTTTCCAAAGTTGTGCTAATGCTGTCGTTGACGTCGGCAATTAAATCGCACACGTCATTCCAAAGGCCGACAGCCCTTGCGTACACAGCCTTGTCCGCAAAATTGTCTTTGTCCGCAATATGCAAATCGAGGCGCGTACCCAAAGCGGTACCGCTTAAACCAAACGCCTCGTTGCCAAGCATATGATACTCGTCGAAAGAATACGGATTATCGAACGAATAACCGGCAGAGCGCCCGTCGTCTTTTTTGCAACCGCATAGCGATACGGCAAAAACCGAACACGCGGCAACGCATATAGCCGTAAATTTTTTTAACATAACCATATTATAGCCCAGTTTTTATTTGTTTGCAATACTTTTGGTAGATAAAAAAGGGGAGCCGAAAACGGTTCCCCTAAATCTTTAAATTTAATCGGATAGCAAATTACGCTTTTACCGCGCCGTCCGCCTTAACAATTAACTGAGCATAGCTCAAATATTTTTTGCCCGTCGTGTCGGAATTTAAATCGCTCCACGTTGCGCCCGTAACAACGGTGCCGTCCGTCCAAGGCTTTACCTTCTTGTCTTCCTTCAAATCGTCGACCTCGGTTGTGGATTTGGTTAAAGACAAAAGCTTCGAAACGCCGTTTTCTTTAACATATTCAACGGTTGCGTCACGGTTCATCTTCCAGCGCGAATAATCGGCGTTGTTCTTATCCTGTCTGGTCCAATAACCGTTTTCTTCCTTGGAAAGTTCGGCTTTTGTCAGCACGTCCAACTTTTGCTGACCACCGATAGTTACCGAAATTTGATTGTTTATAGCCGCTTCATAGTAGGTCTTGCAGTTAGCCTCGCTCTGCAAATATGTTTTTAAGTCCTGATCTCCAACTTTATAATCAACCAAAGTAGAATCGAAAGTTAAAGTAGTTCCGCCGTATGAAACGGTTTTATAATGAGCTTTAGCCGTATAAGTTGTAACGTTTTCTCCTTCCACCAGTTTTGTACTGCTAGTTTCGACAATTACATAGTCGTCTCCCGTTACGGTAAGTTTGCTCTTTGCATCTTCCGCAGAAACGGTACTTGTTGCGGAAAAATATATCTGCGAAGGCAACTCAACTTCCGTAAGCGTCATATCGGTAATATTACCGTCGGTATAAACCAATTTGGCGTATCCGATATACTGTGCAACCGCTTTGCTGGAATGAGTTACCGCATACGCTTCGCCCGTTCCGTTTCTGGGGTCGGACCCCTTGCTGCAGCCTGCAAGCACCCCGGCTGTAGCGGCGACTGATGCGGCCAAAGTAATACCTACTGCGATTTTAGCGAATTTTTTCATAAATGCTCCTTTTATTTCAATATGGCTTATTTAAACAAAAAATATATGCGTTTTGCGCTTTTTGCGCAAAACGAAGGGTACCCTTCGTTTAAATATTATCAAATTCTTTAAATCAAGTCAATAGCTTTTATTATTTAATATATAAAATTATTCGGTTCTTAAAGCTACGACCGGGTCTTTCTTAGCGGCGGCAGAAGCGGGTATCAATCCTGATATCAGCGTTAAACCGACGCTTATTATAACCATTATCAAAGCCTGCCACCAAGGCAAAGCGGCTATGCCCCATATTCCCGCTATAGAAGAAACTATT
Source organism: uncultured Clostridia bacterium (assembly GCA_947053545.1). Taxonomy (GTDB): domain Bacteria; phylum Bacillota; class Clostridia; order Christensenellales; family Borkfalkiaceae; genus Coproplasma. The sequence continues at coordinate 53,876 of CAMRSY010000001.1, forward strand.
ATATTTACAATAAGCGAAAGAATATATGTAATAAGAATTCCGAATAACCCAGCCACTAAACCTATGATAAACGTTTCGGCATTAAACAGCCGTTTAATGTCCATTTTTCTGGCTCCGACGGCGCGAAGAATGCCTATTTCCTTAATTCTTTCCACAACCGAAACATATGTTATAATGCCTATCATAACGGTTGAAACCACAAGCGACAACGCTGTAAAGGCGACAAGCGCAATGGTTATCATCTGAATCATGGTGTTAACCATATTTATTATCATACCCACGGTATCGGTATAGGTTATTTTCATATCTTCCTGAAGAACAACCGATTTTTCAACCCCGTTTATATTATAACTGTATGTGTCGCCGCGCGAACACATATTGTTCCATTCGGTAAGATAGTCGCAAACTTTGTTTTTTGCGCCGAAATCTTTGGGATATATGCTTATAGAGGCGGGTAGGTCGCTTCCTCCAAGCATCTGCGCAGTGACGCGCATCATTTTAGCTCGCTCGGCAGGGTCGGAAAGCCCCGACATCATCATATCCATAATATTACCGCCGTCGTATATAAAGCTCATACTCGGCTTGATTGTACCCGTAATCTGACCGTCTTGCACGGTTAGCGAAGTGTAATTAAAGAAATACGGCAACATCGGCAGATACTGCTGTTTTTCCGGCAAGTTTTTTATGTAATTGACTATAGCGCTTTCGTTGCCGTCTTTAATAACCCTGTCCGTGTGAGCTTTGGTGTAATAAACCCCCGGTTCGAGACAGCTGTAGGAAATGCTGCCCTTTTTCTGCAAAATAAGCTTAACGCCCATTTCCTTGCCTTCAGCGGTATTTATATCGGGTACGGCAATAGTTTGCGGAACGCCGTCAACCGTAACGGGGTTGCCGCTTGCGTCTAGTTTAAAAGCAAAATTGTTTTTAACGTAGGGGCGGTGTACAAAACCCAGTTCAGCTACCGCCGCATAAGCTTCGTTATTGGAATAATATGTAAACTTTTTGGATTCCGGACCGATAAACTCGCTTAAATCGAAACCGTTTTCGGGGTCGGGGTTGCCTTCCGAATTAAGACCGCTGCCCACAAGCCCTATCGTTTTATCGAAATTAGTTCCGTCAACCGCCTTAAATGCGTAATTCAAAAATTCCTGCTCGGTTAAATATCCGTACTGTCCGAGAGCTATATCGGTTATCATACTGTCGTCGACAACCATAATAAGCGAATTAGGATCTGCGAAAATTTCCTTCTTGCGCTCATCGGAAAAATTTTTTACATCGCGGCTTACGCCGTCTTTCGTTTCGTACGCAACCACGTCGAACTGGCTGAATATGTATTCGTAGTTGTCGGGCACCTCGCCGAACGTGGATATACTTGAAATTGTGCCCGTAAAGTTTTTATACTCTTCCTGTTCGCTTAAAATCTGCGAATACATTCCGCGGATACCAGTTACGGAAATAACCTGCTCGGGAAATTTGCTTGTATCGTCGGTAACCTTAAAACCCGTATAAATATTGTTGGCGGGATTAAATTCGTAACCGTACTGTACTACGTTTGTAAGCTTTGCGTCCATTTTGCTTACGTAATCGAGATACTGTTCGGTAATATTATTTGTTTTGGTAAGTCCCTTTGCAAACGTGCCCAGCGTATCCATAAGCGAACGCACGTACAGCTTGTCGTCCAACTTTGTAATATCCACTTTGGGTTTCGACGACACAGACATATTCATCATAGAAGAAAAATCGACAGCCGAACGCGTTATCGCCACGGGATTGCCCGAAAGCATATCGTTTTCCATATCGTTAATATAATTCTGCACGCCGGCAGAAATTGCAAGCACCAGCGACACGCCTATAATGCCTATCGAGCCGGCGACAGACACCATTGCCGTGCGCTTGGATTTGGACAAAAGATTTTTACAGCTTAACGCCATTGCCATTCCCACCGACATCGACGTCTTTTTCTTTTTGCCCTTGCTTCTGAAACGCCTGTTTTCCTGCCCTGATTTTTGTTTGGTTTCACCGGTTACGTCCAAATCGGTCGGTTCCGTCTCATCCACACCAGCGGTTTCTTCTTCACGCGGTTCGGGCAATTTCGCGGCGGGCTCTTCTACGCCGTCGTACGGCATGGTATCGTCTACAACCAAACCGTCCAAAAGCCGAACTATGCGCGTTGAATACTGTTCGGCAAGTTCGGGATTGTGGGTTACCATTACAATGAGCCTGTCTTTCGAAATCTCTTTCAAAAGCTCCATTATCTGTACGCTGGTAACCGAATCGAGTGCGCCCGTCGGCTCGTCTGCGAGGACTATTTCGGGGTCGTTTATAAGCGCGCGGGCTATTGCAACCCTTTGCGCCTGACCGCCAGAAAGCTGGTTGGGGCGGTTGTGTATTTTATCCTTTAAGCCCACTTTCTCCAAAGCTTCTATCGCTCTTTCCCTGCGTTCCTGTCTGGATATACCGGAAATGGTAAGCGCAAGTTCTACGTTTTGCAAAATAGTTTGGTGAGGTATTAAGTGGTAGCTTTGAAATATAAATCCTATAGAGTGGTTGCGGTATGTATCCCAGTCTCTGTCGTCGTACTGCTTTGTGCTTCTGCCTTCGATAATAAGGTCGCCCGACGTGTATTTATCCAAGCCGCCGATTATGTTAAGCAGCGTAGTTTTACCGCAGCCCGAAGGCCCGAGAATGGAAACGAACTCGCTTTTCCTGAACTTTAAGCTAATTCCTTTCAACGCGCTTACTTTTTCGCCTGCTACGGCGTAGTCCTTTTTTATGTCGTTTAATTCCAGCATTGCCATTTTTTATACCTTTTAATTTACTGTTTAGTATTTTATGCGCTTTATAATCACATGTCAAATTCAACGCGTAATAACTGACGTTTATTCATTTAACTTTCAGCTTTATTACACCTTTCCGTCATTAAAGCCGTTAAGCCGTAACAAACGTTTATATTATTTTGCCCGCGTTCAACCTTTCTATGGTGCGCACCCTTCCTAAAATGCCCATAACCGTGCATAAATCGGGCGAGTTGGGCGTGCCCGCTACAGCTATGCGCAATATTTCGGCAACGTCGGCCACGCTTCCTTTATAAGCTTCGGGATTGGCTTTATAATCGCTCATTTCCGCGGCAAAGCCGTTGCCCGACGCAACCTGCTTTACCTTTGCAAACCAAGCGGAATTGTCGTCGTTTTCGTCGTAAAGCGCCGAAAAACCTTCAAGCACACTGTTAACGGTAGCGCCGTCGAAACGGTAACCGTATTCGGGGGCGAAAGTATCGTCAAAGAAATAATCCATAAGCCGTACGCCAGTTTCGGCGCGCACTATGTCCTTTCTTCTCTTTTTGCCGCCTATGCCGCATATTAAGTTTAATATCTTTATTATATATTCTTTACGGGTAAAATGTTGCCTGTCCTTTTCTGTACCGAATTCGTTTACCCAGCCAAGCAAAAATTCGTATGTTTCTTCCGCGGAAAGCGTTGCCAGCTCGGCTTTGGAGATGTCGTTTAACTTATCGATATCGAAAAGCGCGCCGCTCTTACCCATTTTCCCTATAGAAAACTTAAATTCACGGTAGTCCGACTGCGGATTTTTGCGTTCCCACTCCTCGAAATTACTGTTTAATATAGTCATCAAATATTTCACGACGGCTTTGGGATAATAACCCGCGCTGCGGTAATAGTCGAGGGATAGTTCGGGGTCTTTTCTTTTTGAAAGCTTTCTTTTTACGCCGTTGTCCACCTTCATAAGCGAGCATGTATGTCCGTATTTCGGCAGTTTGAACCCAAGCACTTTAAACAGTTCGAGATGAATGGGCAGACTGGATAACCATTCTTCGCCGCGTATAACCAGCGTGGTATGCATAAAATGGTCGTCTACCGCGTGCGCAAAGTGATATGTGGGTATTCCGTCCGATTTCAAAATTACTACGTCCTGATCGTTTTCGGTAACGGTTATGTCGCCTTTAATCGCATCTTTAAAAGTAATTTTATTTTGCGTATCGCCCTGTGATTTCAACCTTATTACAAACGGCTTACCGTCCTGAAGGTTTTCGTAAATTTCTTTTTCCGACAGATTGCGGCACCTTGCGTATTTGCCGTAATAACCTGTGATTTCCTTGCTTGCCGTCTGCTGTTCACGCACGGCGTTAAGCCGGTCTTCGGTACAGAAACAAGGGTATGCCAAACCGCGTTCGATTAAATTTTTAACGTACGCACGGTAAATCGAAGCGCGGCGGCGCTGATAGTACGGCCCGTATTTATTTAGCGGCGAATCTATCTCGGCGCCCTCGTCGAAATTAAGCCCGAAATAATTAAGAGAACGAATAACGCTTTCAACCGCGCCGTCCACCTTTCTTTTTAAATCGGTATCCTCTATTCTCAAATAAAAAATACCGCCCGTTGTGTGCGCTATACGCTCGTCGGCAAGTGCGCTGTACAGGTTTCCCAGATGAATAAATCCGGTAGGCGACGGTGCAAGACGGGTAACCTCCGCCCCCTTTTCAAGCTGTCTTTCAGGGTAAGCTTTTTCATATTCTTCAAGCGGAAGCAAATTATTATCGGGGATTAAAGCGTTGGCAAGTTTTATATAATCCATTTATTTTTTCCTTATTTTTTGTCCTTATTTTTACCGCCGTGCATTTTACTTATAATCGCGGCTTTGTTATGACGGTTGAATTTAAGTTTTACAGGGGCGAAAAGCCTGAATATTATAGTTGCAACGCATATGCCCACCGCTATACCAGAAAGGGTTAAAAGGCATATATTTCCCCACTCGGCGGCAGATTTTGTAGCCAGTGCGGGGGAAACTATTGCTTCCATTGCATAGTACAGCGAACTGCCGGGCACAAGCGCAATTATTGCGGGAACCAAAATTATTGTGGCGGGAATTTTAATTTTCCGCGCCATAATTTCGGACAGAATCGCGGCAAACAGCGTGGGAATAAGAACTATCAGAAATACGTAGCTGTTGTTGTAATCGAATGCGACAAGCATACCAACGTACACGCCCAAAGTTAAAAAGCTTGCCAAAAACGCCCAGCCGATACGTTTGATTTTAAGGTTGAAAAACAGGCATACCGCAACCGAGCCCAGCGAGCCGGATATCATAAGCATTAAAGCCTGGAACCACGCCTTGTCCGCCGCGGCAATGTTATACCACCCTACGTACGGCTGCAGCTGCGAAAAATCGGCAATCGGCTTTAAAATTAATATCGATACACCGTAACCCGCGGCAATTACTACCGCAATTAGAACTCCGTTAATAAGCGTAAACGTACCGCTCATTAAATCGCCCGTAAACATATCGCGCACCGCATTGGTCGTCATAAGCCCGGGTATCAGTATCATTATCGTACCTATCATAACGTAGGCACCCTGACAGGGCAACCCGATAATATTTAAAAGTTTACACAGCGAAACGCTTAATATACCGCCCATTAAAGATAGAATAAACGTTGTTGCATACGCGTTTAACGAGCGGGCGGAAAGCAGTTCGCTGACCGTAGCCATTGCAAAGGCAACAATAAACGCGGGAAGAACGTCCGCAACCGTTCCGCCGAAAAATATGGAATAAATGCCGGCTACCAGCGCGGAACCCACTATTGTTATCCACTTGTTGCGGGGTTTGTTGTGCGCCACTTCGCCGCACATTTTAAGCCCCAGGGCAGGCTCATATTTGTTTTTGCAAATATCGCGCGAAAGCTGGTTGTACTTTTCCAGCAACGAAAGGTTGTTAGACGTTGAATACACACGCTTCATATACGAATATTCGTGTCCGTCCGCCGCGTTAACGCTTGCCAGTATCATGGACGGGAATGCGGCCACGTTTATTTCGTTTGCGCCGTACGCGCGGCATATTCTGTCTACCGCCGTTTCCACGCGCGAAACCGACCCCCCGCACGACAAAATTCCCACGCCTACCTCCAGCGCAAGCTGCAAAACGCCTTCGTAATCGATTTTAACTGTTTCGGCATGGCGGACGTCAACCGCTTCGTCCCGAATTTCAACCGATGTTTCTTCCATATTTCTCCGTGTTATTAATGTAAAAATTTATTTGACTTTATTGTTTGTACGGTTGGGTTTGTATAGTTTACGCAAAATAAACCAGCCTACCACAAGCAACTGTACGCCGGCAGCCACAAGATAAAACGGCCATATGGGCACGCCCTTTGCAAACTGCCATAAAAAAACGTGAACAATAAGCGCTATAGACCAAACCACCGCCGACGCTGCAAGCGTCATTGTTATCCTTCTGCCCCACAGCGAACTGAAAACCAATAATACCACCGCCGAAACAAACGGCGCGGCGACAAAGGATAAATAGGCGTAATCCCTTATTGTGGATATATAATACAAAATCATAAATACGCCCGTAGCCACAACCCAAACAAGCCCTACGGACAAAAGAGTAATAAGCAGATGCTTTTTATCGAGATTGAGTTTAGGTTTTACCGCCTTTTCGGCATGCTCGTTAACTATGTCGTCGACTGTTATATGATATATGTCGGCAAGCTGAATAAGCACCCTTAAATCGGGAATAGATTCGCCGCGTTCCCATTTGGAAACAGCCTTGTCGGTATAGTTCAGCATTTCGGCAAGCTGCGCCTGCGTAAGCCCTACCTCCTGCCTGAGCCTTATAAGGTTGCCGGCTATTATTTCCTTTAAATCGTTCATACCCGAATTATAGCACGCGCGCGCGTTAATTGCAATTATTTTAACCGACTCTACTGTCGGTAGAGTATGAAATTTTTGCGGTAGAGTTGCAAACGCGGGCCGTTGACACACTTTTTTAAATTGTAGACCGATAAAAGGCCGACAGCGGTTGTAATTTGAATAATTTGCGGTTATAATATTATTGTTAAAATTTTCCGCCTGCCGTGTTTGGCTAAATAAATTAAGCCAGAGCGCGGAGGCATAAGGTTATTAAACGCCGCGGAGGCGTTGATACTTGGAGGACAAGATGAGAAATTTTGATATTTTCGTAGATTCGGCGGCAAATCTGCCCGAAGATTTATTGAAGAAAAACGACATTAAGGTTATTTCATACACCTGCTCTATAGACGGCAAAGATACCGAATGTTATGAAGAAGGCGTACCGTTTGCCGAAACCGCAAAAAGGTTTTATGCTGCAATGCGCGAAGGCGCCGAAACAAAGACGACGCTTGTTAACAGCGAGAAAATTAAAAGCGCCGTTACCCCCTCTCTTCAGGCTGGCCGCGACGTGCTTTTTATTACCATTGCGGAGGGAATAAGCGGGACTTACAATCAGGGCGTGTTTGCAGCGCAGGAACTGAAAGAACAATTTCCCGAAAGAAAAGTTTTGGTTGCACAGAGCGCCAACGCTTCTATGGGCGAAGGGCTTGTAGCCTTGTATGCAGCAAGACTTGCGGATTTGGGCGAAAGCGCGGACGCGTGCTATCAGTGGATAATAGACAACCGGTTTAATATTCACGGCGTATGTACGGTAGACTCGCTTAAATATCTTAAACGCGGCGGCAGGGTTTCAACCGCGCTTGCTATTGCGGGAACCATATTAAATATCAAGCCAGTATTGCACGGCGACGAAAACAGCAAATTAACAGTTTTCAGCAACGAAAGAGGACGAAAAAAATCGATAGCCAAACTTTTGGAAACCTTTAAAGAAAACGTTATAGACCCTGAAAACCAAACGGTAGCGATAACTCACGCCGACTGCGAACCCGAAGCTTTGGAACTTGCGGAAAAGCTTAAAGAGCTGGGCGTAAAAGATATTGTAATTAATTATTACGATTTGTGTACGGGCGCGCATGCCGGCCCCGGCACCATTGCGCTGTTCTTTATGGGCAAATCGCGCCTTAAGACGGGCAAAGACCCGGTTGCGGTTAAATCGGGCGTTAAGGCGCCGCAGAGATAACCGGCGTTATAATTTGTTTATCTTATATTTCTGTTGAATAATTCAAAAGTAAAACACAGCCGCGGAGCCTTAAATTTGCTCCGCGGCTATTATCATATTTTAACCGTTTTACATCAAACAGATATACGGATTATCAAACTTTTACCGTATTAATGCTAAAGGCAAAAAGCATTCAAACGAATTAACGCCGTTTAAAAATCGCTGAGTTTTTCTCCGCCCAAAATATGAATATGCAGATGAAAAACCGTTTGCCCTGCGTCGTCGCCCTGATTTATGACAAGGCGGTAGCCGTTTTTACAACCGTTTCCGGCGGCAATAATAGGTATTTTCTTCAACATTCGCGCAATAATTTCCGCCCCGCTTTCTCCCGCCTCTTCAAGCAGTTTAAAGTGCGTTTTAGGCACAGCCAAAAGATGCACGGCTGCCTTTGGCTCCACGTCCTTAAACACGCACATTTCATCGTCTTCGTACACTTTTACAGAAGGTATTTCACCCTTTATTATTCTGCAGAAGATACATCTTTCGTCGTACATAGTTTTTTAACCCTCCTTGCTTTTATTACAAGCGAAACGTAACAAGTAATCGCCGCGCCGCTTATTGCGGCAAGCGCACAAAACAGCGCAAGATAACGCCATTCTGTCAAGTCGCGCTCGAAAGCGGGATTGTAAGTTATCACCGTCATTTCCTCGTCGCGGAAATTATAACCTGTTACGTCGCCGTTTACGGCAAAATACGTCGCCCACAGTTCTCCCTTTTTATCGCGTATTTCATTGCGGAAAAAACTGTTTTGACCCGTAGGCGTTTCTATCGTAATCCATATTCTGGCAGGATAATAATAGTATTTATCGCTTACAAAATCGTAACTTACAGTATATTCGTAATTATAAGTAATTTCGCCGGATACCTCTTGCTGCACAACCTTAACCAAAACTCCGTTTTCTTCGGTGTAACTGGAATAGCCCATTGTATAGTCGTACAACCTGTCCTCCGTGTTCAGCTCCATACCGTTATGCATAAAAGCAACAAAATTTTCGGAATTTTCGAAAGTTTGCGTACCGTATGTTTCGCGGAAAGGTATCGCGCAGTAAATTACCGCGATTACCGCCATTAAAAACGCCGCAAGCGATAAAGTGAAATGCCCCCAATACTGCCAGTATTTAGGGTCGGTTTTACTTAGCGATTCGGTTTCGTCCCTCTCACTTTCCCTTTCAACCTCGCTTCCCGAACTTTCAAGCGCAGACGAAATATTGCCGAAAACCTTTTTTCTTTCGCAATGCAGTATTAAAATGGTTTCCACACAAACTACCGAAGCGCAGGCGGCGTAGATAAACCCCGACCAGAAATTGCCAAGCGGCAAGTCCCAGCAGATATGCAACCCGCAAGAAAGCAAAGTTATAAGGTGTACGGCAATGTTAGCAAGATGCCGCGAAAAATGACAGTACGCCCAGCCGATAGCCGCGGTCCACAACGTATGCGTGCATACCGCGGTTAGCCCGCGCGCAACCGAAAGCTCTATAACGGTTGTAAGGTTTACAAACGGCATAGCGTTGGCTTCCATAAAAATGTAGCCCATATCTTCGGCTATGGAAAACCCGCAGCCTACAGCCGCGCCAAAAACAAAACCCGATAGCGGCGAACTGCGGCGGGAAATTATAATTATCAGCACTGTCGCAACGGCTTTGGAAAGCTCCTCGAAAAAACCCGCGTATACTGCGTGAAGCCAGCCGTTGGAAGGTTTAAACACGCTGAACAAAACCTGAGCTATTACGTTGGAACACGCTCCGCCTATCAGCATTGCAAGGCATACGGCCAAAAACGATAAGTCTTTTTTAGGATACAGCTCGAACAGAAATAAAAGAAAAGTTAAATTGAAACAGGTTGCGCCCAGCAGCGTTACGGTGGGCACGAAAAGTTCGTTTGAGGTAAAGCGAATAATAAGCAGAAAAATTGCAAACAGCACGAACGTAAGCGTAAACAAACGTAGGTACGCCCAGGGGTATTTTCTGTTTAAGCCCTGTCTGTTTCCCTTCTGCACGCCGCGGGTTAAAAGTTCGGAATATTCCCCCCCTCCGTGACGACGGAAAGACTGCTTAAAAAATTCGGCTATTGCGTTGTTGCCCTTGGCGGGCTTTTCAGATGATATTTCCATTTATAATTCCGTTTTTAATTTACGCATGAATTTGCTTACTCAACTTCGGTTGCAATAACTCCGTCGCGGAAAGGGGATTGCAGTTTTACTTTTATTTTTCCTTCGCGTTTACCCGCGACGTACACTTTAATATAATTTTCGGTATAACCGCTTGTATATTGCCCGTCGTATTCTTCACTGATTAAGGCATATTCCCGCCCCAATCGGTTATTTATGTATTTTTGTTCGGCATTTTTACCTGCTTGTAAAAGCGTTTGCAAGCGTTGCGATTTAACCTCCTTAGGCAAATCGGGCATCGAATATGCCTTAGTACCTTCACGCGGAGAAAAAGCAAAAGCATGAACGCGCGCAAATCCCGCCTCTTCAATAATTGAAACGCTTTCGGCAAAATCATTGTCCGTTTCACCGCAAAACCCTGCAATTATATCGGTTGTTATCGCACCGTTCGGGAAATAAGAATAAATAAGCGAGCATTTTTCAAGATATTCCCTGCGCGTATAATGTCTGTTCATTGCTCGCAACACTTTGTCGGACCCGCTTTGAAGGGAAAGATGAAACTGAGGAGCGAAATCTTTGAGATTTTTAAGCGCCGTTAAAAACTGCCCGTCGATTACGTTGCACTCAAGCGACCCTAAACGCACCCGCTTTTCCGTAAAGCCCAATGCGTCAATTAACGCCGTCAACCCTCCGTTTCCATTGCCGTAAGCAGAAATATTTATACCTGTTAAAACAATTTCAGGGCTAGAGCATTTAGCAATTTCATCAGCAATATCCCCTATCGAACGGCTTTTAACCCTTCCGCGCAGATAGGGAATGACGCAGTACGAACAGAAATTGTCGCACCCGTCTTCGATTTTAATAAACGCCCTTGTTTTAAACTGTTTGGGATAGCCCAGCGAAAGGCACGCGCCGCCGCCCAAATCGTTTGCGATTGCGGAAACGATTTGCTGCTTGTCGCGCGCGCCGCCGACAAAGCAAACCCCTTCCTTTTCAAATTGCGCGGCACACTTTTGCGACGCACAGCCGCAGACGTACACGCGGGCGGCGGGGTTAAATTTCAAAGCACGAGCTACCAGTTGCCGGCTCTTCCTTTCCGCCTCTTTTGTTACGGCGCATGTATTTAAAACGTATATATCGGCGTACGACAGCCCGTCAGACGTTTGAAATCCGCGCTTTTCGAGTTCGGCCGAAATCTGCGCGCTTTCCACCTCGTTAACTTTACAGCCGAGAGTAAAAACAACCGCCTTCATTTGAGTTCACCTAAAGCGTATGCCGCCAGAGCGCATACTGAAATCGCCGCCGTTTCCGCCCGCAGAATACGTTTACCCAAACTCATACCCGAAAAACCGCAATTTTTAGCCGCGGCAAATTCATCCTCGCCAAAGCCGCCTTCACTGCCTACGACCAATGCCGTAGAGCCGCTTAGCGCGCTTAAATCGGCTTGACTTTCATTGGCGAACTCGCAAAAAAACAGCTTATTTTCAAAACCTTCCGCCGACTGCAACGCCGCGGCGAAATTGTCGAAATATACCACGTCGGGAGCGGTTGAGCGCAGGCACTGTTTAGCCGCCTCCTTCGCAACCTTGTTAAGCCTTTCCAACTTGTTTTCGTTTACATACGCCGAACAATAACGCGAACGGAACACGCCTATTCCGCTTACGCCCAGCTCGGTAGCCTTTTGTACGACGAGTTCGGTTTTATCTCCTTTAAGGGCGCCTATAAGAAGATAAATTTTGGTTAAAGGTTCCCTTTCACCGCGGCTTACCCCCGTAATATGCGCCGACAAACTGTGTTTATTCACTTTGGTTACTATTGCGGAATACTCGTTGCCGTCCCCGCCCAAAAGTGTTATTTCAGTTCCTTCGGTTATGCGCAAAACGGTTTTCGCGTGAACGAATTCCTCGCCGTCCAAAACAATTTCGCTTTCTTCAGGAAAGTTTAAATTTCGGGTAAAAAATCTTTTGGGTGCGCTCATTCAACCTTTAAACGCAAGTGCGTTCCACTCCCCTTTTTTTACTTTTTCCACAAGCTTTAGTCCTTGCGCCGAATAAACGTCGATAACGCGGTTAAGCTTACTGTCGATAATACCGCTTAAAATTAGCGTGCCGCCGGCCTTTAAATTATTAGGAATAGAGGGCGCAAGATTTTCAAGTATGTCCGCCGTAATGTTAGCAAGCATAATATCGCCCTTTAAACTGCTGTCGTCAAGCAAGTTAGAACGGTCGATTAAAACTTTCTCGGTTACTCCGTTTAACCGCGCGTTATGCTTGGCGCTTTCCACAGCCACAGCGTCGATATCGGTAAGGTATGCAAAACGCGCGCCAAGTTTTACCGCCGAAATACCGAGTATTCCGCTGCCGCAGCCCACGTCGATACACACGCTTTCGGGCGTTACGTATTTTTGCAACAGTTCCACGCACATAGAGGTGGTTTCGTGCTCGCCAGTGCCGAACGCCATATTATTGTCCAGCTTTACAATTTCTTCACAATCGGACCTTTCATACTCTATCCATTCGGGCACAACGACAATTTTCCCTAAATGTATCGGGCGGAAATGATTGCGCCAGATTTCTATCCAGTCGTCGCCCTCTATTTCGCGTTTGGTGGTTTCAAGGGTGCCTAAAGGCAGCGCGCCGTTGCAATTTGCAACTATTTCGTCTATATCTTCGCGAATCTGCGGAAGAACCTTATCCGTATCGGACAATGCGATAAACGCCTTAACCAAAACGTCACCCGAGCCGCCGGCAACCAAATCTTCGTCCATATAATCCCAGTAGGCAGACTTATCACGCTGAAGGGCTATTACGTCCTTTACGTCGGAAATCGCCACGCCGTAAGACGTGTACCGCCACATTACGTCGGCAATAAGTTCGCTGCCTTCCGACGTTGTATGCACTGTAAGTTCGGTAAATTTCATATTTTTATTCCTGAATTTATAAATTATGTATATTCTAACACACGCAAAGTAAAATAGCAAGCGCGGCGATTAAATCAAAAACGTAATCTGTCGTTTTTAATTGCGCCGTAAAAAGAAAAGCGCGCCGCGCGTTATTTTAACGCGCGGCGCCATTGAATAAATTATTTCTATTATTTCATTTTAGTAAGTCTTTCGGCATACTCCAGCCACTCTGCTTCGGGAATTTGGTTTTCGCTGTTTTTAGAGAACTGCTCGACTAAAATTTTCGCCTTTTCGGGCGGAATAATCGTCCCCACACCCGCAACGCAGCCGCCGGGGCAACCCATACCTTCTATTAAGCATCCCTTTATTTTACCCGCCTTGGCAAGCGTTAAAATCTTTTTGCAGTCGGCAAGCCCTTCCGCGTGCTGAATGTTAACCTCAACGTCGGGATAATATTCTTTAACCGTACGCTCGATAGCCGCGGCAACCCCGCCGGCAACGGCGTAACCCCTGCCCGCGCCCGTGGTGTGGGTTATGCGCAGCGGCGTTTCCTCCAGTTCGCCGACCTTGATGTTTTTTGCTGCGAACATACCCGCAAGCTCCTCGAATGTTAGTACGAAATCGACAAAGCTGCGAAGCGACTTTCTGGAAGCTTCAAGTTTTTTAGCCGCGCACGGACCTATAAACACAACGCGCGCTTCGGGCTCCTTTTCCTTTATTTTACGCGCCGTTGCAACCATAGGCGTCAATTCCTGCGAAACCTCGTCGACGAAATCGGGAAACTGCGTTTTTGCGAGCACCGCCCACGCGGGGCAACAACTTGTTAAAAGGAAGGGAAGCTTGCCTGTGGCTACCTCGTTTACGTAATGCGTTGCTTCGGCGATACAGCCGAGGTCGGCCCCCTCCGCCACCTCGTACATATCGTCAAACCCGAGATTTAAAAGCGCGGTCTTTATTTTGCCCAGCGTAGATTTCACGCCGAACTGACCCGCTATTGCCGGCGCGACGGCGGCAACAATCTTATCGCCCTTTTTCAAAGCCTGAATAAGCTGAAAAATCTGCGACTTGTCGGCGATAGCGCCGAACGGGCAAGCCGACATACACTGTCCGCATGCCACGCATTTATCGTTATCTATATGCGCCCTGCCGTATTCGTCGGAAGAAATAGCCTTAATACCGCAAGCCTGCGCACAAGGACGCACTTTATGACTTATTGCATCGTAAGGGCAAGCCGCTTTACACCTGCCGCACTTTATACATTTCGACTGGTCGATAAACGACTTGCCGTCGACAATGGAAACGGCGCCTTTAGGGCAGTTTTTTATGCAGGAGTGCGCAACGCAGTTGCGGCACATATTGCTTACCTCGTACACATTGTCGGGACACATATCGCAAGCTGAGGGTATTACCTGCATTAAAGGCGGTTCGTAATACTTATCTGAAATATTGCTTTCGTTTATTCCCGAGGTGATATGTACGGGCTTGTTTGCGGGGCGCAATGATAAGCCCATGGCAAGGCGCACGCGCTCGGCGGCTATCTGCCTTTCCCTGTAAATATTTTCCCTGTATTTGGGCACCTCGTCGGGAGTTATTTTATAGGGTATCGCCTCGATATCGCCCGCAATGTCGTTGCTTTCGTATGCAACGCGCGCAACCTCCGCAAATACCTGACGTCTTAAATCGGTTACCACACTTTGTTCTTTCATATTGCCTACCTCTATTCTATTTTATCATTTCGCGGCGTTGTCGTCGACGCCTGAAAGGTTTTTTTCTTTGGTAATTTCTGCCGCGTCCGCCGCAAGCTTTTTATCTTTTGCCTTAAAAATCAACCCTGCACATATAAGCGCCGAGGAAAAAGTTATTAATCCCACGCCTATTATAACGGCGCAGTTAACAAAAAATTGCTGCGGCATAACAGTTATAATCTGGTCGTGGTAAGGGTCGAACGTCCAGTTTGTTTTACCGGGGAAGAAAACGCCGTGAAAAATTTCGAACGCCCTATCGAAATTTATTGCCGCCAAAGCGCCTATTATTACGGGAAGCGCAAGCGCTATGCACGCTGATAATAAATACGCCCGGTGTCCCAGCGGGCGTTTCAAAGTTATAACTTTGAAATTGTTTAAAAGCACAAGCGCAAGGGTTACTATGCCCGAACAAATCATTACGGCAAGGTTTAACCCGAACAGCGCTTTACAGTCCGCAAAATGGCTTATACCGCTTTCCGACATCTTAAATATACCAGACCTGAAAGTCTGATTTGGAAGAGTGCAAAAATTTAATATCTGGTCGTATGCGGTTTTTATTTGGCTGTAATCCGCTTCGATTCCGTATTTCGCCGCCTCGGCGGGAAGATTTAAAGTTTTTATTTGAATGTAATAAAAAAACCGACAGTAAATTGGCAGACCTATCGAGAAGGTGAGCATAAACAGCACCAGCGCGACGACGAAAATTACGGTCAACGTTATATCAATCGGATTTTTGTACTTGCAACTCATTTAAATTTAACCTGTAACACTGCCCTTTGTTTATAAGCGAACAGGCAATAAACACCTGCGAAGGCAGATAAAATACCCAAATCATAAATACGACAAAACTGTAAACGTGATTAGAAAGATGAACGCCCACCATAGAACCGTGCTTAAGCCCCACGCAGATATCGCATCCAAGAAACAACATAAGCCCTATAGCAAAAAGTATGTTTTTACGGGCACGCGGACACATAATAAGCGCCTCGACGGAATTGCCTACAAGCAGCACAAGATATATGCACGCCTCGATAACAAGCAGTTCTGCTTCAAACAGTCCGCAGCAAATACCTATCAGAATGCCGGCAACCACAGCGCGCACAACGACCGTAAGCCAAATTCTTTTAGCCCTGCCGTGGTACAGCCTGTAAAGATAAAGAGAATGCGCGACGATAAATGTTGCCAGACCTATTTCGAAATGCCTGTCCAATACCAGTATAAACAAATCGCTTATCGCGGTGAAAAGCATGGCCGCCGTTGTTATAACCGCGTCCGCGTCGCGGTTAAAATAAATAGTAACCGCAGAGACGGCAAGGCACAGCAAAATTCCCGAATACTTTAAAATTATGGGGTCGCCGGGCTGAGTTGCCGATATTATATTATAAACGACGTAAATTATCGCTTCTACAATTATAAACGCGGTAAACAGCACGTTTTTATAAGTGAACGCTAACTTTTTCATATAATCTTATGCATTATTTTAATATATAGCCGCGGTTAATGCAAGTTTTTTAAGCCGCTTTTAAAACAAATTAAGCGCCCTTTGTAAAGAGCGCTTATCTTAACTTGTTTGTACTAGTTTTATTCCGATTTATCCGCCGCGGCTTCCTGCATCTGCTCGCTTGCGTTAAAGTTTTTGCCCTTTACCGTTTTGCCGCTCTGTTCGGTTACGGCGGTAAGTTTTTTGCGCTTATATTTAGGCAAATCAATGATACAAACCACAGCTACCGATAAAATTAAACCTGCCAAAGCGCCGGAAATCAACGAAACAGCCCAGAAAACGCCGCCCTGTATTTCCAATTTGTTGCTTGCATATACCGCACGCGAATTATCGCTGTAAATTTTCAGGCTTACGGCTTTAAGCGTATTAGCCGCCTCCTGCAACGACGTACGGAACGCGTCCATACGCACGTCGAATTCCTGTTTCAATTCCGCGTAATCTTCCTTTTCTATAGCCGCCAAAGTTTCCGTAATGTCGTCTATACGGTTTTGCATTTCGCCGTTTTCTACAATAAGACGCGCGATTTCCGTGTCGTAAGGATCGGTATCGGAAATTGCTCCGGCAACTTTCGCGCCGATTGCATTTACAGTTAAAGTTTTATTGTATACGGCAGGATCATACTGTTCCGCAAGCGCGGCGGTTTCGCCGCGCTTAGCCTCGCGCAGCAAGGCTATAATTTTTTCGTTATCGGATATCTTTTTCCTAAGCGACGCTGTTTCTTCGTCTGCCGTCTCTTTGAAACGCCCGACGTTTAAAACGTATCTGTTTGCCATTATCTGAGCATTTAAATCTTTTTGCTGCGTTTCGGTTAAAATGTTATGCAAAGCTGCAATACCCGTTTCCGATTCTTCGGCGAAACCGTATTCGCCAAGTTTTCTGTACTCTTCCTCGAGATAATATTTCTGCGAAAGCAACGCGTTTATCGCGTCGCTGTACTCGTCGGCGCTGTCGTAAACAGGCAGCCGCTTTCCGTAATCCCTGTTTGCCAAAATGTAATTTACACGGCTTACGGGGTATTCTGCAACGGCGCGCAAAAACGCACGCGCCTGCGCGGCGTCGCTGAAATATTTTGCGTTGGCGGTTAACGTGTATTGCCTTTTTATATTTCCGTCTTCAGTTTTAACAACTTTTTCGGTTATTGTCAGTTCGTCGTTTTCATGCATTGCCTCGACGTTGACGCCGGCAAATTCCGCCGGATTATCGGAAGAATATTTGCCGTTTTTAATATCGTTGAGATTGCCTATGGATATACATTCCTCAGCAAATAAATCCGAGCCGTCGGGATACTTTCCGTTACTGCTGCCCGGATACACCAGTTCGTAACCAATAGAGTAGTACTGCGCGTTTTTGTTGTACCAAAGCTCCATAACCAGCACCATAACAACCATACACAGAACGGTTGCGCCCAGCACCCACCATACGCGCTTTAGTATTACTTTAAAAATTTCGCCCAGCGTCAATCCGTTTTCCACTTTCTATTTGTCCTCCGTTTATTATTTTGCCCCCTCTTTTTCATTTAATTCCTCAATTTCCTTTTCGTTTGTGTCTGTCGTTTTTACCGTTTCGCTCTTTTCGTCCGCCTTCTTTTTTTCTGTTACAGAAAGCATCGACAAAAGTATTGCGTACTGTATTGTTGTTATAAAATAGAATAAATGATTATCCAGCAAGCTCATTAAAAGCAACACGCATATCGTAGCCGCTATCAGCGTTCTTTCGGGGGTCACGTTTTTCACGAAAGATAACACCGTTTGCACCCTGTGGAACGCGTAAACCGCAAGCCCGACACCCCCGCAGGAAGATAGCAGCTGGAATACGGTATTATGGCACATTCTGGGTATGGAGTTGGACAATTTACCGGGCACGAAATATCCGACCGTTGAAAATCCCGCTTCGCCGTAGTCCTTTGCAAGCGGGTCGTAAAATCCCACTCCGAATAGCGGCTTATGTAAGAAATTGCGCCAACCCTGTTGCCACAGTTCTGTTCTGCCGCTGCCCGTTTCCAGACTGTCTTTATTCATTGCGCCTATAAACAAATTTATAAGCTGCTTATGAAAAACGCCTATAATAACAGCCAAAATGGCTATAACCGCGCCCATCATAGCAAGGTCGATAATGCGTTTTTTGCCTTTGTCCCAAATAAGAATCCACACGCAGCAGGCAAGCAGAACCACAGACGACATAAGCATTGCCTGCCGCGACTGGCTTAAAAAACACATTGCGACATTGGCGACTGCGCCGAGAAGAAAATAATACCCGCGCTTGTGTTTACCCGCCAGATAAAACCAAGCGGGCACGGACATTGTAAGCATAAGTCCCGCCTGATTGTACGTTCCCCAGCCGAAACGCAAAACGTTGCGCCAGGTTTTACCGTCGGCTATCTCGCCCCTTCCCGTTATGTACGCCACGACAAGTTCGATTAGTACGACAGCGGAAACAGCTATAAAATAATAAGCTACGTTTTTAAAAGTTTTTTCTTCGGGTCTGAAATTGCAGTAACAGAAAACATAAAAAAGAATAATTATGCCCGAAAGCGCAAGCCCGTACAGCAGATTCATAACCGTGTAATGGGTATAAAATACTCCGCTTAAACAGAATACCGCCGATAATGCCAATATGCCCCAAAACAGCGGAGTAATTTTAAACCTGCCGCTTAAGATACCAGAAGCCAACCGGATAATTACGGAACCTATAAAAAATATTACGCCTATTATTTCCTGCACCAAAATAGGTGTGCTTACAAGATAATCCGACGTGTGGTCGCCGAATTTGGGGCTGTGCATAGGCGAAGGCAGCAAACTGAAAAATAAAATCAGGCAAAGAACGGGAGAAACGTCCTTACAGCAAATCATAATTGCCGTACCGCAAATGCACAGATACCATATATTTACTATGTCCAGCCCCAGATAATAGCTGATAAGCGATACGGCGGCGGTTACCGCGGGGAAAAAATAGGAAGACAAAGCTCGCCTTAAAAACAAAACTACTTTGTTTTGCTCTAACCGCTCGCACAATCCGTTAAACCGCGCGCAAAACCGCGCCCCTAACTTTTTATCCCCCATCATATAAGCCCTCTTAAAAAACTGAAATTATTATACGCCCGCACGCGGAGCAAGTCAAGTAAAATGATAAACGCTGTTTATTAAGCGGGCAAAATATAAAAATTTAATATTTTATGTCGCAAAACGCCCCGCCGCCTGCGCCTGATCCGCTTTTATATTTTAATAACCTCATAAATTATTCCGCTTTAAAACAGTTGCGCAAACGAACGTTTTTGAGGTAAAATATTGTTATGATAACTTTAAACGCCGACCAGGCCGCGGCGGAAAGAAAAATAAGCGATTGGTTTTTTAACGGCACCAGACAGTTTTTTGTGCTTACGGGATTTGCAGGCACGGGCAAAACCGCACTTTTGAAACACGCGGTAAAAGAAGCGCTTAAACTTGACGACTTATACAGCGCGGCTTTTGTTACGCCGACGGGGAAAGCGGCGACAGTTTTAATTAAAAACGGCGTTTCCGCCTGCACTGTTCACAGGCTAATTTACCAGTCGCAGACGACCGAACAGGAAATAGAAATAAACGGCAAAAAAATTAAGGTGGAAAGGCTGGTTTTCCGCCGGCGCGAAAACATAGATAAAGCAATTAAACTTATTGTTTTAGACGAAGCTTCTATGGTTTCGGACGACGTTTTGTCCGACATAGCCGATTTCGGCGTTAAGGTTTTGCTTTGCGGCGACAACGCGCAGCTGCCGCCCGTAGAAGGCTTTAACAGCTTTTTAAAAAATCCCGACCATACGCTTACGCAGATTGTACGACAGCAGCAGGACAACCCTATAATCTGTTTGTCACAGCTGGCCCGCGAGGGGAAGCCGATACCGTTCGGCAACTACGGCGACAAAGCATTTGTGCTTTACGGGCGGAAATTTTCAGGCGCGCAACGCGAACGGCTTTTGAAAAGAAGCGACCAGATTATTTGCGGACTTAACAAAACCCGCGTTAAAATAAACGAAGAAATGCGGCGGTATTTAGGTTTGGAAGGGCTGCCAAAACACGGCGACAAACTTATATGCACTTTAAACAACTGGGAAACCTTTATTGACGGCGGAGCAAGGTTTAACCTTGTTAACGGAATAATAGGCACGGCTGTACACCCGTTTTACGACGTAAACGCGCATATGGGATTTATTCAGTTTAAACCCGACTTTCTTGATGAACTCTGCCCCGAAGCGCTGCCGTTCGATACCGGTATTTTCGAGGACGGAGAATACAGGTACAAACACGGGGACACGTTTGCCAAATTCGACGAAAACGGTGAAGCGACAGGCGTTTTTACGTTAAACCGTTTCGAGTACGGTTACTGCATATCCTGCCACAAAGCGCAGGGGTCGGAGTTTGATAACGTTATTGTCTTTGACGAAAGTTTTGCGTTTAAAGAGGACAAAAACCGCTGGCTGTACACCGCGCTTACGCGCGCAAAAAGCAAATTGATTTTAATACGTTGACGTGTGTACCTATGCACTTTTAAACAATAAAAAAAGCGGCTCAAACAATATTTCAGCCGCTTTTTTTAATCTTTATTATTAATTGCCCCCGATATATGCCGCGGTTAACGCTTATTCCGCTAACTTACCTTATTCAGTCGGTTTCCGCCTGTTTTAAAATATATCTGGCAAGATTAAGCGCCGAATTACACGACACGGTATCGGCCCCCATTGTGCAGAGAGTGGCAAACGCGGTTGCGCTGTCAGCCTTTTCCGCCTTTAAAAGGCACTTGCCTTTAACTGCGGATTTAACTTTCGAAACGGTTTCGCCGTCGGCATTGTTCAGTCTTAGGCAGTTTATGCCCGCGTCGGCGGCAACTGCCGCCGCTTTTAAAAGCTCTTTTTCTCCGAGAAGCGAGCAATCGAAGGCCACGCGTACCGCGCGGGTTTTTGCCGCGCCTTTAATTTTTTTGCATTCCTTTTTAAAGTACGCCAAATTTCCGTCGCGTAAAAACGCAACCGGCGCGCTTACCTCCACCTCGTCCACACCGTCTTTAACGGCGCGCTTTACAGCCGCGGCTTTAATTTCGGTGGTCTCTTCACCGAAGGGATAACTTACCGCCGCAATAAGCGAAACCTTAGGGTCTTTTCCCAGATAGTTAACACACGCTTTTACATAGTTAGGGAAAACAACCACCGCCCCTATTTCAAGAGAGTCTGCCGTTTTACATACGTCTTTTAAAGACGTTTTATCGGTATAAGCGGAAAGACAGTCGCATTCTATTTTTAAAATGCTTGCCTTGGCTTCGTCTATGCGCTTTATTCGTTTAAATTCTTTATACTGCTCGTCCTCGCTTGCGGGTGTAATCTGCTCGTTTCCGTCTTTCATAAAATCACCTTTATATATATTATTTTACATTTTTTTACTTAGAATAAGTTTTATCATATACGTATGGCTGCTATTGGTTTGGTGTATCTGTTAATAACTTTTGTTGTATGTTTCGCCGCTGTACATATAATTAAACTTGCCGTTGTGGGTTTTTTCAGCCTGAAAAGCAAAAAACAACCCGAAACGGAAAAGAAACCCGACAAAAATCCCGAACCCGTTTATTATATAGTGGAAAAAAAGCGGGCTAAAAAAACCTATTCCGACCCCAAAGAAATACAGTTTAAAAAATAAAGCAAACTGTTAAAATGGTTTACGCAATAAATTTGTAAAATTGATCTTACTTATTCGTCTTCGTATCTGGTTAAATTTTTTCCGTCTTCCCACAGCCGTTCCAGGCGGTAAAAATCGCGCTCTTCATCGTTGAAAATGTGCACGATAACGTCCTGATAATCCAAAACCGCCCATCTACCCTCGCGCACGCCCTCTCTGCGGCGGGGCGTAAGCGAACAGTCTTTTTCCATCTTTTCTTCCAGATTTTCCGCAAGCGATTTAACCTGTGTGGACGAACGCCCGCTGCAGATAACAAAATAATCGCACAGCGAAGTTTTGCTTTCCACGTCGATATAAACTATGCCGTAAGCTTTTTTATCGCTTAAATATCCGCATATCTGCAACGTTTTTTGCATACTTGCCGAAGGGTTTACGTTCTCTTTTATTGATTCACTCATAATTTTTGTCCTTAATATAATTATATGCCTTTAAAGTTTCGCCGTCGACAGGCGCTCCCGTACCGTTTAAATATGCCACCTGACGGGACAGTGCCGCAAACAGACATTCTTTCAAATCGCGCTTGAAAATTTTGCGCAACCCGTCTACCCCCTCGAACCGCCTGCCCGCCTCCAGCATATCGCAAAGATATAACAACGCGTCGGCGTCGGTCATATTTTCTTTGCCTGTCGTGTGGCAGGAAATTGCGCTTAACAAAGTTTTATCAGTAACGCCGAAATGCTTTTCGGCGACGTATGCGCCCGAATACTGATGCAAAACTGAAGAAAGAACGTTTAAAGGCGCTTCGAACCCCTTTAACAGCGGATTCCCCCGCGGCAGTTCTTTTGCGCAGTCGTGCAGCGCCGCCATTGTAATTGCCTGTTTTTCCGTTAACCCTGCGCGGGCGGCGTTTTTCGCGCACATGACGGCAACGCGAACGGTATGCGCCCAACGCTCGGCCGACAGTAACCTTTTTACGCCCTGCAAATCAGGCAGGTAATACAGCGCGTTGTCCCTAATGTATTGCCCTACGGCAACGTTTACATACCTGTCGAATTCTTCGTCGAGCGCGGCAAGAGTGCGAATTTCTGTAGAACTGACTTTTTCGCCGACGTAATGAATTGTAGAAACTTCGGTGTTAAACTTGTTTTCCACGCGTTTTTTACAGTCGTCGAACCCTGCATTATCTTCGCGGGCGCACGCCGCCAGAGAAAAATTTTGCAGTATTTTCCGCGGTTCTTTCCATTCGGGAAAATTTTCAAGCATATCGGCGCCGATAATAAAATATCTTTTAGCGTCGCCGTAAATATCCGCAAAGTGATTACAGGTTAAATAGGTATACGAAACGCCGCCGCGCGTTAATTCGTAGTTGCTTATCTCCGCCTGCGGAACAGACGCAAAGGCAAGGCGACACATTTCGTACCGCTGCCAGAAATCCGCGGCAAGTCTGCCGTTTTTATGCGGGCTTACGGCAGTTGGCATTATTATAATTTTATCCAGCTCCAATTCCCTCACGGCTGCGCGCGCCAGATTTACGTGCTCGCGGTGAACGGGATTGAAAGCTCCGCCCAAAATTGCTATTTTCATATCAAAGACCTTTGGCTTTTACCGTATGTACTCTCTTTAACTGTTTATTTTAAAAAAAACAGTCAATAATTTCACATATGAAAAAAATTAATTTCGCTCTTGTTTCCGACGTAATATTTTTTACCCTGTGCGCGTTTATTTTATGCTTTACGGGCGTTCGTTTTTATACGAAAAATGCGCTTACCGCATTGATAGTAGCTGTAGGAACCGCCGCCGGATGCGGTATTTTGGTTTTCACTCTTCTACTGTCAAAACGCAAAAAGCGGCTTATATTATCGCTTGGCGAAAACGAGAAAAAATCGCTGTCCCTTCACCTTTCCGTATGCGGCGAAGAATATCTGCTTAATTTGTTTGAAAACGCATTAGAAGGCACATATGTTAGGGGTAAACGCCTGCAGGATAACGAAAACGTGTACTTTTTCAATTTTAAAATGTCGCCCCTTTCAGCCGATGATATCGCGGAAATTATACGCGTTAACATTAAAAAAGCAAAACACATTTACTGCAGCGACGTATCCCCCGCGGCGCTTTCGCTTGCCGAAGATTTTTCTATAAACGTGGTTACCGTTGCTGAAATTTACGCGCTTTTAAAAGATAAAAATCTGTTGCCCGAAAAATACGCGCTTGGCAACGTAAAAAAGCCGAATGTATTTAAAAGAATAAAAAAACGCTTCAACCGCAAACTGTGCCCGCCGCTTTTTTTCAGCGGACTGACGCTTTTGTTCTTTTCGTTTTTTACTTTCTATCCCGCATACTATGTGGCGTTCGGCGGTATACTTATGGCGCTGTCGGCAATAAGCGTACTTATAAGTCAACCCAACTGAATGTGGTTGAAATCTTTTTTTGACGACCTGCGGTATATAACCGCCTTTCTTCCTATAACTATTACGCACTCCGCATTCAAACGCGCGGCAAGTTCCCTGCCCACGTCCTGCGGGTCGCCGTCCGCATTTTCCAAAATGTGCACTTTTATAAGCTCGCGCGCTTCAAGACATTCGGAAAAGCTTTTAAGCATATTTTCGCCTATACCTTCCTTACCCACCTGACCTATCGGGTTTATGTTTGCGGCAATCGCCTTTAATTTACTCCTCTGTTTACTTGTCAACATAATTTTATCCTTATAATCTTATTCTACAAACTCAAATTCCACGTCGCCCACGATAACCGTGTCCTTTTCGTTTATACCCATCTTTTTAAGACGGGTTATAACACCTTTTTCACGCAGAATTTTCTGGAAATACGCCATCGATTCCGAATCGTTTAACGCAACGTTGCGGCATAGCATGTCCACCAGCGAGCCGACCAAAACGTACGCGCCGTTTTCGTCAACGTATATATCGTAATCGAGATTTCCGCTTTTACGGTAGGTGAAATTTTCGTCCGCTTCCACAGGCTGAGCGGCAGGCAGAGTTTTTAAAAGCCCGTTTACGGCTTCGACCAGCTGCACGGTTCCTTCGCCGTTTACCGCGGTTATGGGGAAAATTTTATACCTGCCGCCGAATTTTTTATTAAACTTTTTTATGTTTTCGTCGGCGCCGGCTATATCGCACTTGTTTAACGCCACTATCTGGGGCAGCGAAGCAAGCTTTTCGGAATATTCTTTAAGTTCGGCGTTAATTTTTAAAAAATCGTCGACAGGGTCGCGCTCTTCACATCCGCTTATATCGACAACATGAACCAGCATACGCGTCCTTTCTATGTGGCGCAAAAAATCGTGCCCCAGTCCCGCGCCCTTAGCGGCGCCTTCGATAAGCCCCGGAATATCGGCGGCGACAAAAGCGTCGTCGTAAATTTTAACCACGCCCAGATTGGGCGAAAGAGTGGTAAAATGATAATTTGCTATTTTGGGATGCGCAGCCGTAATTTTGGAAAGCAGCGTAGACTTGCCCACGTTGGGAAAACCAATAAGCCCCACGTCTGCAATAACTTTAAGTTCGAGAACTATTTCGTGCAGCTCGGTTTTTTCGCCCTTTTGCGCAAAATTAGGGGCGTGTCTGCGCGCGGTTGTAAAGCGGACGTTTCCCTTACCGCCCCTGCCGCCTTCGGCAATAAGCTTTTTATCGCCAGCCGTAAACATATCGCAAATAACCGAGCCGCTTTCAACGTCTTTAACCACCGTGCCGACGGGCACGCGGATAACTACGTTTTCGCCGCTTTTGCCGAAGCATTGGTTTGTGCCGCCGCGCTCGCCGTTGCCGGCAACGTATTTTGTTTTGTACCTGAACGGCAACAAGGTATTCAAAGAAGGGTCGGCATAAAAATAAACGTCGCCGCCCTTGCCGCCGTCGCCGCCGTCGGGTCCGCAAGCGGGCTTACCCTTGTAAGCTTTAAACGAATTCATACCGTCGCCGCCGTCGCCCGACTTTATTGTTATTTTAACTTTATCTATAAAAATGCTGTTGTCTGCCATTCGGTGTTCCTGTCTGCGGATAATACCGCCCTTTTATCTTCCGCCCGTCGCCCTGAAAAACGCAGTGGATTTAACGCAGAACTCGGCGTTATTGCGCGATTTCTTCATTGAGGAATAAAGTTCTTCTTCGCTTAAATTTTTTGCAAGCTGTCCGCGGATTACCGCCGAACAGTCAAGTTCGCTTTCGTTTAAAAGCAGTTCTTCCTTTCTCGCTCCGGAAAGACGGATATCTATCGCGGGGAAAACCCTGCGCTCGGCAAGCTGGCGGGAAAGCACTATTTCCATGTTGCCGGTAGACTTAAACTCTTCGTAAATTACGTCGTCAAGCTTGCTGCCCGTATCCACTAGAGCGGTAGCTATTATCGTAAGCGAGCCGCCGTTTTCGATATTTCGTGCCGCGCCGAAAAAGCGTTTAGGTTCGACAAGCGCCTGAGGGTCGAGACCGCCCGAAAGCGTTCTGCCGGAGTTTGCAAGCGCGTTATGCGCCCTTGTCAGCCTGGTTATGCTGTCTAAAAGCAAAACCACGTCTCTGCCGGCTTCAACTTGCCGCTTTGCATATTCTAAAGTAAGCGACGCGATATGCGTGTGGTGCACGTCGCCTTTGTCGAAAGTTGAATATATAACCTCGGCGCCCTCTACCGAACGCATGATGTCGGTTACCTCTTCGGGGCGCTCGTCAACCAAAAGCACAATTACAAGCGCGTCGGGACAGTTGCGGCGTATACCGCCCGCAATGCCCTTAAGCATAGTGGTTTTTCCCGCTTTAGGGGGAGAAACTATCAAAGCGCGCTGCCCGAAACCTATCGGCGAAAACAAATCGATTACCCTGTCGGTAAAGCTGCCGCCCTCGTTTTCCAGCGTTATGCGCTTATCGGGATAACAGGGCGTCAACAACTCGAAAGGAATGCCGCGCGGAGTATCGGGCGATTTTCCGTTGACGCTTAAAATATACGTTGCGCCAGGGCACTCGTTAGGCTTGCGCCTTTTTGCTTTGCAAACAATTTTATCGCCGACGCGCAAACGGAAACGGTTGACGAACGAAGCATGCATAAACACGTCGTTGGCAGAGGTTATCTGCATATTCTGCGTGCGTAAAAACCAAAACTTTTCGGTAGATTCGAGCACGCCCGAATAAGTTGCCTCCTCCGCCTCTTCCGAAGAAACCGTTAAATTACCTTCGTCGGCAGCGGCTTCCCGCATAATTTTCATTTCCGAACAAACCTGTCTGCACTTGTTTATTTCCTCTACGGTTTCCGCGTCGAACTCTTCTGATTTGGGCGGAGCGCCTCGCGTTGAACGGGGACAGGGCTCTATCTCGTTTCTGGCTATTGCCAGAATATCATCTATAAGCTCTGCCTTTTTCTTTTTGGTAGGAAACGCAACGCCCACCGCTCTGCCAATCTGCCAAAGCTGGTGTATACCTTTAGTGTCTAATTTGATTCGAATGCTGTCGGCCAAATCCATAAGATGTTACCTCGCGGAAAAATAAAGAATTTTATAAGTTGAAAGACTGCGGCGCCGCCGCGGAATTAATACCGTTTGAAATATAATTTATGAAATGTAAAACTTAAAAATGAATATTGAAAAGTAAATAAAACTCAAATGAATATGACGGAAATTATTTCATTACAATAAGGCGCGTTACCTCGCCGTCGGCGTCGTCGCGCGTGAGCTCGATTTCCCCTTCGGCCTCCTCGCATTCGGCGCCGTCGTCCTCGCACAGCGAAACAAAAGCGTCTACTTTGTCTATATCGAGTTCGCAACCCTTAGTGCGGTAGTGCATAGGAATAACCACGTCGGGCATTAACCTGTCGACGTATTCTTTCGCCATTTTAGCGTCGATTGTGTAATTGCCGCCAACGGGAATTAAAAGCACGTTGACCGGCAAAATAGCTTCTATAAGCTCCGGCGAACATTCTTCGCCCAAATCGCCAAGATGGCACACGTCCAACCCATCCATACGGAATTTAAAAATTACATTTTCGCCGCGAAGCGCGCCGCCCGCGTCGTCGTGACTGCTGTTAATTGCATTTATTACCACTCCCGGCAATTCGTAACCCTGTTCTTTATCCAAAATAACAGGATTACCGCTCACAGCTTTTATGTTATCGTGGTCGTAATGACGGTGTGAAACGGTAACGGCGTCGGCCGTAACCGCCGGCATAGAATAACCTATCGACCCGTCGTAAGGGTCGGTAACTATTGCCGTGCCGGTGCTTTCGGTTAACAGAAAGCATGAATGACCTAAATATTTTATTTTCATTTTTTACCTTAATTGTCGCAACCGTAAATTTATTAAATAGTAACTTTTTATATTAAACTTATTTTAATCAAACACGAACGGTTTGTCAAGAAATTACAAACTATTGCAAAACGCTTGCCGAAACCGTAATACGCGTAACGTCGGTTTGTCCGGGAGCGCGGAACCCGCATTCGGCGCGCACGTCTCCGCAAGCGAATTTAACGTTTAAAAATTCAGTATAAATTTCAAATCCGCCGCCCATATTGCCGTCCGACAACATAGCTCTGCACGTTTTGCCGGCAATAAAACGCATATCCAAACTTACGGCGCCGCGGCGCGACTGAACCATTTCGTTTTCCGAAATATAAAGTTCGTAACGGGCGCCGTCGAAACCGTATAAAAGTTTAAGTGCGCCGCCTGTTATTTCGCCTTCCGCGTCCACGGCGGTAACGCTGCGCTCTCCGTCGGATTGCTGCACTATTTCAAGCGAATATTTCATTTCAACTCCGTTACGGTAATGCCGTTGCCCGTAAAATTATTCGCCTTGCCGTTGCGGTACGCCTCGGCTCCCACGCTTAAAATTTTGCGCACCCCGGCGGCGTCGCCGTCGGTTTTGGCGCGGTTGAGAGCGCTTATAAACACGCCCAGCGAACTGTAAAGATTTTCGGCGCTTACAAGCAGGTTGTCGGCGTTATCCAGATACAGTTCCGCCCATACGTTTTCGTCCACGCCGGCAATACGGGTCATATCCTGAAAACTGCCGCCCGTAAACCCAAGACAGCCGTCTATTTCGGGGTCGTTTACGTAGCAATTAGAAACTACGTGAGCAAGCTGCGAGGTATATGCTATTTTTCTGTCGTGCACCTCCGCCGAACACTCCACGATACGCGCAAACCCCATATCCGCCGTAAGCGTTTTTATAATATTTAAAGCCGATTCGTCCGTATATATATTGCGGGTAATAACCATACTCGCCCTGTCGAAGAGGTCGGCGCAGGCGTTTTCGATACCAGAAACCTCTTTACCTGCCATAGGATGGGTACCAACGTATTTTATGTCTTTGTCCGCAGATAAAACCGCGTTTTCGATATATTTTTTTACGCCGCAGATATCCGCGACGATTGCGCCGCTCTTAAAATTTGTATTTAAAATAAAATCTACCGCGGCCTTGGGCGGCAAAGCAACAAAAACGACGTCGTAACAACCGAAATTTTGGGCTACACCCCCTACTATGTCGTGATTAAGCGCATATTCCAGCGGTTTTGCCGAACGGTTGTATCCGTCCGCTTTATATCCGGCGCGCCCAAGCGCCATACTTAAGGAACCGCCTATAAGCCCCATACCCGCAACGCAGATTTTCATAATTTATGCTATCCTTATAAATATATTCGTTTTTAAGTATACCATAAAAAAAATCTTTTAACAATCGATTTTCACAATAAGCGTTATGAATATCCCGCGCATAAAATTAAAACATAAACTGAAAATCGTTAAAGCACACAACTTTAAACCTTTGTGCATACCGCCCATTTCAATTGACAAAGTTTGGCAAAATATATATAATTACTTACGGACAAAAATAAAAAACGAGGTGTTTTCAATGAACAAAATGTCGGTTAAAGATTTAAAAAATCTTAAAGGCAAAAAGGTGCTTGTTAGATGCGATTTCAACGTGCCTATGAAGGACGGCGCAATAACGGACGAAAACAGAATTTTAGGCGCGTTGCCCACTATTAATTATCTTTTGGACGCAGGCGCGCGCGTTACCCTCTGCTCGCATATGGGCAAACCCCACTCTATTTTTTCGTCGGAAGTCAAGCTGAATAAAAAGGATAAGAAAAAGGTTGACGCAGGCGAAACTACCGCGGAGGCAATTATAGAAAAGGCGAAGAAGGACGAACCCAAAAAACTTACCCTTGCCCCCGTCGCAAAAAGGCTTGCCGAACTTACGGGCGGAAAAGTAGTGTTTGCAACCGACGTTATCGGCGCCGACGCCAAGGCAAAGCGCAACGCGCTTAAGAACGGCGAAGCAGTGCTTTTGGAAAACCTCCGCTTCCACTGGGAAGAAGAGAAAAAGGACGAAGCTTTCTGCAAGGAACTTGCTTACGACGCCGAAATTTACGTAAACGACGCGTTCGGAACGGCTCACCGCTCGCACGCTTCAACCGCCGCCATTGTAGAGTACGGGATTATCAAAACCGCCGTTTGCGGCTTTTTGATTGAAAAGGAACTTTCGGTTATGGCGGCTACGCTTGAAAAACCCGAAAGACCTTTCGTGGCAATTTTGGGCGGCGCGAAAGTTGCCGACAAACTTAACGTAATTTCCAACCTTCTGGAAAAATGCGACACCTTGATTATAGGCGGCGGAATGGCTTACACCTTCCTTAAAGCAAAGGGTTACGAAATAGGCACGTCGCTTTTGGACGAGGAAAAGCTTGACTACTGCAGGGAAATGCTTGCAAAAGCCGAAAAGGCGGGCAAAAAGCTTCTTCTCCCCATCGATACGGTTATCTGCAAAGAATTCCCCGACCCCATCGACGCGCCCGTTGACGTAAATACGGTTGACAGCGACAAAATCCCTGCGGATATGATGGGTATGGATATCGGCGAAAAGACGAGAAAGCTTTATGCGGAAGCTATTGCAAGCGCAAAGTCGGTTGTATGGAACGGACCTATGGGCGTATTCGAAAACCCCACCCTTGCAAAGGGCACGATAGCCGTTGCGCAGGCTTTGGCGGACGTTTACGGCAAGTGCACCACCATTATTGGCGGCGGCGATTCCGCGGCGGCCGTTCAGCAGCTTGGTTTTGCCGACAAGATGAGCCACATTTCAACCGGCGGCGGCGCTTCGCTTGAACTGTTCGAAGGAAAGGTGCTTCCCGGCATAGCTTGCTTAAACGATAAGTAATTTTTACAAGCTTCGCCGTCATTGAAAGCGTAAGCGTGGAATCTCGCGGCGTATGCTAAGGACGGCTAAAACAAACGACAAACAATACGCGGCGCGGACGAAAATTTCTTCCGCGCCGATTTTTTTATATAAAATTATTTGCCACTATTTCTTACAACTTTTATTTATCGCAAAACTAAGACAAAATCAAAACGCCGCGCACGTTTGCCGCGGGTCGGATTTAAGCATAAAAAACTACTCCCGCACAGTATGATATTAAAATTTAACTCCGACGCAAAAGTATTAACAACCGACGTTTGCCGGTTGTTTAATAAAGAATTGCAATAATTAAATTCAACCGATTGCAATTTCGGCGCAATAATGTTATAATATACGGCGAAAAAATAAAACGGAGAGTAAAGATGGCAAGGAAACCTTTTATTGCAGGAAACTGGAAAATGAATATGACCGCGGCAAGCGGCGAAAAGCTTATAAAAGAGCTTGCCCCCCTTGTTGCAGACGCAAACTGCGACGTAGCGTTATGCGTTCCCGCAATTTTAATACCCGCTATGACGCAAGCCGCAAAAGGCACCAACATTGCCATAGGCGCCGAAAACGTGCACTGGGCTGAAAAGGGCGCGTATACGGGCGAAATTTCCTGCGAACAGCTTAAAGAATACGGCGTTAAATACGCGATTATCGGTCACAGCGAACGCCGCCAGTGTTTCGGCGAAACGGACGAGAGTGTAAATAAGCGCGCTTTGGCGGCGCTTGCAAACTGCATTACCCCCATTGTTTGCGTGGGCGAAACGCTTGAAGAGCGCGAAAGCGGCATAACAGAAAAGGTACTGGACAGGCAGCTTACGGACGGCTTAAAAGACATTGAGGACGTGACGAAAATTGTAATTGCGTACGAACCCGTATGGGCAATCGGCACGGGCAAAACGGCTACCGACGGACAGGCGCAGGAAACCATTGCCTATATCCGCAAAAAAATAGGTCAGCTCTTCTGCCCCGGTTGCGCGGAAAAGGTAATAATACAGTACGGCGGAAGTATGAACGCCGCCAACTGCAAGGGACTTATGGCTCAGCCCGACATCGACGGCGGACTTATAGGCGGCGCATCTTTGAAACTTGACTTTGCAACAATCGTAAACTTTGATAAATAAGGAACAATTATGAAAAAAACACCTTACGTATTAATTATAATGGACGGCTACGGCATAGCGCCCGCAGGCGAGGGCAACGCCGTATATTTAAACGGCAGTAAAAACGTAAACTATCTGATAAACAACTACCCCTCCGCCACTTTGGGGGCAAGCGGTATGTGCGTCGGACTCCCCGACGGACAGATGGGCAACTCGGAGGTAGGACACCTTAATATGGGCGCCGGGCGCATTGTCTATCAGGATTTAACCAAAATAACCAAAGCTATTTCGGACGGAGATTTTTTTGAAAACCCCGCGCTTGTAAAAGCTATGGAAAATGCGCGGAACGGCAAAAAGTTGCACCTTTACGGTCTGCTTTCCAACGGCGGCGTTCACAGCCATTTAACCCATCTTTACGCGCTTTTGAAAATGGCGAAACAGCGCGGCGTTAAAGAGTGCTACGTGCACTGCTTTATGGACGGAAGAGACGTTCCGCCTACGTCCGGCATAAATTTTATTCGCGAATTACAGGCGGAAATGAAAGAACTTGCTTACGGAAAAATTGCCTCCGTAGCAGGCAGATACTACGCTATGGACCGCGACAATAACTGGGACAGGGTTGAAAAAGCATACGATATGCTTACTTTGGGTACGGGAACGCCCTGCGCCGACCCCGCCACAGCCGTTGAGGACAGTTATGCCGCGGGCGATACCGACGAATTTATTAAGCCTGTAAACGTATTTGAAAACGGAAAGCCCGTAGGGCTTATAGAAAAGGGCGACAGCGTTATTTGCTTTAATTTCCGCCCTGACCGCGCAAGACAGATAACGCGCGCGGTTTCCCAACGCGAATTTACCGTTCCGAAAGGCACGGCGTTTATAAGAAAAACAGGCTTTTTGGAACCCTGTTACGTATGCTTTACGGTTTACGACGCGGGCTTTGAAGGCGTTGAAATTGCTTTCCCCAAAACCTCGATGGAAAATACTCTGGGCGAATATCTTTCAAAATGCGGCAAAACCCAGCTGAGAATTGCCGAAACGGAAAAATACGCGCACGTTACCTTCTTCTTTAACGGCGGAATCGAAGCGCCCAACGAGGGAGAACAGCGCGACCTTATACCTTCGCCCAAAGTTGCGACCTACGATTTGCAACCTGAAATGAGCGCGCACACGGTTACCGAAAGAGTTTTGGAAGAGCTGGACAGCGGTAAGTTTGACGTTGTAATTTTAAATTTTGCCAACTGCGATATGGTCGGGCACACCGCCGTTATTCCCGCCGCTATAAAAGCCGTAGGCACGGTTGACGAATGCGTTAAAAAAGTTACGGATAAAATACTGGAAATGGGCGGCGCCGCCCTGCTTACGGCCGACCACGGAAACGCGGACAGACTTTTATCGGAAGAAGGTTCGCCGTTCACCGCGCACACAACAAACCCCGTACCGGTTGTATTAATTTCCGAAAAGTATAAAAACGCAGCATTGCGCACGGACGGCGTGTTGGCAGACCTTGCACCTACGCTTTTAACCGTTATGGGCTTGCCCGTTCCGAAAGAAATGACCGGCAAAAGTTTGATTAAATAACTTTTAAAATTTTAACGCCGCGAGCTAATTTAGGCACGCGGCGTTTTTGTTTGCAAAAAATGCGTAATATGCTTATAATAATACGGTAATGATTGAAGAAAACGAAACGGTTGAACGCGAAAAAACCGTAGAAAAAGACAAAACCGAATACGCTGACGGTAACCAAAGTGAGCCAGAAAACGGAACGAACAAAAAATTTACTAAAGCAAAACTTACGCCCGAGCGTTTTTTCACCAAGCCGCTCGCCGTTGCGCTTTGCGCTATTTTTTGTTGCGTACTGTGGGGCAGCGCTTTCCCTTGCGTTAAAACGGGTTACAAACTGTTTGACATAGACACCTCTTCGCCGCCATCGCTTATGCTGTTTGCGGGCGTGAGGTTTGCGCTTGCCGGATTGCTTGTTATAGCTTTCGGCTCGGTGCAAAAACGGGCCTTTTTAATGCCTAAACCCCGCAATATATGGCGGGTATTGCTGGTTGCGCTGTTTCAAACCGCGCTTCAGTACACCTTTTTTTATATTGGTCTTTCCCGCGTGTCGGGTGTAAAATCTTCGGTGCTGAACGGATTGGGCGTATTTTTTACAATTTTGTGCGCGTGCTTTGTTTTCAGAACCGAAAAATTTAATTTAATAAAACTTGCAGGCTGCATTCTGGGTTTCTGCGGCGTAATTTTAATTAACCTGGGCGGCGACTTTTCATTTACGTTTTCCTTTACTGGCGAAGGATTTTTAATTCTTTCGGGGCTGTCTTCGGCCGTTGCCGCGGGGCTTGTAAAAATATTTTCCAAACGCGAAAACACAACGGCGCTATGCGGATATCAGTTTCTGTTAGGCGGAATTTGCCTGATAATAATCGGCGCAAGTTTCGGCGGGCGAATACCACGCATATCAGTAGGCGCGGCGTTTATGCTTTTATACCTTGCGTTTTTATCCGCGTGCGCCTTTACTTTGCAGGGCTTTCTGTTGAAATACAACCCAGTTTCAAAAGTTGCCGTATATAAAAGCACAAACCCGCTTTTCGGCGCGGTTTTTTCGGCAATTATACTTTCAGAAAGCGACCAGTTGCTAAGTTGGTACACCCTTATCGCAATTTTATTGGTGTGTTTGGGCATTTTTATTATAAACAAATTCGGCGAACGGCGTAAAATTTAAAATAATTTTTTAAAACCGCCCTGTTTTTCATTGTCAAAACGTGTTGGCTATGCTATAATTTTTCGGTAAATAAGTTTATTTGAGGTTTAACGCGATGTTAAATATGTTGACGGCAGCCATGGGCACCGACGCCTATACCGCTTACGTTGTACTGAGAACTATAGCTATTGTAGCCATGTTCCTTGCGGCGCTTGCGGCAATAATACTTGTTCTTCTGCAACAGAGCAACTCGGAAGGAATACAGGGTATAACCGGTTCAAGCGAAACTTTCTTCGGCAAAAACAAAGGTCAGTCGATAGAAAGCAAGCTTAAAAAATGGAGCTGGATTTGTCTGGGTGTTTTGGCGTTTCTTTCCATCGCCTTCTACATCGTTGTAATTATTCTGGGTTAATTTAAAAATTAGCGTTTACTGCGGCGGAACTTACGAAAAGTTACCGCCGTATTTTTATCTTTTAATTAAAAAACGAAAATAGTTTACATATGGATATTTTAAGAAAAAAACTTACCGAAGGATTTTACGGCGGAAAACTGGAAAATAAAACACAGGAAGAAATATTGCGCGCGCTGCGCCTTTCCCCTTCCTATAAAAAGAACGTACGCAAAACTTTGGGCGCGCTATTAAAAGAAGGCATAATTTTAAAAGACAACGCAGGACGATACGGTACGCCGGAAAATATGGGCGCGTTTAAAGCCAGAGTTAAAGCTAATCCGCAGGGATACGCATTTTTAATACCTGAAGGCAAAGCCGAACGCGAAAACGATTTCTTTGTACCTAAAAAGTATTTGAACGGCGCGCTAGACGGCGACACCGTACTTGCCGTACCTATGCGCGGAACGGCAGACGAAGCGAAAATTATAAAGATAGAAGAACGCGGAAAAAAGATTGTAATAGGCGTTTTTCAAGCCGACAGACGCGCGGGATACGTTATCCCCGACGACAGCGCATTTTTAAGCGATATTTTTGTACCTTACGCGCTTAGCGCCGGCGCCGAAGACGGCGATAAGGTTGTAGCCGAAATAACGTCTTACCCGAAAGACAAAGCAGTAGGCGGAAAAATTTTGGAAATACTGGGTAGAGACGGCGAGTTTTCCGTTGAGGAAGAAGCCATTATACGCAGTTACGGATATGCCGAACGTTTTCCCGAATATGTGGAAACAACAGCCGAAAACGCGGCGGCGGAAAAGATAGAAATTGCAGACAGGCGCGACCTGCGCAACGTTTTGACAATTACTATAGACGGCGTTGACACACGAGATATAGACGACGCAGTATCGCTGGAAAAGATAAACGGCAACTACCGTTTGGGAGTGCACATTGCCGACGTAAGCCGCTATGTTAAGTTTAACGGCTGCATAGACAAAGAAGCTTACCGACGCGGCACCAGCGTATATTTTCCCGACCGCGTTATACCTATGCTGCCCAAAGCCCTGTCAAACGGCGCGTGCAGTTTAAACGAGGGCGAGGACAGATACGCGCTTTCCTGCTTTATTACCTTTTCCGCAGAAGGCAAACGCATAAATTACGAAATATGCGAAAGCGTAATAAACAGCGACAGACGAATGACTTACGATGAAGTAACGGCAATTTTAAACGGTATGAATTGTTGCGGTGCAAGCAGTGAAATTGCGGACATGCTTAAGCAAATGGAACAGCTTTGTTTGCTTTTGGAAGATAACCGCAAACGCGCGGGCGAAGTTATGCTGGACGTGAAAGAAGCGCGCATATATGTAAACGAAAAAGGCGAAATTGAAATTCCCGATTACGAACGCGCCGTTTCGCACCGCATAATAGAACAGTTTATGGTAAGCGCAAACGAAGCGGTTGCCGAGTTTGCGGAAAAACATAAAGTCCCCTTTTTATACCGCGTACACGAAAAGCCCGCGCCCGAAAAAGCAAATTTATTGTACGGCTTTTTGCGCGATTTGGGCATAAACGCCAAGGGTGACGCGGAAAACGCGCGCCCTGCAGACTATCAGAAAATTTTGAAACAGGTTGAAGAAAAACCATACGCCCCTATTGTTAACAAAGTTATGCTGCGCAGTATGCAGAAAGCGCGATACTGCGAGGAAAACAAGGGGCATTTCGGTTTAGCCAGCGGGTGCTACTGTCATTTCACCTCCCCCATCCGCCGCTATCCAGACCTGTTTGTACACCGCGTTATTAAAATGATTTTAACGGGCGACGCCGCAGGGGCAACGGCAAAATACGCGCCGTTGGCGCCTTCCGCCGCGGTGGATACGAGCGAAAAGGAAAGGCAGGCCGATTCCGCGGAACGCGACGTTGACGATTTGTATAAGGTTGCGTATATGCAAGAGCGGCTGGGCGAAGAATTTGACGCCGTTGTTTCGGGCGTGGTTGAAAGCGGAATTTTCGCCGAACTTGCAAACACCGTTGAAGGTTTTATAAGGCTGGACTATCTGCCCGCCGACAGCTACGAATATATTGCCGAGAAATTTTTGCTGAAGGGCAGCCGCCATAAGTTTAAGATAGGGGACGGATTGCGCGTTAAAGTTGCCGGTTGCGACATAGGTACGCGCAGGGTACAATTTGCGCTGGCATAACACTTTGTTTGCGTAATACTTTACATTGTTTTTAAAGAGGTTTATAATATGTCTGTGAAGCAGATTGCATATAACAAATCGGCCTCGTTCGAATACTTTATCGAACAGAAATACGAGGCGGGAATAGTTTTGGAGGGCGCCGAGGTTAAATCGCTGCGCGCCGGCAACTGTAACTTGAAAGACAGTTTTTGCTTTATTCGCGACGGCGAGGTTGCACTTAAAAATATGCATATACCCGTATACGACAAAAGCGGGGCGTTTAATTCAAAGGACAGCAAGCGCGACAGAAAGCTGCTGTTGCACAAGCAGGAAATAGATAAAATTGTTGGAAAAATAAATCAGAAAGGTATGACTTTGGTACCCATCTCCCTTTACTTTAAAGACAACCTTATAAAAGTGGAAATTGCGCTATGCCGCGGCAAGCAGAATTTTGACAAAAAGCAATCGATTAAAGCGCGGGATATCGACCGCGACACAAAAAGACAGTTAAAAGATTTTTAAATTTTAAACGCGGACAACCCGCGGCAGGAGTAAATATATGAAAGATTACAAACTAGACACTCTGTGCGTACAGGCAGGCTACTCCCCGAAAACGGGAGAAGCGAGAATTCCGCCCATAAGCCAGTCGACCACTTACTTTTACGGCGACACCCGCGCAATGGCGGACTGCTTCGATTTAAAGAGCGCCGGATATTTCTACTCGCGTTTGTCCAACCCCACGGTCGCGGCGTTCGAGGGCAAAGTAGCGGCGCTTGAAGGCGGCGTTGCCGCCATAGGATGCGCTTCGGGAATGTCGGCAACCACGCTTTCGGTATTTACCGTTGCGGGTGCGGGCGACAATATATTAAGCTCGTCGGAGGTTTACGGCGGCACATACAATCTTTTCGGCACAACATTGCCCAAACTGGGAATAGAGTGCAGATTTTTCGACCCCGACGCCTCAGCCGAAGAAATAGAAAAACTTATAGACGGCAAAACGAAAATGGTATTTGTTGAAACGGTTGCAAACCCCGCCATTTCGGTTGTCGATTTCGATAAAATTGCGGCGGTATGCCAAAAGCACGGCGTATTGCTTGCCGTTGACAACACCCTTGCCACCCCCGTTTTGTGCCGCCCCAAGGAGTTTGGCGCAAACGTGATTATACATTCTTCGTCAAAATATCTTGACGGACACGCGGCGGCTTTAGGCGGAGTGATTGTAGATTTGGGCAATTTCGATTTTAAAGGAAACCCCCGCTACGCATCGTTTAACGAACCCGACGAAAGCTACCACGGGCTTGTTTATTCCGACCTGCCCGCAGCAGTATTCGCAACCAAATGCCGCGCGCAGATGATTCGCGATATAGGCGCAATAATGTCGCCGCAAAACGGATTTTTATCCTATATCGGCAGCGATACTTTGGCATTGAGAATGGAGCGTCACTCTTCGAACGCGGCTAAAGTTGCGCTATATCTTTCCGGTCATCCCAAAATCGAGTGGGTACGTCATCCTTCTTTACCCGACAACAAGTACCACGCGCTGGCTATGAAATATATGCCTGACGGACAGGGCGGAATGCTTAGTTTCGGAATCAAAGGCGACTCGGCGCTGTGCGCACGCTTTATGGAAAGTTTAAAACTAATAACTCAGGAAACGCACGTTGCCGACGTCAGAAGCTGCGTACTGCATCCCGCATCCACCACTCACAGACAGCTTTCAAAAGAGGATTTGGAAAAGGCGGGCGTTCCCGAAAACCTTATTCGTCTTTCGGTGGGAATTGAAAATGCCGACGACATAATCGCCGATATTAAGCAGGCTTTAGATAACGTATAACTGCCGTATTTATGCGGAACAAAAGCAAATTGCCCCGCACATATGCCTAAACCAACGAGGAATTTATGCCGATAGTCATAGATAAAAGCTTGCCCGCGTACAAAATTCTTACGGGCGAAAAAATATTTGTTATGGACACCGACAGAGCGGGTATTCAGGATATCCGCCCCATTGAAATTGCCATATTAAATTTAATGCCGACAAAGGAAACGACCGAAACGCAATTTATGCGGCTTTTGTCGAACTCGCCTTTGCAGGTTAACGTAACGCTTGTACGCACCGAAACTTACAACCCCACGCACGTTGAAGCGGAATATCTTTCGCGGTTTTACAAAAACTTCAACGAGATTAAAGGCAAAAAATTTGACGGAATGATAATAACCGGCGCGCCCGTGGAAAATTTGGAATTCGAGGACGTTGCTTACTGGAAAGAGCTTGAAGAAATTTTAAACTGGACGAAGAGCAACGTTACCTCTACCCTGTTTATATGCTGGGGCGCTCAAGCGGCGCTGCACTATTTTTACGGCATAGAAAAGCATTATTTAAAAGAAAAATGTTTTGGAATTTTTGCCCATAAGCGCGTGCAGGACGGCGAGGTTGAACCGCTTATGCGCGGCATTTCGGACGAATTTCATATGCCTCATTCACGCCACACCATCATTTACGCCGACGATATTAAAAAAGTTGACCGCCTTAAAATATTGGCTTACTCGAAAAAGGCGGGCGCAAGCATAATTAAAAGTTTGGATAACAGACAGGTTTTCGTAACGGGACATATGGAGTACGACCGCGATACGCTGAAACGCGAATACGAGCGGGATAAATTGAAAGGTTTACCCATAAAACCGCCCGAAAATTATTTTGCCGACAAACAGCTTACTAAAGTTAAAATGAACTGGTCGTCTACCTCTAACCTTTTTTACATAAACTGGCTTAATTACTATGTTTATCAGGTTACGCCTTACAAATGGTAAAACTTTTACCGTCCGCGCAAAATTGCGCGGACGGTTACTTTTAATAGTAAATAATTAAATTTTCAATTTTTTTAATTAAACGTCAGTTAAAATTGATTTTATTGTCTTTTGTTTCTCTTCCTTTCCTTCCCGCCTTTGCAAAATATTATTGACTTTTATTATAACCTATAAAATATTTCAAACGGCATCATTCCGAGCGGAGCTTTAGCGCAGCGATGGAATCTTGAAGAACAGCTGAGTACTTAGAGATTGCCGCGGCGCTTTGCGCCTCGCAATGACGGCTTGAACACTGCCGGAATGCAAAATTTCCGTCATGCAATAACAATTTAATACTCTACAACGACAGCTTAAAAAACTTTTCTATGACAAATTGATACAAAACATACAAGCCGCGCGGCGAATATCACCGCGCGGCTTGTAAAGTTAAATTAAATTTTATTATACAGTTTTGCTAAGCCGCCTTCGCTTGTTTCGCGGTAATCTTTAGACAAATCGCGGCCCGTTTCGTACATAGTTTTAATAATGGTATCAAGCGACACCTTTCGCGTATACGTTAAAAAATTTGCTATGTTAACTGCGTTTATTGCCCGCATTGCCGCAACGGCGTTGCGTTCGATACAGGGAATTTGAACCAAACCGTTTACAGGGTCGCAAGTAA
Organism: uncultured Clostridia bacterium; assembly: GCA_947053545.1. Taxonomy (GTDB): domain Bacteria; phylum Bacillota; class Clostridia; order Christensenellales; family Borkfalkiaceae; genus Coproplasma. The sequence continues at coordinate 94,705 of CAMRSY010000001.1, forward strand.
GCCCCAAATGGTGTTCCATAGCCACCTCGGCAGCATATTCAATCTGCTCGATATCCATATCGAAAAGCTCGGCAAGCCCGGCAGCAGCCATAGAACACGCCGAACCTATTTCCGCCTGACAGCCGCATTCCGCTCCGCTTATAGAAGCGTTTGTCTTTATTAAATTGCCAACCACACCCGCGGCTGCAAGCGCGCGCACAATTTTTTCGTCGGTGAATTTGCGCTGCTTTTTCATATAGTACATTACTGCGGGTATTACACCGCAACTGCCGCAGGTGGGCGCCGTTACAACTCTTCCGCCGGCGGCGTTCTGCTCGGACGCAGCAAAAGCATAGGCACAAATAATACGGTTTTCGGCAATTTCTTCCGTTTCGCCTATATGTTTGCTTTGCCAAAGATATTTGGCCTTGCGCATAACCTTTAAACCGCCGGGCAATTCGCCCTCGGCGTTAAGCCCTTCCTTCACGGTTGCACGCATCTGCGCCCAAACTTGGGTAAGGTATTCTTCCATACCCGGCTCAATTGAAAAAACGTAGTCGGGCAGGCGCATTTCGTTTTCGTTTAAATAATTTTTTATTGCTTCAAAACTGTTTAACGGGTACACCTCAGGCGTTGCCGCCAGACTTTCACCGCTGAAAACTATTCGACCGCCGCCTACCGAAAGCACGGTATGCGAAGCCACCTCTTTACCGTCCTGCAAAACGCTTACGTACATACTGTTGGGGTGCGGCAGATTTTCACGACGGCAATCGAAAATTATTTCGGCGGAATCGCCCAAAACGCGCTTTAAAACCGCATCGGTTCCGTGACCTTTGCCCGTAAGCGCAAGCGAGCCGCAAAGCGTAATTTTAAACTTTGCCTGCGGATGCAGTTCCTGCAATTTTAAAGCCGCCGCCTCGGGCCCCATACTGTGCGAACTTGAAGGTCCGGCGCCTATTCTGTACAATTCTTTAAGCGATTTCATAAGCCCTCTAAAAAAACGTTTTAAACCTTGCTTATTCTATCACTTAATCCGCCTTCCGTCAACACAAAACAGTAAAGCGGCGGTAAATTACCGCCGCTTTATAATAAGGTTATATTATGCAATTTTTTCAAAATCGGATAAGCCGAACGCCACAGAGGTTTCAACCGTTTCGCCGTTGCGCTCTACGGTAAACTTAACCTCGTCGCCCGCCCTCACCGATAACATAACGTCGTGAAAATTATGCTCGCGGTTAATTGCCAAATTTTCAACAACCTCATTGCCGCCGCGCACTATTTTTATTGCTTTTAAAATATCGCCGCCCTGCAGCTTGCCCGAAGCCGCGCCCTGAGCACCGGTAACAACAACCTTTTCGTATATTTCGGCATAGCCGTTTTCATTAAGCCCCGTTGAATACATATCTTCGACTGTCACGTTTATGCCGTGTTTTATCCTGTTAATATAATGAACCTCTTCCGATTCGGCGTTGTAAGTATCGATAAGCGACTGTACCGCACGCTTTGTTGAAGAAGCAGGCAGCGCAAAGCCGAACCCCGTAGCGTCGGATTTACCCTTTGCATTTACCAGCCCGACAAGTTCGCCGCCCGTTTTAAAAAGTCCGCCGCCCGAATTGCCCGAGTTTATAAACGCCGATGTACGCAATACTCCGTATTCGTAATACTTAACCGTGCCGTTGTAATTTTTATCGCCCAAATCAACGGTAATATGTTCGTAATCCTTTGAAATATAACCCACGTTGGCGCTTAGCTTTTGGCTGTTTGCATTGCCTATTGCGTAAACCGTTTCACCCACGTAAGATTCTTCCGCCGCCGTCCATTTTGCTGCTATCGCCTGCGATTTTTTTACCAGATCGCTGCCGGTAACCTTTAATACCGCCACGTCGTAAGCTTTACTTGCCGCAATAAGCTGCGCCGGAATAGCCGAGCGTGAATAAATTTCGGTATACTCGCTTTCCGAGCCGTACAGCCAAACGTGAATATTATCGGAATAATTGTCTCCTCCGGCTTTTACCGAATATACTACGTGACAGTTTGTTACAACCGTCATATCGCCTTTTTCCTTATCTATATCCACTATAACGCCCGAACCGTCGCTTGCCTCGGTCCGCGTTATTGCCGCCTGCACCGAAACGGCAGACAAAAGCGAACGGTTTATCGAGCCCTGCAAGGTAGCCTGCGAGGAGATATCGGACGACACGTCGTTAAAATATTCTTTTAAAAACTCGTCGAACGAAAGCGAAGGTCTGCCCGTTTCTACCTTTACCGCTTCCCAAATATCGTATATGTTAAGGTCTTTGCCGTCTACGCCGTCGCGGCCGCCCATCATTTCGCAACCGCAAAACGCAACCGAAAGACATAGGGTAAGCGTTGCCGCCGCGCATGCAATTACCTTTTTTACCGTTGCTCTTTTCATAACTTTACCTTAAAATTAAATTTGAACTCCGTTTTTTATAAGCAGGGCGCGCGCCGTATCAACGCTGTCCGCCCCCGTCATATTTTTTACCGGTGCAAACTCCTTTTCCCTGACAACCTCGAAGCCTAAACATCCGCCCATAAGCTTAACCAAATCGACTGTAAGTGTTTCAAGTTTATAGCCGTTGGGCTTTTCTGGAATAAAAACTTTTCCGTCCTTTATACAGTTTATCTTTTTTTCGGCAAGATGATACGGCAATGGACTGGCGCACACCTCGTTAAGTTTTTTTACGTTGAAAAAGTAGTTTAACGTAACGCCGTAACGGTAAACAAGCTGACCGGCGGCGTCGGTTTCGTATTTATAACGGTCGGGCATTTCGTAGTATTCCACAATGGTTGACAATCCGTCCTCCTTGCATAAAACGCCCACTTTTTCTTCGGCGTTAACCTTTTTTACCACCTTACCCGAACAGGCAAGCCCGCTTGAAAGGGTTGCGCCCAAAAACACAGGGTCGCAAATCTTTTGCAAAACGTTGTCAACGCCGTATACGTTAAGCCACTCTATCCCTTCGTCATTTATCAGCTTTCCGCACCCCGCCTCTATAAGCGAAGAATACCAACCGCCGTTTCCGTTAGGCGTTAATACGGGCGCGCATTTTTCCTGTAATAAAATTTTACCTTCAAACGAAACTGCCGGCGCGGTTTTCTGCATATAAAAATGAATTTTGCCGCCGTCGTAGCCGAAATAATTGTTATCTTTGAAAAACGCGCGGGTCTGTCCGTCGTTGATAACGCTTGTCATTATAAAAAGGTGAGGATAAAAGCCCGCCCTTTCCGCAACGCGCAACAGGTCGCGCATCTGGCACTCGAATATAGAAAGCCATTTGTTAACGCCTATATTGAAAGTGCCTTTAGGCGCGTTTATACCCAGTCTGGTCCCCTGACCGCCTGCCAGAAGCACCGCCGCAACCTTTCCTTTTTTTATTGCGTCTAAACCGGTTTTATAATATTCTTCTCTGTTTTTTTCTATCTCTTCAAGCGAAACGGTATCGGCGGGAGACAGCGCTCCTACCTCTTTTTTTCTGTGAAAAGTTAAGTTTTCAAACGCGGCGAAATCGATATCCGCAATACCGGACAGCAGTCGGCGGCGGCTTTCGCCGTCAAGCTCGCCGTAGTATTCCAGAAGATGCGATTGGTTATATTTTTCAAGTAACGCTTTTGCCGCGCTATAGTCCATAATTTAATTCCTTTTGCAAATCTGCGCCTTTTTCGGCGTTATATTATCGACGGATAACATTATATAATATATAAAAGTTTATGTCAAACCCATTTATCGGCGGAATTTTGCCCGCTATATTGACATTTTTACCGCTTAGTATTATACTTAAACTGTAGTTTTAGCGTTGTCCGCATAAAACGGCGGACCAATAAGGAGGGAAAATTATGTACTGTCCCGTATGCGGGGAAAAACTTGCCCTCTGCGTACACGACCAGGAAGGGCTTGTACCGTTTTGCAAACACTGCGAACAGTTCCGCTTTCCGCAGTTTGCTACTGCGGTTTCAATGGTTGTAACAAACAGAAGCAAGGATAAAATTTTACTTGCCAAACACATAGGTCAGGACGACTTTATACTTTTTGCAGGTTACGTTAAAAAGGGCGAAACAGCCGAAAAGACTGTTACGCGAGAATTCCGCGAAGAAACCAAATTAAACGTAGTTAAATACAAGTATATGTCCAGCCGCTATCACGAGCCACACAACGTGCTGATGTTAAACTTTTTGGTGATTGCCGAAAACGGCGAAATTTCACTTGACAAAAACGAACTGGAAAGCGCTGTTTGGTTTGATTTTGATAAGGCTTTGCAGGCTGTGAGGAAAGATTCCGACGCGGAAGCGTTTTTGAAAAACGCGATAAACGAACTGAAAAAACAATAAAGGAAAAAGGTGAAAATTATGAATCTGCTTATGAGCGTTGGCACAATAGTAGGCATTGCAGTAGGCGCGGCGGTTGCCCTTATCGTAATAATTTTAGTTTGCTGGGGCATAGGCGCGCGCAATGGCTTTGTAAGAAACAGAAACACCTGCGAAGAGGCGTTTGCCACGATTGACGTTTATCTTAAAAAGCGTTACGACCTTATTCCCAACCTTGTGGAAACGGTTAAAGGTTACGCCAAACACGAAAGCGAAACGCTTGAAAGGGTTATTTCAGCCAGAAAATCGGGCATTGCGGCCACTACTTTAAGCGAAAAGGTTGCAGCCGACGCAGCCATGACACGCGCGATTGTGGACGTTAAAAAAGTTGCGGAACATTACCCCGACCTTAAAGCCAACGTAAACTTTTTAGACCTTTCCGGTCAGCTGAAACAAATAGAAACCCAGCTTGCGGAACAGCGCAAATATTATAATGCGGTTGTTAAAAAATTTAACACCGATAAAGAGCTTTTCCCCAAGTCGGTTATAGCTGGTATGATGCACCTTGAAAAGATGCCCTATTTCGAACTTGAAAGCGACGAAGAGAGGCAAAACGTGAAGGTTAAATTTTAACCGATAATTTTCCCGGGGCGGCTAACCAAACGGTCGCCCCTTTATTTTTGAGAGAAATTTATGAAAATATTGAAAAAAATCAGGTACATATTCTTTGCAGCGGCGATATTTATTTCAGCTACTGCCACTTTACTTTTGCAAAACGGCACCCCTGCGGCATACGCAGCAGGGGCTTACGATTTTGAATTTACCGAATTTAACGTAACCTATGATATCCGTGCCGACCGTACTATGGACGTAACTATGGATTTGGGCGTACACTATAAAGGTTACGACAGTACAGGTTTTATGCACGATATTCCCGTAAACTCCGGCGACCGGGTAAGACGCGTAAGCGCTTACGCACTGGACAGAACGGGCGGAACGGAACATTCGGTAACCTATAAGGTAAGACAGGAATTTAAAGACTTTATTACAGTTGATATCGGTGATAATTCCAAAAAAACAGGTCAGACGCAATATTACCGCATTAAGTACGAATACGCGATAACAAAACCCGCCGACAAAAACGCCATATTTCTTAACGCCGTAGGCTTCGGCTCGGAAGCGCCCATGCAAAACGTTACCGTAGTTTTAAATCTTCCCGACGGGTTGACCAGCGCAAAATATTTCAGCGGACTAAAAGACACGGAAAGCGCAGGCGTTAACGTTAAGCCCGTAGGCAACACCGTAACGTTAAAACTGGAACATTTGAATGCAAAACAAGGCGTAACATTTCAGCTGGATTTTGAAGAAGGCGTTCTTACTACAAAAACGGACCTTACCCCCTATTGGATTATTATAGTTGCCTGCGTTGTTTTGGCATTGCTGTTCGCCTTAAAGTTTTTGATTTTCAATAAGGACGGACTCGCGCCCGTAGTAAACCTTCAGGCGCCTAACGATATGGACCCCCTTGTAATGGGCAAGCTTATAGACAACAAGGTACATAAAAGCGACGTTACCTCGCTGATATATTACTGGGCAAACAAGGGTTACATTAAAATAGATTTAAAAGAAAACGCGGCGCATAAAAGCGAAAACGATATAGAGCTAATACGCATACGGAAAAGTTTACCCGAGGGCGCGCCAGCATATCAGATTAAAATGTACACAAATTTGTTTGCTACGGGCGAAATAGTAAAAATTTCCGATTTAACGTATAAATTTTACGGCACGGTAGAAAACGTAACCCGCGAGGTAAACGCGGAAAACAGCAGGCTGTACAGTGGAAAGAGTATGGCGGTTGCGGTTTTATTTGCGCTTGCAGGCGCGCTTTTTATGGCGCTTACCCCCATAATATTAGCGCTTACCACTATTTCCGGCAAACTTTTTATTATAGCGCCTCTGTTTATGATTGTTCCGTCGTTCGTTATATTTGCGCTGTCGCAGACGCTGCGCAGTTACCGTTTAAAGTTTAAAAAGGGCAAACTTGCGCTATGTTATGCGGGCATTGCGCTGTTGGCGGCGGCATTTAGTCTGGTATACGTTTTACTGCTACCTTCGTACTACGTTGAAACGATGCCTAAAATAATTTTATGCATTGTGGGATTTGCGATAATAATGCTTTCGTCGCTTATTATAAGCCGTACAAAAAAATATACCGAAAAACTGAACCATATTATGGGTTTCCGCGAGTTTATTGTTTATACCGAAAAAGAAAAACTTGAGCTTATGCTTGAAAAGAATCCCGAATTTTATTATCAGGTTTTACCGTATGCAATTGTTTTGGGCGTGTCGGATATATGGGAACATAAATTCGACGCCATTACAGTTGCTCCGCCAAGCTGGACCACCCGCTCGTACGCGGACGGCGTATTCGATTTTATAATATTCAACGCGGCAATGAGACGCGCAAATATGCATATGACTACCGCTTTCGCGTCGCGTCCTCAGTCAAGCCCATCTTCGGGCAGTTTCTCGGGCGGAGGTTCGCACGGCGGCGGCTTCGGCGGATTTTCAGGCGGCGGACACGGCGGCGGAGGTTTCCGCGGAAGATAGGGCGCACTGCGGTTCTAATATTTCTTTGACCTGTGTATCATAAATACACAGAATAATACAAGCCGCGCGGCGATATTTCGCCGCGCGGCTTGTATTTTGAAATTTTATTATTCCTCTCCGCGCACAATAACGGTAACCTTTGCTGAAATTCCTTCTGCAAGTTTTAAAGTCACCTCATATTCGCCCACAGTTTTTATGGGATTTGCTATTACTATCTTCTTTTTGTCAACGCTGTACCCCGCAGCGCTTAAACTGTTGGACACGTCCTGCGCGGTTACCGAGCCGAACACCTTGCCGTTTGCGCCGACCTTTATATGCACCGTAAACTTTTTACCGTTTATTTCGTCGGCAAGCGCTTTCATTGCTTTAAGCTCTTCACGCTTATGAAATTCGTCCGCGCTCTTGCGCTGGTTAAGCTCGTTAATTTTTGTGGGAGTAGCCGCTTCCGCAAGCCCCTTTTTAATAAGAAAGTTGCGTGCGTAGCCCTCGTTTACCTCCAACAGGTCACCCTTTTTGCCCTGTCCCTTTACGTCCTGCAATAAAATAATTTTCATTTTTAGCTCCTTTTAATACATTTTACTATCCGCCGCCGCTTTTGTCAATAGGCGCGCATTCTGTTAACGCCTAATTTTATGCAAGCGTATATTTAAGCCGAACGCGGCGCACAATAATGTTACGGAGGTAGACATATGGAAACCATTAATTTCGGAATTGCTTGCGACGTTTCAAAATGCAAGTACAACCACAACGGATGCAACTGCACCCTTGACAAGATTCACGTTGGTTCGACCTGCAACTGCCAGGACGACCACTGCACTTGTTGCGAAAGTTACTCCGCAAAGGTTTAATTTAAAAACGCGGCGCGCAATGTAACAAGTTGCGCGCCGCGTTTATTTACATATTTAATTCAGTTAAACCATCCGCGGATAGGCATACCTTTAAACGATGACTCCATAGGATTAAACGTATAAACTCCGTCTCCCAGATGCGCATAACCAGCGTATGTGTTAAACTGCGCCATAAACGGCAAATCGTTTAAAGTATAAGCTATGCCGCCGAACACTATAAAAAGCATTACCACTACAGCGCACAAAAGTATTGCGCCGAGCACGCCGTCAACCGCGCCGAAAACTGCGCTTTCACGAAATTTATCGAATATTTTAGGTAAAAATACCGCTATTAAAATTAAAACCACAAGCGACAGCAAGAAAATGATTAATGCTATTAAAATGCGCGCAACCATGTCGGTCGCTCCGCCGAGGGAACCGGAAATTTTTGAAAGTATTCCGTTTTTAAGCGCTTCTACCGCGCCTGCGCAGGCGTCGCTGCACGCTATCGACCAAGCCGCCGCGCCAAACCCGACGGTAAGCCCCAAAACAACAACGATACATAAAACCGAACTTATTCCGCCGTTGTAACCAATTCTTAAACTGATGGCAAACGCGCAGATTAAAGGCAAATCCAAAGCAAGGCAACGCCCGGTGCCAAGCCAGCTTGCCGAAGACAGGGAAGCGGAAAAAATGTTCCTTACTTTTTCTATCGATGACAAATCGGCAAAAAGTAGAATTAAAACTATTACAGTTGCTATGCCTGTTAAAGCATTTATACATCCGCTTATGGCGCCGGCCACGCCGTCGGTAACCCCCCAGGCGCCCGCCGACCTCTTTATTTTTCTGCCGTTGCGCAACTGTTTTTTATATTCGCGCCTGTCGCCGCTGTCAACGGCGTTTAAAATAAGTTCTTCGTTTTCCGCCCTTTCGTCGTATTTTTGGTATTCGGAAAGCTTTATGCGCGCGTTAACCGCCCTTGCCAACATATGTTTAACGGACAGCATTACCGCGGACGTTAAAAGCAAAACGATAACCGCGGTTAATATAACCGCCAAACCGTATCCGCCCGAGCCCTTTTTTACGCCCGAACCTATCAAACGCTCGAATAAAAGGGTAATTAAAACGGTTATACCCCAAAACGACGTTTTGGTAAATTTTCGGAAAAAGCCTACCGCCGCGCCGATAACGGCGACAACGCAGACCGAAATTATGAATACTGTCGACATCCTGTTTCCTTATTTGTTGAAATTGTCCTTAAGCGAAACAATTTCCGAAAGCCTCACCCTGCCGTTTTCGGGCCGGCAGACTTTATAATATCCGGTACGCATCAGCTGAAAGCTTTTGCCGGCGCTTTCGGCAGCATACGGCTCTACCATACCCTTTCGTACAGTCACGCTGTCGGGATTAAGCCTTTCTGCATAGTCCTGATCGGGATATTCCTCGTCCTTTAAAAGCGGTTTATAGTTTACAAAGTCCGCTTCTGCGCCGTATTTTGCGTCAACCCACTGTATTACGCCCTTTGCCTTAACGTCGCTTTTTACAGTGCTGCCCGAACGTGTTTCGGGAAAATACGTACATAAAATTTCATTAATTTCGCCGTTTTCATCCGTAACAACGTCGTCGCACCGCACGATGTAAGCCGACTTTAAGCGCACCGTACCCCCCTTGCTTAGCCTTTTAAACTTTGGCGGAGGATTTACGGCGAAATCGCTTTGATCGATATAAACGCTGCCGGTAAATTTTACGGGACGCGTTGCCCCGCTTCCGTCCGCGGGATTCATTTCGAAATCGAGTTCCTCTTCTCCGCTATAGTTGGTTATCGTAAGCTTTAAAGGGTCGCAAACGCCCATTGCCCTTTCGGCGGTAACGTTAAGTTCGTCGCGGATACACTCGTCAAACTGTGCGATATTTACCACACCGTAGTTTTTTGCAACGCCGACGTCCGCGCAGAATTTACGCAGAGCCATAGGCGGCACCCCGCGGTTTTTCAACCCGATAAGCGTAGGCATACGCGGGTCGTCCCAGCCGGAAACAAACCCGTCGTCGACAAGTTTTTTAAGATAGCGTTTTGACATTAACGTGTTGGTTATGTTAAGCCGTGCAAACTCGATTTGTCTGGGAACCGGTTTTCTAAAACCCGCCTTTTCAATTACCCAGTCGTATAAGGGACGGTGATTTTCAAATTCCAACGAACACAGCGAATGGGTTATCCCCTCTATTGCGTCGGAAACCGGATGCGCGAAATCGTACATAGGGTAAATGCACCATTTATCGCCCTGACGGTAATGCGGAACATGGGCAATGCGGTAAATAACCGGATCGCGCATATTGATATTTGGCGACGCCATATCGATTTTAGCCCTTAACACCTTAGACCCGTCGGGATATTTCCCCTCGCGCATTTCGTGGAAAAGCTGCAAATTTTCCTCTGCGCTTCTATTTCTGTAAGGGCTTTCCACGCCCGCCTCGGTAAGCGTTCCGCGCGTTGCCGTAATCTCTTCGGCAGTCAAATCGCAGACGTATGCGTTTCCCTCCCTGATATATTTTTCGGCTATCGCGTACATCTGCTCGTAATAATCGGAGGCAAAAAACAAATTGTCGTATTCGAATCCCAGCCATTTAACCGCGTCGATAATTGAATTTACGTACTCGTAATTTTCTTTAGCAGGGTTGGTATCGTCCATTCTTAAATTCATTTTGCCGTTGTATTTTTCCTTAACCCCGAAATTTATGCAAAGAGCCTTAACGTGCCCTATATGCGGATAACCGTTGGGCTCGGGAGGAAAACGCACAACAATTTCGTTGCCGCGGCTTTCGAATTTACCTGTTTCAAGCTCTTCGTTAATATACTGTTCAATAAAATTAGTCGCTTCGGGAAGTTGCATAATTCTACCTCTTAACGCATTTTAATTATAAAAATAATTTTTACGACAGCCCCGAAATATTTCCGTTACCGTCGATATCTATTTTTTCGGCGCAGGGCACCTTGCCAAGCCCCGGCATAAGCATAACGGAACCCGCTATCGCCACTATAAAACCCGCGCCGCCGCGGTATTCGATATCGCGCACGTAAATTTTAAATGCTGCGGGAGCGGCAAGTTTAGCCGGGTCGTCTGAAAGCGAATACTGAGTTTTGGCTATTATTACAGGCAATCCTTTGTCAAGCCCTTTAGCTTCCAACGCCGCAATTTTACTTTCCGCAATTTCGGAATATTCCGCGCCGTCGCCGCCGTAAATATTTTTTACTACGCCTTCAATTTTTTCCTTTACGTTGTCATTCAAACCGTAGGCATAGCTTAGTTTGCTTTCCTCTTCGCACGCGGATATTACCGCCTGAGCAAGCTCTTTTCCGCCGTCGCCGCCCTTTAAAAACACGTCGGTAAACACGGCTTTCGCTCCGATTTTTTCACACGCGTTCATAACGGCTTCTATCTCTTTCTCCGTGTCAGTCGCAAACCTGTTCATCGCTACTACCACGGGCTTTTTATACACGTTTTTCACATTGCCGACGTGCTTCATTAAATTGGGCAAACCTTTATTTAACGCCGCAATATCTTCCGACGAAAGCGAATTTTTGTCCGCGCCGCCGTGCAGTTTCAGTGCCTTTACGGTTGCAACCACCACTACGCATTGCGGCTCGATACCGGCAACGCGGCACTTGGCGTCCAAAAACTTTTCCGCCCCTAAATCGGCGCCGAATCCGGCTTCGGTTACCGCGTAGTCGGCATAACTCATAGCAGCAAGCGTAGCGCGCACCGAATTGCACCCGTGCGCTATATTTGCAAACGGCCCGCCGTGCACTATTGCGGGAGTTCCTTCCAGCGTTTGCACCAGATTGGGATTTATTGCGTCCTTTAAAAGGGTTGCCATTGCTCCTTCGGCATTAAGGTCGCGAGCGTAAACATATCCCCCTTTCGAATTTTCGCCTACAACTATGTTTCCCAATCGCTTTTTCAAATCGGATATATCGCGTGCAAGGCACAAAACCGCCATAACTTCGCTTGCCGCCGTTATTGAAAAACTTTCCTTGCGCGAATAGCTTTCGCAACCCTTCATATTTCCTGCCAAACAGTCTAACGTGATATCGCGGAGAGCTCGGTCGTTCATATCCATACAGCGGTGAAAATGAACGGTTTGTATATCCAGCGCGTTTCCGCGGAAAATATGATTGTCTATCATGGCGCACAATAAATTGTTTGCCGCGGTTATGGCGTGTATGTCGCCTGTAAAATGCAGATTTATATCCGCCATAGGCACTACCTGCGCATAGCCGCCGCCAGCCGCGCCGCCCTTGATTCCGAAAACGGGACCCAGAGAAGGTTCTCTTAAAGCAAGGCACACCTTTTTGCCAAGTTTTGCCATACCGTCGGCAAGACCGATTGAAACGGTGGTTTTTCCCTCGCCGCTTGCCGTGGGGTTTATGGCCGTTACAAGCACGAGTTTCGATTTCGGATTAAACTGTTTAAGGTTTATTTTCGCCTTATATTTACCGTAAGTTTCAAGCGCTTCTTCCCCGACGCCTAACTTTCCGGCAATTTCGCGGATATCTTTAAGCTGCGCGCTCTCTGCAATTTCAATGTCGCTAAGCATATACACATTACGCTCCCTGATAAAAATAAAGAACCTAAATTATTATATCACACCCATGCGGCAAAGTATATAATTTAAACGCCGTTTTTAAAAAAATTTACGCGCGCGCGTTCGCTTGACTTTTTTTGCCGCAAAGAATAAAATTTAAAACAATCGGTAATTGAAAAAAATAAGCACCGAATGAAATAAAAGGGCGCATTTTTGCCAAGTGCGCGCCGAAGGAGTTAATTTATGGCGGATAAAAAAAGAGCGGTTACTCAGGAAAAGCTTGTTGCGCTTTGCAAAAACAGAGGATTTATTTTCCCCGGCAGCGAAATTTACGGTGGGCTTGCCAACACCTGGGATTTCGGGCCGCTTGGAGTAGAATTTAAAAACAACGTTAAGAAGGCCTGGTGGAAAAAATTTGTACAGGAAAGCACTTTGAATACGGGGCTTGACTGCGCTATTTTAATGAATCCGCGCACTTGGAAAGCTTCGGGACACATAGGCGGATTCTCCGATCCGCTAATGGACTGCAAAAACTGCAAGGCGCGCCACCGCGCCGATAATCTTGCGGAAGACTACTGCAAAAAACACAACCTCGACATTAAAATAGAAAGCCTTGACAACGACGGCCTGGAAAAGTTTATTGCCGACAAAAAAATTGCCTGCCCCGTTTGCGGCAAAAGCGAATTTACGCCCATTAGAAAATTTAACCTTATGTTTAAAACTTTTCAGGGCGTTACCGAAGACACGGTTAACACAGTATACTTACGCCCCGAAACAGCGCAGGGCATATTCGTTAATTTTAAAAACGTTCAGCGCTCTTCGCGTATGCGCGTGCCCTTCGGCATCGGACAGATAGGAAAGTCTTTCAGAAACGAAATTACGCCCGGAAATTTCATTTTCCGCGTGCGCGAATTCGAACAGATGGAGCTTGAATTCTTTTGCAAGCCGGGCACCGATTTAGAATGGTTTAATTATTGGAAAGACTACTGCAAAAATTTCCTTTTATCGCTTGGTATGAAGGAAGAAAATCTTAAACTGCGCGACCACTCCCCCGAAGAGTTATGCTTCTATTCGAAGGCTACAACCGATTTCGAATACAATTTCGCATTCGGCTGGGGCGAACTTTGGGGCGTTGCTGACAGAACCGATTACGATTTGAAACAACATCAAAGCGAAAGCGGCGAAAATATGGAATACACCGACCCCGTTACAAATGAGAAATATATTCCTTACGTTATCGAACCTTCGCTGGGCGTTGAAAGATGCGTGCTTGCCCTTCTTACCGACGCATACGACGAAGAGGTTTTAGACGCAGAGAAAAACGACGTGCGCACAGTTATGAGACTGCACCCCTTCCTTGCCCCCTACAAGGCGGCAATTTTGCCCTTGCAAAAAGGGCTTGCCGACAAGGCCGACGAGGTTTACAAAAAACTGGCAAAGAAATTTTCGGTAACTTACGACGTTACCGGTTCGATAGGAAAGCGATACCGCCGTCAGGACGAAATAGGAACCCCTTACTGCATTACGGTTGATTTCGACACTATTGAAAACGACACCGTAACCGTACGCGACCGAGACAGTATGCTGCAGATACGCCTGCCTATTTCCGAGCTGGAAGCATACATTGAAAAGAGTTTGGAATTTTAAACGAAAATAATAATTCGCCGCGGCATATGCCGCGGCGAATTACTTTTTTATTTACTTTTAACCGTCATCCTCGGACGTTTCGCCCAGTATCGAACTCACAATTTTTTTCCCTATTTTTTTACCTATGCGCTCTTTTAAAGTGGGCTTTTTTTGTTTCTGTGTTTTTTGCGCAGTTTTAACCTTCTTCTTTTTCTCTTCCACCTCTATACTGCCCTGAAGCTGTATTTCCTTGCAGGGATCAACGCTTATGTAGCCGCACTCCATCGCATATTCGAACACGTTTTTAATTACGCCCTCGGTAATATGCCTGTCGCTTTCGGGCACTTTGTTTACGAGAGCAATTAAATGCGAGGAATTTATATTGGCCACTTTCTTTTTTCCGAGAGTAGGGATAAGCACATTGTCCACACATTTACCTATATCGTTCAAATAATTTTTCGACACGCGCTGAATAGTTTTCGACGCCGCGTTTTCGCTGCTTAAAAGCTGATACCACTCTAGCACGACAAACGAGAATTTTAATTTTACTTTCGTGGGGGATATAAGCCACCTGGCAAGCCCGCCCAATCCTCCGAAAATTAACGGAAACAGCGAAAGTATTACGAATATAATCGCTATAATAAGCGCTATAGTATCCAAAGCTACGGCTACAACGTCGCTTGTACCCGAAATAAGCGCCATTATAACCGCCGTAATACCCATGACAAGCGAGCTGAAGCGCACTACGAAGCGAAGCCAGGTTAACAGTTTTTTCTTCTTTTTAACGCTTTTGGTGTTTGCGCTTAAACCGAACACCAGACTGAAAACTATAAGTGTGACGGTTAAAATTACGTGCACCCCTATAATGGAAAACACCGCTACCCACGACGTATAGCCAACAATTTTATTTACGCCCAAAAACACCATAAACGCCACGTACAACAATGTGAATACCGAAGATAAAACGGTATTGAATATTGCAAGGCGCCTTAATATCTGCGCACGGTTGGCGTAAACCGATTTTATAAGGCAACGTAAATCGAACACGTCTTTTGCAAGTGTGAAAGTTTCTTCCGCGTTTATCGTCCGCCGCACCTCTTTTATAAGCGCAACGGGGTTTTCGGCAGCGCCGCCGCTATCGGTACTTACATTCGAACGGACTTCGTCCGCAGCAACTGCGGCTTCCGCCTTTGCTTCGTTTTCCTGAGGTTTCATTTTAAACCGCCTTAATTAATCTATCAACTGCGAATATGTTTCGTAAAGTGTATCCAGCTTGTCGCGTAGCGTTTGCAACTCGTCCGTTATTTCGCGAAGGCGCGTAAAATCCGCCGTGACAGCCGTGTCCGATAAAAGAACGCTAATTTCGTTTTCGCGCGTTTCCAACGCGCTTATTTCGTTTTCGACAGCCTTTATTTGCGTTTTGCGCGCCGCGTCCGCCGCACGCTCTTTTTTAGAACGGTAAAAATTAGCTTTCTCTTCGTTGGATTTATTCCTTCTTGCCTCATCCTCGGCTTGCCGCTGTACGTCCTCTGCGGCCGCCTTTGCCGATTTATAGCTTTCGTAACCGCCGTCGTAAACGGAAAGCCTGCCTCCGTCAATTTCGGCAACCCTTTGCGCAAGCGCCGCAATAAAATATCTGTCGTGCGAAACGAAGATTAAAGTGCCGTCAAACAATTTTAACGCCTCTTCCAAACTTTCCCTTGCCGGCAAATCCAGATGGTTAGTCGGCTCGTCAAGTATAAGCACGTTGCCCTGCGCATTTTCAAATACGCATAAAGCCAGTTTAGCCCGCTCTCCGCCGGAAAGCGACGAAACCGTTTTATCCGCGTCTTCAGCGGTAAGCCCGCAACGTGCAAGCGACGAACGCACCTCGCATAAAGTATACGAAACGTGCCGCTCCCACAACTCCGCCTGCACGGTATTTTCGCCGTTCAGATTGGTCATTTCCTGATCGTAGTAAGCAACGCGCGCATACCTGCCTAAAGTTATAGCCGGATTGCCGCCTTTTACTATTTCCCTTAAAAGCGTTGATTTCCCCGCGCCGTTATCGCCCACTACGGCAACCTTATCGCCCCGTAAAATTTGTAATTGCCCCCCTGATATAAGCGATTTACCGCCTATTTCAAGATTTAGCCCCGAAATTGTAAGCACCTCTTTGGCGGGCTGCTGAGCGTATGTAAAATTAAATTTCGGCGGGCGGGGCGGCAGGTAAGGCTTTTCTAAAACGTCCATTTTTTCAAGCTGCTTTACCCTGCTCTGCGCGCTTTTCGCCGTAGTTGCGCGCACAATGTTTTTATCGACGTAGGTTTGCAGTTTTTTTATTTCTTCCTGCTGTTTTTCGTATTCTTTCAGCGCGCGTTCGTAACGTTCGGCTTTAAGAATTTTATATTTGGAATAATTTCCGCTGTATATATTAAGCCGTTTATTTTCTATTTCGAACGTTTTTGAAACTACTTTGTCCAAAAAATATCTGTCGTGCGAAACAACGAACACGGCGCCTTTAAAAGAGGAAATATAATCTTCCAGCCAAAACAGCGTTTTTACGTCAAGATGGTTTGTTGGCTCGTCCAAGACCAACAGGTCGGGGTTTTCCAACAAAAGGCGCGCAAGCCGCAGCCTCGTCTTTTCTCCCCCCGACATAGTATCTATTACCCTGTCGTAAAATTTTTCGAAGCCCATACCGTTAAGTACGGTTTTAATTTTTACGTCTACGTTGTAGCAATCGCGCGAAGCTATAAATTTTTCAAGCGAATCGATTTTTGCCGACAAAACAGAATATTCCTTGCCGCCGTATGCACAGCTTGCAATTTCCGAATTTAATGCTGCCAGCTTTTCTACAGCCGACAGTTCCTCTTTAAACACCGCTCGCATTTCCGCGTAAACCGTGTTTCCGCTTTCGTAGCCGCCGTTCTGCTCGAGATAGCCTATGCGCGCGCCGTTCTTTTTTATAACTTCGCCGCTTTCGGGTATAAGGTTGCCCAGCAAAAGTTTTATAAGCGTGGTTTTACCCGCGCCGTTTTCGCCCACAAGCCCTACGCGCTCGCCCTCGTTTAAGGCAAAAGCAACGTCGGAAAATATTAAGTTGCCGCCGTAGCCGAAACTAACGGATGAAAACGAAACCAACATATTAAGTAAATTATAATGCGTTAAATAAATTTTAAACGCAGTATGAATTTGTAATTTATTTTAGCGCTATTAAAAGTCCCATTTAGGTATATACACGGTTTCCGCACTGTCTTCGTCCTGCAAAAACACGTTAGTCAACCCCAGTTCACGCACCCTGTTTAATACCTTGTTATATTCCCTGTCGCCAACTTTACGGTTCAACTCGGGATATTGTGACGCCCCACCGAAAGGCGTGTATTGACGCATTAAACTAAAATATGTGCTTTTGGGCAGCTGCGCAACGAAATCCGCAATCGCCAAACTGTCGTACGAGGCGAGAGGCAGCATTAAATGCCGCACTATACATCCCGAAAGCATTTTGCCGTTTTCGTCGGAAATAAACGGTTTTTGAGCCATAAATTTTATTGCCGGCAAAGCGTAGTCGGCGTAGTCGGCCCTACCCGTATACCTTTCGGCTAAAAACGGGTCGATAAATTTCAAATCGGGAAGATAGATATCCGCAAAAGTTTCAACCGTTTTAAGCGTATCGAGTTTTTCGTAACCGTGCGTATTGTACACGACGGGGATTTTAGGGCGGTACAAGTAAAACGCTTCGGCAATTTTGTCAGCAAAATGGGTAGGCGTAACCAAATTGATATTGTCGGCGCCATCATCTTCAAGCTGTTTAAATATATCGGCAAGCTGCTGTACAGAAATTTCTTTGCCCCGGCGATTGCGTGAAAGTTCGTAATTCTGGCAAAACACGCATTTCAGCGGACACCCGCAGAAAAACACGCATCCGCTTCCTTTTTTGAAAGAGATTAACGGTTCTTCAAAGGGATGAAGATAGTATTTTGCTATTTTTATTCCGCCTATCCCGCAGCGCCCCGCCTGCTTTTCGCGGTTTACCCCGCAGGATACGGGACAAAGATTACAGTTCACACCTTGATTGTAACATATAAAATACCGCTTGTAAACCCGAATAAATTATTTGACATTGGAAAAATATGATTATATAATGTATTTACAACCATAGAGAGTGTGCGAGAGAACGGCTCAGCGACCACACAGCAACCTGCTTTGCAAGGTGCTAATACCGTACCGATGGGTAGAAATACGATTTTAAATGCCCGTTCGGATGCCGGACGGGCTTTACATTTACTAATAAAATACAAGGATAAAACGTATGAAAAAATATTTTACAAGCGAAAGCGTAACCGAAGGTCATCCCGACAAACTTTGCGACGCTATATCAGACGCGTGCGTTGACGCCATTTTGGCCAAAGACCCCTACGCCCGCTGTGCGATAGAGTGCTGCGCGGCTTACGACGGACTGCTTATTATGGGCGAGGTTACGGCTAAAGAACAGGTTGATTACGAAAAAATTGCGCGGGCAACTATCAGGAAAATAGGGTATACGTTCGGCAGTTTTGCCTGCGACCGAGTTAATATAACGGTTGCCGTACACGGTCAGAGCCCTGATATCGCGCAGGGTGTAGACAGTTCGCTTGAAAGAAAAAACGGCGAGAAGGAAGCCGAAGACGAGCTGGGCGCGGGCGACCAGGGAATGATGTTCGGCTATGCGTGCAGCGAAACCGACGAACTTATGCCGTTGCCGTTAACGCTGTCGCACAAGCTTGCCATGCGGTTGACTGAAGTCAGAAAAAGCGGAATTCTGCCCTACCTCCGCCCCGACGGCAAAACTCAGGTTACAGTCGAATACGACGGAGATACGCCAAAAAGAATAGAGGCGGTTGTCGTTTCGTCGCAACACGACGACAGCGTTACGCAGGATATATTGCGCAATGACATAACGGAATTAGTTATAAAAGCGGTTGTGCCTGCGGAACTTTTCGACGCAAAAACGCGCGTTTACGTTAATCCCACGGGCAGATTTTTAATAGGCGGACCCGAGGGCGACAGCGGACTTACAGGCAGGAAGATTATCGTTGATACTTACGGCGGTGCGTGCGCGCACGGCGGCGGCGCGTTTTCCGGCAAAGACCCTACCAAAGTTGACCGTTCGGCGGCGTATATGGCAAGGTATATTTGCAAAAACGCAGTTGCCGCGGGGCTGTGCGAAAAGATTGAACTGCAGGTTGCGTACGCTATAGGCGTTTCGCGCCCCGTATCGGTTTTCGTAAACACTTTCGGCACGGGAAAACTTTCCGACGGTGAAATTTCCGACATACTGGTTAAGGAATTCGATATGCGGCCTTACGCCATTATCAATACGCTTGATTTACGTAAACCGGTTTATTCGCAGACGGCGGCTTACGGACATTTCGGAAAACCTTACCTTGCGTGGGAACGGTGCGACCGCATCGACGATTTGAATAAATATCTTTAACGATTAAAAAGCGACGGTTTAAAACCGTCGCTTTTCTATTTTAACATTTGCTTGAACTGCTGTTCGTCGATTATTTTAACGCCGATTTTTTGCGCCTTTGCCAGCTTGCCGCCAGCCGACTCGCCCGCTATGACCAGCGTGGTTTTCGACGTTACCGAACTTTGGCAAACCCCGCCGTTTTCTTCTATTATTTTCTGCGCCTCGCTACGCGTAAAATCGCTTAACGTACCGGTTAAAACAACCGATTGCCCCCCGAATATGCCCGATTTATCAATTTTTTTATTGTTGGTTACGGTTATATTTTCTTGCAGGGCGGCAAGCTCTTTCAAGTTTTCTTCGTCGGCAAACCAGCCGGTTATTGTCTGCGCGGTTATGTCGCCTATATCGTCTAAAGCTACCAATTCCTCCGCCGTCGCACGGCTTAAATTTTCAATACTCCCGAAGTGTTCGGCAAGTGCTTTCGAAGCAACTTTCCCCACGCCGTCTATACCCACGGCAAATATAAACCTGTCTAAAGCAACTTCCCTGCTTTTGTTTAAAGCGGCAAGCAGGTTGCTTATTTTTTTATCTTTAAAACCCTCCAGTTTTGCCACGTCGTTTGTCGTTAACGAATACAGTTTTGAAGGTTTGTTTACGCCCAGAACTTCGTACAGCTGCGTTGCCGTCGCCTCTGAAAACCCCTCGATATCCATCGCGCCTTTACTTGCAAAGTGAGTGAGCGCGGCCACTATTCGCGGCTTGCATTCCCTGTTTACGCAAAATAAATTCGCGCCCGTTTCAACTATTTCCCCGCCGCAAAAAGGGCACTTTAAAGGTTTTTGCACGTCTATACTTTCGTCGGTATGTTCCACACAACCCAGAATTTCGGGTATAACTTCGTTAGAACGGCGGATAAGCACCCTGCTGTTAACCTTAACGCCCTTTCTTGCAATGTCGCCCAAATTATTGAGCGTTGCCTTTTTAACGGTAACCCCGCCTAAATCTACGGGCTCCACCTCGGCAAGCGGAGTAAGTTTACCTGTTCTGCCAACCTGCCAGCGCACCTCTTTTACAACCGTTTCCGCCTCTTCCGCCTCGAACTTGTAAGCGATTGCCCAACGCGGAAATTTATCGGTATAACCTATATCTTCGCGGACGCGTGCGTCGTTTAATTTTATTACCGCGCCGTCGGTTAATACGTCCAGCGATTTACGCCCCACCTCTATTTCTTCGATAGCCGAAGCAACCTGCTCTTCGCTTTGACAAAGCTTTAAATAGGGAAACACTTTAAAGCCGTTACGCCTTAAAAATTCAGAATGCTCTTGCTGCGTTGCCAATCCGCCTTCGCCCATATAGTTTACGTTGTAAAACAGAATTTCCGGTTTACGCTCCGCCGTTACCTTCGGGTCGAGATTGCGTATGGCGCCCGCCGCAGCGTTACGTGCGTTTTTAAGCTGCTCTTTCGCCGTTTCGTTGTAATCTTTTAACACTGAAAGACGTATTACCGCTTCTCCCTGCACCTCTAAAAGCCCTTCGTATCCGATAGCGAGAGGGAAACTTTTAATGGTAAGACACTGGGCGGTAACGTCCTCGCCCTCTACGCCGTTGCCGCGGGTTGTCGCCCTTACGAATTTTCCTTTATCGTACGTCAGGCACATGGTAAGCCCGTCGAACTTGTACTCTACCGTGTATTCGGGGTTTTGCACAACCTTTTTTATGCGGTTGAAAAACGCCGTAAGCTGCTCGGACGTAACCGCCTTGTCAAGGCTGTACAGCCTGTGCACGTGCGCGTGCCTTTCAAACCCTTTTACCGGTTCGCCGCCCACGCGCTTCGTAGGGCTGTCGAACTGCACCTCGCCGGTCTGTTCCTCTATTGCGCGTAACTCGTCGTAAAGTTTATCGTACTCTCTGTCTTCTATCGAAGGGTTGTCTAAAACGTAATATTCGTACGCCCATTTATTTAGCGTGTCTATTAAAAACCGTACCCTGTCTTTCATAAATATGTAATTACTCCACAATCGTGAGAGGGGCTATTGAAGCGGATAACTCTTTAATCCCCTGATTTTCAAACGCTACGTTTAATACGCTTCCGCCGTTTTTAACGGCTATTACCGTGCCGACGCCGAATTTGGGGTGGCGCACTTTACAGCCCGCAGAATAATTTTTAGCCGCGCCGCCCTGCGGTTTTGAAGAAGAACCGAACGCCGAAGCCGCCGAAAAACTTTTTTTATGTACGGACTGCGAACCGTAGCCGTAGACGGGAACCTGGTCGGGCACGTAACCTTCGTCGGAAGAGTATACCCCTCTGCCGCGCGAACGCGCTCCGTCCCAGAAATCGCCCTCGTATCCGTCCCCGCCGTACGAACCCGAACGGGAAACGTAACCGCTTTTCGCATAGCCGCCGTTTCCGCCGTAGCTTGCGTACCGCCTGCCGTACGACGTGCCAGAACTTTCGTCGCCTTTGATATGCCCGTTCATTTCAAGTATAAACCGCGAAGGCATAGTCGGTTCTCTGTGACCGTATAAATAGCGGCTTTTCGAACGTGTGAGCCAAAGCTGTTTTTCTGCCCTTGTAACGGCAACGTACATAAGCCTTCTTTCCTCTTCAAGCGCGGAAATATCGTCCTTTGCGCGCGAAGTGGGCATAATCCCCTCTTCCAGACCGCAAATAAAAACATTCTTAAATTCCAATCCCTTTACCGCGTGAACCGTGGCAAGAGTAACGTAGTTGCCGTCGTCCATCTCGTCGGTATCCGCCGCAAGAGTAACCTGATTTAAATAATCGTTTAACGTGGCCTGCGGATTAAGTTTTACGAAATCGTCTACCGCGGCGATAAATTCGTCAAGATTGGCCAGCTTTGCATCGCCGTCGTCGGTTCCGTCGTCGTAAGCCGATTTTAAATCGGTACAAAGTATAATTTCGCGCGCGAGGCTGCCCACGTCGGACGTCTGCGCCGATATGACGAAACGCTTTATAAGCGAAGCGAAATCAGACAGCTTTTCCCGTGCCGATCTGGTGACTGAAAGCTCGTCCGCGTCGATACACGCGTCGTACAGCGACAGCCCGCTGTTATTTGCGTACTCTTCCATAATTTCTACCGTTCGCGCCCCGATGCCGCGGCGCGGCACGTTTATTATGCGCGTAAACGCTTCGTTATCGAACGGGTTAGAAACCAGCCGCATATACGCCAGCACGTCTTTGATTTCCCTTCGCTCGAAGAATTTAAAGCCGCCGAAAACTTTATACGGTATGCCGTATTTCCCGAACTCCTGCTCGTACGAACGCGTAAGCGCGTTTATGCGCATTAAAATTGCAAAGTCGGAATATTTGCCCCCCGCATATACCGCGGCGTTTATAGTTTTTGCGGCGTAAAGCGCCTCGTCCTTTTCTTCTTCCGACTGTACGTATTCGGGCGTTACCCCGTCCTCCGCCTCGGTCCAAAGCACCTTTTTGTGTCGCGCGCCGTTGTTTGCGATTACCGCGTTAGCAAGCTTTAAAATCGACTTGGTGGAACGGTAGTTGCGCTGCAGTTTATACACTTTTGCCGAGGGATAGTCCTTGTCGAATTTCAAAATATTTTCTATTTCCGCGCCGCGCCAGCCGTATATCGACTGGTCGTCGTCGCCAACTGCGAACAGGTTGCCGTGCTTTGACGCAAGCAATTTTATTATGTTGTACTGCACGGTATTGGTGTCCTGAAATTCGTCTACGTGAATATATTTAAACTTGTCGGCAAGATAGCCGCGCACCTCGGAATTGCCGCGCAAAAGCCTAAGCGTTTCCACAAGCAAATCGTCGAAATCCAGCGCGTTACAATCTTTCAGATAGGCGTTATACCTTTCATATACGTCGCACGCGACTCGTATATTGTCCTCTCCTTTAAACCTTACCGCATATTCGTCCGCGTCCAGCCCCAGCATTTTTGCGTTGCCTATATGGTATTTCACAGACTTAAAAATTTTTTCGTCTAAATCAAGCTCTTTAAAAAACTTTTTTATAACGTTACTCCGTTCGGTTTCGCTGTAAATGGAAAAGTTGGGCTGAACCCCGCCGGCCTCGCCGTAACGCCTTAAAATACGCACGCACATAGAGTGGATTGTGCAAATCCACATATTTTCGATATCGCCGAGAAACGCGCCTATTCTGTCCTTCATTTCCCTGGCCGCCTTGTTGGTAAAGGTGATGGCAAGTATATTGGAAGGCGTACACAGCCCCTTGCTTAGTATATACGCAATGCGCGAAGTTAAAACGCGCGTTTTACCGCTGCCTGCGCCCGCAAGCACCAACACGGGGCCCTGAGTGTCGGTTACGGGTTTTATTTGTTCTTCGTTTAAGTTTTTTAAAATTTCTTCCATAACAGTACTTGTAAATTAAAATTGCGCCGCGCTCTTCCGCTTAACAAAAGATATTTACGGCGTTTTTATTTTATCATAAAAAGCGCGCGTAATCAAGGAATTGATTACAGCGCGCTCTCTTTTTCTTTACGGTATTTTTCAAGCGCCGCAAGATACTTTGCGGAAAGTTCCATTGTGTATCTTTGCCGCTCTTCATAGGAAAGGGTTTGAAAATATTCTTTGTCGGTAAGCCTTCCCAAAGCGTCGGAAACCTCGCCGTGCTCGTCCAAAAGCTTTTTAACTTTTAAATAAAATCCGTCCTCTTCTTCACCGCGGATTACGCTTTTAACCTTGTTGTACATATGCGACTTAACCTTCCCCGCATTTTTGCCGTTTTGTTCGGCAAGCCGCGCAGTAGCGTCGAAATCTTCCTTGCACTTGCGCCAAAAATCGTTGCCCAAACGCCGCTTAGCCTGTTTTGCCATCAATTTCAAATCGTCCATCAATCCACCCCGCCGCCGTCGAAATTCGCCGTCATTCGCGTTTTTACGACAAATACTTTAATGAAAAAACTCTACCCAAGGTCATCTTAGGTAGAGTTGGTTTTTCAGTTCTTATTTCTTTTTCTTGCCGCTTCGCTCTTTTTACGTCTCTTCACGGAAGGAGATTCGTAAAATTCTTTCTTTCTCAAATCGCCGATAATGCCGTCGCGCGAGCACTTTCTTTTAAATCTTCTGAGAGCGCTTTCAACCGACTCGTTTTCGCCCACTTTGATAGTTGACATAACTGTTTCACCTCCCCTTTTCAAAGACTGTTTCATAACCGAAACGCTTACAAATTATACCAAAGCCCGCAAACAAAAGTCAATCGTTTTACGGGCATAAATAGATATATTTTATTAAATTTAAATTGCGGTTTAAACCGGCTTTTACACAGTTATTCCGGCGGCGGCGCAAATTACGTTTACCACAATTCCCACCAGCACGGAAATTGCGTAAAGCGACGCGACGAGAAGAATATTGCGCTTTATTTTTTTTGTGTTTTTAAGCAACACCACAAGCCCCAGCCCCGCATTTGTGCAGAGCCCCGCTATGCAGCTGCCGAAGGTTATTCCGCCCTTGACAAACGTTTCCGTTATAACCGTAGACGAAGCGCAGTTGGGAATAAGCCCCACCGCCGCGGTGATAAACGGTTGAAAATATTTGCCCCCAATCAGTGCGGAAGCAATTTTATCTTCGCCCACCTCGGATATGATAAAGCCCAAAATAAGGTTTACCATTAATATAAACGCGGTTACTTTAAGCGCGTGCAACAGCGGTTCGACAATGTAAAGTTTTACCGACGATTTTCCTTCATGGCTGTGCCCGCAGGAATACGAGCAGGCTTCGCTCCCCTCCGTGTGCGACAGCGGAATCCGTTCGATTTTATCGGGAACTATCGCGTTGACAAGATACCCCACGGAAACGGCCACAAGCAGTTTGATTAATATGAGCGGCAATATTGCCTGCGCGGAATGCGCGCTTAACGGGCTGTTTACCAATAAAATAATAAGCGCCTCGTCGCTGGTTGCCAAAAACACCGCCATAATCGTGCCGGTGCGGATGAGCCCCTTGTCGTAAAGCTTTGCAGCCATAACCGAAAAGCCGCACTGCGGCACAAGCCCCGTGGCGCTACCCAGAAGGGGCGCAAGAGGTCCTTGAAGCGCGCGGCGGCTTTTGCCGGCTGTCGTGCCGTTTTCCATAAGCTCGATGAGCATATAGATTATTAAAATGAAAGGAAATACGATTGCCGTATCCTTTAAAGCGTCAAGTACAATTTCCAAAACGATATCCCTGCGGCCGGACAAGCCGCAATAAAATTATTGCCCGCACGTCTGCCGCATATACCTTTATAAGGCAATTTAAAAGTTATTTTTTCTTCTTTTTATCTGTTTTGGTAAGCGAAAATTTCTTTTTAAGCGTTTCTTCCTCGTTATACGTAAGCGGAAGCACGTCGGCGTCGGCATAATCCGTCTTTACGTAGCCTTCGTCGCGTTCAAGCAAAGTTAACCTTGTTTCGGCGTCGAAAAGATATGCGTGAGTCATATCCGCGCAAATTTCCACCTTGTCGCCCTTAGTGTAAAGTTTCTCCGCCCCTTCCACGCCTTGCTTTTCAGCCCTTACCACAAAGGTAAGTTTATTTCCGTCGCACTCGGCATATCCGCAACCGGCAACCTCCTCCGAAGTGCATACGACAGCCTGCATAAAACCTTCGCTGCCGACAGACATATCTTCGGGACGCAGACCCAAAATTATTTTTTTACCCGTGCCCGCGTACTCCCCAAGCGCGGTAAAACGCGAAACGATATTTTCAGGCAGCTGCCAACGCACGCCGTTGCTTTCAACGTATACTCCAGCGCCGTCCTTAACTACGGTTGCCCCGTTTACAAAATTTATTGTGGGCGAACCGACCGTAAAGGCCACGTACGCGTTGGCGGGATAGTCGTATAAATTTGCGGGAGTATCAATCTGCTGAACAAAACCTTCGCGCAAAACCACTATGCGCGTTGCCATAGTAAGCGCCTCGTTAACGTTTTTTGTTGCGTAAACAAACGTACCGGCCATTCTAACCTGTAAATTTATAAGAACCGACCTAAGTTTTTCACGCATGGCGCGGTCGAGTCCGGAAATTGGGTCGTCGAGAAGATAAAGTTTTGGTTCCCTTACTATCGCCCTGCCGAAAACCGCTTTTTGCTTTTGCTCGGTAGTAAGCGCTTTCGGCTTACGGTACAACACGTCGGAAAGTCCCAAAATATCCGCCGCCGTTTTTACGCGCTGTTCGATAACCGTGCCGGACACCTTTCTAAGTTTAAGCCCGTAAGCCATATTCTCGTAAATATTAAGCGAAGGATACAGTGTGTTTCCCTGATAAATCATAGCAAGGTCTCTGTCCTTCGACTGCTCTTCGGTAACGTCCTTGTCGCCGATTATAATTTCGCCTTCCGTAACGTCGTCCAGCCCCGCGACAAGGCGCAAAAGCGTTGTTTTTCCGCACTTTTCGCCGCCGACAATCGCGACAAATTCGCCGTCGGACAGGTTAAGGTTTACTTTGTAGAGGGCAAGCTCGCCCGAAGGATATATTTTACTTACGTTTTTTAACTGTAAATTGGACATATTACATATATCTCCCGTTGCATTGTCTTAAGAATAATGATACCACGAAATAAAATATTTACCAACCGCAAAAGGGCGCATTTTTCAAAATTATAAAAAATTTTCACCTTGCGCCCGCACGCCTTTTTATTGCAAAGATTTTAAGGTTGCTGTACAATAGATATATGAACGCGATTAACCATAACGCAGAGATGAATAAAATTATACGGGCTTTGCAGGGCACAAGAAAAAAACTTTTGCTGCACGCCTGCTGCGCGCCCTGCTCTTCCGCCTGTATTGAAAGGCTGAAAGAATACTTTGCGGTAACCGCGTTTTTTTACAACCCCAATATAGAGGACGAAGAATATTTTAAACGCAAAGCGGAACTTATACGCTTTATAAACGAAACGGGCTGGGCGGATATTTTAGACTGCGGACACGACGTCGCGCAATTTTATACGGCGGTTACGGGGCTTGAAAACTGCGGCGAGGGAGGCGAAAGGTGCCTTACTTGCTTTAAACTCAGGCTTGAGGAAACAGCGCGCGCCGCAGCGGAAGGCGGGTACGATTACTTTTCCACAACGTTGACAATAAGCCCTTTGAAAAACGCAAACGCAATTAACGCCATAGGCCAAAGCGCCGCGCAAAAATACGGCGTTTTATGGCTGCCGTGCGACTTTAAAAAAGAAAACGGCTATTTGCGCAGCCTTAAACTTTCGCAGGAACACCGCCTTTACAGACAGAATTACTGCGGCTGCGTATTCTCGCAAAATACGCTTGATAAAAATCACGGAACGTGATAAAATTACCGTAAAGAAAAAACCGAACGGCTTTACGCATTAAATTTTTTGTAAAATCCGTTACCGTTTAATTGTAGGATTCGATATGGACATCAACAGATACTCACCGGGTTATTTTATAAACCAGAAACATATGACGCGGCTTGCCGACTACTCTACTGAAGAGCTGTTCGAGCTTTTGTACGCCACAAGGCAGATGAAAGCCAAGTTTGCCGCACACGAAAACACTGCCATTTTACAGGGCGTAACCATTGCTCTTTTGTTCGGAGACGCTTCGCTTCGCACGCGTTCGGCTTTGGAAATAGGTATACGCCAGTTGGGGGGCGAAAGCGTTAACCTCCCCTACAGCGAAAACGATATGCGCGCGGGCGAGAATATAAAGGACGTTGTAAACGTTATTTGCCGCTACGGCGTCGGCGCGCTTATTACGCGCGGTATTCCGCAAAGCGAACTTGAAAACTTTGCAAACGTTTCGCCCATTCCTGTAATTAACTCCACCAACTCCGATTTCGTCCCCATTCAGGCGTTAAGCGATTTATATACAATTTGGGAAAAGAAAAAGAAACTGGAAGGCGTTAAACTGGCATTTATAGGCAAGGGCACTAACGTTGCGGCATCGCTATTGATGGGCGCCGTAAAGTGCGGCATGGAGGTTGCCGTTGCCACCCCCGAAACTTTTACCGTAAACACGGCGCACCTGGAAAGGGCGGAACAATACGGCAATATAACCATTACCGACGACCCGCTGTTTGCCGCAAAGAACGCCGACGTGGTTTATACCGACAGCTATCGGTATCATACGCAGCTTACAAAAGAAGAAACGGAAACTCTTGCGCCGTATAAGGTAAACAACCGTATTATGGCGGTTGCGGCAGGAACGGCGATGTTTATGCATCCCCTGCCCGCAAGGCGCGGAATAGAGGTTTCGCCCGAGGTAATAGACGGAAAACAGAGCGTTGTTTACGAGCAGGCGGAAAACAAACTGCACGCTATTAAAGCGTTGCTGGCCCTGTTAATAAAGTAACAATTCGAAGAATTAAAACGCCCGCGGTTTTGTTAACCGCGGGCGTTTTATATTTATTCTTTTTCCAGTTCTATCATAACAAGTTCGGGGCGGTTGAAAAGCCGCAGCGGACACTGCGAATTGCCTAGCCCGCGCGAAATTACCTGCCGCATATTGCCGCACGAATGCACACCCGACGCATATTTGGGAAACAACCCCTGCCCAGGCGCATATATGCCTATATGCGTAAACGGCAACCGCCATTGTCCGCCGTGGGCATGCCCGCAAAGCGTTAAGTCGAACCCTGCCAAAGCATACTTATCGATATATTGCGGAAGGTGCGCAAGCAACAAATTAAACCCCTCGCCGCAACACAACGAAAAATATCCGCCGCTCTTTATTTTAGCGCAGTTTACGCCCGCCACCGTTATACCGCAAACCTCCCTATATTCGCCGTCCAGCACGGTTGCGCCGGCTATTTCCAGCTCGCGCTTGAATTCGCGGTACCGGGTGCTTCGCATTTCGTGATTGCCGCTAACGTAGTAAACGGGGGCCACTTTACTAAGCCAGCACACAGTTGCCAACGCCACCGCCATATCGTCGGGGCGGTATTTATGAATAATGTCGCCCGTAACCGCTATAATGTCGGGGGCTAATTTCTTCGCTTTTTTTACAAGCCGCTTATTGTCGGTTCCGAACGCTTTACCGTGCAAAT
Organism: uncultured Clostridia bacterium; assembly: GCA_947053545.1. Classification (GTDB taxonomy): domain Bacteria; phylum Bacillota; class Clostridia; order Christensenellales; family Borkfalkiaceae; genus Coproplasma. The sequence goes on from CAMRSY010000001.1 coordinate 124,072, forward strand.
CGGAAACGTGCAGTATTTTAACGCCTCTTTCTGGCGCTTTTTCACTGCTTATTTTATAATGCGTAATAGTTATCAAGTTATTGGAAAACCACACAAACAAGGCGATAAGCGCCGCGCCGCCAAGGCATCCCAGCAAAATATACAGCCACAACATTTAACTTTTAACCACAATCCTGTAAATGTTTTTGCCCATATCGGCAAATTTTTTTTCGTGCTCGGTAACAATGTTTTCGGGGTCGCAAACAGCGTGCAGGTCTTCGCACTTTTCCAATATTTCATACCCGCACGAAGCGTAACTTTCAAGCGAGAATAAATAAAAATCCCCGTCGTCGGTTTTTTGCACAATTTCGCCGCCCTTTTTTAAATACTGTCTGTATCCGTTTAAAAATTTAGGGTGCGTAAGCCGCTGTCTGGCATAACCCAGTTTAGGCAGAGGGTTGGAAAAATTAAGATAAATTTTATCTATGCTTGCCTCTTTCAGATAGCGCGGCAACACCTCCGCGGCGCTGTTTATAAAGTGTACGTTAAGCAAATTTTCCGCTTTTGCCCTCTCTACCGCCTCAATCAGCACATTGGAAATTTTTTCTACCGCAATAAAATTAATCTGCGGGAAACGCGCAGCCATTTCGCAGATAAACTTTCCTTTGCCGCAACCTATTTCCAAATTCACGGGATTGCCGTTTTTGAAAATTTTTACAAAGTCGAGCTCGTCTTTCTGCGCGGCGGCGTGTTTCATATTTTTATCGGTTAAATCGGCAACCGTTAAAATATCGCCGCAAGAATTCAGGCGTTCGTCCAAATGTGATTTTCTATGCATTCTCATAGGCGGAATTTTATCACACCAGCGCCAGGTTTTGCAAGTGAAAACGTCACGTGTTAATTTTATTTTTATTTGCCGCGTATGCGTTTTATGCGCTAAACCCGGCTTTATATATAACCGTCGGGTGAAAATAATTTAAATTGCGGGACGCAACCGCGCCTTTTAAATATGCGTCGGGAAGGCTGCCATACGCCCCTGCGGAGGAATAAAATTGACAGTTTTTGAAATTATAGACACCTTTAAGTTTTACGGTTTAGACGTGCTTGCGCTTGCAGCCGTCACCACGGTTTTTGTTCAGATTTTAAAAGTTACGCTTTTAAAAAACTGCCAGAAAAAGATTATTACTTTTTTGCCGTTTTTAACGGGCGGCGCGCTTTACGCCGGATATTCCGCGCTTGTTAACCTGAGTTTGCGGTATGTTTTGGACAATTACGTAATCGTGTTGGAGCACAGTTTTTCAGTAGGCGCGTTATCAACGCTTATTTACGTATGGTACGAACAGTTTGTACGCGACAAAAAATACCGCGGCGCAACCGAAAGCGTTATTGAAACGCTTATTCAAGGATACGTGCCGGACGAAGAAACAGAAGAAATAGCCGCAATGATAGCGCACACCGTAGCGACGGACGTTACGGGCGACGGAGCGAAAAAAACCGCCGAAATACTTTCGTTACACAGTACGCAAGAAATTACGCAAAGCGACGTTAAGATGCTTGCGCGCCTTATTATAGAGACGCTTGCGCATATCAGCACAACCTAATATTAACCGTAAAACAAACTTTAAGCTTGCGCGAAAAACCGTTCGCGCAAGCTTATTTTCTTTATTTGGGCGGCATATATGCCTTAACTAACGCTTAAAATGCCGTTTTAGCCCGAAGATTTTAGTTTGATGTCGAACGTAACTTCCGCACTGTTTAAAAGGTCGGGAGAAAGCTGCTCGTACTTATCGTAAAACTTTTTATACAGCATTGTCCTAAGCCCCAAAAAATCGCAATCGTAAGCGCGCTCGCTTTCAAAAAGTTCCTCGAAAAGTTTAATTATACTCTTTTCTCCGCGCTTCAATATTTCCTTGTCTACGGCAACCTCTTTGGCGTCTTCGGGCGAAAACCCCGCGCCGCCGTCCTGAATTTTTGCCGTAGCTTTGAACTTGAACTTCACAGAGGGCGCGCCGTTTTGCACGCTTAAATCGATTGAGCCCTTGCAGTTTCTTAAGCCTAAAACGTTTGCGTTTTCTCCCTCGCCGCTTTCCACAAAAGCGTGTCTAACCTCACGGAAAACAAGGTTTAACGCAAAGGTTTGCCCCACAGGCAAAATACCTTTGAAATACCCATTGGAAAACACAGCGCTTTTGTTGCATACCAGTTCGCTTTCCTCGCACTGCTGGCTTCCGCCGCCGCTGCCGCCACCGCTTTGCTGACCGCCGCCGCTGCCGCCCTGTCCGCCCCCTTCGCTATCTCCGCCGTTTTCGTCCAAAACGCCGTTTTCAAGATAGGGCATATACGCGGCGGCGCTCTGCGAAAACAGCTTTTCGCCTATATCCTTAACCGTTGCCGCCGCAACGTTGCCCGAAGCCTGCGCCTCGGACGACAGCAATTTATCTATAACGTCAGTGGCCGAGTTCCCGCAGGGAAACTGTTGTGCTATAAGCTCGGACGCCAGCCCTTCGCACGCCGCCACGCTTAAAGTAAGTCCCGTATATTCGTTGCGGTAAAAGTAATCCAAAAGCGTTGTAATGTCCTGTGAAAAACAGCTTTCGCCCAAAATTATAAGCTTGCAAAAAACCAGTTTTGGGTAGAAACCCGTTTTAACGTTTACCTCGTTTAAAGCCGCGGCAACCGAATTTCCTTTTCCGCTTACCACGTTGAATTTTGTATTTTCGCCGTTTTCGGCAGGCTGCGGCACGGCAAGCTGAACCGTAAGGACTACGTCGTCCTGCTCGATATCCAGCCCTACGCCGATTACAACCGACGTTTTACGCAAATCTAAAATTCCGAAATCGTTTGTAAAAAACAAAAACGTAAGAGCTATGAAAACAAGCAAATAAATTATACTAAGCGATCGTTTTAAACGCGGTCTTTTCATTTGTTTTTTCTCCTAAGCGCCCACGCCAGAATCGGTATTAGATACGCGAACAGCAGGGCGGGAATCCACATCCAGTAGCCTATAAATTTATGAAGCCCCGTGTAATTGTTGTTTGTAAATATAATTACCGCCAAAAGCGCGGCGTTAACGCACAGCGAATACAGTATGCGCATTTTGTTGTTGAAAGTAAACGACAGACAGTGCACGCACATCTGAATATGCAAAACCGTAGCGAAAAGCGCAACCAAATCGAAAGCGTAAATAAAAAACAGGTCTACCCTTCCCACAAAACCGATTACCGGGAAGAATACGGAAATATTGCTTAGCGCAAACGAGCGAGTAGGCGTAAGCGCGCCGTACAGCGAGTAAAACGACGCCATTATTGCAATAACTACCAATCCGCCCAGAGCATAGGAAATAGTAAGCTTTGCCGCGTCGCCCTTTTTGTATTTATAGTAGCCCATAAACATTAATAAAAACGCGCTTTCGGAAAAACGGAATAACGACGACAGCGAGTACCCCGCCACTTTGCCGAATGGCTGACGCAATACCGGCAGCAGATTTGTAAAATCGGCTTGACCAACCGACATTATAAGAAACGAAGCCGCGGTTACGACAAATACGGGAAGCATCATATCGGCGCATCTGCCAACATTAGTAAATGTTTTTACTCCCGCATATACCGAAAATATGAAAAAAGGCAAAAATACCGTAAGCGACGGTATGGTATCATAAAAACTGTCATGCACAAAAAGCTGCTGCTCGCTTATGGGCATTATTGCGGACATAAGAAAATACAATGCGAAAAAGGCGTAAATTACGCGCGCCGCAATTTTGCCGAAACTGTTTTCCAAAAGCTGAAAAAAGCTTTTGTCCGTGCGCGAACTTAAAAACGACACAGCCCAGATAATAACCGTTTGCAATACAAGATTGAAAAGCGCCGTAAACACCAATGCGTTGCCGACGGCGCTTGCCGAAGCCGTGGGATATAACAGCATTTTTGTAGCCGCATTATATGCGATAAGAATAAAGCAAATTTGCCTTACGGATATTTTTTCACTCATTTTTTTGTCTTTAACCTCACACGGTTTTTAGTTTTAAATACGTGCGGACGTTTATTCAGCGCTGAAGTATTCGCCTTATACAGGCTGTCGCGCATATCTTTGCCGATAAGCGGGGCGTACGGTGCGAGAAGCGGAACGCCGTAATCCTGCTCGGTTACCAGATAGCACAAAATAAACGCTATTGCCAGCACCAGCCCGAAAGTACCTACCGAACCTGCTACAATCAATAAAATAAGTCTTAGCGTCGTAGACGTTTCCACCAAGTCCGGCACGGTGTACAGGCAAATTGCAGAAAACGCGATTATGATAACCGCCGGCGTTGAAATTATGCCCGCTTTTACCGCCGTGTCGCCCAACACAAGCGCGCCCACCACCGACAGTGCAAGACCTACGTATTTAGGCATTCGTATGGAAGCTTCGTTTAATACTTCCAAAACGAACAACGTAAGAAATATTTCAACGCTGGGAGAAAGCGGTATGCCCGCAACCGAACTTGCAATTTTAAACAGCAACTGCGCGGGTATAAGCTGAATTTTAAATAGTTGCGCGCACACGTACAGCGCTGGAAGAATCATCCCCACAAGCACGGCAGTAAGCCGCAAAATACGCAGTATGGTAGACCTGTAGCTTACCGCGTAATAATCTTCCGACGCCTGAAAATCTTCAACCAGCATATACGGCACGGTGAGAGCTATAGGCGAGCCGTCGCAGATAATTCCCACCCTGCCCTCGCATACTTTCGCGCAGAAAATATCCGGTTTTTCACAGGTTGCGTTGCGTTTGAAAAGCGAATGAGGACGCTCGGACATAAATCCCGCAACGTAAGACGAATCGGGTATAATATCTATTTCGTTGTTTAAAATTTGCTTTTCTATCTTTTCGGGCAAACCCTCGGGGCAAATCCCTTCGATATAAAATAAAACTACCGCCGTCTGACTCTGGCTGCCCACAGTTATGGTTTTAACCTTCAGCTTGTCACTTTTAAGCCGCTTGCGCACCAAGCCCATATTTACCTTTATATCTTCGGTAAACCCCTCTCTCGGTCCCTTTACCGCAACCTGCGTAGGCGGTTCGGCAACCGAACGCCCGGGGGGACTTTTAACGCCTATTACAAAAAAGTCTTTTTCACCGTCCGTATACAAGACAGCGTTTCCGTCTGAAATGTTTTTAACAGCGTCCTTTAAATCTTTGCCGTCCTTCACGTCGGGCGAAGCCAAAAGCTTTTTTACGTCTTCTGCGGCGATATCCTTTCCCGCAGCGCGCAACGGCTTTATAACTAGCTCGCCGATCATATTTTTATCGACTATTCCGTCCGCATAGATAACGGCGAATTTTTTGCCGTCGATGCTTTCGAACTCGAAAACCAGCACGTCTTCGGAAGGCAATATTTTTTTAACCGCCCCCGTCCTTTGTTTTATCGAATAATTCATACGAAAATATTTTCGGCAATTTTTTTATAAAAATACTTGACAGCGCATACTATGTAATGTATAGTATTAGGCGAAGCGAGGTATTAAGCGTGGACGCACAGATTAAAAAGGGCGTACTCGACGCCTGCGTATTATACGCGTTAAAGGACGGCGAGAGTTACGGATACAAGATAATAATAGACCTGCAGAGGGTTATAGAAATATCCGAAAGCACGCTGTACCCCATTTTAAAAAGGCTTGAAGCGGGCGGCGCGGTTACCACCCGAACCAAGGAGTTTAACGGTAGGCTGAGGCGATATTATAAAATTACGCCTACGGGATTACAAAAACTTAGCGAGAGTAAAAGGGATTTTGAGGCTATAAATACTATTTACCTTAAAATTTTCGGTGGAAAGAGATGACATATATCAAATGGAAAGACGAAGTTGAAAGCTATCTTGTAAATCTGTCGCAGGAAGAAAAGCAGAAAATTTTTTCATACTTTTCAGAAATGTACGCCGATAAACGCGACGCGGGCAAGAGCGAAGCGCAGATTATAGAAGAATTCGGCGCCCCCTACGACGTTGCCAAACGCATACTTGCCGACAGCAGGGACGCGAGCGGAAGCGCCGCCGCAAACGGCGCCAACGCCAGTCAGCCCTCGGGCGGGAACAACGGCGGCGGCAACTATAACTATAATTATTATAACTACAACTACGGCAGTCCTCCGCCGGCACGGCACGAGGAACCCGCCGCAGCGCCGCCCTGCAGCGACCCGTTTGCAAAGGGCATACCTATGCCTCCGCCCGCGAGGCAAAAACGGAAACGCAACGCGGCGCAAATTGTTTTCGGAATAATCTTCGGGTTTCTTTTAACCGTTTTATCGATAGCGCTTATCGGCTCGGCTATTGCCGTTGCGGTTGACGGATTTGTTTCGATAGGATTTACGGCAGGCGCGCTTGCGGCAGGACAGTGCGGCGGCGCTGAGGGCGCGACAATGATCGGGTACGGTTTGGTTTTGTCCGGCGTGGGAATTACACTGCTTGCTCCGTTCAGCGCGCTGTGCTCCGCATTATGGCGCGGACTGAAAAAATTTGTGAAGGGGGCGTAAACTAATGAGAGCGTGGAAAATATTTTTGTCGTTGGGACTGGTAATATTTTTTATAGGTTTAGGCGTGTTTATTGCAGGGCTCGCATTCAACGGATGGAAAATAGATAAAAATTTTGAAATGAAGACCTATGCCTGTCAGGAAGAAAACGGCGCGCTTAACCTTTCGCTTGCCGCCGGAGAAATGAACGTGCAGTTTTACGACGGAGAAACCATCGAGGTCGATTATCCCACCGCCTACCACTACCGTTACAACGTTGAAGAAAGCGGCGGTAAACTTACTGTGGCGCCGGCACACAACCGAATATTTTTCGGATGGCTGCCCTTCTTTAAATTTCCCACCGTTACGGTAAGAATTCCGCAGGGAAAAGTCGTGGATTTATCCCTTAACGTTTCGGCAGGCAAAGCAGACGTACGCGGCGGCGAATTCGGAGCGTTTAATCTTAACGTTTCGGCGGGAAGCGTAAACGTAAACGACGTAAAGTGCTTGTCGTTTACAGCGGACGTTTCGGCGGGAAGCACGAACGCAGGCTATATCGACTGCCCCGTATTTAAACTTGACGTTTCGGCAGGGTCGATGAACGTTACGGTAAAAGGTATAAAAAGCGAATACACGGTTGTAATAGACAAATCGGCGGGAAGTTGCAATTTAAGCGGACAGTCCGGCTCGGCTACGGGAAAACTGATAGATATCGACCTTTCGGCAGGAAGCGTTAATTTCGGTTTCAATGATTGACACGATTAAAACTTAATGATAGAATACAGCCTTGAACAAGGCTGTATTTTTTTCGGCTTTTTTACAGAAGAGGCGTTATGCAGAAATTTGATTACGACAATACCTATTTCAACCCCAAAGACGTGCTGGAATGCGGGCAGATATTCCGCTTCGAACCGTTTAAAGCGGGCTACAAAGTGTATTCGGCAGACAAGGCGTGTTATGTTTACACCGACAAAAGCAAAACGGTTGTGGAAAGCGAATATGCCGATTATTTTTACCGTTTTTTCGATTTGGAGCGGGAATATGCCGCAGTTATCGAAAAAATAAGGCAATTTAACATACCGCTAATCAACCGCGCGTGCGAGACGGCAAAGGGATTGCGCCTTTTAAACCAAAGCCCCGAAGAAATGCTGTTTTCGTTTATAATTTCACAGAATAACAACATACCGCGCATCAAAGGCATTATATCGCGCATTTCCAGAACGGTTGGGGAAAGACGCGAATTTATGGGCGAAGAATATTACGCATTCCCCTCCGCCGCGCGTCTGGCGGAAAAGGACGCCGCGTTTTACAAAAGTTTAGGAGCGGGATACCGTGACGAATTTATAGTGCAAACGGCAAAGCGGGTTGCTGCAGAAGGGCTGGAACACCTGAAAGCGCTTGACGCTCCCGAACTTAAAAAACAGCTTTTGACATACCACGGCGTGGGTCCTAAAGTTGCCGACTGCGTAAGCCTGTTCGGATTTAATAAAGCCGCCAGCTTCCCCGTTGATACGTGGATAGAGAAAATTTACAGAGAGGATTTTAACGGCACGTTAAAGGACAGAAACAAAATAAACGCCTACTTCACCTCCCTTTTCGGCGAATATTCGGGCTACGTTCAGCAGTATTTATTTTACTGTAAACGGGAAAACTTATAATATGCCCGATTACTTTTCACACGCTATTTGCGCAAAAATAATTTTGGAAAATTCCGCAAAAAACATTAAAGCCGCCGTAAGCGACCATGCTTTGTATATGCTTGGCGCTCAGGGCGGCGACGTGTTTTTCGCCTATAAATTAAGCTTTAAAAAAACAAATTTGGGACGGCGGATGCACTACATGTCCGCGGACGCACTGTTTGATATTTTAAAGGATACAAACCCTTCGTACGCCGCGGGATTTGCAACCCATTACGCGCTTGACTGTACGCTGCACCCCGCTATTTACGCTTTCGAAAACGTTAGCAAACTACCGCTTGCGCACATCCGTTTCGAAAACGATTTGGGGCTGTATATCAGCCGTAAATTTGCAATTCCCCGCAATATATTACCGCGCGAACGCGTTTTAGCCTCTACTTTTGCCGTTTACGACTGCATTAAAAAAATAGAGCCCGAGGTTACGGTAACAGGCATAGAGCGGTGCCTTAAACGTCACTTTTCGTATACCCGCGCGCTGTTTAAATCGAAAAAGCAGGAATATACTTGCGATTACGATTTCTCAGCGCTTTCGGGCGCGGTAGACGACGCAGTTTCGTTTGCTTCCGACTGCGTTAAATCGGTGCTTTCAGGCAACGTTTCAAGGGAACTGTTTTCCCGCTCGTTTTTGGAAAGATAATTTTCGCCATCAAACGCTTCTAATCCGCCAAACGGCACTTGCGAGCACTCGTCGTCGCCGAACACGCGGTCGTAAAACGAGTGCTCGCCGGCCTGTTCGTACAACTCGTCCTGAGTAATTTCGTCGGCGACCCCTCCGTCGTACAACTGCAAAACTATATACCGTTTGTCGTCAAGTTTTTTAAACGCGTCTTTATACGTAAGCGACCTGTCGCACAAAATATATTTAACCTCTATCCCGCGTTTCAGCCTGCCTTTCGATGAGAAATTTATCAGCTCGGCCGAGGGGGCTTTTTCTATTGCCGATCCGGCAAGGAAAAGCGAGAAAAATAACAGCGTAGGATTGTAGCCGGAAAAGAAAAACGCTACAATAAGTCCCACCGCTATAACTGCCGCAACAACTTTTAAAACTATTACGGCGGCGCGTTTGGAAAACAGTTTTCTGAATACGCAGGCTGCTACTCTGCCCCCGTCCAAGGGATAGGCAGGCAGCATATTAACGGTAAGCATAGCTATATTTGCGTGCATTACTGTATCGGTATACACATATGTTTCGGGGAAAAACCACCACAGCCCCGCAAGTGCAACGCATATTGCGGCGTTTACGGCAGGGCCGGCAAGAGCAAGTTTAATTTCGTCTCCCGCGCGTATCCCCTCCACGTCGCACATTGCCGCAGCGCCGTACGGCATAATTTTAATCCGCTCGCACCTGAATCCCATTTTTGCAGCGCAAAAAATGTGACCGCTCTCGTGCAGGAGCGCGGTCACCAGGCAAATAAGCGCAGACGGCAGTCCGCCAAACAGCGCGAAGAATATCATTGCCCCGAAAAAGAGCGGATGAATTGTAATTTTCACGAATTCCAGACGGGTACCGCGCCCGATAAAGTGTAACAGTTTAAAAGCGTACTGCCGTCGTACATAGATACCCTAACCTCGTTTTCGCCATTAGAATAGCCGAACGGAAGGTTGGATTTAATTTTTTCACCCTCTGTTGCGTAAACGGTGTCGAGCCCCGTTATTACGCTGGAAAATTTTGACGTGTGCGCAATTTTTACAGTGTACAAATCATCGGTTTTAGTTATGCTTGCAATTTCCCCGTCGCATACGGGATAAACGGCTCCCTTATGGGTAAAATGAATTACGCCTTCAGCAGTTACGGCAACGGTTGCGTCGGAAAGCTCGCTTACAACCGATGTTAGCTTAAACTGGTTATACGCCGCCTCCTTTACCTTAACGGCGGTAAGTCCTCCCATAAAGGTATTAATTGCGGTGTTGGGAACAAATACGTTTGTAAGGAATATACCGGCGGCCAAAAGACAGGCTGCGGCAGTTTCCGCAATTATAATTTTGCCTGCTATTCCCATCTTTTTTTTCTGTTTAACGGGCGCGGTTAAATCTTCGGTTTCAACATAACCGTTAAATTCTTCCGTCTGTTCGGGCAGCTCGCCCAACCGCTCGTTTACGCTGTCCACTACCTTATCTTTCAAATCGTCGGCAGGTTTGGCTTTGCGGGAAAACAAACTTTTTTTCTTTACTACGTTTACGGTGCTGACGGGTATCTCCAACATTTGTGCGTATTCCAAGCTCTGGTCCATATTTCGTGCTCCTTAAATTTATCTTATAGGTCAGCCCTCTTTCGCTTACCTATCCTAAATATACGCCGCGGACAAGCTTTTAAGAACAAAAAAATAACGGAGCATGAAAATATTTCACCTTCCGTTAACGAGCGGCATAAAATGTACGCTCCTAATAAATTTATTTATTAAGCTTTAATTTAATTTTGCGCGCACGCAAATAGCGCGTTAGATAAAATTGCAAACTGCTGCGGCGACAGCGTTTCGCCGCGCACCCCTTCGGGCAATCCGCATTCCTCAATAATTTTATGCGCCCTTTCACGCGGAATCGAAAATGCGTTGATAATATTGTTTTCCAGCGTTTTACGACGAGAAGAGAAAGCGGCGCGCACCGTCTTTACATACGTTTCTGCGCTATTTACGTCCAGCCTGCGTTCGCACAAATCGATACGCACAACCGCGCTGTCCACGCTGGGACTGGGAGTAAATTTTTCCCTTCCCACTTTTTCTAAAAGTTTACATTCCCCGCGCAACGCTATGTTTGCCGTTATCGCCCCGTAATCGGCAGTGCCGGGTTTTGCGCACAGACGTAGCGCAACCTCTTCCTGAACCATAACCGTTAACGAAATACATTTGCGGGAGTTTTCCACAAGCTGCATTATAAGCGGCGTAGTGATATAGTACGGCAAATTTGCAACAACCTTGTATTGCGGCAAAGTTTTTTCAAGCGCGTCTATGCGCACGCGCGTAAAATCTTTAAAAATTATTTCGGCATTGTCAACGCCCGCAAGCGACTTTGCCAGCACGGGTTTTAACGATTGGTCTATTTCATATCCGTAAACAAATCCGGCCCTTTCGGCAAGCACCCTTGTAAGCGTGCCCGCGCCGCAACCTATTTCTATTACGGTGGTACGTTTATCGACTTCGGCACCCTCTGCGATACGTATTAAAAGTCCTTCGTCGGAAATAAAATTTTGACCGAACTTTTTTTTGAACGTAAAGCCGCTGCCAGCAAGGCTGGATTTGAAACGACCGCTTTCCATATTTTTCCTCCCGACGCGCCGTATAATCGGCTGCTATTTAAAAATACTGTATATACGCCCCGCAACGGCGGGCGGTTAAACCAAAGATTAAAAAAGCCGCGGCGTTTAAATGCCGCGGCTTTCGGGTTTTACCCCAGTTTATTAAACAGCGCACGGGCGTTTGTTATTACCGTATTTTGCATATCTTCCACCGTTACCCCCTTAATATCCGCCATCGAACGGCAAATTTCGGGGATTGCCAGCGGCGTGTTGGGAAACGTGCCGTATGCGCTGGCCGGCGGCATATAAGGGCTGTCCGTTTCGGTTAAAAGCTTTTCCTCAGGCAAAGCCGATATGGCTTTTACCGCCCTTTTACTGCCCTTCCATGTACTCGCCCCGCCGAAAGAAAAATACACGCCGAGTTTTGAAAACCTTTCTGCCATTTCCGCCGAATGCGAATAACAGTGCAACAAGGCGCCGTGTTTAAGAAGGTTTGCATTACCGCTTAAAAGCGTATACATATCTTCGGCGCAGTCGCGCGAATGTATCTGTACCGGCATTTTAAGACCATATGCCAATTCCAGCTGTTGCAAAAACACGCGCGTCTGCAGTTTTTTATCGGTATCGGCATAATGATAATCCAAACCGATTTCCCCAAGCGCAACGCATTTTTTAGCGCCGCACAGCGCGGCTATTTCTTTCAAATCGCCATCGCGATAATTTTTCAGCTCGGTAGGATGAAAGCCCGCGGTAAAATACACGCTTTCGTATTTTTCGGCAATCTCGTACGCGAGACAGGACGACGGCAAATCAAAGCCGACAGTAATTATACGCCGAACATCATTTTGCCCGCACTTTTCTATTAACTCATCCAAATTGCCGTAAGTTTGCCTGTCCAAATGGCAATGCACGTCGATAAACATCACGAAAGAATACTGCCGTCGGGCAAATCTTTTTCGGGCGACACTACCGACAGCGTACCGTCGGGCGCTTCGGCACAGACAATCATTCCCTCACTCAACAACCCCTTCATTTCGCGGGTCGGCAAATTGGTTACTACTATTACCTTTTTACCAACCATTTCTTCGGGAGTATAGTGCTTGGCTATACCGCTTAAAATAGACAGGGTTTTATTGCCCACCTTTACCGTTTCGTGCAGCAGTTTACTTTTTTTAACAGCCTCGCACGCGGTTACAAGCCCTACCTGCATACGAACTTTGGCAAAATCTTCTATAGTTATTTCAGCCACATTTTCCTCCGCCTCTGCAGGCGCGGTTTCCGCTATCTGAGCTGCGGCAATTTGCTCAACCTTTTCCTTTATATCCTCGTAATTAACCCGCTCGAAAAGCGTTTTCGGCGCGTTAGTTACGGTATATTCGGGGGTCAATCCGAATTTATCCAAATATTCGTAGTCCCTTTCGGCAACTCCCAGTTCGTTAAGAACCGCATTGCAGGTTGAAGGCATAAAAGGCTTTAAAGTATTAGCCGCAATGGAAATAGCCTCTAAAAGATTGTATAAAACCTGCTGCAAACGGGGCTTGTTCGCCTCGTCTTTTGCAAGTATCCAGGGCGCGGTTTCGTCGATATATTTATTAGCGCGGCGCAAAAGCGTCCATATTTCATCAAGAGCGTCGGCTATTTTATACGAATCCATTTTCGCCGCCACTTTCTGCTTTAATCCTTCGGCAACGGCTTTGAGTTCGCAATCTTCTTTTTCCGCAACATCACCGCCTTTTACTCTTCCGCCGAAGTACTTGTTCGTCATAGAAACCGAACGTTTGACAAGGTTGCCAAAAACGTTTGCAAGGTCGGAATTAACCCTTTCGCATACAAGTTCCCACGTTATTATTCCGTCCGAATTGTAAGGCATTTCATGCAGTATGAAATAGCGCACCGCGTCTACACCGAACACCGAAACCAGATCGTCGGCGTAAATTACGTTGCCCTTCGACTTTGACATTTTGTCGCCGCCCTGCAACAGCCACGTGTGTCCGAATACGGTTTTAGGCAAAGGCTGACCGAGAGCCATTAAAAATATAGGCCAGTAAATGGTATGAAACCTTATTATATCCTTACCTACCACGTGCACGTCTGCGGGCCAGAAACTTTTGTATTGCCCGGCACTGTTGTCCACGTCGTAGCCAATCCCCGTTATATAATTCGTAAGCGCGTCAAGCCAAACGTATACCACGTGGCGGCTGTCGAAATTTACGGGCACGCCCCACTTAAACGACGTGCGTGAAACGCATAAGTCCTGCAGTTTGGTTTTCAGCTCGCCCGACTCCGCCGCGGCTAAAAGTTCGCCGTCGCTTTTACCTATAAATTCGTCGGCAAGAAGAAAATTGTTAAACATCTCGTTTCTTCTTGCTATGGGCTGAATAAATTCGGGATGGGTTAAAATGTGCTTTACAAGCCTTTCCGCATATTTGCCCATTTTAAAGAAATACGCTTCTTCTCTGGCGGACTTAACCTCTCTGCCGCAATCCGGACACTTGCCGTCGACAAGCTGGCTTTCCGTCCAGAAACTTTCGCAGGGGTTACAGTACAGCCCTTCATACGACGACTTGTAAACGTCGCCGCTTTTATACAGCTTTTCAAAAATTTTAGCTACCTGCGCTTCGTGCTCCGGGTCGGTGGTGCGGATAAATTTATCGTAAGAAACGTTCATTAAATCCCATATCGATTTAACAACCACCGCCACTTCGTCGACAAACTGCCTGGGCGTTTTGCCCTTTTCCGCCGCTTTCAGTTCAACTTTCTGTCCGTGCTCGTCGGTGCCTGTCTGATAAAAAACGTTATATCCCTGCATACGTTTAAAGCGCGCAAGCGCGTCGCATAAAACCGCTTCATATGTGTTGCCGATATGCGGTTTGCCAGACGTATATGTTATTGCCGAAGTAATATAATAGTTTTTCATAATAATTCCTTACCTGTTTTTTCCATAAAAATATACCACAACTACCGCAAAAAGTAAATTGATTTAAAGAATATTAACAGGCGCGTAAAAATAATATTAGATATGAACCTTATTTTTACCGCGGTATTTGCACTGTCGGCTGTAGTAATGCTTATCAACGCGCCGTCGGATTTTTTGCCCGCAATGCTTGACGGCGGACTTAACGCCGCAAAATGCTGTCTGACACTGTTTTGTATTTACATTGTCTGGATGGGCATTTCAGCCGTAGCGGAGGACTGCCGCCTAACTCAAAAAGCGGCTAAACTTTTGTACAGACCTTGCAAAAAACTTTTTAAAACAGAAAACTCCGCCGCAATAGAAAGCATTTCCATGAATCTTTCCTGCAATTTATTAGGAATTGGCGGAGCGGCTACTCCGTACGGAGTAAAGGCGGTAAACGCGCTTGAAAAAGACGGTAACGAATTTGCTCAAAATCTGTTATTTATTATAAACGCCACCTCCGTTCAACTTATCCCCACCACTGTTATAACTCTTAGGGCGGCGGCAGGAAGCGCCGCCGCCCACGATATAGCGTTACCTTCCTTGATAGCCACAGCAGTTTCAACGTTTACAGGCGTTGCGCTTTATATTTTAGTTTCGAAAATCAAATTCAAAAGGGCGGTAAAGCGCAAAAAATGCAGTACGTAATACCCGCGGTTTTTATACTTGTTTTCATCGTTGCGGCATTTAAACGGGTAAATGTTTTTTCGTCGTTTTCGCGCGGGGCGGGAGAGGCGGTAAAATTCGTTTTTTCGCTTCTTCCCCTTCTTGCCTGTACTTTTATTATGTGCGAGCTGTTCGAACGTTCGCATTTATCCGATGCGCTTTCAAAAGCGCTTTCACCCGCATTATCGTTTTTTGGCGTTCCTTCCGAACTTTCAAAACTTATTCTCATAAAGCCGTTTTCCGGCAGCGGCTCGCTTGCGTATCTTTCACGCATAATAAGCGATTACGGCGCCGACAGCTATATCGGGCGTTGCGCCTGCGTGCTTTACGGCTCCAGTGAAACCGTATTTTACATTTCGGTTGTTTACTTTGCAAAATGTAAAAACAAGCGCCGCATTTTACCTATTATAGTTATTCTTGCCGCAACATTAATTTCAACAATAACGGCCTGTCTTTTGTGCCGAATAATGTAATTATTGGGCGTTTGTTCGTTTTATTCAGCGCTAAAAATGAAAATTTGATAAAAATTCACACAATTTGTGGTTAGATATATAAAAAATATTTTCACAAAAAAATTTATTCTAAGGTTTTACTTTTTTATATAATTAAGTATAATTATTAATGTAAACGATATATTTCGTTACATAAATTGTTCATTCATTTTCCCCCTTATCATACGGAAGCGTTGTTGGCTTTAAAGTCGGCAGCGCTTCTGTTTTTATATTTAAACAATTATGCCCGACCGCATTAATAAATTGCGGTCGGGCTGAACGTTTTATTATTCAATTTTTTCCGTTTGCTTTTCTAATACTTTCAACAACGCCGCAAAGCGTATTCAACGTTTGCTCAACCTCGTTTTCTGTATTGCTCTTTCCGAACGTAAACCTCACCGCCGACTTAACCCTTTCGTCAGGCAACCCCATAGCCTCAAGCACGTGCGAGCGGGTTACCGCGCCCGACGAACACGCCGAACCAGTAGATACCGCAATTCCGTTTAAATCTAAAGCAAACGCAATCTGTTCGCCCGTACAGCCGTCGAAAGACAAGTTCGCATTAGAAGGCAACCTTTCCGTTCCTCTGCCGTTTAAATGCGTTCCTTCTACTTTTCTAAGCGCCCCTTCAACAAACTTATCGCGTAGCGCCGCAATGCGCTTATTGTTGTAATCAGCGCTTTCAACCGCCTTTTCCAATGCGCGCGCACACCCCACTGCTCCCGCAACAAAAGTTGTTCCGCCGCGCAGCCCCTTTTCCTGTGAACCGCCGGAAAGCAACCTATGAAAACGCTGATTGCCCCGCATATATAGCCCGCCGAAGCCCTTTGGACCATAAAATTTATGGGCTGAAAAGCCTATTCCGTCGGCAGGAAAATCGGCAAAATTCAGCACTCCCGCCGTCTGCACGCAGTCGCAGTAAAAAAACACGCCGCGCTGCTTACACACGTCGTATATTTCGCTTACGGGCTGAATTATGCCCGTTTCGTTATTAGCCGACATAACGCCGGCAAAAACCGTATCGGGGCGGATAGCCGCTGCTATATCGCGCGCGTTTACCGCTCCGTAAATATCGGGCTTTACGTAATCCACAGTAAATCCGAACCGTTTCATATCCTCGGCGGAAGAAATCAGCGCGGGGTGCTCGATAGCGGAAAGCACTATATGCCTGCCCTTTTCATAGTTGGCGGCGCACACGCCCTTAAGCGCGGTGTTGCACGATTCGGTTCCGCCCGCCGTAAAATAAACCGAACCCGACGGCACGCCTACAATATCAGCAATTTTATCGCGGGCGGACAAAACGGCGTTTGCCGCCCGACGCCCGAAAGCGTGCTGGCTTGAAGGATTGCCGTAAATTTCGGTTAAGTACGGCATCATAGCCTTAAGCACGTCGCCGTCTAAAGGTGTAGTCGCCGCATGGTCGAGATATATCATTTTTCGCCTTTGAGTGCGGAATATACCGCAATTAACGCCTTTAACCTGTTCTGTTCGACAAGCAGTTCTCTCCCCAAACGGGTCGTTGTATTGCGCTTGTTAAGCCACACTCTGCGGCAAGCGCCGATAAAGAAACGGGCGGCAACGGCAAGCGCCAGCACAAATAAAACTGCCAATCCCGCAAACACGCACGTAATTATCAAATACCTGTTTGTGGGCACGCTGTGAATCAACGTTGAGTAATACGCCGACAGTGCCGTAAACGTTACAAAAACCGCCAACAGGGCGCAGAATATGAACAGCGTAATATTTCTGTCGCGTTCAAAGCGAACTGCGCGTTCGGCTTTATTTTCTTCGTTTTGTTTATTCATAGAAGAAACTGCCGCACGGGATTTTGCTATTTCCTCTTCCAGCAAAGGAGCCGCGACGTTTAAACATTTTGCCTTCGTTTCAGGCGACGTGTATTCGGCAAGCTTGTCCGCGCTCTCCGCCGCAGAAACTATTTGCGAATAATCGGTAAAATTTCGCGTATAAGCCTGCAGCTTCAGCGCCTGTATTTCACCGTTTTCGCCGTCCAACTCCTCGGCGCCATCCAAAAACTCTAAAGCGGTAGCGTACCTGTAAAGCAAAATATCGTTTTTTGCCTTCTCCAAAAGCTCATCTGTTTTTCTTTTGCGTTCGGCGGCTTCCGCCTCCTCCCTAGCGCGCTTTTCTTCAAGCTGTTCAGGCGTGAGCCCTTCGCTGTACGCCTCTTCCCCGAACGCGTCGGGAGCGGCAAACATAACCTCCTCTATTTCGGCAGGGTCTTCCTCGGCGCCGCCCAACACAATAAGCTCTTCTTCGCCGTCGGCGTTTATTTTTATCCTGTATTTTTTATCTTTATCCGTATCAATCAATCTCTCTTCCGCCATCTTTCTTCTCCTTGACCGCAAGCACGGTCTTTGTTGCTATAAATTTATTTTTCCCGCGGTACCGGCTACGTGCATACTGCAAAAACTGGTCGTTTTCAAACACGGCAAATACTGCGGAACCCGAACCTGTCATATTTACCCCAAGCGGGTCGAATGCTTTCAACTGTTGTATACATTCGCTTACTCCGCAGTTAAGCTGCTCGGCGGCTTTCGTAAGCCCGTTTGAAAGGCATTTGCATAATAACCGCTTATCGCCGGAAACAACAGCCGATTCGGCTAAACCGCTTGTGAATATTTCTTTAGGAAAACTGTCGCATATGCGGTAACACTGCGCGCTGGAAACGCCGCCCTGCGGCACCAGTATTCCGACGTCGAGTTTTAAACTACTGTTAAGCTTTTTAACTGTTTCGCCGCGTCCGCCAAGCCGCGCCCAACCGCCGGTAAGCATATAACCGCAGTCGCTGCCCAAACCGTCGGCCAGTTCTTTCAACGCGCCGAAATCGTCCGTTTCGTACAGCCTTGCCATGGCGTTTAAAACACCCGCCGCGTCGGCGGAAGAACCGCCCAACCCCGCGCCTATAGGTATATTTTTCCAAACCGTTATATCCGCCCCGCAGGTTGCAAACTTTTCAACAAACGCTTCGGCCGCCTTAGCCGCGTTATTATACTCGTACGGAATATTTTCGCTACCCTCGCCGTGCATAGTTACGGTAACATTTTTATCTTTGCGCTTTTTTGCCGTAATAACGTCGCAAATATCCACGCTTGCAACCACGCTGTCAACCGTATGAAACCGCCCCTGTATCCCCGTAATATCTAAAGTTAAATTAATTTTGGCATACGATTTTACGCGCACATAATTCATAGTACGATTATAACACACCGCCGCCGCGTTTTCAATAATAATACGGCAAAAAATTATGCGCGCCAGTGTTTTTAAACACAGGCGCGCACCGAATGAGTATCGATTAAATTTAAAGAACTTTTCTTCCCCTGTAAACTATTATTCTTTCCTTGCCCGTTAAGGGAAACTGCAGTTCGGAATTGCAAGCCGAAACGTCGGCAGGGGATTTATTCAGCTTTTTGGCTATATCCCACAAACCGTCGCCTGCGGAAGGCAAAAACACCGAAACCGCGCAATCGTTAATTTCCACAGCCTCGCCTTCTTCGATTTGCGAAAGATATTTAATGTTATTTTCATCGCAGACCGTAGCGCATATTTTAAGCGTAGCTTCCGCTTCCGCCTCGCCTTCGGCTTTAAGCCTAACGCTCACACCGCAAACCGCCACGTCTTTATAAACCTTCTGCCCCGCTTCACACACGCCGTTTAACGCAACCGAAAACGGCAAGTTAACCTCGGTGGATTTCAATTCGCCGCCTTGCTCGTATATAAGCACCGTATTTACCGCGCCTTCCACGCAGCCCGCCTCTTCATTAAACAAGCATTCAGCCTGAGGGAGAGCAGCGGCAAGAAACTTGCAATCGTATGTAAGTTTACTTTTTGTTGCCGCCAGTCCGGAAACGCGCTCGGAATACACTTTTATGTCAGCGCAGCAAGGCACGCTTTCTTCCGCAAAAGTCAGTGCTACCGCGTTCGTATCAGAAAAGGCGTCTACGGCAACCTCTTCGCCATGCTCGTCAGCAAACCATCCGCTTACCGACAGATTGCACACGAAATTAATCTGACATTTGCCCCTGTCCTCGTTCACGTTGGCGGTAACGTTTAAATCTGTTATTTCAGCCGTCGCGGCAGCCATATGTCCCGCGGACGCGTCGTCGCAGGGAACGGTGCACTTAAAAGGTATAACTCTTTCAAGGCAGACGGGATTTTGCTCGCGCATGGCAAAAAGGGAAAGATAAATTTCACCGCTCGTTTGAACTTCACCGGTTCCGCACGAAGAAGATAAAACGACCGCCTTAGCGCAGGGAATCAAAACGTCTACCACGCTGTCCGCATCGAAATCGTCCTCCACTTCGCTTTCGCCCGAAAAGGTTACCACCGAGGCAAATTTAACGTTTTCCGTTTTAACAAACGCGCCTTCCGCTCCGTTTATAAACGTACGCTCGTTGCGGGAATATACGTTGATATCCGCCGAAATAATGGCGGCGATAACAAATGAAGAGCCCTCGCGTTTAACCGTGGTTTTATCACACGCAAGTCTGCAAACGCCGTTTTGAGCGGGCGCAAGGCAGTCGTCGTCGGCAAAATGCGAAAATTCTGCGCCCTTCTGCATACGGCACAGTTTTCCGCCCTCGTCGCAATATACTATGGTTAATATAAGTTTACCGCCGTAATTAACCCGCCCCGACGACACCTCGCACGAGACGACGGAAACCTGCGGATATACGGCGATTACCTCGGTTATTTCGCTTGACTGCGGAAATCGGCACTCGACAACGCTTTGGCTTTCGATGCGCTTTAAAAGTTTATTACAGCCCTCTTGATTCTGAATCGGTTTCAACATATCATTGCTCCTTTTTGGTTACAAGGTATAATATGTTTACCGAAAAAATTTTATGCCCCTTTTTCGTCCAAAGTTATAAACACTTTTCCGCACAGTATTTCCGAATAGGAATATGCGGTTTTGCCCAGAAAATTTTTATCGGCAGGCTCTACCGTAAATATAGAGGAATATATTCCTGAAAGGGTTGCGGGGAAGGTTACAAACTTGTTGCGCCCCAGATTCAGCTTTACGTTAACCGCTTTTTTATAACATTCCTGAATATTGCGCTTTATGGTGTTTATTGTTATTTCGGGTTTAATCATATTTCCATTTTTCCCCATTTGCGCTCTTTTTATTCATTTGCCGCCATTAAGCATATACGCTTTCGGATAACCCGAAATTTTACTGTCATGCAGTAAAAAAAGGAGGCTTGCGCCTCCCTTAAATATTTTTAAAATAAATCGTCGTCATCATCCTCGTCATCGTCGTCATCATCGTCCTCGAGGTCATCTAACGAATCCATATCATCATCAAAGAAATCGTCCTCTTCTTCGGCGTATTCCTCGTCGTCCTCTTCAACCTCGGCAAGCTCTTCCGCGAGTTCGTCCTCGTCCAGCGATAAATCCTCGTTTTCGTCTCCGATATAGTTTTTCCACTCTTCGTCGCCCGCTTCGTCTTCCTGCAAATCGTCCTCGTATTCAGCCTGTTTTCTGCACGCTTCGCACATAGTTTCGCCGAAACGCATATTATTTACGCCGCAAACGGGGCAAAGTTCCGCAGCTTCGCTTTCAAGCTCGGCTTCAAGTTCCTCGTCCTCCAAATCGGCAAACTGCAATTTGCTGCCCTTCATTTCGGCTATACATACGTCGCAATATTCCTGTTTGCCTTCTAATATGAAATTAAGTTCGCACCTTGGACATTTAATATATTTTGCCATATAAATTCCCCTTGACCGAACGGCGGACCGCCGTTTTAAAATACTATTATTTGCTTGTAACATTATATTAGCATTTAAAAAGTTTGTAAACTGTTTTAATAAATTATTTTAGCGTTTTTTATAAAAATATTTACGCAAATTAACAAAAAATCGGACAAGCCGAAAATTTCAGCCTGCCCGCTTTTATATTTGATATATTTCTTTTGATTTACTGCTCGCCGCCGTCGCTTTCGCCGCTTTCGTCGCCGTAAACGTCCATACTCTTATCGTCGGTTAAATCAACCTTGGTACGCTTTCCCTCGCCGCGTTCAGCGCCCGCCTTTTTACGGGTTACAAGGTAAGCAACCAAAATTATACCGCCACCTATTACAAGCATGCAAGCCTCGGTTATGCCGAACGCCGCGCCTACTTTGCCGCCCGTAGACAGTTTATCCCACCAGGTGGTGTTTTCCACTACGGGATAGCTTTCCATATACTCGCCCTTGTAGTAATCGTTAAGCCCCTTAATATCTGCGTCGGTCATTTTACCTACTACGGTATAATAGTAATCGCGCATATTCGCACGTACGGTTACGCCGTTAATTGTCTTGGTCATTTCGTCGGCTTTATATTCCGCCCAGTCGCCTTCAGCCGCGGCGAAATCCTTGTAAATAGCCACCGAAGCTTCGGAATAAACGTATTCCTTATCCCTTCCTTCCAAATCGACGTAAGCCTGAATAAGTTCGTCGATATAATCTGTATCGCCGGTATTAAATAAATATTTCAAAGCTTTAGAAAGCTTATCGTATGCGGCTGAGCCGTCGGCGTTTTCCTTCTCGTCGTATTCTTCGATTTTCTCGGTAACCGCGTCAAATTTTTTATTAAGCGCCTTGATTTCTTTGTTTGACATTATGCCGTTTTCGCCGTTAAGGTCGCAAACCATAATGTAATTGTAACTCTGCATTCCGCCTATTTCGCTTGCAAAAAACAGCCTGTTGTCTACAAATTCGGGCTTAAACCAATCGCTCGAAGCGTCTAAATCCAAAATGTTAACCGTATCGTAAGTTAAATCTGGCTCGATAGCAGAAGGCAGTTTACCGTAATCGTCCTGCCCGCCGTCTATAGCCACCCTGTTAACCGTATAGCCGTTGCCGCCGGTTACCGAATAATAGAGATAGGTGTGCCCCAGATTTGCTTCCTCTCTTACCGAAAGCACGGCGCTTGCGCTATCGTCGGTCATATAAAGCGCTTCGCCTATTTTTCCGTTTTCTATTTTACTTTTCGTCACGCCGCTAGACGTAGCATTAAGCGCATACAAACCGTCGGAAAGCGTTACAAACTCGTATTCGGTTGTTACGTTAGCGTTTACTACTGCGGTTTGCTCTGCAATTTTTGCCACCGCATCCCACGATTCGTCAACCTTGCCGTTTTTATCTGCGTCGATATCGCCTATTTCAAGGCTGTAAAAGCCAACGTTGCTGTCGTCGGTTTCGCGGGTGTAATAAAGCGTGCCGTCCTTATACCATTTAATGGTAAATTTCAAATCGGAATAGCTTATACTATAATTTTTATCGTAATCCTTGGTTTCCGTATCGTACGCATAGTTGAACTGATTTACACGACCGGCCTCGTAATTAACTTTGCCTATACCGTCGAAAACGTGCATACCGTAGTTGATATACATGGGATTGTCTGAAGGGTTATAATCTTCCACTCCGGTAAAATCGTAATCGCGGGGGGACGAGGAAGCGTCCGCCCTGACCATATAAAGCTGGTTATACTTGTAAGGCGTGGCCTGTTCGACATACTGGGGTACGTCCATTGTAAAATATACATAAGGATTGGTTGCGTCAACCGTATCGAAAGCATAGCTTTTTACGTTGTACGCCAAAACCGTGTTGTTACCCGTGCTGCAGTTAACAGAGTGAATATTTGTTACCGACGTACCGTAAAGGTTTTCGCTTAGTGCGTACAGAATATAAACCGTGCCGTCCACCTCTACATACCGGTAATCGACAGCAAGTTCTGAACTTGTCCAAATGCTGCCGCTTGTATCCGAGCCGTCCAAAGAGGTACGCCTGAATTCGAGATTTGTATTAAGCACCTCGCCGTCGGCATTTTTATCGGACGAAGGGGTTGTGTAATAAATGTATCCGCCGTAAATATATAACCCCGCATTGTAAGTGCCCGCATAGAATACGGAGGGAACTACCGTTTGGGTAGAGGCGTAATTGCCGTTTTCCATTTCCGACTTTCTAAGCCTTTGAACCGAACCTTTTAAAACCGAGCCGTATTCGTTAGAATCGGTATTGGAAGCCTTACCGTTTATAAAATACACGTAATCTTCCGTTTCGGTTAAAAAGCCGCCGTTAGAACGTTTGTAAGCCGAATTATCCTTTTCTCCGCTTACTCCGCCCCAATTATTTTTACAGGCAGGCAAAAATACAAGCGTTGCTGCCGAAACAGCCGCAAGCGTTGCGCATATAATTTTAGTAACACGTTTACTCATAAAATCTCCGTAAATACCGCAAAAACGGCATACAAAAAGATAGTTTTACACCTATACCCGATAATTATACAACACTGCCACCGTTTGCGCAATTAAAAACGGTTGGATTTACCCAAAAAATTAAGAAAGGAGAATTTATTTCACGGAAAATTTTGCTTTGTTTGATATTTTAAAACTCATTGGCGGCATTTCTTCTGCAGGCAACGCAGAAAAAAGCGGTAACGGCGAGCCGTCCTACCCTTTCGGAACGGGAAAAACCCCGACGGACTCGAACGCGTCCCCCCAACCGGAAAAACACAACGTTATGGCGGACGTTATAGAACGGCACGAGCGCATAGTAATGCGGGTAAAAAAATAAACCCGCCCGCGTTTTACGCGGGCGGCAAGCTTAATGCTTAAATTATTTTAAACATACGCCGTGTATTTTTTTTAACGCATGGGCGCGGTTAAATTACTTGACCAAACGTAAATGTCTGGGCAATCCGTCAACCCACAGCGGCGTTATTTCCGACTGAATTAAAGGACGGATATAATGTATGAGTTCGGGCGTAACGTAAGTGCCGTCGGGGGTTATCCACTCGTCTGGAACTTTCTTTTCAACGTTTGCAATTTCGGAAACGTTTGCAAGTTCGGTAATGCACATATACGGATCCTCGGAAACGCGCTTTAAGCACGCAACCATACCCGTTTTCCCCTCGAACGCAGCTTTAACTGCAGCGCCGGCAGAGTTAAACGCTTCGGTTACGTCGATACGCGACGTTATGTGAGCCGCGCAACGCTGCAACGAAGACAACTCGATTGCTCTGGTTTTAACACCGAATTCGGCAGCCACTTTACCCGCAAGGAATCTTGCCGTACCCGCCAACTGCTTATGCCCGAACGCGTCTACGTAATCCACATGGTCGGCTAGTTCGCAGACGTATCTACCGTCTGCAACTTTAACACCCTCCGAAACAGCAATGACAACCGAGCGGTTTTGCTGCAATAAATCGCCCGTCTTTTTTACGAATGCGTTTACGTCGAATACTCTTTCGGGCAGATAAATCATATCCACGCCCTCGCAGTCCTCGCTGCGCGCAAGCGCCGCCGCCGCAGTAAGCCAGCCCGCGTTTCTACCCATAATTTCTATTACCGAAACCACGGGATAGTCGTAAACAAGTCCGTCGCGGATAATTTCTTTTGTCGTGGCCGCTATGTATTTTGCCGCAGAGCCGTAGCCGGGCGTGTGGTCGGTTATCGCAAGGTCGTTATCTATCGTTTTGGGACAGCCCATAAAGCGGATGGGGCTGCCTATTTTCTGTCCGTATTTTGAAAGCTTGTCTATGGTATCCATAGAGTCGTTGCCGCCGATATAGAAGAAGGCGTAAATATCCAGTTCCTTCAGCGTTGCAAAAATCTGTTCGTACGTCTTTTCGTTGCCCTCTATTGCAGGCAGCTTATAGCGGCACGAGCCTAAAAACGATGACGGCGTACGCTTTAACAGGTCCATATCCAAATCGTTTTTAATTTGGGTGGAAAGGTCAACTACGTCCCTGTCCAAAAGCCCCTTAATGCCGTGAACCATTCCGTAAACAATATCCGCGCCCCTGTCCTTAGCTGTTTTAAACACGCCCAAAAGGCTTGCGTTTATTACCGAAGTAGGTCCGCCCGACTGTCCAACGATTACGTTTTTCATTTAATTTCCCCTTAAATTTTTTTAACTATTGCCAAACAGCAATAACTAATTTAATTATAATATATAGCCTGAAAAAAAGCAATAATTAAATTAAAAATAGTTATTAAAATAAAGCCGCTAAAAATTTAAGTTATAATTTTTCCGCCTTAATTTTTTCACTTAATTTGCCGCCTTGCCGCACGCTTTTAATAATATTTGCAATGTAAATAAATCATAACTACGCGTAAAACGCTTAGTTTGTGGTATATAAGGGCATAGCGCTGCCAACGCTATGCGCACGGTGAAGAATATACTAAATGAATAACTTGCTATTCAACCGCATATGAGGTCTATCCCTCAGTGTCATTATGAGGAGCAAGCGGCATCGCAGGCATTTATTTAACGCTTAAGAAAAATGACGACATTTTACTAACCGCATACCATATACCCCCTCGCAAAGCGCGGGGTATATGTTTACAATTTAAAGAGGCGCGGCATCAAGCCGCGCCTCTTTGTTTAAGTTTTATTGCAATATCAGGAAACTGCTATGCTTTTTATATACGACGAACCGCCGGGGCTTGTTAAAATTATTTCAACGTCGCCTTCGCCTTCGGCAACGTAGGTTATTACGTTGCTTTCGTCGCGCGTAGCTTCAACGCCGTTAATTGAAATTCCATTATCCCACTGCGAAGCCTGGAACGTTACGGTGCTGCCGGCTGCAACTTTAAGCTTTATATAGCTTCCGTTACCGCCGAAAGCAAGCCAGTCGCTGTTAGCTTTACAGCCTTTGAATTCAAGATAGTGGTCGGGCGAATCAACCGGCGTGCCCTGCGCTAACGAGTCGGCATTGGTCCAGTTGTACGTATAACCTGACGCCGCCGTTAAAAGCTCATAAGTAACGGTTACGCTTTTGATATAAATTCCCGAACTACCCGAGCTTGCGTCGGTTTTAATTGTTATAGTTGCAATCCCATCGACAATATTTATTTCGGCATTAGCGTCAGCCCCGTACTGAGGGTTGTTTGCATCGTACCACGCAATGCTTATCTGCGCGCCTTCTTCAACCTTTAATACAAGTTTTGTGCCTGCCGTAACCTGAACGTTTCCGCCGTTGTTCCTCAGCTTGCCCGCCGTTGCGTCTACAATAAGTCCTTTATACGCTTCCACTTTTCCTTCTATTACGTGATCGATAGCGCCGACGTCGATAATAGTAGTTTTATTTATAAGCGCAGGCTCCCACTTGGGCGTAGCCGCAGTAAAGGTTATAACTCCGTGCGTTGCGTCGGTATAAGTATAAGTGCCGGTACCGCCTGCTTCAAGCGTTGCGGTATTGTTTGTTATCACGTATGCGCTGTCCGTAAGCACGGGAAGCTCTACGACAATAGGTTCGTCGGGACAGTCATCGGTACAGGTTTTGGTTGCAGTACCCGTTGCGGTATCCGTGGGCGCAACGACAACCCATTCGCCGTACTGGTGAACGTGCATTCCCGCAAGCGTATCCGCCTCGAACGAAATAGTTGTGTCTGACTTTAAGGTGTAAAGCGACTTACCCTCAGCCGAACCGGGAGCAACCGTATAATCGGTTTGCGAAAGCACGGGAAGCTCTTTATTTTGGGTTTCGCCTGCAAGTCCGCAATCTTCCACAAGACAATGTCTTGTAGCGCTGCCGACATCGGTTGCAGAAGCGGGGGTTATCGTCCAATCGCTCCACGCATGCGCCGTGTGCTGATAATCGGGATCAATTGTGATGTTTATTACTTTGAAATAAGCCGTATTGTCGGCTGAAATTACAACGTAGCCGGGAACCTTAACCGTGTAGGAAACCGTTGTGTTTTTAGCTCCCTCCTGCTCAACGCCGTTAATCTTTATCTTTTCGGCATTGTCGTAAGGAGAACGCGTTATTTCCAGCTTAGCGCCTTCGGGAAGGTTTAACGCAACGTAGCCGCCGTTCTTACCGAACGTTACCCAACCGCCGCTGTTGCCGCAGCCTACGAACAAAATTTTGTCTGTGCTTACGGGGTCGTCGCTACCCGAATACTGATATTTACCGCTTTCGGTCCAACGCGCAATTTCAAGTTTGGCTGTAGGCGCGTCAAACGTTATTGTCTTTCCGTCTACCGTAATGGAGTAAGTTCCTGTTCCGCCCTGTTCCAACGTTGCGGTGTTGTTTGTTATTGTATATTCGCTGCTGGTAAGAACGGGAATATCCACCTCGATTGTAGGCGCGTCGCAAGTACCTTCGGTACCGGTACACGTCTGCGTGGCCTTTCCTGCCGCTTCCAAAGTTGCAGTTATAACCCATGCGCCGTAGTTGTGAGCATGAACGCCCGCAATAGCATCGGCTTCGAAAGTTACCGTTTCGTCCGACTTTAACGTATAGATAAGTTTTCCTGCAGTTTCACTTGCCGTAACGTTATATTTTTCAACCGACAGTTCGGGCAATTCCTTGCTATCCTGGTGAGGCGTATCTTCCTCGCAATCCAAGCAGGTTCTTACCGCCATACCGGTAGCGTCGGCAGCGGGGACCGCAGTAATATTCCAGTCGCCGTATTGATGAACGTGCGCGGGAGTTTCGGTTTTATCAAGAGTAATAACCTTAATGCAGCAACCCATCGACGTAATGGGGCTATTTTCGGTTGTCTTTATGGTTACGGTAGCCATTCCGTTAATATAGTTTACGTTGATGTTTTCAGCCGAACCGTAAGGCGTGCCGTAAGGGTCAAAGAAAACTTTGCCCGCAACCTTGAACTTAATTACGCAACCGTCGGAAAGCCAAAGGAAATTCTTAGCGTTTTCGGTATTGAAAGTTGCGCCGTTCAAAGCGTAAATCGTCATATCGCCGTCGAATAAATCAATGCCGTTTTCGTCGGTAGAAGTTTTCTTTTCATATGACGTTCCCATATTTTCCGCGCCGAACTCGTACCTTACGGGAGGAGCGACAACCTTCTTTGTGCCGTCCCAGTCTTTCTGATACTTAACCGTACCGTTGTCTGCGCTGAATACTACGGCTAAGTCGTCGTAAACCGCAGCCTGTTCGGGCGTAAGTATTGTACAAATCTTGTCGATTATATGCGTTGTGGGATCTGCCGTATCCAAAACCGCCTGAGGAAGCGCGCCTGCACCCGTATTGTTATATTCGAACAACTGAGCGGGGTTAGGAGCAGCGTTCATCTGCGTATAGCGGTCGTTCTTGTTGCTGGACGTATCACCGAAATATTCGGTTGAATATGCTTTGGATATGTTGCAGTTGATAAACGCAAGCGTCATACCCTTATCCCAGCCGCGGGCAAGCGATACCGTACCGTCTACAACGTTTGCATCGCCGGTAAGCGTACAGCCGTTGAATACGTAACCGTATTTCATGCCGCCTACGCCGCTACCCTTGGTTGCAACTATGTAACCGCCGTTTTTAGCGTCGCCCGCGCCCAGCGTATTTATCGTACAGTTTTTGAAATACGACGTTGCCGTTGCGCCGAAGATATAGTCGGTTCTGCCTTCGATATAGCAGTCTTCGAATACGTGCCTGCCTTCCATTGCGTACAGCGTATCGTGGTAGGAGGTAAACCTGCAGTTGTTGAATGTTGCCATATCGGCCTGCACAAGCAAGGCTACAGCCTGCGTATCACCGTGCAGTTTGGTGCTTTCAACATACAGTGCGTTAGTGTTCCAATAGTTTTTGAACGTAAGGTTTTCAGCGTGGAAGCCAGCCGCAGTCGAACGGATGGATACCGACGCGCTACCGTCGGTGGAGTACGCCGTTGTGCCGCTGGGATCTTTAAATCCGGCAATCAAATCGAACCAGAGTACGTTTTTGCTTGCGTCGGTGCCTTCGCCTACAAGGCTTATGTTAGGTAAATCGATTTCAACCTTTTCCTTGTATTCGCCGTTCTTTATGGTAACTACCTTTTCAACGGCGTCTTCGGCTTCCAGAGCTTTGAACATCTGTATAGCCTGGTTAACGGTTTTAACCGTGTAAACGTTTTCGCTGTTGATATTGATGTTTTCCACAGAGCCGTCAACTATTACTTTAGTCTTATCAGCGGTAGCAGCGTCTACGAAATAAACGTCGTAGCTGCCCGTTTTACCGTTTGTCGTAGTTACGGTAACCGTCTGCTTTCCGGTTGTGCCGTTGCCGGGCGTAGAAACAGTGTATTCGTTGAGGTTCTGTTTAAGTATAAACTTTTCGGTTCCGTCTACGTCGGGCGCCGAGCATATTGCCGTTACGGCAAGGTTGTTGCTGTTAAACGTTTCGCCGAGTTTGAATATCTTCTGTACAGGCAATGTAATTCTGCCCAAGTTACAGGAATAATCGGAAAGCTCTATCGAATCGATTGCGTATACCGTAACCTCTACGTCGGCTGTGAAAGGCTGGGTCGCTCCCTGGGGAGTATATTCAACCTTTACCTTCTGCTTGCCTGCCTTAGTAGCATCGAATCCGTCGTCGTTAATGGTGAAATCGGTAATCGAATCCTGCCTGCCGTTATCGTAGTCGAGGTATACCTCAAGGTCGCCCGTAACAAGCTCTCTGCCGGCAAGCATCTTCAATGCGGGATTCTTAACGCTGATTCCCGCGGGAGCGGCCTTTTCAAGCTTTTCGGAAATCGATATGTTACCAAGTCTCGCAGACGTGTCGCTTGTAAACTTATAGTAGCCTGCGGGCAGATTTTCAATTTTAATTCCCTTCGTAACGGTTGTTATCTGCAAGCTCCAAACCTGTTCGCCCGTTGCCATGTCGATAAGCGCAAACGTGGGGTTGGCTCCGGTACTCGCACTCTTGGCGTCGAACTGGATGGTATTTTCGTTATCGTAACCAGTTAAGTTAAAGAACAAATCTTTCTTCTGCGTGTTTACGGTATTACCTGTTATATCGCCGGTGGAGTCGAAATAAACGCCTGCCGAGAAAGTGAATTTACCGAACACAAAATCTTCGGTAAGCTTATTTTTATTGCCGAACTTATTCCAAAGCGCGGTAAGGTCGCACTTTGTTGCAACTATGTCGTACTCAATATTGTCCTTAACGGTTATTGCACACGTAGCCGTTTTAGCACCGTCGTTGGTAGTTACCGTTATGTTAGCAGTACCCGCTTTTACAGCCGTAACAACACCGTCTTTAACCGTAGCAACCTTATCATCGGAAGACGACCATTTTACGGTTTTATCGGTAGCGTTTGCCGGCAACACCGTAACGCTTAAAGTTACCGTTTTGCCGGTCTTAACCGTATACTTGGAAAGGTTTAACGAAACCGATTCAACGTTAACGGCACCGGGCGTTTCGCTTTTAACCGCTTCGCACTTGTCGCAAACGTTGTCCGTTCCCCATACGTGGGCTTCAGATTCTTTATCCGGTAAGTCGCAACCGGACACGTCGCAATGCTCGTGGTGAGTCGTTCCGTTTTTGTCGTCTACCCATTGATAATTATGGGTATGACCGCCGTCGCCGTCGCCGTTGCCTTTTTTGCAACCCGTTACGCCCGCAATACCCGCGCCCAATGCGCCGGCGATTACGAACACTGATAAAAGTTTTGTAAGTTTGTTCATAAATTCTCCCGTCCTTGAAAAAAACGCCGTATTATACAGATAAAAATGTTTGCGCGGCTCCACAAGGCGCCGCGCTTTTCTTTTACCGTGTATAAAGAAAAGCCGTTCTTTCAAAAATTTATTAATAGTAATTTTATACTATCACTACGCGCATATTATGTCAATAGATAAGTTAAAATTTTTCGAAAAATGTCAAATTTTTACACCGCCCGAATTAATTTTTTTAACAAAATAAAACCGCCCGTAAAAACGGACGGTTTTATGCTTTTATATCATAATAGGTAATATTTATTTTTTATTTACTTCTTGTTAAGGGTTATGTTCGACCCGTCGGAAAACACAACCTTTAAATCGTTTTGCGAATGCCATATATCGGCTTTTATGCTTCCGCCCTTAGCTATTGCCTGCCACTGCTCGGCAGTGCCCGCAAAATTGACCGTCTGCGCACAGCCGAGCGCGGAATAACCTATTTCCGTAACCGTTGCGGGCAAGTCGTACTCCGTAAGCGCAACGCAACCGCTGAACGCATTGTTTGAAATAACTTTAACCGAATTCATAACCGCTTCTGAAAGCGCAGTACAGCTTCCGAAAGCGTACTCGCCTATTTGCTCGGCGCCTTTAAGGTCGATAGAAATTAGTTCCTTACAGGAATAGAACGCATAATCGCCAATCTTTTTTATACCGTCGGGAAGGGTTACCAGCCTTAGCTTTTGGCACCCCGTAAAAGCCGAATTGCCTATTTCGGTTACGTCGGTCGCCGATAAATTTATACTGCTGAGATTTGCACAGTCGCTGAAAGCATAGTCGGCAATCTTTTCCACTCCGCTCTGCAAAGCGATTGTGGAAAGCGCCGCGCAACCTTTGAACGCGTAGCTCCAACTTTGGATACTCGAAGGAATTTCCACCGCCGTTATGCCCGTCCCCTCGAACGCACGGGAGCCTATAAATTTCAAAGCGGAAGTATTGTCCGAGCCGACAAGCGCGACCGTTTTCAAAACAGAAGTGTCGTTGGTTTCCGTATTTTTAAACGCGCCGCCATATATACCCTTAACGCCGCTTAAATCGAGCTGGGTTGCTCCGCCCTGTGAATAGTCGGTGGATATTATCCAATTATCGATATATTTAACGCCGTTTTCCGTCTTGGTGTAGGTTATAGCCGAAAGGTCGCCCAAACCGCCGTCGCCTATAAATTCCACGCCGCCGAGGTTGATTTTCTCCAAGCCCTTAAACGCGTTTGCGCCTATGCGCTTAACGCCTTCGCCTAAATTGACCGTCTTTAACGCGGTAATTTTAGAATACGCGCCGTACCCTATTTCGCCGTTGCCGAACAGCGTTAAAGTTTCCACGGCAGCCGCGTCCTGCCCGCAGGATACGGGGGCGGTCAGCTCCTTTACTTTACAATTTTTAATGGCGTTTTCGCCTACCGTTTCCACCGCTTCGTTAATAACCAACTTGTTTGCGGTTATGCCCGTCTTTCTGTATTTATCGTAATTGAAACAGTCGTTGCCTATTGTTTTAACGGTCGACGGCAAAACTATTTCCAGAGTTTCCGTCCCCTTCAGCGCAAACGCTTCCGCGCCGACAGTAACCAACCCCTCGGAAAAATCGAGCTTCGCAAGACTGTTACAGTCTTCAAAAGCGCTGTCGCCCACTGCCGCAACGGAAGCGGGCAGAGAAAGCGAGGATATTGCAGAGGAATAAAACGCCCTTTCGCCAATGCTTTCAACGCCGTCTTCGATAGTTACGCTCTGCAAAGACGAGCAATTTTCAAACGCGCTGTTGCTAACCGACTTTACCGCGGCGGGAATAACAACCGAAGTAAGCCCGCTGTTGTAAAACGCATTTTCGCCTATCGCCGTAAGCGTTGCGGGAAGTTCCACGCTCTTTAAATCAGCGCAGCTTTTAAAAGCGTTGGCGCCTATGGTGGTTACGCCGTCGCCAAGCGTAACCTCGGCAACCTTATCGCCCAACATTCCCTCGGGCACGGGGCTGTCGATATTCAACTTTGTTACGTTTTCAAACGTCGTCGCGCACGTTTCGAGCCGAGCGCCTATTGTCAGCTGAGAGATATTAGAACAATAATAAAACGCTTTGTCTTCTATCGTTACAATATTTGGCATATTCAACGAGGTCAGATTTTCGCACTTATAAAAAGCCAATTCCCCAACCGTTTCAAATCCCGTTGCGTTTATGCTTGCTATCTTGCTCTCCCAGAAACAGTTTTTGCCAATCGTTGTAACCGTATCGGGCAGAGTTATATCCGTAAGTAACGAACACTCGGAAAAAGCCATTTCGCCAATTTCAATCAGCCCGCTTTCGAACGCGATTTCTTTAAGGTTTGCGCAATTTCTGAAAGCCGTTTTGCCTATGCGGGTTATAACGGAAAAGTTTACCGTTTCAAGCAGACTGCACCTCTCGAATATCCTGTCGGGCAATTCGGAAATTGCGTCGGGCAAAGTTACGACTTTTACGCCCGTATCGGCGAAAGCGTACGCTTTTAACGAAGTTACAGCCTTGCCGTTCACCTCGTCGGGCACGGTTACCGTTTCGCCCTCTCCCGAATATCCGGGAATAAAATTTCCTTCGGCGTCCTCTCCGTCGTCTAGCGCCGCGTACTCGTAGCGCGCAAGCTCGTAAGTGCCGTCGTCCTTTAACTCGAACCGCATATTATTCTGAATGACGGAGCCGTCGCCGTTACCGCTATCGCCGCCGCCAAAAAGACCGCACCCCGCAAAAGCCACCGCGGACACCGCCGCCGTAGCCGCAAGCGAGCAAATTAAAAATTTCTTTTTCATAAACACCTCACTTAGAGTATTAGTTGACCTTTACCATATTATTAAATAAAGTCGGAAAACGCAAGCAACAATACCTTGCAATCCGTCAACTTAACGTTACAAATAAAATATCGACCGGTAAGCCGTCTATTTTTTCCGTTTTTTTAATACGACAAAGCTTACTATAAACGCAATTATAAATACGACCGCCCAACCGGGAACGACTATAATCAACATATAAAAAGTTTCGGGGTCGGCAAGGTTTGCCGTCTTCATAACTACGAGGGCAAATATGAACGTAACAATCGCGCATAACCCCATAAAGCATAAAGTAACTATGCCCGCGATTATAAATGCCTTTAACCAACTGCGCTTTTTAACTGTCGGCGCGGCTTGTCCGTCTTCCTGCGCGGCGCAAGCAATGCTTTCCGCCACGCCCTCGGCAGTTGCCGCAGACAAAGCCGCCGCGGCTTCTTCGCCGTTTATAAGCCAGTCTAAACTCACCCCGAAAAATTTTGCCATTGCCGCCGCCTTTTCGGAATCGGGCACGCTTTGCCCCGTTTCCCACTTGGAAACGGCCTGACGGGATACGCCCAGCCTGTCGGCAAACTCTTCCTGCGAAAGCGCGCTTCTCTTTCTTAAATTGTAAATTCTTTCGCCGAACCCAAGCATACGCGTATTATATAATATTTATTTCATTTTTGCAAGTCTATCAGATTTTAAGCTTTCAGGCAAAATTTACCGAATAAATAAAGGACATACTTGCGTATGTCCTTGTGTTTTTATCTCTTCGAGAACTGGGGTGCACGGCGTGCTTTCTTCAAGCCGTATTTCTTTCTTTCCTTTGCGCGGGGATCGCGTGTAAGGAAACCTTCTTTCTTCAATGCGGGTCTGCAGTCGGGTTCAGCCTGCAACAGTGCGCGGGCAATTCCCAAACGGATTGCGCCCGCCTGTCCGGTGTAGCCGCCTCCGTATACGTTAACCATAACGTCGTACTTGCCTTCTACGCCTAAAAGCGCAAGGGGCTGTTTAACCTGATATTGAATTAAGCCCTGAGGAAAGTACTCTTCGAAAGCTCTGTCATTTATTACGATAGCGCCCGTTCCTGCGGGAATAAGACGAACGCGGGCAATAGCCTTCTTTCTTCTGCCTGTTCCCCAAAACTGCAACTTTTTCTTTAAATTAGCCTTAGCCATATTTCCTTACCTCTTACCTTAATATAATTTAAGCTCTTCGGGCTTCTGTGCGGAATGGTTGTGCTCCGCACCCTTATATACTCTGAGTTTCTTTATCATATCTCTGCCCAAAGAATTTTTGGGAAGCATACCTTTAACCGCTTCGTAAACGGCAAGGTCGCTTTTTTCCGCAAGCATCTTTTTGTATGCAATCTCTTTCAAACCGCCTATATAGCCGGTATGATATCTGTAAAACTTGTCTTCAAGCTTTTTACCGGTAAGCACAACCTTATCGGAATTTAAAATTATAACGAAATCGCCGCAATCGACATTGGGCGTAAACGTGGGCTTGTTTTTACCGCGAAGTATAGCCGCAACCTTGGAAGCAAGTCTTCCCAAAGGAACGCCTGCGGCGTCGACAACATACCACTTTCTTTCAACCGTCTGGGCATTTGCCATATAAGTTTTCATTGTTTTCTCCTTATCGGTCCCCCTGAGAAACCGACGCTATTTTCACACTTTTTTCTTTATTTCCGTCAATGTAAAACTATTTTATTATTAAATGACACTTATGTCAAGCCGTTTTGAGCGCGGAAACAAAGTTTTTAATAATTTTTAAATTATTTTAAAACGCCGTGTTTTAGCTTGACAGAAAGCAAAACGGAGCGATAAAAACCGCTCCGCAATATTTGTTTATATCTTCATAAGCGCGTTAATTTTTAACCAGCACCGCCTTGATACGTTTTACGCCGGCGGATACGTTTTCCTGCTTTGCAATTTTAAACGTACCCAAAAGCCCCGTATGTTCGGCGTGCGGCCCTCCGCATATTTCTTTTGAAAATTCGCCTATGGAATAAGTTTTTACAATTTCGCCGTATTTGCTTTCAAACAACCCCGTAAAGCCTTCTTCGCGCGCCTCGTCAAGCGTCATTTCGCGCATAACCACCGGCAAATCCTGTTTAATGACACCGTTTACCAAATCTTCCACCGCTTTAACCTCTTCGGGGGTAAGCTTGCGGGCAAAATTGAAATCGAAACGCAACCTTTCCTCGGTTATGTTCGAACCCTTTTGGGCTATTTCTTCCGAACACACTTTTTTTAGCGCCGCGTGAAGCAGGTGCGTTGCCGTGTGCAGATTGGTAGTTTCTTCCTTGTGGTCGGCAAGTCCGCAGGCAAATTTCTGCTCGCTGCCCGCGCGCGATTTTTCCTGATGTTCGGCAAACGCTTTATTATAGCCGTCCACGTCCACCTTAAGCCCCTTTTCATCCGCCATTTCAACGGTAATTTCCACGGGGAAACCGCAGGTATCGTACAGATGAAACGCCGTTACGCCGTCTATTACGCCGCCCGCCGCAAGAGCCGAAGCAACTTTTTCAAACTCCTTGATACCCTGCGCCAGCGTGCGCAAAAATTTGGCTTCTTCCTTATTAAGCTCCTCTTCTATTTTAGCCGCGTTGGCAACAAGTTCGGGATAAACGTCAGCGTATTTTTCGACTATCGTTTTCGAAACCTGATTTAGCGCGCCCTGAGGCAACCCTATATTTCTGCCGAAACGCACCGCGCGCCTTATAATTCTTCTTAAAATATATCCCTGGTCGGTATTAGAGGGCACTATGCCTTTTGCGTCGCCCAGCATAAACGTAGCCGTGCGCACGTGGTCCAGAACAACGCGGAACGCTTTGGTATTCTGCTCGTTTTCACCGTACTTGCACCCCGTAAGTTGCTCGATTTTGGCGATAGCTTTTTCGTATATGTCCGTTTCGTAAACGCTGTCTTTGCCGTTTATAATGCACAGCGTACGTTCCAGCCCCATTCCGGTATCCACGTTTCTCTGGGCGAGCGGCTCGTATGCGCCCTGATCGTTTTTGTTATACTGCATAAACACGTCGTTCCATATTTCGAGGAACGTGCCCTTGGGCGCTTCGTCAAACTGCTCGGAATTAAGCTTGTCCGCCTCCTCGTGGTTACGGATTATATGCATTTCGGTATCGGGTCCGCACGGTCCCGTCACGCCCGCAGGACCCCACCAGTTGCCGCTTTTGGGAAGGAAATATATATTTTCGGGTAATATTCCGCATTCGAGCCATTTTTCAGCGCTTTCCGTATCGCGCGGACAGTCGCCGTCGCCGGCAAAACATGTTATCGCAATATCTTCCACCGGTATACCCAGATAATCGGGCGAGGTTAAAAACTCGAACGACCAGGGTATCATTTCGTTTTTGAAATAGTCGCCCAGCGACCAGTTGCCCAGCATTTCGAAAAACGTGCAGTGCGACGAATCGCCCACCTCGTCGATATCGCCGGTACGCACGCATTTCTGAACGTCGCAAAGCCGCTTGCCCGCGGGGTGTTTTTCGCCCAGAAGATAGGGCACCAGCGGATGCATTCCCGCCGTGGTAAACAGCACGGTAGGGTCGTTTTCGGGAATAAGCGAAGCGGACGCTATTACTGCGTGGCCCTTGCTTTTAAAGAAATCGAGATACATTTTTCTTAAACTTTCGCTTGTCAGTACTTTCATATTTATTACCTTAATATTTATTGCGTAATTTTTAATTAATTTTGCCGAAGTTTTTAATTTTTTATTATTTCGTAGCCGTCTTTGCTATCCTTTACAGCATACCCCAGATTGGTAAGCTGCAAGCGCAAAGCGTCAGCCTCCGCCCAGTTTTTATTCAGTTTAGCCTGCCAGCGCCTTTCTGCAAGCGCTTTTACCTCTTCGGGCACACCCGCGCCGCCCAACTTTGCCTTTACCTCGTCAAGGTATTGCGCCGCGTCTTTTTTGAACATCCCCAAAATAGAATACGTACGCTTTATCTGCGCAACGTCGTCCGCGCAGCTTTCGTTGTTTACGGCTAACTTTGCCGATACTTTTTTAAACAGACCGAATAAATCGGACAGTGCGAGCGCGGTATTGAAATCGTCGTCCATACATTCGTTAAACCGCCTGTCTATCTCAGCGTTGCCGTTGCCGCCCTTGCCGAATTTGCTTTCAACGGCGTATATTAAGCGGTAAAATTCGGTGAGATGTTTTTCCGCGTCAGGAAAAAGGTTGTCCGTAATATTTATGTCGTTACGGTAGTTTGTCTGTAAAAGCGCAAACTTAATAGCCTCGTTAGTGTACTTTTTAAGCAGGTCTTCCAATAACAAACTGTTCCCAAGGCTTTTAGACATCTTCTGTCCGTTTACCTTTATAAGACCGTTATGCGTCCAGTACTGCACAAACCTCTTGCCCGTAAGACTTTCAGTCTGCGCAATTTCGTTTTCGTGATGGGGAAAAATTAAGTCTCTGCCGCCGCCGTGTATGTCTATCTGTTCGCCGAACGCAGCTTTGTTCATTGCCGAACATTCTATATGCCACCCGGGTCTGCCTTCGCCCCAGGGCGAAGCCCAGCTTATTTCCCCCTCTTTAGCCGCCTTCCACAGCGCAAAATCGGCGGGATTTTTTTTCTCTTCGCCGTTTTCCACACGCACGCCGTCAAGCATATCCTCAACCGTTCGGTTGGAAAGACAGCCGTAACCTTTAAAACTGGTAACGTCGAAATATACGTCGCCGTTTGACGCGGCATATGCGTGACCCTTTGCTATAAGTTGGGCAATAAAGCTTATTATATTGCCGATATTTTCGGTAGCCTTAAGCCATAGCGTAGGGTCGTCGATATCCATCTCGCGCATAACTTTGTCAATCTTTTCTATGGTCATAGCCGCGTATTTATCGGCAGGTATTCCCGTCTCCTTCGAGCGCGCGATAATTTTGTCGTCGACGTCGGTATAATTACGGGCATACGTCACCGCATATCCCTTCTTTTCGAGATATTTGCGAATTATATCGTAAATAAGCGCCTGAAAGCCGTGACCTATATGCGCCTCGCCAGATACGGTTATGCCGCAAGCATACATTTTAACCTTTCCTTCTACAAGCGGCTTGAACTCTTCCTTAGTTCTTGTCAGTGTGTTGTATATCCGCATCGTCCTTTACCTCGTATTCAATGCCAAGTTTCTCTTCCAGCGCAAACACCCTTTCGCGCAGAGCGCACAGCTCTTTAAGCATAGGGTCGTCTTTTTCCTGCATAAGATCGGCGGCGTCCTTGCTTCCGCCCACCCTAACGATTCTTGCGGGAACGCCCACAACGGTAGCGTGAGCGGGAACGTCCCTTAAAACCACGGCGCCCGCACCCACTTTGGCGTAGTCGCCCACGGTTATATTTCCTAAAATTTTGGCGC
Source organism: uncultured Clostridia bacterium (assembly GCA_947053545.1). Lineage (GTDB taxonomy): Bacteria > Bacillota > Clostridia > Christensenellales > Borkfalkiaceae > Coproplasma. The sequence goes on from CAMRSY010000001.1 coordinate 163,153, forward strand.
CGGCAGAAATTACGCAGTTTTCGCCTATCGTAGGGTGGCGTTTACCCGTTTCCTTGCCTGTTCCGCCCAGCGTGCATCCCTGATATAAAACCGTGCCCTTTCCTACCACCGCGGTTTCGCCTATAACAACGCCCTGACCGTGGTCGATAAACACCCCCGAAGCGATTTTTGCCGCGGGATGAATTTCAATGCCCGTAATACGCTTTGTCCGCTGGCTTATAATGCGGGCCAGCAATTTGAAATGTATTCTGTAAAAAAAGTGCGCGCGTCTGTGCCGCGACAAAGCCCTGACCCCCGAGTAAGTGAGCCATATTTCGAATTTATTTCGCGCGGCAGGGTCGTTGCGCTTTGCCGCGGCGATGTCTTCTCTCAACTTTTTAAAAAACAATATTATATTCTCCGAGCGGCAGATATGCCGCTTTTATTATATGCCGCAACCTTTATATCGCGGAACAACGCCGCATAAAATTTTCAGGTTTTATTCGACATTTTGAATACGTCGCGCGATTTACCTATTACAAAGATATGGTCGCCCTCCTGAAACACAAAGTCGGGCATAGGCGAAGGGTCTAAATGCTCCCCGCGCTTAATAGCTATTATATTTATTTTAAATTTTTTACGCACGTCCAGCTCGATAATCGACTTCCCTTCCCAGATTTTCATTATGGGAACCTCGAAAATCGCGTATCCGTCGGTCAATGCAACGTAGTCGAATATGTTGTTTCCGTTATGCCTTATTGCCAGCTTATCCGCCGTTTCGCCGTCGGCGTAAATAATTTCGTCGGCGCCGATTTTTTTCAGCAACTCGCACTGCACGTCGTCGCGCGCGCGGGCGGCAACGTATTTTGCCCCTAGCTTTTTCAAGGTTATGGTGGTAAGCATAGAAGCTTCTAAATTATCGCCCACCGTAACGAAACATATATCGAACGAAGGTATATCCAAAGCGCCCAGCACGTCTTCGTGCGTGTATTCGGCAATACGCGCGTCGGCAAATTTAGAAGCTATGCGGGCTATGCGCTCCTCCCTGCTGTCAAGCACCATAACGTCGTGCCCCAAATCCTGCATTTTTTCGGCAAGATGGCTGCCTAATCTGCCCATACCTATTATTAAAACCGATTTTTTCATATTCTTTTACCCGTATAAATTAGCAATCCTAAATGTCCGCTAACCTACAATTATTTTATCCGCCACACGCGAAAGCGCGACGGGCTTTTTCTCTCCCGAGAAAATAAGTACCAGTGTAAAGCCGCCCACCCTGCCGAAATACATAAGAAGAATGAGCACTACTTTGGAAAATGCGTGCAACTGCGCGGTTATTCCCTGCGAAAGCCCGACCGTGCCCACTGCCGAAACAACCTCGAACGAAACCGCTCCGAGAGAAACCGAAGGAGCGCTTTCTACCGCGCAGATTAGCATTGTGCTCGCAACCGCAACCAGCACGTACAGGCACACTATGGCGCCCGCCTGGTGGCTTGCGTCGGTTTCGAATCTGCGCTTGTACAAATGAATTTCATCGTATCTGCGCGACGTAGCCCACATAGAAAGCACAAACACCGCCAAAGTAGTGGTTTTTATGCCGCCCGCCGTAGAACCGGGCGAACCGCCTATAAGCATAAGCACGGTAGTAAGCGCGCTGCCCGCGCCCGACATTCCGGCATAATCTACCGTGGCAAACCCTGCGGTACGCGGCGTTACCGCCATAAACAGCGACGACATAATTTTGGTCCCTACGCCGTATTCGCCCAAAGTTTTGGGGTTATTCCACTCAAACGCCATAAACAGCGCCCATCCCAACACAATAAGCACGCCGGTAGTGGATAAAACCACCTTTGAATGGAAGGAATATTTTTTAATTTTTATTCCGTGGTGCACTACGTCGCCCCAAACGAAAAAGCCAATGCCGCCTATAATAATAAGCAGTATAACCAATATATTCACCAGCGGATTGTTTATAAACGCGCACAAAGAATTTCCGCCGTTTTTATCGGTTATCGTAAAGCCCGCGTTGCAGAACGCCGAAACCGAAGTAAACACCGCCTGCCAAATCCCCTCTCCCCAGCCGTAAACCGGTACGAAAGCGAAACTTAAACAAAACGCGCCTACAAACTCGAAAACGAGCGTGCCCAGCAAAATTATTTTGACAAGGCTTTTAACGCTTGCCAAATCCACGCTGCCGGCCGACTGCATTGCAAGCTTTCTTTGCGAAAGACTGGCGTGCTTTCTTACGTACAGCATAAACAGCGACATTATGGTTATAAAGCCCAAACCGCCAATTTGTATAAGCAACAAAATTACCGCCTGACCGTAGTACGACCAATATGAAGACATACCCGAAACGGAAAGCCCCGTAACGCACGTGGCGCTGGTAGCGGTAAAAAGCGAGGTAAGATAATCGACGTGTCCGCTTTTTGTAGCGAAAGGAAGACACAGTAGCGACGTCCCCACAATTATTATTATAAAAAAACTGAGAGCAACTATTGCAGCCGCAGGCAGTTTTAACTTGCGTACTTTTAGCATAATCATAGTTATTATATAACTTCCGCCCGCAAAAATCAACTTATAACATATTATGCGCGCTTATTTTACAAGCAAAGAATTTTTTGAAAATTTTTAACATAAAATTAATTATCAATTATTTCTATTAAAAGATTTTCTTTTTAAA
>CAMRSY010000002.1 GCA_947053545.1 uncultured Clostridia bacterium
TAGGTTATGTAAATTTCGAAAACCGAGGTTTGGGTTTTTGTGTACCACGAATTTGGGTTTAAAACCCACAAGAACGACTGCGAAGTAGAAGTAAACGGAAAGGGCGATTATACCCTTACAATAACCGCAGCTTAAAGGGCGGCAAATAAAAGGCGCCCCGCGCATTTGCGCGGGGCGCCTTTTATTTGCATTATCTTTAACTTAATTTGTTCTCTGTAGCCGGATGCAGAAAGCTGTAGTTAATTAAAAGCGTTTTCTATTTCTTCTCTTAAAATTTCTTCCGAACAACTACCCTGTTTTACAAAAGTAATTTTACCCGAAGCATTTACTATAACCGTCATAGGGTAAGCATACTTGCCGCCAAGCATAGCGTACGTATTAAGCTCCTCGGTATCCTGCGCGAAAACAAGCTTGTATGTGTTCCAGACCCTGCCGTTTTTATCCGTTTCGGTATCTAAGAAATGCTGAACGCCCGTAGACGGTACCGCAGAATAACTGTGTATTACAAACATATCTATCGCGCCGTCGTAATCTTCGTACACCTTTTCAAATTCCGGTAATTCCTTCTTACAGGGGTCGCAATCGGTATACCAGTAATTTATTACCGTAACTTTATCTATTCCGTAAGTGCTTACACTCTTCACGTCGTTATCCGATACATATGTAGACAAAATAAATTCGGGGCATTTATCGCCGACTTTGTATACCAGAGTTAATTTTTCTTTGCTTACGCCGTACCCTATCAATGCGCCGATAAGCAATGCGGTTGCAACCACCCAGGCAACGAACTCGACCACAAAGCGGGGACGTTTAAACGCCGCCTTAACAGCTTTTAACTTTTCACCCTTACAATTTTCGGAATACGAAACCGTTTCTGCCGTGTTCTCTTCTTCAACAACGCAATTTGTTACGTTTACCGTTAATTCTTCAGATGCAGTTTGACTTATATCTTCGGTTATGGTTTGCGATACAGTATTTGCCGTAGCCGCAGACGTTAAATCCGAATTAGATTTCGCAATTTCCAATAAATTAATTTTTTCGCCTTCCGCCACGGCGGGTTGAGCCAGCGGCGTTGTATTCTTAAGGAAAATTTTACTTCCCTTCCAACTGATAGCCTGCACCGGGCAAACAGATATGCACTCGCCGCACTGTATACATTCGTGGTCGCCTACGTGCTTTATATCCATTTTACAGCCCTGTATGCACAGCCCGCAGTCGATGCACTTATTCTTGTCTAGTTTAACGCCTAAAAGCGAAATTTTGCAAAACAGCGAATATATCGCGCCGAGCGGACAGATAAAGCGGCAGAAGAAACGGTAAATAAACACGCTTGCAACCACCACCACTACAAGTACGCAGAACTTCCAGGTAAACAGATAGCCGAGCATACCGAAGAAATCGGTATTAGCGGGATTGGAGAGCAACCCTATCGCCCCTCCGAACGTACCGGCGGGACAAACATATTTACAGAAAGAAGGTATGCCGGCATAAATTATAGGTATTGCTATTACTATTGCGAGTAATACATACTTAAAATATGATAGAATACGCGTAAACCTGTTTTTTCTGAGTTTAGGCGTGCGTATTTTATAAAGCAACTCCTGTATAAGCCCGAAAGGGCACAAAAAGCCGCAAATTACTCTGCCCAGCATTAATCCGAACAAAAGCAAAATGCCAAGTATGTACGAAGGGAACGACCTTCCGCTTTGTGCCAGGCTGTCTTGTAACGCGCCGAGAGGACACGCCCCCACCGCACCGGGACACGAATAGCAGTTAAGCCCCGGAACGCACATCTTTTTAGTATCGCCGGTATAAATTTTCCCCGTGGCAAAACCCTTTAAATTAGCGTTGGTAAGTAATGCGGCGTACAACTGAATTATTCTGCGCTTTGTGGGTTTGCGGGCGATAAACCAATTTTTAACATTTGCAAAAAACTTTTTCATATCAACCCAACCCTATGCATTCCGTACAGATATTTATCGCCTTAATAAATACTGCGCGCGCATTGCCGTTAAGCGCACCCCATATTATAAATGCGACGCCTATAACGCCTAGAGCAATGCGGATACCCAATATAACCCACTTATTGTCGAATACCGCAAACACCCTTGCAACAGCGTTTTTGCTCTTTTCGACGGGCTTTTGACCCATTGTAACCTTTTGCACTTTAGGCAACATTTTTTTTACGGCATATTTTTCGTATACCGCGGCACCGCACACAACCAATAAGCCAGCAAATACGCAGGGAAAAATGTGTTTTACCATATTCAATATTTCGTGCGTTACGTCTTTATCGGGAAAATTAGAGGGTATGCACAGATAAACCAGCGAATACACGCAAGCAATGCCGAAAAGCGACCAGGCGGCGCATTTTAATGCAAAAATCAACCTTCTCTGTTGCAAAATTTCCGCAAATTCGCTTTCCGAACCTTCGGAGGCGGCAACGGGCACTCGTTTATATAGACGGGCATACTGCAAATCGGGGCAGATTTTACGCGGCTTTTCCTTTACGGGAAATACTTCCCACAGCACAAAGCCCGCAACAATGCCGGCAATCCAAAGCCAGAAAAACAAGTCGATTTCAGACAGTGCTTCCAAAACTCTTTCGCGCGTAAAAGGGTCGCCCGAATATCCTTCGGCCGTTCCCGAAAAATACAGCGACAAAACTTTCCATATAAACAGCGCCCCCACTACTGCGGTAAAAACGCCGAAAATTATTCCGTAACTCAAACGCACGGATTTGCAAGTTTTTTCCTTCATATGTTCCTCTTTTGTTCAAAGTGTAAACTATGTGAACTTAAGACAAATTTATTATAACAATAGCGCCTTATAAAGTCAACAAGTATTGCCCTTCTTGCCGCTTGACAAAGGTTGGCAATTAAATATATAATTTTCAGTGTATCGGCGGAATCTGCCGCAAAAGGCGTTACTATGGAAAAAGAAATTTACGAAAGCTACATAAAAATTTTAAACGAGGAGCTTTTGCCCGCAATGGGCTGCACCGAACCCATTGCCATTGCTTACGCGGCGGCGCTTGCGAAAAACGCTTTGGGAACTTTGCCCGAAAAAACAGAAATAACCGTTTCAGGCAATATTTTAAAAAACGTTAAAAGCGTAATCGTTCCCTGTACCGGGGGACTTAAAGGCGTTATAAGCGCGGCGGCGGCAGGCATAGTTGCCGGTAATCACGAAAAGAAACTCGAGGTTTTGGCAGGCATTACCGAAAAAGAAATTCAAGCGGTAAAATCGTACGTAACCGCGGCTGAATTTAAGGTTAAGGCAGCCGACAGCGGTTGCGTTTTCGACATAGGAATACGCGTTTTTGCCGGCAATGATACGGCCTATGCGCGCATAGAGGGTCACCATACCAACGTTGTGGAAATATCCAGAAACGGCGAAAAGATTTTAAACCGCGACGTTGCCGAAGAAGACGCCGACGACGGTATGACCGCGCGCAGCTGTCTTTCGGTTAAGCGGATTTTAGAGTTTGCCGACGGCGTTGACGTAAAAGATATCGAAGAAATAATTTCACGGCAAATAACGTATAACTCGGCCATTGCAAACGAGGGTTTAAACGGCGACTACGGAGCGCGCGTGGGCAAAGTTTTGCTTGACAGCTTCGGCGACGGGCTGCACAATCTTGCAAGGGCTACAGCAGCGGCGGGTTCCGACGCACGCATGAACGGCTGTTCCCTGCCCGTAGTTATTGTTTCGGGCAGCGGGAACCAGGGTATGACCGCTTCGCTGCCTATCGTAGTTTACGCAAAAAAACTAAATATCCCGCGCGAGAAATTAATACGCGCTGTTGCGCTTTCCGACCTTATTACCGTGCATTTAAAAACTGGTATAGGCAGGCTTTCGGCATACTGCGGCGCCGTATCGGCGGGCGCGGGCGCAGGCGCGGGTGTTGCCTATCTTCTCGGCGGAGGGCTTGACGAAATAGCGCACACTGTTGTAAACGCGCTTGCCATTACCTCCGGCTTGATTTGCGACGGAGCAAAATCGAGCTGCGCCGCCAAAATAGCTTCGGCAGTAGACGCGGGGCTATTGGGATATGAAATGTATAAGCGCGGAAGCCAGTTTTACGGAGGCGACGGCATACTTTGCCACGGCGTGGAAAGCACTATTGACAACGTTTCAGACCTTGCGCGCGTGGGAATGAAGGAAACCGACGAAGAGATTATACGCCTTATGATAAAGGATTTGGCGTAATTGCCCCCTATATATGACACGGCGAAAAATTTAAAGAAAAAATTTTAGCCCTTACCGCATATTGTCCTGATTAAAGCAAATTAAAACCCCGCGTATACGGCATATGCCGCGTACGCGGGGTTAACTTTATTTTAATTTACGCCCCAACCCAAAGCCAGGCAATTAAACCCATGATTCCGAAAACAAGAATTACTATTAAAAACACAGGCGCGTACGCGGCAAAAGCAGCGCGTACAATTTTGCGGTATTCCTTGCGCGAAACCTTCTGTTTGTGTTTACGCATACCGCTTTGACTGTTCTTTTTCAAATGCGGGTCGTACCACTTAAACCCCTCTACATTCATATCTGCAAAGGTTGTTTCTGTATCTAAATCGTCGGGTTTTTTATTCTTTTTCGCCATTATCGGTTTTTACTGCGCGTTTTCGCGCGGGTTTCTTTTTTACGGTTTCGCTTTCCTTTTCCTCCGAAACTTTAACCTCTTCCGAAAGTTCTGTTTCAGGCTGCTTTTCTTGATGCAATTCCGCCGCGGTTTCGCTATCAGCCTTTAACTCCGCAGTTTCTTCGGCGGGCTCCGCAATTTCGGTATTCTCTGCCGAAGCAGTTATATTTTCTTCGGTAACAATTTTAATTTCTTCCGTTTTATCGGTTTCTTCCTTATCGGCGTCTTCCTTCTTTCGGAACAGTGAGACAACCTTTTCCTTGCTCTTTTCCCAAACCGACTTAGTTTTAGCTTTTACCACGTTCCAAGGCTTTTTAGCCTCCTTCTCCGAGAATGCCTTTTCCTCTTCGTCGTTTATTGCCGCCTGCGCAAGTAATCTTTCGCTGTCTTCGGCGGTGTTGTAAAGGTGGCAGGCGCAGAAATGTCCGGCCTCAACCTCTCTGTATTCGGGCGCTATGCGCTCGCAGATTTCCATACAGTGTTCGCAACGCGTATGAAACTTGCAACCTTTTGGAGGATTGACGGGCGAGGGAATATCGCCTTTAAGCATAATTCTGTTCATTTTTACGTGCGGATTAGGCACGGGAACAGCCGAGAACAACGCCTTAGTATAAGGGTGCAACGTATTGCCGAAAATGCTTTCCTTACTGCCGTACTCAACAATATTTCCCAGATACATAACGCCTACGTCGTCGGAAATATGCTTAACAACCGATAAATCGTGCGAAATAAATATGTAAGTTAATCCCAGCTTTTCCCTCAGGTCGATTAACATATTTATAACCTGCGCCTGTATGGACACGTCTAAAGCCGATACGGGCTCGTCGCACACAACAAGGCGCGGCTTTAACGCAAGGGCGCGCGCAATACATATACGCTGGCGCTGACCGCCTGAAAATTCGTGGGGATAACGCTCGAAATAATGGGGTTGCAACCCGCACATATCCATTACGTTTAATACGTAATCGTGAAAACCCGCCCTGTCTACAAGCCCGTGCTGGCGCGCCGATTCGCCTATAATTTCGCCCACGGTAAGGCGGGGTGAAAGGCTGGCGTACGGGTCCTGAAAAATCATCTGCATATTGGGGCGCAGTTTATCGAATTCGCGGTTGCTAATTTTTGCAACGTCCTGACCGTCGAATATAATTTCGCCCTCAACTCCGTCGTATAGCCTTAAAAGCGAACGCCCCATTGTCGACTTACCGCAACCCGATTCGCCTACTATACCCAGAGTTTTCCCCTTGTAAAGCGTAAAAGAAATTCCGTCGACCGCCTTTAAAAATTTAGTGGGCTTGCCGAAAAAATTAGTTTCCACGGGGAAATATTTTTTTAAATTTTTAACCTCGAGGAGCGGTTCGCTATTCGCAGTGTTTTCCGCTAAGCCGTTAGAATTATTTTCCATCGCCGTCCTCCTTGGTGTCTTCGTAAAGATAGCACGCTACCTTATGCGTGGGCGAAACCTGCACATAGCCGGGATATTCCCCCGCGCATTTTTCTTTGCACATTTCGCACCTGTCGCGGAAATAACAATAATCGGGCATGTTTATTGGATTGGGAACAAACCCGGGTATGCAGTACAGTTTGTCCACCTCGCCGTCTACGGTAGGTTTGCTCTTTTGCAAACCTATTGTATAAGGATGCATAGGATGATCGAATATATCTTCCGCCGTACCCATTTCTATAACTCTGCCCGCGTACATAACCACAACGTAATCAGCCATTTCGGCAACCACGCCCAAATCGTGCGTGATAAGCATTATCGAACCGTTGATTTTATGTTTGATATCGCGTAAAAGTTCGAGAATCTGTGCCTGTATCGTCACGTCCAGCGCCGTTGTGGGCTCGTCCGCGATTATCAGCTTAGGGTTACACAACAGCGCAATGGCTATCATTACCCTTTGGCGCATACCGCCTGAAAGCTCGTGCGGGAATTTTTTGTAAACGCCCTCGGCATCCGCAATACCTACAAGCTTAAGCATTTCGATACTGCGCGCCTTAACCTGCTTTTTTGATATGCCCTCTATGTGTAAAAGCCCAACCTCGTCAAGCTGGTTGCCTATCGTGAAAACAGGGTTTAAAGACGTCATAGGCTCCTGGAAAATCATAGCGATTTCCCTTCCGCGAATCGAACGCATTGCGTCGGTAGGCATTTTTGCAATGTCTACAACCCTGTCCTCCATCTCGTACAGATTGCCGCCGAGCTCGTTTTTCTTTATTATTTTTTTGCCCTTTTTGTTAAGCTTTATTACAGGTTCGCCGTTTTCGTTTAACTTAACTGCTTGATTGCCGTTTTCGTCCGTTTCGGTTTCGTACTCGTAAACGGGAATTTTTTTACCGCGCGCGTCGCGCTTGAAAAGGCTTGCTTTAAACCTTATCGAGCCGCTTACAATCTGTCCGCTGGGCGCCTGCACAAGCTGCATTAACGAAAGCGAGGTTACGCTTTTTCCGCAACCGGATTCGCCCACGACGCCCACCGTAGAGCCTGCGGGAATGGAAAAAGTAACTCCGTTAACCGCTTTAACCGTACCCGCGTCCGAAAAGAAATAAGTGTGCAAATCTTCAAACTCGATTATGTTATTGTCGTCCTTCATTTGCGCAGTGTAATCGTCGGGCTTGGCGCGGCGCTTTTTCTGCTTTTCGAAATGACGGATTGCCTTTGAATTTTCTTTGGCGATAGCACGCGATTCCGAACGGGATATATAGTGCTTTTTATCCTTGTTAGTAGCCATAGTTACCTCTTCATCTTGGGGTCGAAGGCGTCGCGCAAGCCGTCGCCGACAAAGTTAAACGCCAAAATGGCAAGCGTTATGCAAACGCCCGCGCCCACCCACAGGTTGGGATAATATTGCCTGTATGTGCTGTTGCTTGCAAGATTTATTAAATTTCCCCAGGTTGCGGTTCCGTAAGGCGCGCCTATGTTAAGGAAACCTAAAGTAGCCTCGGTTAATATTATGCTGCCCAGCCCCAAAGTCATAGAAACTATAAGCTGAGGAATTACGTTGGGCAACAAGTGCTTGAAAATTTTAGAGAAAGTGGATAGCCCGGACGACTTGGCGGCAAGCATAAATTCCTGCTCGCGCAGTGAAAGTATCTGTCCGCGCACAAGTCTTGCCGTACCCGTCCAACCTATAAGGCAGAGTATCATCATCATGTAATACAATTTTGCTATACTGTCTCCCAGACCGCTTTCAGTAAAAATTACGGAAAGGATAAGCATTATGGGAAGCTGGGGAATACAGCTTAAAATGTCTACAAGACGCATTATAAGGTTGTCGACCCACTTACCGAAATAACCTGCAAGACCGCCGATTATTACGCCTATAATTGTTTCGATAATTACTACCACAAACCCGATTGTAAGCGAAACCCTGCCGCCGTACATAAGACGGGTTAACACGTCGTAACCCATATCGTCGGTACCCAGCCAGTGCGCGGCGTTTATGTCGCCCAGTTTAACTACCTGCGGCAACCTGATTGAAACCGCAAGCGCTTCAAACGCTTCGTCGCCAACATAATAGGTTATTGGCGAGGCAGAAATAATTTCTTTTATCCTTGCCGGGTCGGTATCGGTTACTGTTCCGCCGTTTGCCGCCCAGGGCGAGAAAACGGGGCCCAGAAACGCAAAGAGAAACAGCACTACTATTGTTACCAAACCTATAACCGAAAGCTTAGAGCGGAAAAACCTTTTTAAAACCGTCATCCAGGGGGATAAAACTTTTGCCCTTTCGTTAAGGTTTTCGCCGTGCAATTCGTCGCCCTTTTCCTCTTCGGTAAGCGACTGGTCCGCCGCTTTTACACTGCCTTCCGAAACGGCGCTTTCAACAACGTTTGCGGCGGCAGACGACTCGGTTGCGGTTGCGCTGTCGCAAACCGTAGTATTTTCGGGAACAACCGTATTTTCGGTTAATTCTTCCCCGTTATTTAAGGGAGCTGTATCTTTCTTTTTCATATACTTTCTCCTTTATTTGCCCAGTTTAACCCTGGGGTCTACAACGGCGTACATTACGTCGGCAAACAATATGCCCACTACGGTAAGCACGGCAAGGAACATATTGTAACCCATTGCCAAAAATACGTCGCCGTTTAAAAGCGCCTTATAAGCAATGTTGCCGATACCCGGTAAATCGAACACCTGCTCGGTTATCATCGCGCCGCCGAAAAGCGTGGGTAGCGTAAACGATAACTGTGTAACAAGAGGTATCATTGTGTTGCGGAAAACGTGTTTGTAGACAACCTTGCCTTCCGAAAGTCCTTTTGCGCGCGCAGTACGTATATAGTCGGCGTTAAGCACCTCTAATGTGTTCGTACGCGTATAACGCATAAGTCCGCCTATGCTCAGCAGTACCATAACCGTCATAGGCAAAATCAAGTGCCAGATTTTATCTATGAAAATTTCAAACTCGCTACCCATAATGCCGCTGGTTAAACCGTGGGTTTCAAACCAGCCCAAATCAACCGCGAACCACTTGATAAACAAGTTGCCGAGGAAGAACGACGGGAAGGCTATACCCACCATACACAGCACCGTTGCCACATAGTCGAGTTTGCCGTACTGGTTGACGGCGCACTTTACGCCCAGAGGAATCGCTATTGCCATTTCCAGAAGGAGCGCAACGAACGATATGCCGAACGAAAGCCACATATACTTGCCGATTACCGTTTGCACGGGCGCATTCTGATGCTGGAAAGATATACCCATATCCCCTTTGAGGAATCTGCCGAGCCACATAAAATAGCCCTTTATTATTCCCCAAAACGAATCGTCTGCAAGCCCATAGGGAGCCAAAATTCCGTTCAGCTCCCTTTCGAGTTGCGCTTTTGCTTCTTCACTGCTTGTATCCACACCGTAGTTGGCGCGCGCCTGTATGTACTGGTCCCTTAAAAAGTTACTGGGCATACATCTTATAAGTACGTACAGTATTATCGACACGCCGAACAAGATAAGTATGGCAAGCAATAATCTTTTGACTATATATTTAAACATTACTTACTCCGAAGAGATTTATTTATTAAAGGTAAGCAACCTTCCAAAGCTCGCTTATAGGTCCCATATTGTGGGAAGGTTTTTCAGTCATCGTCGACCTGTCCAAAACATTGCCGTTAAACACGCACAAATCGTATCTCTGATAGGTGGGGAATTCTACGGCAAGCTCCATTATAAGGTCAAGCGCGCACAAGTCTTCCATACTGTCGCCTTCCGACTTGCCGTATATTTCCGAACGTCTGCGTTCGCTTAACGTTTGTCTGCCCGCGATAATCCTTTCGTTTATTTCGTTTGCTATAGCATACTCTTTGGGGAACTTAACGCCGCCGTCGCTTACAATGCCGTCTTTATTCCAGTTTTTGGTACTTGATGCATTGGAATAAATACTGTAAATCTGATAGGGGTCGGGGTCGATACTCGACGACCACGCAGCCGCCCAAACGGACAAGTCGCCGGTTACAAGCTTTTGAAGCGCCTTGAGGTCGGTGCCGACCGAAATACTGAATCCCGCTTCTTCAAGGAAATTTTTTGCGTGTGTGAACATTGCGTACGCGGGATGGTCAGTAGATTCACCGGCGATAACGAAATTGAAACTTAACCCTCTGCGTCCATCTTCGTGTATCCACGAACCGTTTCTGAAACGCCAGCCTCCGTTGCTTTCGATATGGTCGATAATGTTCTGCGCTGTTTCCGCAGGCGTATAATAGGGTGTTTTAGGCTGATCGACGTAATTCCATACCCACGACGTATTGGACATAGGTCTGTTTATTACGTTTACAAGCGAATCGCCGTAATATTCGATTATGTCGGCTGTATCGAACGCCATCATAATGGCTTGCCTTACCTCGATATCGGGTACGTATTTAGGGTTGATACCTACATAACCGTAACCGCCCGTTTCGTAAGTGATTTGCGACAGCGAACGGCACGCCGTTTGATTGTCCGACTTTGCTATAGGTTCGCCGTAGTCGATTTCGCCCGTTAAAAGCGAGCTTACTATCATATCGTCGTTGGTGACTTTATAGGTTACGTATTTAATTTTAGCGTTTTCTATTTCTTCGCCTACCGTTTCGAAATATGTGTTTCTTTCAAAGAAAGCCATATAGTTGTAGAAGAACGAATGTGAGTCCACTCCGGTGGAGCTGTAATTGTAGGTACAGCACTTGTAAGCGCCGGCGCCTACGGGCACGCCGTTTTTCGAATCGTTTGCAAGCACGTTATTTATAAAGTTAACGTCGCTGTACTTAACGCCGAACTCGGTTGCGTTTTCGGTGTAAACAGTACCGTTTTCATACTGCGTCATCGCTTCCTGCACATAGTTTTTGCCTTCGAAGGTGCCCGAATAATAGTGCATAGGCGATACTGTAAAGCCGAAATTCCACTTTGCTTTGGGGTCGACGCCTACAATTTCTATCTTTAAGATATCATGTTCTTCGTCGTAAGTCTTTCCGTTAAACTGATTGGAACGCGAAACGGTTATGCCCTCGATATTTTTTACAAGCTGCTCTTTGCCTTTTTGCGCGTTTGTTATTTCGTCCTGCATAAAAGCTTCTACAGCCGAGCTTGCAGTGGTGTTGTATCTTAAAATGTTTTTAATATTGCTGCGACCGGTATTGCTGGTGTGCAGATATTTTATCGCGTAATTTCTTTGAAGGGTAAGCATTGCATTTGCCCTGTCGGTACCGGGGTTTGCCGCGATATATTCGTCGATTTTCGCTTCGGTACATTCATCCTGCATAGCGGAAATCAGCATTTGACCTCTCAAAGAAATTTCGCCCGTTTTAACGTCGGGGTCGAGTTCGGTGGGATATTTGCCGTTTTCATCCTTAAAACGCACAAGCACACCGTTATCGTTCGGTCTTTTCTGCTCTTCAAAGGCCTGCTCCATAAAGTAGAAAGCCTGCCATGCTTCGGTAAAATAATAATCTTTATAAGTTTCGCTCCAACTGGTAACTATCGAATTCCAGTCCGCCGTAAGCTCTTTTTCGTAAAGCTCGGTTACGGTTTTATAGTCCTTCGTCGTCTGCGCTTCCTTATCGTTAAGGTCTATTTCTATTTCGCCTTCCGACCAGAGAATAAGCTGGTTTACGCGCTCCTGCGCCTTAATATAAAATTCGGTTGTGGAAAGGTTTGTATCTTCGCCGGCGCCGGGCAAATTTTGCCTGTATGCCTGCAATCCCTTTATCTTTGTCGAATAAATAGTGTTCGAGCCGCTGTAAAGAGGGTCGAGATATACGTAAAGGTTGAAAAGCACGTCCATTACCGTTAAATCGACGCCGTCGGAAAATTTAACGTCGTTTTTAATTAAAAACTCGTATGTAGTGGAGCCGTTTACGTCGCCGTTTACGTTTCCGCCGGGCAAAGCGTTCACCTCTCTGCCGTTTCCAGTAGCAAGCGCGACGCCTTCCGCGTTATAGTAAGTTTCAAGATAATCCAAAGCAACGGTGGGCTGGTTTTCACCGACCGTGAGTTTTCCGCCGGCATCGGCGGTAATTAAGCTGATTTGGGTCATATTGGCGATAATGCCGTCGTTTTGCGAGGTGTAATACAGCGGATTGAATTTTTCGTCGCAAGCGCCGATTGCCAGCCTTAACGGCGAACTTTCGGGGTCGCGGTGAGAGTCTTTTTTACAACCTGCCGCACCCAGCGTGCCCGCGGCGATTGCGCCTACAAGCCCTGCGCATATAAGTCCTTTAAATATTTTTTTCACAATAGTCCTCCTTGAAAAGTCCTTAGTCTGATTTATTCGTTCTGTCACGCCTGATACTGCGTAAACGTGTTTGTCCCCGTAAGCCTGAGCCCCGTAAATTCGGTTAAAAATTCCGTATCCTTTGTAACGCTTCCGAACAGCCAGTTAGTACGGCCTTCGTCCAAATTGTAAATTGTGGGGGTTCCGCGGTACGTAGCTGTTATATTGCGTATTTCCAAGTTGATATTTGCGGCCGCGCTTTTAGAAGCGTCTGCGCATACGGCGTAAAAACTGAACTCGCGGTTGGTTTCCGGCAACGATATTACGATATCGGAAAGCGTTAAGCCCGAAACTTTAAACGTAGCGCCTATTTCGCCGAACATCGAGTACGTCATACTCTGCCCTATGGACGAAAGCGCAAACTTAAGATTGCTTATCGTATGAGGCTTATCGCAGACTACCGTAGCGTTGGAATAACCCGTTACGCTGCCGCTCCTTTTCAAATCGATTGACGAACCCGCGTAATTTACGTCGTCGATAATATAAAACTTTTTGTTTTCGTCGTCCAGATTACCGAACATCTGCGCAACTTTCGCCGAATCGGTACCGGTTATAACCGTCCAGCTGCCCACAATATATCGGCAGTAAACAACGGGGTCGTCCTGCCCCAATTCGGTAGGTCTTTGAACGGGAACCACCGTTTCGGTAAGTTCTTCGTCCATATAAGTCCTTACAAACGAGAGCCCCTTAATTTTTTTAAGTTCCCTGTTCTGCGGCGTTTCCGCTTCGCCAACTATGGTGTAAGCCGCCAGTTCGTCGCCGTTTTTAAACTTTTCCTTGCCGTCCGTAGTAGTATATTCCGTATCGCCCGTTATTTCGTTTCCGTTTTCGTCGGTAATTACCAGCTGATAACGTATTTTAGCCGAAGGCAGCCATTTGGCGCATACAATCAGTCCGTGTTCGCTGTCAATGTTTTCCATTACTCTGTACGTGCTGTCTATGCGCGTTTCCGAACACTCCACCGAAATATATTTTTCGAGTATTTCATCCTCTTTGCCTTCCCTTGTAAAAAGAGGGCGATCGGTAGTTTCGTCCGTTAAAGGAAATCCGTTTTCGTTGTATCTGGGAAAAACGTATACCGTTATATTGTCGGGATTGCTTAAGTCGAAATTCGGTTTTCTTTCTATATTGTCGGGGTTTGCAGGGTCGGGTGTATAAGTATAGGTGTACTTTACCTCACCCGCGTGAGCGCCGCCCTCGGGATAAGTTTCAGGCAGATACCAGCCTATCAGATCGAAAGCTCTGCGTTCAACCGTCATACCGCTGCTTTCCGCCGTCATATCGAAAAACGGCACCCCGTCGTCTCCGCCTTTGAAATACAGCTCCCTTACGCTTAGCGACGTGGATTTATTGAAAGACCCGCCGTTAGAATAATAGGTGACGTGGGTATTGTAACCGGCAAGCAATTCGCCCCTTCCCGGTCTGCCGATTTTACAGCCGGCAAGCGTGCATGCAATGCACGCCGCCGCCAAAGCTACCAGCAAATAAACCTTTAATCTTTTACTCATCGGTTTTATCTTCTCCGCTGTTTTCCTGTTGTTTTTCCTCTTCGGTATTTTCGCCTTTTTCTTCCGTTACGGTTTCTTCGTCCGTTTGTTCGCTGCCGGTTTCACCATTTTCGGTTTCTTCCGCCGCAAATTCCGCTTGCTCTTCGGTTTCTGCCGCAGGCTGCTTTTCACGTTTTAACGAAATTACGCCGCGTTTTTTAAGCACTATAACAACTGCTAACACGGCAACCGCAAGTATAACCGCCGCGCCAACCGATATAGCTGCGATAACGCCTGCGGAAAGTGCGGTTTCTTCCTTCTGCGTATTTCCGCCGGGAGTAGTGCCTCCGTTTTCCGATACCAATACGTTTATCCTTACGCTCTTACCTTCGTACTTGCCCGTGCCGTCAAGCGTTACTGTTCTGTCGGAGGTTGTAAGCGCTCTGTTATAGCGCAGTTTGAAATTGTTGCCTACGTCGATAACTTCCGAAGAATAGTCGTCGTACGTTACGCGGAGTTTCAATCCGTTTAGCGAGAACATTTCACCCGCTGTGTAAGCGGTACGGTGAGCCGAACTTGCGTCAACGATTACCGTGCTTATTATCTGAGGCAAGCCGAAAAGCTCCTTAACCGGTCTTAACGCCGTTTCCACGTCGGTAAGCTTAGTTAAATCAACGTTTTGCTGCGCAAGTAAAGTTAACTGTCCTTCGGTAAGTCCGTTGGCTATTGCGCGCGCTTTTTTAACCGTTTCGGCAAAGGACGTTACCTTTTCCTTCGTCATATTGTTTTTGTTCCAGCTGCTTACGGTTGAAGCGTCAACCATTTCCGCCATAATTTCAATCAAAACCCTCGAATCGTCTTCAAGTCTTTCGCCCAACGACGTTTTTGTTCCGAAATAGTTTGAATAAATATAGTTGTCATAGCCCTTTCCGTTAGCAGGATAAAGCATAGTAAGCAAACTTTTTACTTTCGTGTTGGCGCCCGTATCTCCGGCATATCTTTTAATTATGTCTACAAGATATCTACCAACTTGGTCACCGGATACAGCCGCAGAGTTGTCATTCGAGTTTATACCGAAATTGTTGTAGAAGAACGAATTTGCGGAATAATAATTTTTGTCGATAATCCTATTGGATATTCCCTCTAACAGCGAAGGCGCGTTAATGCTTTCAAACTGGTAGGTATCTATCGAACTGTTGAAAAACGCACCGTCACCTATAGTTTTAAGCGTATAGGGCAAAGTTACTTTTTTAACAAGCGAGGAGGGAATGCTGAAGAAGGCAAACGCCTGTATGGTTACGGTGCCTTCCTTAACCGTATACGTACGCACGCCGCCAACCATATCCGCATGTTTTCCGCAGGGGTATGAGCAGAGTTCGTATACTTTGTTTGCCTTATCTATATATCTGTAAAGCACACCGCTATCGGCAAAATAGTACTCGCTGTCTTCCGCTACCGTATAAGCTGTAAGACGTGTACAGCCGCTGAACGCGGAAACACCCACGTAAGTACAGCTTGCAGGGATTACCACGGAAGATATAGCCGATTCCGCAAACGCTTCGTCGCCGATTCCGTCAAGTTTGTCGCCGAACGTCAAGCTTGCAAGCGAAGTGTCGTTAATAAACGCCCTTGAGTGGATTTCAACTGCCGCCGACAGATTTAGCGACGTTATCTGCGTGCAATACGCAAAAGCATATACGCCGATGTGCGTAACTCTTTCTATTCCGTCTATCTGCGAAAGTTTTCCGCAACTGAAGAAAGCTTCCCTTCCGATTTCGGTTACATTGTTTAAATTAACCGAGGTAAGCTTTGCGCAGAAGGCAAAAGCACCCGCGCCTATTCTATTTATTTTACCGCTAAATTCCACGGTTGTCAACGCGCTGTCCGACGTTTTCGGCGACAGCGTACCGACTGAACTGTAATCGAACAGTCCGAACGGGTCTAACGCCGAATACGTAGCGCCGAAGAAAGCGTAGTCGCCTACGGTTTCGGCGTCGGCGCCGAATTCCGCAGTTGTAAGCGCGGGGCAGAAAGCAAATACCGCTTTGCCCATCTCCGTAACAAATGGAATAGTTACCGCTGTAAGCTGACCGCAGTTTGCAAACGCACCGTCGCCTATAACAAATTTAGCGTCGGCACCCGCAGACGCAGGTTTTGAAGGCAACTCAAGCGATACTACCGCCACGCCGTTGAATGCATTTTCGCATATTTCTTCCAGCACGCCGTTTTCGGCAAAGTTAACGGAGGTAAGCGCAGAACAGCCGGCAAACGCCGCCGAACCAATTTTCTTTACGCTTGCGGGAATTGTAATTTGAGTTAAATCGGCGCATCCGTAGAACGCATAGTCGGGAATAACCTCAACTCCTTCGGGAATCGTTATACTTTTAAGTCCGCGCAGTCCGTAGAAAGACGCCTTTGACATTGTTACGCCGGTTAAATCGAGCGTTTCGATACCCGACAAAGCGCTTTCGGCAAACGCATACGGCGCTACGACAGGGTTAACAAGTCCGTCAAAAGGATCTGCCGTAACGGTGTCGGGCGCTTTTATAAGCACGTTACCGTCGGTTATCGCGCCGTCGCGTCCGCCAACGTTTTCAAACGCGCCTAGCCCGATTGCTTCCGCCGCCGTCATCAGTTCGGCCGCATTCTGCAAACCCGAGCAATTTTTAAACGCATAGTCGCCTATAGACAGAATATTTATACTTTGACTGCCGTTCGTACCCAAATTGACAGCGGAAAGAGAGGAGCAGTTTTCAAATGCGCGCGCGCCTATGTCGCAATTATTCGCATTAAGCTCAACCGTTTGCAGATTTACACAACCGCTAAACGCCCCCGCGCCCAGTCCGGCGCAGTTTATTTCTATCTGTCTTAAAGCCGTGCACCCTTTGAACATGCCGTAGCCGACAGCCGTTTCGTTGCTTGTATTAATTTCGCTTAAGCTTGTACATTCGGCAAATACGTTGCTGCCCACAGCGTGCAGTTTGGTTACGTCGATAGATTCAAGCGCAGTACATCCTCTGAAAGCCGAGTCGTGCGCGGTACCTATCGCGGTCATCTTTATAATATTTTTCAGCGAGGTACAGCCCGCGAAAGCTTCTCTGTCAGCGGTGATTACCTTACATCTTGTTAAATCAACCGTTTCGAGAGACGTGCATCCGTCAAACGCGTAACGGCTTATCATTGTAAGCGACGAATCGGCTATTACGTTTTCTCCGTTGTCGTCCGTATCGTTGATAAACGCAATGCGCTTTAAACTTTTGCAACCGCGGAAAGCGGCTTCGTTTATAGTTGCAACCGACTTGGGAATTACAACAACCTCTACGTCGGTATCTTTAAACGCTTCTTCGCCTATTGCCGTTATCGACCTGTCGCCGGGAATATATAAAACCCTTTCGTTATTTTCGTTTAATACGGGATTACCCGAAGAATCTATTTCGCAACCCCAGCCGCGGTACCTTGTAAGAATGCCGTTATTAATTGTATAGGGATCGCGGACGGATAACGTTACCTCGGCTACGCACGAAGGATGTACGCTTGAACGCGCCGTAATTACTACCGTTTTGCTTAATTCGCCCTCATATTTTACCACTACGTTTCCGTCTTTATCAACCGAAGCAATATTGTTGTCGCTAGACGACCACTGAAGGGACAAAGTTTCCAAAGGATAGTACCAGGGATTTGCTTCCACGCTTAAACGGAACTTCTGCGCGGGATTAACCTTAACCACTCCCTCGGCCTTGACAAGGTTGTAATTCGAATCGATCATCGCCCCGAAAGAAAGCGAAGGATCTTTTAACTGAATAGAACTGTCTTTAACCTTTACCCTTAACGTTTTGGTCGTTCTTGCGCCGTTGGCGCCTACGCCGCCGGTTACCGTAAGGAACGTAGAGCCTTCG
The DNA here is from genome assembly GCA_947053545.1 of uncultured Clostridia bacterium. Classification (GTDB taxonomy): domain Bacteria; phylum Bacillota; class Clostridia; order Christensenellales; family Borkfalkiaceae; genus Coproplasma. Next base: position 17,768 of record CAMRSY010000002.1, read on the forward strand.
CGAACGCCGAAAATTTCGCCGTTTTTAACCTTTGCAACCGACTGGTTAGCCACCGCCCAGTCTAAATTGGCTATATTCGCATTGCCCAGCCCTTCGACGGTAAATTTGGAAGCGGAATTTTTATCTACCGTAATTTCATCCATCACGGTGGGGTTTGCCGCAACCTCTTTGCCGCCGTACATAAGCTTAAACTCGCCGGGAGCAACCGACGTGGTCTGCGAATAATTTGTGTTTATAAAATAAGTGTTGTGGTTTAACGCGTAGTCGTCGATTTCTACGAAAAGTCTGCCCTTATACTCGTTATAGTATTCGGTAATATCCACAGAAACGGTGTTTGTGGTGTTTCTTGCGGGATTTAAAACGGGAATAATATATTCGGTTGCAAGCTTTATCGTCCTCATATCGGTATTTTCGCCTTCATCCTTTTCGGAGTAGCACAAAATTACCGCCTGGGGATAGTGATTGTCGTATATATCAAGGTCGAGATAAACCTTTTGTATATCCTTATTACTAGGATCTTTCAGGTCCTGAAACCTTATACGGCTGTCGACAAGTACGGGTGCCTCGTAATCGACGTAAAACTCCATAGAGAAGGTGTTGTTTTTGTATACGCCGTGCAAATTTCCGTCTTCGTCGGTAAAAGTACCGTTTTTATAATCCTGATAATCGAAATAGAAATTGAAATCGAAACGGTATTTACCGTTTGATACAACGCCCATATCTTCGGTTTTAAGCTCTAAAAGAACCTGTCCGGGGGTTGCGTTACCGCCGCCGGCGTATGCTTTGTTAGATCTGTAAAATTCCCTTACGTCGTTGCCGTTTTCATCCGGAATTATTTCGCCCGTGTCCACGTTGGTTAGAGTATAAGTAACAACCTCGGCATTTCTCAATAACCCTGCGTACAACGCCCTGAAACCGGAGGTGGTAAGATAATTCCGCGGGTCGTTATCGCCGTAATATTCGTGGAAATCACGGGAAACCGCCACATACTCTCTGTCGGGATACAGATAGTCGGCCGTGTGTTCCTTTGCCTCGTCCTGCACGTATGTGAACGAACCGAGAGGAATACTGAAATTTTCGCCGGCATAATAAGCATAAGCCTGCGTTGCCCACACGTTGGGCTGGCGCCTGTCTTCGTCCTTAAGAGACGTATTTTTAGCGTCCTCAGCAACGTCGAATACGGTTAAATCTAGTATAGGCGCCGATTTCCAGTCGCCGTAAAAGCCCATAAACGGCAAAGTTAAGTCGCACTGATCGGAATTTATACTTTTAAGCTGCAGGAAACCTTCGATATACATACCGTTGGCAAAATTTTTATTAAGATAATTCTTTTCTGCCGCCGTAAGCGTAAGTTTAACTTCTATTTTGCTGTCGCCGCCGGCGGGAACTGTAAACTCGCCGCCCTCGGCAACATTGACACCGTTTACCTTCCACGTTGCGTCGTCGCCGAAGATATGCGCCTTTTCGGCTACCGACTTGCCGTCGGCGCCGACCGATTCGGTCATGAAAATGCTGTTCGTTTTAAACGTAAGCGGGCTGTCGCCGAAATTTCTGACGTGGAAAGTAATATTGTAAACGCCGTTCTTTTTGGCGTCGTCGCCCAGTTCCGCCTTGGGTCTGCCGTCTTCGCACATTCCGTCCGACTCGTCGGTGTACAGATACGCCTTTGTAGAGAAAACGTTTTTAAGCGTGGCAAGCCCCGCGCCCTGTTTTCTGGGAGAATAAGGCAGCTTATTCTGGTCGTATACGGTGGTAGCCGTACTCATTACAATATTGTTTGTAAGCTTTGTAAGCGCCAAAGCGTTCTGTTCTTCGGTCGCGCCGGTATCGTTCCAAAGATTTTTATGATTGTTTTTAAGATAACCTTTGAAAATTGCCTCGAAACCGGCAAGATTGGGGCACGCCATAGACGTACCGCTCATTTCGGCGTAACCGCCGGCTACCGTCGACGTTATTTCGCCGCCGTGCGAGGTTACGTCGGGCTTTAATTTCAAGTCGGGAGTGGAACCCCACGACGAGTAATCGTTCATAAAAGGCCCCGCGGTGTTGCTTCTGTCAATGGCTATAGTGCCTTTACGCCTTGCCGTAGAACCGTTTCTGGTAAGCAGTAAACCCGATTCGTATGAAACGGATATAGCGGGTATACGCGATTTCATTTCGCCAAGCGACATTCTTACCATGCCCGAAACGTTGTTATAAACTATAGCCGCGTCGGCGCCCGCATCGCGCGCACGCTTGATTTTATCCTGGAACGGGCTGTTGCCCCTCTTGATTACGGCTATAACCTTATCGTAGCCTTCTTTATTGGCAATTTCCGATTTAACGCTTGCAAAGTCGGTAGGTTCTCCGGTTCCGGGCACGACTACGTACTTGAACGTTGCCGACTGTTTATATGCGGCGTTGTCGTGCAGACCTTTAGATATATGCAAACTGTCTTCGCAGCCCTTTTTATTACAGCCTAATAAATCGTTGATAAAGTTGTACGCGTCGCTGTCGGCATTGCGCGATTCTTCATAATATATAGCATCGCCCGCGGAATTGTCCGAAGGATTTGCCAGAAGATAGGGCGAATACTGCCCGTTTATACTTGCAACGGAAAGCGCGCCCGTAAACGTTGAAGGCGAGCCTACGGTACCGGAATCGGGGTTAGAGGTAATATTTGTACCGAACGCACTGCCGTAGCCTGCCGAAAAATCGTTACTTGCAGCCACGACAAGCGAAATTCCCTTTCTTCTTAAATTCTGGTAAACGGTTTCCATTAACCGCCCCTCTTCGTCGGCGTCGGTAAGCCCCAAAGCTTTGGAAGAGAAGCCCGCGCTGGTTCCCAGCGACATATTTATAACGTCTACGTTTAAATTATAGCAATCTTCCAAAGCACCAAGAATGCTTTCCGCCTCGGCGCCGCCTAATTGCTCGCTGTCAAGGTCGTCGGTGAAAACTTTACATATTACAAGCTGAGCTTCGGGCGCAACGCCGCGGAACAGGCTGGGCTTAAGCTCGCCGCTTTCGTCCTCTTCCATAGGAATATTGCCTTCTTTATCCACATAGCTGTCCGCTTTGCCTGCAACAATGCCCGCAACGTGCGTACCGTGCTGGGAATACGAAGGGTAAACGTCGGCGTCCTTGTCGGCATAGTCGTACGCAAACGGCACCTTTTCGCTAACGTAAACGTCCCTGAAAGTTGCGCCGCTCATTTTTTCAGCCGCAAACTGCGTGCGCGACATCAAATCCTCTATATCTTCAGGCGTAAAACGAGCGGATTTGGGCGCTTCTTTAAACGCTTCGTGAGTGTAGTCTAAACCGGTATCCAAAACGGCTACCGTCATCCCCGAACCGTCGAAACCGTTTTCAACCTGTTCGGACGAATCGTAAATGCCGTTAGCATAAATTTTACTGTAATTTGTCTGGGCTCCGTCGGTTTCGTCTATGGTTTTGGGACGGTCGTAAGTCGACCCTACCGTAACGGTAGCAACGTTGCTTATCTGTTTTATCTTCTGTAAGTCGCCCAGTTTAACGTCTATGGAAACCGCGTTTAAAATTGACGAATATCTGCCGCTTAGGGTATAACCTATGCCCGCCCTTTTAAGTTCGGTTAAAAAGGCGTTTTGCTCTTCCTCTATTTCCGCTTTATCCGAAGCTCCAGCATAATCGCGTTCGGACAAAGACTTGCCCTTTAACGTGACTATAACGTTTTTAGTAAGCGATTTTATTTCCGCCGAAGGTTCGTTTTGCATAACCTGCGAACTGAGATTGTCAAATTTTACCTGCGATAAATCTACTTTACCGTTGGCATTTTCAAAATCCAAACTGTATGTTGAAGAATCGTTCGAACCCGCAACGGATTTACCGTCTGCAAAAGCGGTCAACTGCCCTGCTGCAAACGTTGTGCCCATTACCAAAGTCAGCGCAACGCACGCAACCCTGCGATGTATTCCCCTTGCTTTCTTTAATTTCATTTATTCCTCCGAAAAGCCCCGTACTTTTACGTACCGCAACTTAAAGTATATAACGTAATCTTCTTTTAAGCAGAAAAACTTATTAAGCCTGTTCCTTTTGCTCGGTGATTGTGATAGTGTAGCCGCTTGTTTCGCTGCCTTTTACCACCGCGTCAAACAATTTGCCGTTTACGTCGGTAAGTTCGTACTGCCCCTTATCCTTATCTATAACCTCGTAGTTATAAGCCTTTTCATACCCGCCGTTAACAATTTTCCAAAGGATTCCCGTCACGCTGAAAGAATATATTACCGCCTGTGATCCCTCTCCTTCAACCGCCTGCATCTGCTCGGATATCGTCAACAGTACCGACATACCCGTTTCCTGCATTACAGCGTTAAATTTTTTACCGCTTAAATCGGTAAGTTCGGCTTTGTAATTTGTTGCTATAGTATAGGTGTAAGCTTTTGTATATGTTTCGCCTTCTTTAAGCCAGAGATTAGATAGGCCGTCGAAGAAATAATTTTTTCTTCCTCCGTCGTTGGTGTAAACGGTTCTGGCGTAATAACTATCGGTTTCAACCGCCTTGTACGCCGTTTGATCGCCGTCCTTAATATATCCGTCTTCCCCGCCGTCAGCCTGCGTGAACACAAAATTTTTAGCGCCGCTTAAATAGGGCATACCCAAAACGTTATTCATATAGCTGTATTTAACGGGTTCTCCGGTTGCAGGCGTATAAACAGCCGTGCCGCTGCCGTATCTGCAATCGCCCAATCCGTCAAATTTCCAGCTTGAGCCGTCCGCCGCCCTGTAAATACCTTTCCACGAATCCTCGTTTCCTTCTATCAGGCAGTTATAGCCCGCGTTGACGTTGCCGCCGTTACGCACGATATTCATTTCCTTAGTGCCGGCAAGTTTAAAACTGGTTACTATTCTTTCGCCGTCCACGTCCTGCGTATATACTAAAGCTCCGCTCTGGGGCTCGTAGGTAAACCCGACAGCTTCGCCGCCGTTATATGTTACGTTCGCTTTAAACCAGCCGTCTATCTTGCCTATTTCAAGAATTCCGTCCGCTCCCGAAACAAGCCATCTGTTTGCAAATCCCGAATCGAACTCCAGCGCCGTACCGTTCCAGTCGAAACCGTTTGCGTTTGGCGTAAGAGCGTAACCTCCGAGGGTTACCGTTTCGCCGCTTAAAGTATATTCGAGTTCCTGCGTTAAAGTACCGCCGTTTCTTACGGCCACTTTACCGCCTACGCCCGACTTGCCGTCGAAGGTGTACGTCGTTCCGCCGTTGTGCAACACAACGTTATACCAACCGTCGCGCCTTGCTAATTTCTCGTCGGGCGCGGTTTCGCCCGCGCTTAACGTTACGCTGTTTTCGCTTTCGTTATAAGTTATGCCGTACGTTATGCCGCCCGCGGTCAGAGTACCTGACGTAGCGCTTGACAGCGAGTACTTACCGCTTGTCACCTTACCGTTGGGCGCCCTTAAAACCGCTTCCGCCGAAGACGCGTTGGCGCTTCTGCCGTTAAACGTTACAGTATCTATTCCCTCTGCCGAGCTTACCCAAACGCCCTTAAAAGAATCGTAGAGATACATATCGGCGTTGATATAATTTCCGACAAGCAGCGAATGTATCACGCCCGAAGCAACGCCCGTTTGGCGGTTGTATACAAGTTCGCCGTACTGCATATCGCCCACGTAAATTCTGAGAACGGAAACGCCGTCTGAAGAGAATACGTCGTACTGCGCGTCGAAAGTAGTGGTTATTCCGCCCGAATAAGTTAGCGTAGCGTAACCGTATCCTTCGGCGCCCACTCCTTCCAGCGCGATATCGATCTGTTCCCTTGCGCCTGTAATAAACCAGTTGCCCGTAAACGTATCGGAAACATAATAATCCGCGCCGTTGATAACAAGCGTTCCGTTTTGGAAAGAAGCCTTGTATTGGTTGCCGTCGATAATAAATTCCGCAACGCCCGAACGGATTTCATAATTTTCGGTGACCGAATCGCCGCCCTGCGTATAGGTTACTTTGTCTATTCCGTCGAATGAAAACACCACCGAAGAATTTGCGCTTACTTTCCACGAACCCGCAAATTTATCTTTAAGACTAACTGCAATGCCGCCTATAGTGTCTATTTTACCGCCCGCCATAGTAATTGCAGCCGCGCCCGAAAGCGACGTGTCAACCGTATAAATTCCGCCTTCTTCGGTAACCGTGTAAGTAAACTCCGCGGTACCGCCCGTTGAAATTCTGGAACCGGAACCGTTTTTGCGGAAAACGTATCTTATTCCGTTTGCGGCGATATATTCTCCGTATTCGAATCCCGCAGTTTCCTTAACTGCCGTAAACGAAGAGATTTCGGTTGTATACTGGTTTCCAAGCTCTGCCGAACCCGAAGAATTGAACAGGGTAACCAGTCCCCTTAAGCCGAGCCCTTCTTCGCCGAACGTGCCGCGGTAGGCAAAATAGCCGCCGTTAACCTGATCGTTAGAATAAGACAGCGTTGCAAGTGCGCTTGCGTAAAGCGTAATAGTGTCACCGTTATAAGAATAACTGCATTCGTGGTGCAGACCGCCGTTTCTTAACAGCGCTCTGCCGTCTTCCGTCAACTGCAGGTAGGCGCCGTCGGAATACTCGGTAGCCCGCAAATGATACGTGCCCGCAATTTCGGAATAATCGGCCAAACCTACGTAAAAAGTATTTGTCTGCGCCGAAGGGATAAACCCGTAAGGCACTTTCTGCGTTAATTCTTTATCGAAAAAATATCCCCAGCTTCTGCCGTTTTCGGATGTGAAATATTCGGGCAGTTTTTCACCGTAATACCAGCTGTATACGGGGCGCGCCGCCTTCATGGAATCGGAAAAACTTCCCAGTTCGATTTCGTTTGCGCCTAAAACTTTTACGGTGTAATTTTTAACCGGACCCGAAACGATTTCGGGCAAGGCGCCTTCGAAATCCCATTCGGAAGATATCCAGCCCAGCGTGTCGGTAAACACCGAAACTGGGTTTCCGCTTACCGCAGTTGCATTATTGAACAAAACCGCGGGAGTAAGGTCTGCCGCGCCGTCGTCAACGACGGCTGTTTCGCCCACAGTAGCGCCCGTTTTAATTTTTCCTTCTATACTAATTGCGGAAAGTTTATTGTCGCTTGCCGAGGTATAGTTTGCCGAATAGCAGGCGCTGATAACCGCGCTCTCTTCCGCATAGCCCGCTATGCCGCCGGCATACGCAACCAGATAATCGCTTGACGCGTTTCCGCTGGTAATACTGTTTTGCGCGTTTACGTCGGCGTCGGAATAACAATTTGCAACCGAAGAAAATCTGCCCACGGTGCCTACAATTCCGCCGGCGTGCATTGCACCAGCAACGTTGCCCTTGGAATAACTGTTTGCAACATAAGCCACCGCGCTTATATCCGCCGAAACAAGATATCCGACAAGGCCGCCCGCAGAACGGGGACTGCCCGTACCTTCAAGCAAAATTTCCGCCGAGCTGCCGTAAACAAACGAGTCATAAGTAATTATTTCGCTTCTGGAAACCTGCCTGTAAGCGCCCTGCAATCTGCCCGCTATGCCGCCCATATTGATAAGCTGGTTATTGTCGCCTATTGCTAAAACGCTTCCGTTAACCTTGCAGTTTGAAATTTCAACGCCTATGCCGTAGCCGACAAGTCCGCCCACATACGCGCCCGCGCCCGCCGCGCCCGGATGCGCCGTAGTGCTGAAATCTTCAAGAGAAACGTTTTTTATTGCCGCAGGTCCGATAGTAGAAGCGGACACGGTACCGAACACACCTACATACGGCAAATGTTCGCGGTTAAACGATTCCTGATCAACAACTTCGTCGGTAACGTAAAAATTACTTATCTTGTGCCCGTTTCCGTCAAAAACGCCCATAAATACCGCAGCATCGTTGGAATTGTCACCTATAACGAAAATCTGTTCGCCGTTCATATCGATATCGCCCGTCAGCTTATAGTGCGCCGCGGAATAACGCGAACCGTAATCGCCGCTGTTTGTAAGAGCCGCCAGATAATAAAGGTCTATAGGTCTGGAAATCTGCCAAGGGTTGTTTGCAGTTCCGTCGCCGCATCCGGAACGGTTGGGGAAAGCGTCATCGAGAATAAGTCCGTTAACCGAAACCGATTTGTCGCCGTCTATTTCATTAATTGAATAAATTCCGTCTTTATCGGGAACAAGCACGTCGTAACCGCTGGTTACGGTGAATTCGGACTTATAATAAGGGCTAATCCAAATTTTAAACTTAAAATCTCCGCCGCCGTTTACGGTTATTTTTTCATCGTTAATTTCTTTCCCGTCGAGATCAAAATATTTAACCCTGCGCTCTTCCTCGTAATACTGTCCGTCGGCGCCGGGAACTTTTTCGTAATCGAGCAGCGAAACGGAATACAACGTACCCAATCCGCTGGCCGAAACTACGGTATCCTCGTTCATAATAAAGAAATACTCGTTATTCGCGTCGGGAGTTATAACGTCGCCGTTAGCGGTAATAATCGGGGTACCCGTGGAGTTTGCGCCGAGCAAGACGCTGAAACGCACCTCTACCCCCTCTTTGACGGTTCCGCCGCTTTGAAAGGGTTTATTGAACTCGTCCATCTCGGCCAGTTCGCCCAGATAGATATAGTCAAGACCTTTGCCTTCGAATTTAAGTTCGTAGTAAGGAGGCTCGGCCCCTGAAGACATATCGCTGCAAGCCGCCGCTCCGCACAGGGCGGAAGCGCTTGCCACAACCAAAGCTCCGACGATAAGTTTTTTGAATTTATTCATAATTTAATCTCCACATTTATAATGGACTTTTTTCTTTCAGCCTATAAAAATAAGATATAAAGCAGTTAAAAAACCGCTGCAGGCGGGCTTTAACCCTATTATTCCATACTCTTCTATATTATCATAGACTTGCGGATAATGCAAAATAATATCGCGTACTAACGGCGATAATTTTATATAAAAATTACTTATACCGACGGTAATTTTTGTCTATTCAAATATTTTATGCAAAAAAAGATTGCATAAACGTATAATTATCAAATATTACTTAACAATTTTAATACTAAAAGGGGCGCGTCCTATGGCCGCGCCCCTTTAAAAATTTTCAGTTTCTGTTTAATCGCAAGTATTGTTCCTCAATATTATTTTCTTCCGCCGTTATCGTATTCTTCGACAATCAAAGTTACGCTGGTGGAGCTTGTTGCAGTTACGAGATACGTAAACGTTTGAGGTTCGCCCATTATATCAGAGATAAGAAATCCGTTTTCTTCCCCGGATATGAAAGGATAATCGGTATCGGGCTGCCCGTCTTCGATTATATAAACCAATACGTCCTGATTGCTCCAGATTACGGAATAATCCGTATCGGTGTAATCGAACGTCACCAAAACAGGCCCGTTGGAAAGGTCGATTACATTGTTACCTACAGTCAATTCGACAACGGTCGTGTCGGGCTCTTCAGGCTCTTCGGATTCTTCTACCTTAACGTTTATTTTTGCTTTACCCGCAGCGCCCGTACCGGTTTGATATCCGATAACTACCGACGTGCCGGCAGGCAACGTTACGGTAAATGAATAAGTTTTATCGTATCCTCTCACGTCGCCGAGAATTAGATTGTACGAAATGTCTGTTTCTTTACCGTCTTTAATAAGCGTGGTGAAGTTTGCAACTCTGCCGCGCCCCGCGGACAGGAACTGAATATAACCGGCTTTTGCACTGTCTTCCACCGTAAACGTATACACGCCGGCTTGGGTTGCAGTAAACATATAATAGCCCAGTTCCGCAGCATTGGAAATATCGTTCGTATCCAGTTCGAGCGCCGCGTCTGCCGCTCCGTTCGCACTCGACGCGCCGTACTTAGTAGGGTCTACAGGCGGCTTAGGGTCGTCGGGACCGGGATCCGGATCTACGGGAGGGTCAACCGTGCCGGTACTTTCAAGCGTAACGGTTATACTGTTACTGTTAGCCTCAAAGGTTTCCAAATCAGCTTTATATCCGGCGGGAAGATTGCTGAGTTTAACGCCCGCAAGCTGCATACCGTCCATAATTACAAACTTTTCGCTACCGATTACCGTAACGCCCGAAGCGTCTGTAACTCCGCTTCCCGTAGAATTACCTTTTATCTGATATGCGTCGTCAAACCAGTTATATTCACATATAACAATCTCCGCTTTTACGCCCTCGACCGCTGTGCCGTCAGGCAATTTTACGGTTACTGTAAACGTCAGTTTTTCCTCGGGAGACAGAGCGATTTCCTGCTCGGTACTCTTGCCGATATAAAATCCTGATTTCTGTGTAGACGTGAAAGCGTACCCGTTTAACTCTGCAGGTAATTCTATGGAATAGTAATAGTCACCTGACGAAAGAAGGAACAAATTAACAGAATATTTGCCCTGCGCGTCGGTAACGCCCTCGGCAACTTTTGCCCCCTGAGGAGTAGTAAATATAATCTTTGCGCCCGCGATTACATTTCCGCCCGCGGTAAGCGTAAACGAAAACTTCGTGCTGTCATCGCGAAGATTCAAATTATAATTTTTCTTGCCTTCGCTTGTCAGCGCGTTATTGTTTGCCGTTTCGGTATAGTCAAAGAAATAGCCTTCCTTGGTAACGCTCAACGCATAGCTTCCGGGAATAAATTTAAGTGTGGCAACGCCCTGCGCGTCGGTTGATGCGCTTAACGTTTCCTGTCCTACGGTAACCTCTACCGTTGCGTTCTCCACAGCTACACCGCCGCATGAAACGTTAAACGTGTGGTCTACTGCAAGTTCTTCGTCGCTGAGAACGGCTACGTCGAAGGTATAACCTGCGGAACTGTTTGTTGCGCGCAGAATAATTTCTTCGCCTTCGGTTACCTCTTTGCTTACTGCAAAGCCGCTGTTGCCAATGTATACTTTATTTCCTTCCGAAGGGGTTACGCGCAATGTTCCCGCCTTGCTTGCGGTAAGTTTATAATACGTAGTTTCGGAAGCGGCGGAAACCGTTTCGGTTGCTCTGTTGTTTTCCAAAACTATTTGTTTTGCAAATGCCGCGCTTATACCTGCATCCGCGTCGGTATATTCTCTTAAAATAAAAGCGCACGCATCGTTATTCGAATTAACGTTGAAATAGTAATCGCCAGCGGACAGCGCCAAAGCCGTTTTTCCCTCGAAATGAGCCGAGAATTCGCTCGACGTACCGAACGAATACGATATGCTTCCGCACTTTGCCGCGTTATCGGCATATGCGGGTTCGATGACGTAGTTCCCGCCGCCTTCGGGTACCGTGTATTTAAACCAGTGGCTTATGCCTATTTTACCCGCAAACGCATTTTCCGCGCCAAGGATAACCTGCTGAGGGTTGCGCTTAGTTCCCAAAACGGCGTTAGTAGAGAAACTGAAGGACGCATTCGCCCCGGTTGCGCTGACTTTAATATAATAGGGTTTAATAGCGTTAAACGTATCAGAACCTTCTACCAGCTTAATTTGTTCGCTGCCAACCTCAACCTCTCTTTCGCTCCAGCTAAGGTTTGCATACGTGTAAGCGCCGAATTTTGCAGCAACGTTATTAAGCGTAAAGTTTACCATATAATCGCTGCTTTCGGGATTTTTCCATACATAGTAAATTTCGCCCGTCGCGCCTGCGGGGAGAGTAACCGTTTCGCCTGCGGTAACGGTTATTGCCGTTTCTTTGACAGCGCCCATCGCGGGGGCTTCCAATTCTTCTACAACCACCGAATAAACATAATCGTCGCCGAAATTAAAGTTTTCGTCTTGTAAAGCGTAATCGTCAGCAGTAAATTCGAAAAGCTGGGTTTCACCCGCTTTTACGATTATTTCCGCTACGCCGTCGAAGCCCAAAATATTATCGCCCTTTTCATTATTAACAACGGCTTTCATATCTGTAATTGTAAGCTTAAACTTTTTAGCTTCGTTTTCGCTGCCGGAAACCGAAAAAGCAACGCGTTCAACATCGCCGGGCCAACCGGGATAATAAGCCGCTCCGGTAGGAATCGACACGCTGTAATATCCCGCTTTATCTATCTTTAAATAACCGCCGCTTGTAGCAAACTTTTGGGCAACCTGTATGTCGATTTTGTTTGTCTGCCCCGTTCTTACAGAGTTGACAAGAGAATAATTACCGCCGACTGAAACTATGTAATCGTTAAGTTCGCCGAAATCGGTAACCTGCGCAACGCCGTTTTCATCGGAAAATGCTGTTGCGCCGTTGATAACGACAGGCACGCCGGCAATAGGCTTGCCGTTCATAGTAACGTTTACGTCGTACGATTTTTTAAGTACGACAAGTTCGATATGGTCACATCCCTTATCTTTGCACACTTTATAAGCAAGCCCGTCGTGCGCACTGTCCGTTTGCGGAATAAGCACGAAAAGTTCGTTGTCGTCATATTTATGTACGTGCGTTATAGCGTCGGGCAATTTAACACGGTCGGGGTCTCTTCCGTCGGTATAGGTAATTACCAGATACTTGCCGTCGGCGCTTATATCTATCGTATCAATAGTGGCGCCGGGTTCGCCGGGTTTTCCGGGCAAACCGGGTGTTCCGGGCGCTCCGGGTGCGCCGGGCGCTCCGTCTTCGCCTTTTATAAACAGATCCCCGGTAATTGTTTCCAACCACTGCTCGTACGTAAGCACGGGCAATCCGTTAGCCTGCGAATATGTAACATACTGGTTGTACGCGTCCTGCGCGCTGGTGCCGGGAGTGGATCCGCCGCTTTTTTTACAGCCTGCTATGCCCATTATGCCCGCCGTCATTGTAGCAACGGACAGAAGCGCAAGCAAAAATTTTGTCCTTTTTTTCATAACTGTTATCTCCTTACTTTCAGAAAAACGACACTGATGCACGGTGTTTTCCCACCGACACGGCAACGCTCCGCCGAAAAATTTCCCATATCTGTATAAATATACATAAAATTTTTGCTGTATGCATATTTTTTAATATTTTATCATAGGAAAATGAATAACGCAAGCAAAAAATCAAATTTTAAAACTTTTTAATATTTTAAAAGTTAATACCTGCTATAAGTAAAATTTATATAGTAAAATAAATTGAATAAGTCATTTTATTACTCTAAAATACAAAACGCCCCTGTCGGAGATATTCCGAAAGGGGCGTTTAAGTTGTTAATTTTATTGTTATTCCTCCGCGGGACGGGCAAGAACCACTGTTTCGGTTCTGTCGCCCAGGCCCAGCGAATGGGTCATGGAAATTTTATAAACCTCGTTGATAGTAAAACGGAAATCTAGCGTTTCGCCCTTTCTTCCCGATTCGTATTCGGTGCTGAGCGTTCCCGTATCCCTGTTATATTCGTAACTGTAAACGCTTAAATCGCCCTGCGAGAAAACTATATTTATTGTTCCGCGCATCCAGTTGGAAGCGCTGCGATTAAACGTTACGGTTACGTCCGCCGAGCCTGCAGGGCCGTCCAGAACAACGCGCTGCAGTTTTGCGGAATATTCTCCGTTTAAAGTTTCGCGTATATCCGGCTGTTCGACTACGTTTATAAACAAGCGCACGTAAACGTTAGCCTTTGTCGATCGCAGATATACCACAAACGGATTGCCCTCTTCCGAAACCCTGTTTGCCGTTATGCGGCTTACGGGTTCAGACTGACCTTCAATTATAAGATTGTCTTCCAGCTTCCACGCATCCTGCGCCGAAGGGTCGGGAACTACTACCGTAAAGCTTGTGTCAATATAGGCCGATTCGGATTCCGAAACCGCAGTTTTTACGAAAAGCGGCTGCCCCACGTACAACGTGAGTTCCTGCCCGGAATTCATTGTCGTCCAAATGTGACGTTCCTGTCCGCTTGCATCGGAATACTGGTAAACCTGCGCCGAGAAAGAACCGCTATCCGGCGCGCCCTTCTCGATATTCACTTTTATTTCTTTTTCATACGAACCGCTTGCGGTTTTAATTGCCAGCAGTATTTCACCCGCGTATCTTGCGTTTAAGGTTATTTTATCTTTGATAAATCCCCCTAAAATATGATACTCGTTATCGTTGATACCGCCGTTAGGGTCTAAATATATATCGCGGTTGGACGTGCGGATATACACTTTAAGAGGGTCGTAGTCGAGACTTGCCTGCCCGGAAGGCATTATGTTTACTATATTAAAATCTATAAGCGTATTCGAAGGAACATTAACTCCGTTTTCGCCTATCACCGCACCCCTGTAACTTACGTCAAACGAGCGCACGTACAGATTTTCCGCAGGATAAGGATTTTCCGCAATAACGTCGTCGGGAGTTTTCAGCACGGGCTCGTCGTAAACAAGAAACCTGTTAGAAACCTGCGGATGGTCGTCGGAATAATATTTTCTTTCATAATTAGCGCCGCTTCCCAAAGGCTTGGGGCGGGGAATTTCCTTACCGAATCTGTCTAAAATAGGCGTTCCGTCTGGATAGGTTTTCACACCCTCGATAACCACTTTTCCGCCTACCGTTTCGTAAAGGTCGTTAGACTGCGAATCCTGAGGATAAATTTCGGCAAATATAATATCTCCGTCCTTATCGAAAAGTTTTTCGCCCGCAGTAGTACCGTCGCTTGTGTCGGCTATCATATAGGCGCGGAAAATTTTTGTGTCCAGCCTCAGATTTTTAATTACTTTGGTCTGCGAATCGATTGTGAAATCGATAGCATAACGGCTGAAATACGGCTGGGTATATCTGCTGTATGAAAACTTGCAGTGAATATCGCCGTTGCGCAGTTTTTCAAAGAAATCGGTGTATTTAACTGCGCCGTCGCGCTGCGAATCCTTATAATACGACAGCAGAGTATCTTCCGCGCCGTACGTACGCATCATACCTTCGCCCGCGGCATAACCGTAACCCAGTAAGTTCTTATCGGTTACGCCTTCGGTTTTATGGGGATTGCTTAACGTATTTCCGTCTACCGTAGCCGCAACGCCGAAAAGATTTCCAGCATCGTCGCGGGTATACCAGAAGGATTCGCGGTTGCCGCTGTCAGTTACATGCACGTAATCATCGCCGTAATAACAGCTTATATCGTTGCTGATTCCGTCCGTTGCCTGAGTATATCTTCCGCGCGCTTCACGCACCAGATGCCCCATAGAAGCACCCATCAGAACCGCGTCCTCAACGTTTTCGAGACCGCGTTTGGGCAGTTCGATATCAAATTCGACGGGGCCCGCATCATCGGCAAATACAAAATGACGCACCCCAACCGATACGGAAGTAGGGGGAGTTGTTATTTCCGAAGACGCATATCCATTACCTTCCTCCGTAATTACGGGCAGCGTAACCGTGCGGACGTGTCCGCTGTTGTTTGAACATGTCTTTACCGCCGTACCGGTAGCAGTTTCGGTAGGGTTGACAATATCCCATTCGCCGTATGCGTGGTTTTCGGGATTTACCGCAAGATTTTCTTCGGCTACGTCTCCGCAGATTCCGCAAACACCCCTGCGCATTCCTGTTTCCGTACAAGTTGCTTCCCGTTCGGTAGTCCAGCGGTATTTATGGTCGCACCCTTTGTTAGAACAAGCGGCAAGCGACGTAACGCAGAACGCGGCGGACATTGCTATTGCAGCAGCTGCCGACAGTATTTTTCTTTTTTTCATAATAAGTTTCCTCGTAATTTCAATCCCCGTTCAACGCAGTGTAAATCGTGGCAATGTTATTTGCGGTAATAACCGCAGGCGTACAGCCACTGACTTTCCTCGTCGCTGTTATATGCGGGGTTGGGATTGCCTTCCTGATCGACTCCCGACATTTCCGCAAATCCGAATCCGTCATAGAAAAGGCGTTGCGACAGCGCATAGCGCTGCAAAAACATTTTAAGTTCTTCGTTAACGGGGTACGCGCCGTTTGCGTTAAGATATTTGAATCCGCCGCCGTCGGAAGCGAGATAACCGTTTGCACCCCGCAAAAACTCGTAATAGTTATACGCGGGTTTGCCCAGTTTTTCCGTGATATAGTTAACGTTTATCCGAGTATCCGTAAACGCGCTGTGCACCTCGTTGTTTCCGCCCAGCATCGCATAGAGCCTGTCGGTAAAGTTACCTTCCTCGTCAACGAAATAATAATAGTTATTGTCGTCCGGATTGGGCGCCACCATTTTTTCGTTTAAAATGTTGTCTACCACGCCGGGACGGTGAGCAAAGAATGTCCACGTGCCATCGGGCACCTCTTTATGCACGGTAAAATCCTTTCTTTCTACCTCTTCGGCGTTATCGTAATCGTCCCTGTGGGTGAATTCGCCGTCGCGCTGCAGTATAAAATCGACCCTTAAGGGATATGCCGAAGGCGTATAGCTGGTGGAATATAACAGAAACGCAAGTCCGTTGCTTCCGCTGGATTCGTCGTTGCTTATGTCGTACTCCCACTTAACGTTTTTGGTGAACAACCCTTCCGCGCCGCCGTCGTCTTTAGTTTCGTAAGGTCTATCAAGATTTATGGGAACGTGCGGCAAAATTACCTGATACACGTTCATAATGGGATTTATTTCGTCCGCTGTGGTATCCACAAAGGTGAGAAAGGAATAAATTCCCGAAATTTTAGGTTTGAAATAGAATAAAACCTGATCTTCCTTACTGTTTAAAGTTACGCTATAAGCGCCCGTTTCGGTCAGTTCGAAATACGGCTGCGTACCGCCGTTGCAGTACATTTGTCTGCCGAACGACAACAGGCTGTACAGCTCTACGTCGGCGTCCCGCTTATCGTTGTTAACCTCCATTGCGCCTTCCCTGTCAATCGGGTCGGGGTCGTAGGTATATTTCTGCCTGAACGACTGGGTTAACAACAGCGAAATTTTATAATCGCCGTCCAGTCCGGTGCGGGTTGCAACGCCGTTTTCGTCGAAATAAGCGCTGTAAACCGCAGTACCGTCTATTTCCGTCCACTGAGCGCGTTGAGCGGTAATGTCAGAAGCCATTTCTTTGGTAAACGGTATGCTGTTGTTGGGCATACGCAGTTTAAGCGACACCGTAAACTTGTCTTCCTGTTCGCCAGGATTTTCGGGGTCGTCGGGATTACCCGGTTTATCGGGAATTTCCGGACCGGAAGGGTCGCTCGGCTTTTGGGCGGGGCGGTAATCCGCACATCCGGCAAAAAATATTCCAAATAGCAGTACGGCAAGCAAAACCACTAAAATTTTTAATTTGTTTTTAAGTTTTGCCATCATTTTTTAACCTTCCTGCTACGCTTGAAGAAGCTTTTTATATCTTCCCATTTAAGCTTTCTTACACCCACGTCTACCGCAAAAAGCACCACGCACGCAATCATAAGTGGCATAGTCAACGACAGGTCGTATACTCCCACCTCGTTTTCGTCGTTGACGATAGATAGTTTGCCGTCTTCGCTTACCTTTCCGTTTGCCCCAATGGCTCTGTGCAGCACGCCTGCGTCGTAAAGCGCAAAACTGTCGTATTCGGAAGAATAAGACACGTTTACGGCGCGCGTTACCGTGTAGACTTCGCCGTAGTCGTAAGTTATTTCTACAACGTATTTACCCTCGTAAGGAGTTAAAAACGTATGCGTAAATTCGGTGGCGTTGTTTGTAAGCGCAGATTGGAATTTACTGCCGTCGGGCGCGGTTACCGTTACCGATGTTTTGGCGTTTATCTGCATGCGCGCGGGCACAAGCGATATTTCGGCAAAACCGTCGAATTTTTCTATATTTACTTTAAACGGTTCGTTTATTTTTTCTTCAGGCACGTTAGTATTTAATATGCCGCCGAAAAGCTGTTTGCGCAGTTCGGGGCTGAATGCGGCTATCCACTCGCCGCTTAAAGCCGAGGTAAACGAAGCCGTTCTTCCGTTGCCCAACCTGCGGTATGCATATAAAGGCGCCTCCATACTTTTGCCCGAATTTGCTATAAAATCGACGGTTAAAACCGTTTCGGCAGTGCCTCTCGCCCTTGAATATACAAAATTGTCCACAAAAGTATCGGTAGACGTAAGCGCGGCGATATCAACGCCTTTGAGCACCTCGTCGGTACGCTTTTTAACGTACACCTGTGAAATATTTCCGTCCGATTTGTTTACCTCGTCGGGCAATTCGTTATCTATAACGTCTTTCAAATTCGCGTCGGTGGATATGTCCAGATAACTGCCGCCGCCCAGACGCGCCGCGCTTTCCAGCAGCGCTTTCGCATCGGTTGCCAGCTTATCGTCTCTTGCACCCCTTCCGAGGTCGAGAACGGACGTTACCACGCCGCGGTCCAAAAGCGATTCAACCGTGCTGCCGACAACGGAGTCGGCGCCGCTTCCGCCCCAGTCGATACCGTCGGAAAACAGCATAAGCCTTCTTTCGCTGTAATTTCCGCCAGTAGCTATAGGCACTGCATACTGCAGACCCGCGCCTATGTTGGTACCTATTTTAGGGTCGAAACTGTCTATAGCGTCTATAACCGCCTGACGCCCCTCCGACAGCCTGATAGGCGTATTTTCCACGCCGCTGGGCGAACTGTTAAACTGTATAACCGACACGAAATCCTGATCGTCAAGCATTTCGACAACCTCGATTGCCGCGCGCTTTGCACGGTCGAGATTTCCTACGAAATACTCCATACTGCGCGAGGTGTCGAATAAAATGGTGTAAAGCTTGGGTTCGGAATCGCTTTTGCCGTATTTTACGGGCAGCATATCCGAAAGCGCCTTCAACTGACCCTGACCGTAATTCTGGATATACGTATTGCCGAAAGTGACAAGGCTTTTGCCGAAACTTTCCACAACCGTGTTAAGGCTGCGTAAAAAAGTATCGTTATTGTTTGTTCCGCCCGCAAATTCTTCGGAATAAAGATTTACGTCTGATATAACTATTTCGTCAAACTTGCAAAGCGCGTCTACCGAACAGGGCATATTGCTGTCGGAATAATATCTGTACTCTATCTCGGCTTTATCGCCGTAAATATCAGAAATCGCACGGGTGTCGCGTTCGTTGCTGTATATAAGCAGCACTTTCATTTCGCCCGTCACTTCCTGCGTAAATTTAAGCACGTTGTTTCTGTCGTTCGCGTCGTCGAAAGCTTTTTTGTCGTCGCTGTAAAAACATTCGACGATATTTATTTCATAATCGAACACGCCCGCTTCCGACGTGGGCAAATCGTAACCGATAGTAACCGTATTTTTACCGTTGACAAGCGTAAACGTTTCTTCCCTGAGCGTTTGTCTGCTTTCCTCTCCGCCCGTCGAATCTTTTGATACTGCACTGAGTTTTAAACTTACGTCCACCTCGCGGGAATCGGCGCTTTTACATTCTATTAAAACCGCGGGGCGTTCTTTTTTATTTAAACTAACCCGCTGAGTAAAGTTTACGTCGGTGAGCTGCACCTCGTTTGCGCCTTCGCCGAGGTTGTCGTCGACGAATATGGCGTCGACGTGAATCTTTTTGTCCGCAAGGGCGTCAACCTGTCTTTTAATGGCGTTTGCGTCGGTATTGTTTGTCTGTTTGCCGTCGGTTATAAGCACAATACGCTTAATAACGCCGTCTCTGAAAAGCGAACCGGTAAAATCGAGCGCGCCGATAATATCGGTTGCCGAATCGTCCACGTCTGCGCTTTTAACGCTTGATATGTTGCCGCCGAGACGGGTTGTAAGCTTATAATCCCTGCCGAAACATACCACGCCCATTCTTGAATTGTCGGGCAGATTTTTACTTAAGTCGGATATATAACCGTCTATTACGTCGAGATTCCGGTTAGCCGAATAGGATACGTCGGCAACGACGTATACGTCGGTTTGGGTTACGGTTGTTACTATGCTTGTACCTGCCGCCACAAAACCGATTATCAACGCCATTATAATATGAATTATTCCCGAGGCAATATTGTGCCCGTTAATATTGTCCTTTCTTACAGCTATGGCAAACGGTACTATGAACAGCGCCGCAACGGGGATAGCCAAAAGCAGAAGATAGGGGTTATCGAAGTTGATACTGCTCATAACAATATACCATCCAATCCGCTACGACTATCACGGCGAGGATAATAAACAAATAAAGCATATCCTCGTATTTACCGTCGCGCTTTTGCGCGCTGGGTTCGCCATTTATAAGAAACGCCGCTTCGGTAGCGGTTACCGTACGCTCCGCAGCGGGAAGCTGCGAAAACACTTTAACGCTTTGACGGTTATTGCCGATAATGGCGGTAACCGTATATTCGCCGACCTCGGTCAGCTCGTACTCGCTTATAGTTACGGACGTATCGATATAGTCCGCCTTGCCCGAAGGTTTTTCCACCCTTATTTCCGTACAGTTTGCAAGAACGTTTACGGCAAGCGTATCGCCGCTGTAAAACAATGTTTCGTCCACAAGATCGGGGAACGTATATGCTACAAGGTTGCGCATAATTACAGGTCCGTTATACGAAAGGGCGAAATCTGACGTTTCGATAAAATCGAAAGCAAACACTACCTCCCTGTTGCCGTACGCGTTGCTGCCGGCTAAAATTACGGGGTCGCCGCCGCAGTACATAAGGGCGGTAAACTCCCTGTAGGTACTGCATTTCAAATATTCGTTAATGTAAATTTCGTCCTCTTTAACGGTATCTTTCAAAAGCTTTCTTACCTTGGTGGACGTATTGTTATTCTGCCTTAACCCTACGGGGTTTTCAAACTGTTCGGGGTCGCCGCGCGTAAAGCCCGACGTGCTGTCCACTCCGCTGTCGGGGTTAATAAACCAAACGGCGCCGTCGGTAGGCATCGATTTCGGCGTAAAGTTTTGAAATACGTATAATCCGTACCCCTTTGTATCTTCCTTATAATCTTCGGGTTTAATTTTTTCTATCTGGGTATGCCCCGCCGAAATAAGCGAAATTTCCGTAAAAAACGGAGTATTGCTTACTATCAGCGTTTTATAGGAAGTATCGGAATGGTTGTTGTACAACACAACCTCGTTATCAAGAGAAAGTCCGTCACTCTGCATTATCGCAACACGCAAACTGGTAAAACGGTTATTTTCGGCTGAAAGCGTAAATTCGGCGCCTACGCCCGCGGAAACGCTTACCTGCGCCGTAGTTGCAGCATTTTCCGAGCCGTCGATAAACAGTCCTACAGTAAATTCGGCGTTACCAATATACGAAAAAGCTTTGCCGTTAACCGTAACGCCGCTTTTGGTAATAGTGTATTTCACGTCGTCCAGCGCGTAATTAGACACCTCTTCGGAAATATTTATCAACTCGGCGTTTCTAACGTTTTCTTCCTCTATAAATTTATCGGTGAAAACGTAAAATTTGCACGCAGGGTTTTCTTCAAAATACTTATTAGCAGCCTCTACTGCGCCAGACAAGCCCGAAGCGACGTAGGAAGGCTGAACTGCGCCCAGCTGCCTTATCGCCGACTTTTTATCGGTAACTTCTTTCATAACCATATCGGTGGTATTCCCCGTGGTTATAAGCGTGAAAGTGCTGCCGTCCGCCGCGGAAGAAATCATATCGCTTATTCGGCTTTTGCCAATTTCAAAACGCGTACTGCCGCTCTGCACGGTATTCATACTGCCCGAACCGTCTAGTACAAAACAATAGTCCTGTGCCTTGCCGGGAAGCGTAAATACGGGATGCGCCACGCTGACAGCGATAAACAGCACCGCGAAAATTTGCAGAATAAGGCTTATAATTCCCGTTATTTTACGTATGGGATTTCTTCTTTTTAAAAACTTTTCGCTTAGCGTCCAAAGATATGTGGACGTAACCGTCTGCTCGGTATACTTGCTTTTTATTATATAAATAAGTATTAAACAGGGAATAGCGAGAAGCGCCAAAAATCCGAGAGGATATAAAAACGTCATTTAAGTACCCCCTCGTTTACAAGTTTTTCAAAGAAAATTTTATTAACGGGGTCTTCGGCGCAGACAAGCATATAGTCGGCGCCGCGCGCCGCACAGTATCCGCGTATTCTTCCCGTAGCAAATTCCAAAGCCATATTGTACGCCTTGATTATTTCGCGCGTAATGTTTTTACGGTAATATTTGTTATTGTCTTCGCTGTCGAACAAGTGCATTTTACCGCGCACTTTGGGATTGAGTTCCTCTTTCGAAAGCACCTGAACGCACAGTACGTGCCGCTTTTTGCCCGCAAGATGGTCGATTGCCGCTTCGAAATCGTTATCCGTAAGAAAATCGGAAATAATAACCGACAAACCGTCGCCGTACCCTACGGTAGAAGGCACTATGGCTTCCGATAAAAAGCTGTCGCCGCCGAATTCGACGCCGTTAAGCGCGCCTATCGAATTGATAAACGCTTCTTTACCCAGCATTCCGTTAATCAGGCAGTTAAGCCGGCTGTCGCGCACGGCGTAAACGGAAACCTTGTCCATTTCGCACACGGAAAGATAGGCGAACGCCGCGGCCATTTTAAGCGCCTGTTCGTCTTTCCTGCTTTTACCGTAACCCATTGAATAGCTTGCGTCAATATAAATGCGCGTATGCATCTGCCGCTCGTCGAGATAAAGCTTTGTATACAGCTTTTCGAAGCGGGCAAAGGCGTTCCAATCGATTTTGGTTATATCGTCGCCGGGAACGTATTCCCTGTAATCGGCAAATTCGCACGAGGAACCGTAAGTTTTACTTTTATGGTTTCCGCCGAACATACCGGCAACGTTATTTTTGATAAGAGTTTGCAGTAACTCAACCTGAGAAAGAAACTCTTCGTCTATAACCGTTTTTGCCATTTTTATTTAAAGTGTAATATTTAACCGAAACGTAAAATTACTAATTTGTACGTCATATAATTCTACGTCAGTGCAAAATGCTGAATTGCAAAGTTTAATTATCTGCAAAGTTTTTTGTTTTCCTGCACAAGCAAACCTATAACCTCGTCAACGCCCAGTTTTTCGTTTACCGCAGTATAGTTAACCTTTATTCTGTGACGGAGTACGGGACACGCAAGCGCGTCGATATCGTCATATGAAACGTTGTAGTTGCCGTTCATAAGCGCCCTTACCTTAGCCGCCGTGATAAGCGCCTGAGCGGCACGGGGCGAAGCGCCGTACTTGATATATTTTTTAGCCGTTTCGCTTGTTTTTTCAAGTTCGGGATGCGAATTAGATACTAAATTAACCGCATAAGTTAACACGTCGTCTATTACGGGCACGCTTTTTGCCAGCTCCCTCATTTCCATTACGGTAGGTCCGTCGATAACGGCGTTCGCGGTTTCGTCAAGGGTTATCTGGGTCATATTTACTATGTCCGCAAGCTCCTTAACAGAAGGGAATTCGACGATAAGCTTGAAAATGAAACGGTCCATCTGCGCTTCGGGCAGAGGATAGGTACCGTCCTGCTCGATAGGGTTTTCGGTTGCAAGTACGAAAAACGGCTCGGACAGGGTGTAAGTCTGCTTTGCTATAGTCACTTTGTGCTCCTGCATAACCTCGAGCATCGACGACTGGGTTTTGGGGGTCGCACGGTTTATTTCGTCGGCAAGCACAAGGTTAGCGAAAATGGGTCCGTGCTGAAACACCGTGTTCATTTTTCCGTCGGCGCCCTTTTCGATTACATTTGTACCCGTTACGTCGGAAGGCATCAAGTCGGGCGTAAACTGAATACGCGAGAAAGGCAGACCGAGCGTTTTGCCGAGCGAACGCACCAAACGCGTTTTACCTACGCCGGGAACGCCTTCCAAAAGCACGTTGCCGCCCGCCACTATGGCGATAAGAACGTTATCGATAATTTCTTTCTGACCTACGACGTCTTTTGCAAGTTCAGCCTTTACCGTAGCAATAGATTTACTGAACGCCTTTACCCTTTCGGTATTGCGAGCAAACTCCGCGTCGGTTGACGAGTCGGTTGCCGTCCGGGTAGTTCCGCCGTTTATTTCAACGCTTTCCGCCGCTTCCTCGGGCGCAGTTTCCCCGGTTAACGTTACGTTGTCCTTTTCTGTTTTCTTTGCCATTATATTTTACCTCTTAATAATTTCTGTAATTTATTGCCGCTGGCGTCAACCGGCATTTTTTTCTTCTTCCTTGACTCCGTCGCTGAGATATGCAAAATACTGTCTTATATATTCGGCAACCTCCTGCGAACAGGCGCCTTCGTTTATATATTCCAAAACTCTGTTGTAATACTTGTCGTAAATTGTGCCTTGCGATTTGTCGTCGGGATTAATTAACGAGCCGTACGGCTTCTTTTCACCCGTGTTAACGTCTAAAATTTCGTCGTCGCTGCCGTACTTGTGCACGCCGTCGGCATAGCCGCCGTTAGACGCGCCGTCGTCGGGATTTGAAGGCAGCGGTTCGGAAGGCTGCGGCGCGACGTTTTCGTTTGACCCTAACTCGTTACGGTTTATATTGAATATGCGCGCCAGCGCGTTTCTTATAAATTCGTCCATCATACAGTTGTACGACTGGTCGGTAAGCACGGGTATCACCGCGTTTGTAAAAGCGGCCGATTCGTCAACCGAACCCTTTAACGTGTTGTAAAACGACGCGTCGGTATATCCGCCCGCGCTGACGTCGTACAGCACCTCTTTCGCCAGATTTTCAAACCTTTCGCACAGAGCCGTATACACGTTGTAGAGCGGATCGCCTGCCGAAACGGTTTCACCCTCTCCGTCCACGACCGGCGCATACTCCGAAAGACGGCTGTCGTCGAGACGGATTTTAAAAGCATAAGCAAACGAATTAAGTTTGGCTGCCGCCTCGGTTACGGGTAAATAAGTTAAATTTTCGCTTTCCTGCCCGGCGGAAGCATAATCTTTTAAAAACTTTTCGTACCAGCGCTTAAGCACGGCAAGCATCTGCGCGTCCGCCTCCTCAACCTTGCCGTTTACGGCAGACATCGTTGAAATTAACGGTCCGTTTTTGTAGAAAACCACGCTGTCTACGACAGCTGTAGACAAAAGAGCAAGCTGGGTGTCGGATTTAAATACGTTATCGATATTAAGATAAGAGTTCTCCGCCGCAATCATGGCGTCGATAAATCTGACCGAGGATATAACCGTTGCTTTCATTACGCTTTGCTGTTCGGCGCGTTTAAGCGCTTCAAGCAATTCGTTTAAAACGTTTACGGCGGAACCTTTCAATTCGGTTTCCAGCTCCGAACCGTTAACGTCGGTAATAAGATTTGTAAGCGCGGTAATCTGCGCGTCGGTCATATCGAAAGGAGGGTCTTCATAGCCGCTGGATTTTTTTGCGGGAACGAATATGCCCGCAAACAGCATAGCTAGGGCGATAACGGGCACGACGGCAAACTTGGCAAGCCATTTTAAATCCGCCCGCTTTTTTGCAACCCCGCCCAAAACGTCGTTGGTCTGCTCCCTTTGCAAAGCGGGCATCGCCCCTTCGGCCCCAGCAAATTCGACCATTGTCTGAACCTTCTGATTAAGTTTGTAATCTTTGTCCAGTTTTTTTGCAACGCGTTTATCGTTGGGTTTTAAAATTAAAAAGAACAGCGCGCCCGCGCCCGCGGAAAGAGCCGCAGCTACGGGTATATAAAGCGCCCACATAAAGTTAACGCCGTAAATTTTTAACACCACGGCAAGCGTACAGGTAAACGCAACGCCGCTACATACGCCTAAAATACAAGCCGCAACAATGGCTATCGTTAAATACTTTTTCTTTATTTTACGAAAATTTTCCGACACTGCTATACCTCCCTCACGTGTAATTTTTGTATAAAACCGCAATTTATGCGCGTATAAATGCATATAATCTCTTCGATAATGTATTTTATCACATTTTAAGTTTTTTTGCAAACATTTTCGACCTTTGCCTGCAAAACCAATTGTTAGCATTTTTTATATATAATGTAAGCCGAACTTTTGCAGGCGTAAGCAAAAGGACGGCGTTTAACCGTCCTTTTATTTTTAAAATGTTTTTCTGTTTCGTTCCGCTTAATTTAATATATGTTTTATACCCGCATAATTTATATTCCATCGCCGACGGAAAGTATTTCCACCGTGCTGTCCGCAGCGTATTCTCCGGCGACACAGGCAAGATTATAGCCCGTAAAACAATCAAATTCCGACACGAGCCGGTTTACCGCCTCCTCGCCGCCTTCTATTTTTACGCCCCCGCCGGTAAATTTAACCTCGAATGAATTGAGCGGACGGTTTAACCCTTCCCCCGAAGCTTTAAGATATGCTTCCTTAATAGTCCAGATTCGGTAAAAAAGTTTTTCGCCGTCGCCGCAGTTTTCTATAAGCTCCCTCTCGCTATCTGTAAAAAAACGCGCAGCAACCCGCAAATCAACAGGCCTTATTTGCTGTACGTCAACGCCTACCTCGCTATCGGACAGCGCTATTACAGTCCATTTCCCCGAATGCGAGATATTAAAAAAAACGCCTTGCGGCCGAACGAGGCGGGGCTTGCCATGCGGTTCGTATTCAATTTTAACCGCGCCTTCTACTCCGCATTCTTTTAAGGCGAGCGGCAGAATTATCCCTGCCGCAAGCGAAGCGTATTTCTTTTCCGCGGGAATAAGCGCCTCTATTTTGGTGCGCCTGATTTCGTCTACATCGGACAGTTTGTTTTCAAAAATTACGGCGTCGGAAAACTGCGTGTTGTCAATGGCGAAAAGTTTTAGCATAAATACCTTTTAAAATAACAGCCGACGCTTTAACGCCGGCTGTTACCGTTTTTATTTTTTATTCACCATCTTTACCTATCTTAACCAAAGTTACGCCCTTTGAATACTGGATAAGCAAATTGCTGAGTTCGGGAATAATATTGTAATTCGAATCCTGCGTTGCGTCGTCGAAATCGAATTTCAGGTCTCCGCCGTCCACTCTGCCCGCGTATTTTTCCACCTTAGCTTTAGCCTGTTCGGGGGTATCTACCGAATATTCGTACATATCGTCCGCCGTGTCAAAATTGTTGTAAACGGTTCCGCCCACCTTGGTTTTAAATCCCGCAGGTACTTTTTCGGTACGGGAAGAAGCTTCGTAACAGTCGATATTATCGGCGGCCGTATCGTTTTGCGTTAAAAGTTTGAGATTATTTTTCGAGCAGTCGTATATGTTTCCGAACGCCTTTATCATACCGCCGGCTTCGCCGGAGAACGTTCCATCACCCAGAGCGTCGGTACCCTGCCCCGACGACATCATAGGACGCATTGCCGCCGTTGAACGGAAATAGTTGTTTTCCACAAACGCGCTTGCACCCATTGTTACGCCCACCCCGTACTTGGCGTTTCCGTCAAAATAGTTGTTGTAAATATGCACGGTAGCCGACCTTATTCGGGGATGACGGCTGTCGGAATGGTCGTACCAGTTGTGGTGATAGGTGATTCTGAAATCGCCCGACTCCTTCATTCCCTGAAGGTTGCACTTTCCGCAATCCCAGAAATGGTTATACGAATGAGTTACATACGTCGATTTTTTCGTATCTAGGGCGCCGTCGCCTTTAACCTGGTCGCCGCTCCATTTATGTCCGTAGAATATATCGCAGTTATGAACCCAGACGTGGTGGCAGTTTCCTTCGAAACCTATGCCGTCTTTAGTGCCTCCCATCATATTCATAATGCCGAAATTGCGTATTTCCACATTGCTGCAGCCCGTTATATGGAAGCCCCAGCCGTTTGCGGTAGCGTCGTTGCCTATGCCTTCCAGAGTAACGCCCTGGTCAAGCCCCTTTAATTCCAAATCGCCGTTAGCTTTGAAATCGACCTGACTGCCGTCGCCTATGCTACCTATAAACCTTACGCACAGGGGTTTTACCGCGCCTTTTTTAGACTGATATCCCTCGCCGAGAATGTTGTCGATGCCCGTAACGGTAACGCCGTTATACGTAACGGATACCGTTTTGTAATTTTCCTGCGTAACATATAAAACAATGGCGTCGTCACGCAGGGTCCCGTCCATATTGTAAGCGCCCGACGCGGTTGCCTTTGTCGTGTTGTTTACAAATGCGTAGCCCGAACGCTCGTGGGCGTAAACGGCTATCTTTTCGGCGGTTGCGCCGTAATCCGCAGCTTCGGTACCGTCGCCGGCAACGGGCACGACTTTCATATCGTACGAACCAGCCTTTAATCCTACGGCGTCCGCGCGGAAATAATCGCGGTACTGCCTGACAAGCGGCGCGTCAAGTTTAGTCCAGTTATCCGCGCCCTCGGGGCTGCAATAAACATTGTACCACTTTGCGTTGTCGGCCGCGGTCCACTCCACGTAAGCCGCTTCAAGCGCGCCGGCGGAAGCTTTGGTTATTTTAACGCCGCCCTGAACGGGGCCCGAAATTACCGGGTCGTCGGGTTTTTCTATAGGTTCGGAAGGGTTTGAAGGGTCCTTGCCGGGTTCCTGCGATTTTACGGTTACTTTACAGGTAGCTGTTTTATTGCCGTCGTTGGTAGTAACCATTATATTGGCAGTACCCGCGCCGACGGCGTGCACAACGCCGTCGGCCACCGTTGCAACGGTGGTTTTATCCGAACTCCATCTGTAAGTCTTGTCGTCGGCGTTATCGGGCTTTACCGTAGCGTTGAGTTTTTGGTCCGCGCCGCCCACGGTCATAGTCAATTCGCCCTTATCCAGCGTTACGCCGGTTACGTGAATAGCTTCCGCCGAAGCTTCGGTAACCTCTACCGCGTATATGCCAGACACTCCGCCCGCGGTCGCCTTTACGGTAACGCTGCCCTTCGCCTTTCCCGTAAGAATACCGCTCGAGCTGCCTATTTCGGCGCTTTCCGCGCCGCTTTCTATAGACCATACCACAGTTTTGTGGGTTGCATTTTCCGGCGAAACGGTTGCTGTAAGCGTTATTTTGCCGCCCACTTTAACCGAAGTATCGCCGGAAACGGTAACCTTTGTAACTGCTACCGTTTCATCGTTTACGCCCTTAACGAATCCGCATTTAGCGCACACGTCGCCGGCATCGTGCGCGGTTACGTTCTCTTTTACCGTCGCGTGGTCAAGGCATATCGATACCCTGTGGTGCCCGCTTTCTCCGTCGGAAATATATCCGCTCCACGCGTGGCTGTGCCCGTTGTCCTTTTTGCACCCCGCAAAGGTTATAACTCCTACGCTCAGGCAAGCCGTACAACAAGCCAAAAGCCGCATAATTTTACCCTTATTCATCAATTATCCCCCTGTGCCGCATTTTACGCGGCAATTAAATACAATATTTATTATATAACCTTTATATTCGCAAAGTCAACCCAAATATGAAAGCAGCTTACAAAAAACGCAAA
Source organism: uncultured Clostridia bacterium (assembly GCA_947053545.1). Taxonomy (GTDB): domain Bacteria; phylum Bacillota; class Clostridia; order Christensenellales; family Borkfalkiaceae; genus Coproplasma. The sequence goes on from CAMRSY010000002.1 coordinate 46,785, forward strand.
TAATTAACAAACCGCGCACTTTTAATGACGCTCTGCCTGCAATTCATACAGTTTAGAATAATATCCTCCGCGGTTAATGAGTTGCGAATGCGTACCGCTTTCGGCTATCTCGCCGTGCTGCATAACAATTATGTTGTCGGCGTTTTTTATAGTGGAAAGCCTGTGCGCGCAGATTAGCATGGTTCCTATTCCCCGCATATTTTCCAGCCCCTGCTTTATAAGTACCTCGGTTTCGGTATCGATATTTGCAGTCGCTTCGTCTAAAATAAGTATCTGCGGTTTATGAAGTACCGTCCGGGCAAACGAAAGAAGCTGCCGCTGCCCCTGCGACAGGTTTTCGCCGCGCTCGGAAAGTTCCTGTTCGAGCCCGTTCGGCAGAGCCGAAACGAACACGTCGGCGTTTACATAGCGGCAGGCGTCCGAAATTTCCGCGTCGGTAAATTTTTCGTTATTCAAAGTAAGATTGCTTTTCACCGTGCCGCTGAACAAAAACACGTCCTGCAGCATTTGCCCCACCGCGCGGCGGAGCGACTTTATTTTAATATTTTTAACGTCCTTTCCGTCTATGAGAACACGCCCTTTCTGCACGTCGTAGTTGCGTACGATAAGCGACAAAACCGTACTTTTCCCCGCGCCGGTAGCGCCGACAAACGCGCAAGTTTTACCCGCATTTACCTTAAAAGAAACGTCCTTGAGTATCCAGTCCTCGCCTTCGTATGCAAACCATACGTGGTCGAACTCAATCTCGCCCTTGAAAAATTCTATTTCTTCCGCGTTTTCGGCGTCGCGTATTTCCGGCGCTACGTCAAGAAGATTGTACAGCCTTTCCGACGCGGTAAACGCCTTTTGCAATTTATTAAGCTGGTCGGCAAGCTGTTGTACGGGATTGAAAAATTTGGAAAGATACAGGTAAAACGCCACCACCATACCCGCATGAAGCCCGAACCCTATTCCCAGATAGAAAGTAACGGCAACCGACAGAACATATATAAAAGTTATAAGCGGACGGTACAACCCGAAAGCTATTACCACCTTATATCTCGCCGACCTAAGATTTTCGTTTTTCAAAACGAATTCGAGTTCCTTGAATTTCTGCCTGTTAAATACGTGAATGAGTTTCATTCCCGACAGATTTTCATTAAGGTATGAATTGAGTTCGGATATATAACGCCTTTCTTTACGGAACAGCGCGCCGATAATTTTTCCGAATATGAACGATATAAGCGCAACAGCCGCAATAAAGGCCAGCATTACAAGCGAAAGCTGCCAGCTTATATACAGCATCATTCCGTAAACGCCCGCCAGAGTAAGTATGTTTTTTATCACTTTGACCAGCACGTCGGTAAACAGGTCGGATAATGAAGCCGTGTACGACGCCACTCTTGTTACAAGCGAACCGACGGGCATTTTATCCAGCTGGCTTTGCGACAGACTTTGTATGTGTCCGTACACCTCAAGCCTGATATCGGCTACAATACTCTGCCCGGCTTTCTGCAACAGCATACTTTCAGCGTACAGCACCAGCTGATTAACGGCGCCTATGGCGACGTAACCGGCAGCCAAACCTATAATAAAATTTAAATTCAATGAATTGGATTTAAGGTTTTCGCAAGCCGAACTTATGAACACGGGCAACGCCACGTCGAACGCCACGTTTAAAACCAACAGTAGCAAAGCGGCGACAAAGCGCGGAAGCTGAGGTTTAAGATAGCCGAAAGTACGCTTTAACGAGGTTTTGAGAGGCAGGTGTTTTTCGCCCGAGAGAACCGATTTTTCTTCAGTCATTCCACGCCTCCTTCAACCTGGTTTTCAAGCGCTTGCAGCCGCACCATCTTTCTGTATGTGGGCGAAATTTTCATAAGCTCGCCGGGCGGCGCAAACGCCTCTATTTCGCCGCCGTTTAAAACTATTATCCTGTCGAAACGCGAAACCGTACTTGCGCGCGAAGCAACTATTACGGTCGTCTTTCCCTTTCTTTCGCGCCCGATAGACGTAAGAATCGTTTCCTCCGTCTTTATATCCACGGCGGACACGCTGTCGTCCAGAATAAGCACGGGCGAATTTTTAAGATATGCGCGCGCTATAGCCGTACGCTGTTTCTGCCCCCCAGAAAGAGTTACGCCGCGTTCGCCGCAAACAGTATCGTAACCGTCCTTAAACCCCTCGATATCGCCGCTGAGACAGGCGAAATCCGCCGCTCGCTCAACCATATTGCGGGGGCAACCGTCCACACCGAAACCGATGTTGTTCGCCAAAGTATCGGAAAAAAGAAAGTTATCCTGCGGGGCGTAAGCCACCGCTTCGCGCACGCTTTCGGTATTGCAAAGGGTTACGTCTACGCCGTCTATAAAAACCTGTCCTGCGTTTATTTCGTAAATTTTAAGAAGGCTGTTGACAAGCGTGGTTTTGCCGCTTCCCACTTTACCTATAATTCCTACGGTTTCGCCCGCGGCAATCTCCAGCGTAACGTTTTTAAGCGCGGGAATTTGCGAACCGGGATAAGTGAAAGTGAAATTTTTAAAGCTTATGCCTCCCTTAACGTCAGCAAGTTTTAAGGCGTTTTCAGGCTCGCATACCTCCGCGGTATCCAGAAAAGCCGACACCCGTTTAAGCGAAGCTTTCGCGCGGGAACGCATAGAAACTATCTGTCCGAGAGCCATCATAGGCCAAATCATAGTTTCGAAATATCCTAAAAACGTTACCAGATTGCCCGCCGATAATTCTATTCTGTGCCCGAAAATTACTGCGGGATTACCGGTGGCGGCGCCGTATACGAAATAGCCGCCCGCGCCCAATATTATTGCGGTTATAACCGCAATAATAAGCGAAATTATACAGTCGAAAACAACCGCCATACGCGCGTAAGAAACGTTTGTCTGTTTGTTCTTTTTTACTATTTTTGCAAAGCCGTGCAACCTGCGGGTTTCACTTAAAAACGCTTTAATTACACGTATGCCGGTAAAACTTTCGCGCGAGTAGTCGTAAAGCTTATCAAATTCCGCCTGCCTCTCTTCCCACTTTGCCGCCTGAAATTTTTCCACCAGAGCGCCCCAAACCGCGATAAGCACAAGCGGCACCGCCACTATTAGCGACAGCACCCAGTCCAGCCGAACCATTTTAATTATTACCAGCACGGTTAAAAACGACGCGTCAAACAGCATTATAGTACCCCAGCCGAGGTAATCTTCAATGGTTTCGAGGTCGGTGGTAAACCACGCCATAACGGTGCCGACTTTGGTTTTTTGGTAATATGAAAGGGGCAGTTTTTCGGCTTTGACGAACATTTGCCTGCGCAGCCCCGCCTCGGTGCGCTGCGAAGCCGCAAAGATAGAAAGCCGCCACATTACCCTGCCCGCAAACAATACGACCGCAACAAAAATTACCCCAACGACAACCTTATTAAGCGCCGAGGTATCTACGCTGCCGCCGTCGAACAAATCGACGATTTGACCGAGATATTCTGGCAGAAGCAGTTGAAACCAGTCAACCGCAACCAACCCGATAACGCCGATTAAATACAGCCAGATATATTTGAAATAATATTTGTTTATGTATTTGCCAAGTAACATTTTGTTTACGCGAAATTTAACTTAAGTAAGCGTTGCCAACGTTTATACGAAAACGGAATCTTACTTCTTATACCCCCGCCTTAGATAATAATTCTGCATTTTTAATTATAATTTTTCCGTCAGACTTGGGGTCGTTACGGATAATTTCGCCTATTTCAGGCGCGGAAATTACGCCTTTGTAAGGGTTTTTAACGCTGTCTATCTTCGTTGTTACGTCCGCCTCTGCCTCCGACTTTTCAAACGCCAGATCGCATCCTTCCATTTTACAGTTTACAAGCTTTAAACCTTTGCAGTAGCAGAACGGCTGGGTACCGATAACGGTACAGTTTATAAGCGTAAGATTTTTAGAATACCAAGCAAAATATTCGCCCTTTATAACGCTGTTTTTCACCGTTATGTTTTCGCCGTGCCAAAAGGCGTCTTTCGTATCGAAACGGCAGTTTTCGAAAGTTGCGTTTTTTATGTACTGGAAAGAATATTTGCCCTTAAATTCTACGTTATCGAATACAATATTCTCAGAACGCATCATAAAATATTCGCTTACGGCGGAACATTTTATCATTTTTATTCCTTTAACCGACCAGCCGAATTCGGGCGAAATAATATCGCAGTTTTCAAGCACGGCGTCCGTGCACTCCCTCAGCGCCTTAATTCCGTGAAGCTTACTGTCCTTTATAAAAATACCTTCGGAATACCATAATGCCGCACGGCACATTTCGGTCATTTCCGTACCCGCTATTTTTAATCCTTTTACGTGCCAGAAAGGATACCGCAGATTGCAAAAACAGTTTTCCGCCCGTATGTTTTCGCACTCCTTTACTGCGCTTTCACCGTCGGCAGGGCCGTCGAATTTTACGTTTTTTATCAATAAATCTTTTTTGCCGTATAAAGCCCTTTCTTCGTCCAGCGTTACGTTTTCAATTATCTTCATCAGTTTATCCTCGCATAATTTGTCTGCGCTTTAATTATACACGCATCGTTTTACAATGGCAAATGCCTGTTTATTATGAGTTAACATACCCAAAAGGCATTAATACAGGTCGGTTGAAAGATATCTGTCGCCGCCGTCGGGGAAAATTACAACTATATTTTTGCCCTTGTTTTCCGCTTTTTGCGCTGTTTTTATAGCTGCGCTAAGCGCCGCGCCCGACGAAATACCTATTAAAAGGCCCTCGCGCCTGCCTACCGTCCGCGCGCAGGCATAAGCTTCTTTCTCCGTAACGCACACAATTTCATCGTATACCGACGTATCCAGCGTTTGCGGAACAAACCCCGCGCCTATACCCTGCAACCCGTGCGCGCCGCTGCCTTTACCCGACAGGACAGCCGAGCCCGCGGGTTCGACTGCGACAACCTTTATTTGCGGATTTTTATCTTTTAAAAATCTGCCGGCGCCGCTTATAGTGCCGCCAGTACCCACGCCTGCTACAAAAATATCCAATTCTCCGCCCGTGTCGTTCCATATTTCGGGTCCGGTGGTAAGATAGTGAACACGCGGATTTGCAGAATTTACAAACTGACCCGCAATAATGCTGTCTTTAATTTGCGAGTGCAGCCGCTCTGCCGCTTCTATCGCGCCGGACATGCCTTTTTTTCCGTCGGACAGAACCGCTTCCGCGCCGTAAGCATTTATAAGTTTAATGCGCTCAGCGCTCATTGTATCGGGCATAACTATAATTATCCGGTATCCCCGCGCAGCGCCCGCCGCGGCGAGCCCTATGCCCGTATTCCCCGAGGTCGGCTCTATTATCACCGAGCCAGCCCCGATCAGCCCTGAGTTTTCGTATTCGTCAAGCATAGCTTTTGCCACCCTGTCCTTAACAGAACCGGCGGGATTGAAAAATTCGAGTTTTGCAAAGATGCGGGCATTTAAATTCAGCGACTTTTGTAAATTAACAAGTTCCAGAAGGGGCGTGTTGCCTATTAAGCTTTCCGCCGAAGAGTAAATTTTTGCCATATGCCGCCGCCTTTAATTAATTATTTTATAGAGTATACCATTAAAATTACGTAAAGTCACCCTATTTTCGCACTATTTATGCGCCTCGCGCGCGCACTTTGAGCGCGTTCTATTATATAATGCGCGCACAAAACTATTGACATAATAAAAAAAAACGCATAAAATGAATAAGTAAAATATACGGCTGAGGAATTGGCAGATGGAACAGAGCGCAATTACTAAAAAATGGCAAAAACTTTCCAAAAGAGTAATGTTTATAGGCATAATAGCAGGATTGGCTATTTGTATTGCCATGTTTACTCTTTTGGGAGTTTTTATGAACAAGAAGAGCATGTCGACCATGAACCAGATGGGCGAAATGTTTATGACTGGCATCGGCAGGCAGGCGGTTATGAGATACAATACCGTTATTGACCAGCGTACGACGATGATTGACGGACTGAGAAAAACTTACCCTGCGGGCACCGCAAATGTAAACGAACATTTGACAAACGCCGCGCAGGCGCGCGATTTTACATATCTTGCCTTTATGGACAGCGAAGGACATATAGAAATGCTGTACGGTAATCAGGTTAAACCCGACGACCCGCAGCCCTTTTTGAATTCGCTTTTGAATAACGGCGCAAACGATTCGGCGGAAACAAAGGTTGCTGTTGCAACCAGTTATCAGTCTGACGGCGTTACGAAAATAGACAACGGCATTATTCTGATAGGCGTTCCTACCGAAACCGGCGGCTATAATATGAAGAACGGAAGGCAAAGCGCCGCGCTTATAGGCGGATTGGAAAACGACGAAATTGTAAATATGCTTTCCGCAAAAAATACCGACGGCACCACCTCGCAGCGGTACGATACGCACATTATCCGCCGCGGAAACGCCATTGACGACCCCAACAGCGGAACATACGTTATGCACACAAACGAATCCGAGGACGCCGACCACGACCATTCGGGTTATACAAATTATTTCGAACAGATTAAGGGCTCTTTCGGTTTAAACTCGGACGAAGCGGACTATTTGATTTCTACCATGAAATCGAAGATGTTACAAAGCGAAACTTATTCTGCAGTTATAAATTCCACATCCCGCAAACACATGTACTGCGAAAGGCTTAACCACTCGGAATGGTACCTTGTAACCGTTATGGAATATACCGACCTTGACGCGATTGTAGGCGGACTTTCGAAAACCTGGACGGGCTGGACAATAGGCTCCTGCATTGCAATACTGTTTATTTTGATAGTGATTTTCGGTATTTACTACTTTATGAACAGACAAAACTTAAAACAGCTTGAAGAAGCGAAGCAGACAGCCGAGGAAGCCAACAAAGCCAAGAGCGATTTCCTTTCGAATATGAGCCACGATATTCGTACGCCTATGAACGCAATAGTAGGTATGACGGCGATAGCGACGGCTAATATGAACGATAAAGAACAGGTTGCAAACTGCCTTAAAAAGATATCCCTTTCCTCGCGCCACCTTTTAGGACTTATAAACGACGTACTCGATATGTCGAAAATAGAGAGCGGTAAAATGACGCTGAATATGGAAGAGCTTTCTTTAAGCGAGGTTGTGGAAAGCATAGCCACCATTATTCAACCGCAGATAAAGATTAAAAAGCAGCATTTCGACATTTACGTGCACGATATCGCGGCGGAAAAAGTTTACTGCGACAGCGTAAGGCTCAACCAGGTTCTTTTAAACCTTTTGTCCAACGCATACAAGTTTACCCCGGAAGATGGTAAAATAGAACTCGCCCTCTATCAGGAAGGTTCGCCGAGAGGCGAAAATTACGTGCGCACGCACATTATAGTTCAGGATAGCGGCATCGGTATGAGCGAGGAGTTCCAGAAGAAAATTTTCGAATCGTTCTCGCGTGAAGACAGCACAAGAGTTCACAAAACCGAAGGTACCGGTCTGGGTATGTCGATAACGAAATATATAATCGACTCTATGCACGGAACTATCGACGTAGACAGCAAACCCGGCAAGGGAACCAAATTCCACGTTTGCATCGACCTTGAAATAGCCGAAAGCGAAGAGATAGATATGCTGTTGCCCGAATGGAGAATGTTGGTTGTAGACGACGACCAGCTGCTTTGCGACACAACCGTTAATTCGCTTGCATCGATAGGAATAAAAGCCGAATCGACGCTGGACGGCGAATCGGCCATTAAAATGGCTGTAGAAGCGCATGATTCGGGTAAAAAATACGATATAATTCTTATGGACTGGAAGCTGCCCGGCATAGACGGAATAGAAACCGCGCGCAGGCTACACCAAAAGCTTGGGCCCAATATTCCCATTCTGCTGATTTCCGCGTACGACTGGTCGGAAATAGAGGACGAGGCGCGCGGCGCAGGAATAAGCGGATTTATTTCCAAACCCCTATTCAAATCGACCCTTTTCTACGGTTTAAGGCAGTTTGTAGACCATAAACAAAACGAAGAAATCCCCGTCGTTTCCGCGAAAAAAGAAATTGACCTTGAAGGCAAAAATATATTAATAGCCGAAGACAACGACTTGAACTGGGAAATAGCCGAACTTTTACTTACCAGCGCGGGGCTTAAGGTTGAACACGCCGAAAACGGCCAGATTTGCGTTGACAAACTGCTTGCGGCTAAGCCCGGTACTTACGACGCAATTTTAATGGATATCCGTATGCCCGTCATGAACGGCATAGAAGCCACTACCGTTATCCGCAGACTTAAGAAAGGTTATAAAGAAATTCCCATTATTGCAATGACTGCCGACGCATTCAGCGAAGATATTCAAAGATGCCTTGACTGCGGTATGAACGCGCACATTGCCAAACCCATTGACATCGACGTTGTAAAAACCACGCTGGCAAAGTTTATATTCAAGGAAAATTAAACCTTAGATATCGGAAAGTAAAAATAAGCAATAAAAAAAAGGGCCGCGCGAGAATTAAGCTCGCGCGGCCCTTTTTTTATATTTCTATTAAATTAACCGCAACTACCTTCAGCGGCTTATAATTTGAAAAACGCAACGCCTATGGCTCCGGGACCTATATGCGTACCTATGGTGCTGCCTATCATATACGCGGGCAGGCTGTCAGTTTCACCCGACCACAAGTCGCGGTTGTCGTCTACGTACCGCTTAAGCATACTGTCGTCAAGCCCCGACCACATTACTCCGTACGGCAACTTAAAATCAACTCCGTTTTCTTTTACCAACTTAGTTAAAAGATTACCGCTTTTCTTCGAACCAATGGCTTTTCCCAAAAGCTTAACCTCGCCGTCAACAATTCCTATAACGGGTTTAATCGACAACATTTCACCCGCAAAAGCGGTTACCGCAGATATCCTTCCGCCCTTTTTAAGATAGGTAAGGGTATCCAGTACGGCAAGCAAACAGATGCGGTTTTTTACCTTATTTAATTCATCGGCTATTGAGGCGGCGCTCAATCCGCCTTCCGCCAACTTCAAAGCGTATTGACACAGTAATTTTTCACCGGTGCTGGCATTTAAACTGTCTACTACGCACACCTTTCCGCCAAACTTTTCCGCCGCCTGCACTGCGCTGCCGTACGTGCCTGAAAGTTTTGACGAAATGGTAATTGCCACTACGTCGTCGCCGTTTTCGGTTAACCTTCCGAAAGCCTCCTCGAAAGCCGCGGGATTAATTTGGCTTGTCTGTGGAATTTTACCGCCAGAAACAAGTTTTTCGAAAAATTCTTCCCGCGAAAGAGTCTCTCCGTCAAGATACTCCGCTTCGTCGAAACGTATTTTCATAGAAATAAGCTCCGCGCCCATTTCACGCGCTTCTTTCACATTTATATCGGAAGCGGAATCGAATAAAATTTTAACCACCTTTGTTTTCTCCTTCAAAACCGTCGCATATTTTTTGCAGATTTACCGATATAGCTTCCAGACTGTCGTACAGAATAGCGCGGTGTTCTTCGCTTACTCCGTTGCTGACGCCTGACAGTACGTCGTCTACTCTTTGGGCAATCGCCTCGCCAACGTCATTGCCTTTTTCCGTTAACGTTAACGGGCTTTTATATTTTTTTACCGTATTGCTTTCGCAGGTAACATACCCCTCTTTAGTAAGTAAATCTATCGCACGTGAAACGGCCGCTTTATCCTCGTCGCACACATCGCACAGTTCGCGCGCAGTAAGCGGCTTTTCCGCCTTATACAAATAATATAAACAAGAAACGTGCGCGCTTTTAAGCCCGAATTTTGACATTGCGGCACCCTTTATGCGGTGAATATTTCTTACTATCCTGTTAACCAAAACCGTAAATTTACTGTATCTGTCCATAACTGCAACCTTTTGTTGATTTGTCAACAACATAATTGTATGCGATAATTATACGCTTGTCAACAGTTTTTGCGGCAAAAAGTTTAAAACAAAGACGCGGTATTAACGGCGCCCCTTATTCTTTATAATTTGATATGATAAAAACACTTTTTAAACCCAATAAAAATGCGACCCTCTATAAATCGGGTCGCCGAAATTAGATTTAATATTAATTGCAAAAAACTATTACGTCAAATAAATCCAGTTTGCAAATTTGACTGTAAAATATCAAATCGTCCAACTGAGGGCGGCTTTTATTGTTTTCCCAGTTTACAATCATACTTTCTGACACATTAAAAACTTTTGCAAGTTCTAATTGGCTGATACTTTCATCCATATCGAATTTACAGGTTTCGCACTCGCCGTCGCACTCACCCTTATCGTAGTTTAAACGGTTGCATACATACCGCCTTAAATTTAGATTATCACGTCGGAGAAGCTTCAGATTTTTTGCGGTATTGGTCCAGTCGATATATTTGCGCTCTATGTTTTCCATATGCTTTTTTCTCTCTTTCCGTTTATTTTATCACAAAGCATTACAAAAATCAACAGTTTTAAAATGGTGTATTTTTACATACCGTTTAATAAATTTTTAAAGCGCCTGCTCATTCATACGCACTGTAGCTTGCCGCGCGCTTAATATTTTTAAGACGCAAAAACACGGACATTTAATCATACAAATTGATAATATGTAAGTGTTTTCCAGCTATTGACAAACGGGTTATGCACCGTTGTTTATAACATTGTTTATAACTTTTTGCGTCGTTTAATTCAACCGATAACGCTGCATAAACCTTGTAAATTTTTCGGACAAATTATTAAGACAAATGTATTTATCGCTTATGAACTGCCGCGTTGTGGATTACAGTTCAATAGAACCCGTTACGCAGGCTTCTTATCCCCCTCGAAATGACTGCTATTATCATACCACGCACATATATACCCCCGCACTTAGCGCGGGGGTATCTTTTACAATTTAAGCCGCCCTGTTTTCTTCGGCTGCGGGGCGGCTCATTAAAAATTAAATATTATTGTTTATCTATTATGTCTAAAATTTCGGATATTCTGTCCAAATCGTCGCGCGAATAATAATCGATATAAATTCTGCCTTTCTGGTCGTTTCCTATAAGGCTTACCTTTGTACGGAATGCAAAGCGCATACGCTCGACAAGATTTTTAAGTTCGATAGACGCAAGCGCACGCTTTTTCTTTTTCTTTTCTTCAAGCAGCTCGGGCGACATATTGTATGCGCGCACCTTTTTTTCAAGTTCGCGCACCGACATACCGCTTTTCAATGCATCGGCGGCAAAAGTTATCTGGTCTTCCGAGGCAAGAGGAACAAGCGTGCGCGCATGCCCTGCCGAAAGTTTACCTTCCGCCACCATCTGCATTACGTCAGGCGTTAATGATAACAGCCTTAAAGTGTTTGCTATTGCAGGGCGCGACTTCCCTATACGTTCGGCAAGTTCGTCCTGCGTAAGCTTGTAATCTACCATCAGTTGTTTCATTGCCGCCGCAGCTTCAATGGGGTTTAAATCCTCGCGCTGCAAGTTTTCAATTAACGAAATTTCTTTTATTTCGCGCTCGGAATAATTGCGGATTATTACGGGAATTGTGCTTAAGCCGGCAAGCTTGGTGGCACGGTAGCGGCGTTCGCCCGCAATTATCATATATCTGCCGTTATGGTCGTCGTTAACGACAATAGGCATTATTACCCCGTGCTTTTTAATTGAATCGGCAAGTTCCCTTAACGCCTGCTCGTCGAAATTTTTTCTGGGCTGATTGGGATTGGGATATATTTTGGAAAGCGGCATTTCTTCCGCGTTTTTACGCTCTTCCTCAGTATATGTAAACATTTCGCGTTTCCCACCCGCGTATGTATTGGTAAAGGCGTCGCCGGTATCTTCCAGCAAATCTTCAAACGATTTGCCCAATCCTCTTATTTCGTTGTTCTTTGCCATATCTTCTCTCCTCTTTCATTCGCGCTTATCTATAAGTAAAGCTATCTCTGTTTCGATAAAAATTCTTCCGTCAATGCCTTATACGCCCGCGCGCCTACGCATTTCGGGTCGTATATAAGTATAGGCTTGCCGTGGCTGGGAGCTTCGGATAAACGCACGTTGCGCGGTATAATAATTTCGTAAAGTTTATTTTTAAAAAACTTTTTAATTTCCGCCGCTATCTGTCTAGATACGATTGCCCTGCCGTCGTACATAGTTATTACAACACCCTCTATCAGCAACTGGGGATTTAAATGCTGCTTTACAAGCGAAATGGTATTCATTAACTGACTTACCCCTTCCATAGCGTAGTATTCGCTTTGAAGCGGAATAATAACCGAATCGGACGCCACCCAGGCGTTAATTGTCAAAAGCCCAAGCGACGGAGGACAATCAATGAATATGTAATCGTAATTGTCGCGAACCTCGCGTAATGCCGTTTTTAAAATCTGCTCGCGGTCGCGCTTGTATACAAGGTCTACCTCCGCCCCAGTCAAATCTACGTTGGCTGGCAGAATATCCAGCAAAGGAATCATAGTAGGCAAAATATTTTGCGAAATTTTTTCATCCTCAATCAGCACGCCGTACACAGATTTTTTTAAGGCACTTTTCGAAAAACCCAAACCGGTAGTAGCGTTACCCTGGCTGTCAAGGTCAATTAACAAAACCTTCTTGCCGTAGTCCGCGCAATATGCCGCCATATTTATTACGGTTGTCGTTTTGCCCACTCCGCCCTTTTTATTTGTAAACGATATTACCTTCCCCATATTTTCTCCGTATCTCTCTGCTATGTTTCCCGTGAAACTTTTTTATTACCGCCCGCACATTTATATCGTGAGGGCGGTAACTAAACTTAATTTTCGTATTTTTTAAAAGGATTGTCGCTTGCAAGTTTTTCGTGCTCTTCCATATATTCAAGCACTTCGGTATGCGACTTGCCTTCCATAAGAAGGTCTACCTCTTCAGAATAAATCGTCTCTTTTTCAATAAGCACTCTCGCCATATTGTCTAAAACAGTTCTGTTATCGGTTAAATATTTTACTGCGCGAGCATGAGCTCCCTCTATTATCGCGCGCATCTCTTCGTCAATGGATACGGCCGTTTCTTCGGAATAAGAGTTATGCGTTTCCATATCTTTACCCAAGAAAACCGTCTGCGAATTTGAACCGTAGGTTACAAGACCGAGCTTGGAACTCATACCCCATTCGGTTACCATACGTTTTGCCATTTCGGTAACCCGCTCTAAATCGTTCGAAGCGCCCGTCGTTATATCCTTAATTACCAGTTCCTCTGCAACGCGCCCTCCGAGTGCCATACAAATAAAGTCGGTAAGTTTATTTTTAGACATATGCGCATCGTCGTTTTCTGGACGTGTCATAGTATAGCCTGCGGCGTTACCGCGGGGAATAATCGAAACCTCCTGTACAGGGTCGCAATGCTCGCACAGCTTCGCGATTATCGCGTGACCCGCTTCGTGGTAGGCGGTAATTCTCTTATCGCTTTCGGTTACCACTCTGCTCTTCTTCTGGGGGCCCATAATAACTTTATTTACACCCTCGTACAGTTCAAGATTGCCTATCAGTTGTTTATCGGCTCTCGCTGCTAGAATGGCGGCTTCGTTTAAAAGATTTGCCAAATCTGCGCCCGAAAAACCTGCGGTAATTCTTGCAATTGTCTTAAAGTTAACGTCCGGGGCCATCGGCTTATTGCGCGCGTGCACTTTTAATATCTGTTCTCTACCCTTAACGTCGGGAAGATTAACGTATATCTGTCTGTCAAAACGTCCGGGACGCATTAACGCAGGGTCAAGAATATCCGCACGGTTGGTAGCCGCCATAATGATTACACCGTCGCTGCTTTCAAAGCCGTCCATCTGAACGAGAATCTGATTTAGGGTCTGCTCCCTTTCATCGTTTCCGCCGCCTAAACCTGCCCCGCGGTGACGTCCGACGGCGTCGATTTCATCTATAAATATAATGCACGGCTGGTTTTTCTTAGCCACGTCAAATAAATCGCGTACACGCGAAGCACCTACGCCAACGTACATTTCCACGAAATCGGAACCCGAAACCGAGAAAAAGGGTACCCCCGCTTCTCCCGCCACGGCCTTCGCAAACAAAGTTTTACCCGTTCCGGGAGGGCCGACAAGCAACACGCCTTTGGGAATGCGCGCGCCTAAGTCGGCAAATTTTTTGGGCTGTTTTAAAAATTCAACAACCTCGGCAAGCTCAACCTTTTCTTCCTCCGCTCCCGCCACGTCGGTAAAGCGCACTTTTATATTTGTTGAAACGCGGGCCTTGGTCTTTGCAAAACTCATGGCTTTGCCGCCGCCGCTCATTGTCGAGCGCATAATTAACCAGAATACCACGCACACAAGAACAATGCCTGCAACGGGAAGAATTGACGACCAGATGCTTCCAGCATTGGGATCGCGGAAACTTACGCCCAAATCAAATTCTTCCATCCATGAACCAAGCAAACTGTCTTTTGTCGGCGAAGAATAAAACGAAGGTCCTACGGCAAAATACTTAGCAACTGTTTTACTGCCGTCGCGCACGCTTCCGTAAATTTTATATTCTGAAATATTAATTCCAACTACCACCGGAACGTTTTCCCAAATTAAATTATTGTCTTTATCCAAAATGGGTTCACCGGTATCATTGGTTTTCACTTTCTGCAATACATGATTTTTATTGAAACGGTAATTCTTAAGAATTTCTGCGTCGCTTTCTTCGGCAGTTCCTGAATAACCGTCCCTCAACTTAACCGTATAATACTCTTCACCGTTTGCGCCGCTTAATTTCTCATCCTCTTCATACTTGTTGTTTCTTACATATTCAACTAAGGTATTATAATTAATTTCCTTAGCGCCACCGTTACGCAATGTAAAATACAGCGTAAGCCCCGCGGCTAATGCCAATACAATAACAACAATAATTAAAATAACTCTGCTTTTTTTATTCAAATTATAGCCCCTCTGGCGCAACCACACGGCGCGCCGTATTTTTTATTTATATATAATATGGTATTTAATACCAATATTAATCACGTCATTAATTTTACCACACGCCTAAAACTATTTCAAGTGTTTCGCGCTATTATCTCATATTTATACACAGTTTTTTCCTGGATTTCATTTAACTTTCATACATCTGCATAAAATTATTCAACAAATAAATTTGTCTTTCTTGACACTATTATTCGCTAATTTTTCTTGCGCCTGCTAGATTTCTAACTGGAAAATTGTTTCATGTGAAACTATCAACTAAATTTTTTGACCTAATTAATGTTTCACGTGAAACGAATACCGCTTAAAAACAACACAACTTATGAACAGTCGTGTATAATTGTCTATAACTATGTTGATATCTTTGCGCATTAAACTATTTACTGTGCATCGAAACGGTAAACGCGATATTATTTATGCGCGGTGGTATTTTCTTGGCGCAAATATATTTATTTGCTCGTCTTACACAGTTAACAGTATGTGCAATATATATCATATTAATATAGGAGACAACTGTAAACCTCTCCCATTGAATAAATGCTGGCGTAATTGTCAATAAATTAAAAAGTTAAGAGGACTATATGGAATATTCGTTTAATGTTTATAATTCGCTTGCTGCCGGAGGAGAGGTTTTGGCACTTAAAAAAATTTTACCCGAAATCGAAGGCGCACCGGTAATTGTATGTATAGGCAGCGATCTGTCGGTGGGCGACTCGCTCGGCCCCGTTACGGGAACCAAGCTGAAAGAAAAATTGAAAGGAACTAACGTCTACGTATACGGTACGCTTGCTAAACCGATTACTGCGCACGAGGTAAAATATACAAATCAATTCATAAAAAACACGCATCCGAATAGCATCGTAATAGCAATTGACGCTGCGGTGGGCGCTGCAGGCGACATAGGGTTAATAAAAATTGCAAAAAGAGGCATAAAGCCCGGCAGCGGTGCAAACAAGCGCCTGCAAAAAGTCGGAGACGTGTCGGTTATGGGAATTGTGGCGGAAAAATCACTATTTAATTATTCGCTTTTTTCCTCAACCCGACTTAACATTGTGTACAAAATGGCTGAAATCATCGCTGAAGGAGTGGCAACATTCATAACAGAGGCAATGGAGGGTACGCATCTTAAGCACTGTCCGGAAAAAGCAATTTCGGCACTAAGTTTTTAGCGCTTAACTTTTTTGGCGCTCATTCAATTTACGGCGCTAACCATCATAGCGCTCAAATTATTTTTAGGCGCAAAAATATATTGCGCCCATATTTTTGCGTGGCGCATAAAAAAAGTTGCAACGTCGTTATTAATAATTCAAAATGCCCGTATAATTAAATTACTGTAATTTCTCTCACGCTTCCGCAAGTTGCGGCATACAATATATTGAGGTTGAAGCGCGCTAAATATACAAGACAAAAGTAATTTAAAAAAAATTAAAAATTCCGCAAAAAAATGCTTGCCTTTTAGCAAATGATTTGTTATAGTATTTAAGCATTTGGGAGCTTAGCTCAGTTGGGAGAGCAACTGCCCTACAAGCAGTGGGTCACAGGTTCGAGCCCTGTAGCTCCCACCAGAACAGTGCGGAAGAATTTATATGCGGGAGTGGCTCAGTGGTAGAGCGTCACCTTGCCAAGGTGAATGTCGCGGGTTCGAATCTCGTCTCCCGCTCCAAAGTCTTTCGCACTGTTTTTTTATGGCGCTATAGCCAAGTGGTAAGGCAAGGGTCTGCAAAACCCTCACTCCCCGGTTCAAATCCGGGTGGCGCCTCCAAACAAATGCCTTGGCTTAATTCGCCAAGGCATTTCGCTTTTTGTTTCGCAATTAAATAATTATGCCGCTGTGGTGGAATAGGCAGACGCAAGGGACTTAAAATTTTTGGCAGATAGAAATTAACACTTTTCTTAACATAAAAACTGAAAACTTAACAAAAAACCATGCTGGTGTGGTGGAATAGGCAGACGCAAGGGACTTAAAATCCCTCGAACGAGAGTTCGTGCCGGTTCAAGTCCGGCCACCAGCACCATCGGAACGGGAGAAATTCACAAAATTTCTCCCGTTTTGTTATGTTTGGGAAGTAATTGGGAAGTGATTTTACCCCGTTTTTACCCCAAAACCGACGGTTTTGTTTGTAAATTACAGTTCGTAGTCTATTTTGTTAATTTCTTGCAAAATATACTCCTGCGAATAGGTTGTATATCCTCTGTCCACGCGCGAAGTCTTTACGTCCGAGTCAAACTCGTGTCCAACCCATTTCATAATAAGTTCGGGGTTGCAACCACATTCTTTTGCTCTCGTAATGAAGCTGTAACGCAGTTCGTGGATATGCCTGTCGCGGAATATTCTTTTAAGCGCATCCCGTATGGTATAGCGGTTTGTCGCTTTTGCTTGCTCTAAATCGATTAGCGGCATAACTTTTTTCAACATGGGCGATACGGGAATTTGCCTAATGACTTTGGCATAGCCCTTTCTCGTCTTTTCCGATTCGCAGTAAATAAACGTATCGTCATAGGTTATCGTTTCCAACTCGCCCACACGCATACCCGTATAGAGTAGAGTAAGAATAGCGGAGTTGCCCGCATAGTGCGGATTTTCCTTGCAGAAGTCAATTATTGTTTTCTCTTCGGCTTTGGTAAACGCCTTGCCTTTCTTAACTTCGTAATGCGAAAGTACGATTTTACTCATAGGAGTTTTAATGTTGTAGTCCTCGACGATTACGTCAAAAATTGCGGACAGCAGTAATTTCAGTTTCTGTGCCGTACGGTTTTTGCCTTCGTCCGTCAGTTCAAACAGAAAGTCCTGAATATCTTTTCTCGTTATTTCGTTGACGCGGTAATGACCGAACTTCGGCAGAATATTTCTTGACAGCAAGTTGACGTAACTTTTGTAAGTGGTCTCTTTAACCGTTTGCTTCTTGACTTTTAGCCAATCGTGTATGAAGTCGGAGAGCAGTGGATAGTCTGCGTTTTGTTTTGCCCTTTCGGTGGCAAGCAGCTTGTCCAAGAATTTTTGTCTCATTATATCGAAGCTCTTGGAAGCAACCTCGATATTGTAACCGTCCCTGCGGAACCGAGCTTGATAAAGTCCGTCCACATAGCGATAGGTTACTATTTTGTCGTTGATAGTAAATAATTTTTTTAAGTAGTCTGGCATAGAATTTATCTCCTTAGGTTTGAATTTGATAAATCCGTTTGTGCCGTTCTCCTTAAAATCAGCTTTTTCTTCCCTTTTGGTTAGTTGTTTCAACCTGTCCAGAGTTATGCTTTCCGAAGCCGCTTTTAATATGATTTGCGTAACTTCATCCCGCTCATTCTCGGACGGTATGTACTTAATTGCGTTTAAAACTTTTTGTAATTCAAAGTCTGTCAAGTACTATTCCGCAGAACTTTCGCAGAAAGTAAAACGCGGTATGCGTGAAACACGTTTGAAAGGCTTATATCAAGGCGGCGGCTTGCCTTACGGTTATAAGGTCGTAGAGCGCAAAGTCGTAATAGACGAAACCAAAGCCGAAACGGTACGCTTTATGTACGATTGCTATTCAAAGGGCGTTACCGTAAAAACAATGATAGCCGAACTTACGGCAAAAGGTATCTTATACAAAGGCAAACCGTTTGCACCCAATACCGTTTACGGAATACTCGGCAACGAAAAGTATTCGGGCGCATACACCAAAGGCGACGAGATTATAGACAACATCTATCCGCAACTTATATCTACCGATACATACAGCAAAGTCCGCGCCAAAGTCGAAAAAAACAAATTCGGAAAGCGTAGTATAAAAGCCGTTTATTTGTTACGCCACAAAGTGAAATGCGGCTATTGCAGCAGACCGATAAGCGCGGAAACAGGCACGGCGCGTAACGGCGAAGTCAAACGCTATTACAAGTGTATCGGACGAAAGAAAGACAATAACGGCTGTATCAAAACGCAAATACCAAAAGACTTTTTAGAAGAATTTGTTACGAACGCTATCGTGCAAAGTATGACCGAAACGCAAAGCCTTGATAATATCGTTGCCGAAATTATGCGGCGACAGAGCAAGGACGAAAACGGAAATCTGAAAATGCTTGCCAATGAAAAGAGCCGTATAGACAGAGCGCTCAATAACCTTGTAACAGCTATTGAAAACGGTATTACTTCCAATACCACGAATAAGCGTTTGCTCGACCTTGAAAAACAGCAAGAGCAGTTAGAGCGGCAAATACTCATAGAACGCAGTAAGACCGCCGTAAAACTCACGTAGAGCGATATACGGCAATATTACGAGCAAGCGTTACGGTTGGAAATGCCAATGCTTATTAACTTCCTTGTAAAGGAAATCGTGTTGTATAACGACAAGATAGAAATTTACTTTAACACCCCGATAAAGTCAAGTCCCGACGACGATAACAGTCGGGGCTTTTTATTTTACTCGAATTGCAGTAGTCTGCATTATAAAATACAAAATAAAGAAGAATTGCAAAACCGTAAAATGATACTCAAAACGTACATTATATAAGAAAACAACGCAGCGGCAATTTATTCCACGGTGCTATTGACAGGAACCTTTCTTGCGGTGTGTTTATAGGTAAATAAGGGCGAAACGCGCAACCCGACTGATTTACACCAGTCGGGTTTTGGTTTGCCTTTGGCAAAAACAGCCTAACACACCGCAATTCCTGTCAATAGCCTTTCGCGGCATAAACCGCCGTTGCAATTTGACATTGCTGCGTTACATAGAAAAAGCCTAAATCAAACCCTTTCTTTACAGTTCAATTTAGGCTCGTCTTGGTGCACCAAAAAACCACAATATATAGTAGTTTTTATTAAATGTATTATATATGCGGTTTTTCGTTTACTCGCTTTTGCTGGACTTAGTCGCAATTTTAGTCGCAACTTTTGTCTTATTCATTTGTTTATTATATCCATGATTTAATAAGAATTATTGCCATTCTTGACAGTAACGGCGACATTGTGGTAAGATATATCAACGAAGTTGGGTAAATCATGCAATCGTTGCTGAAATCGACGAAGACGTCGTTGAAGGCATAGGCATTCTGAATCCGTTTAGATATTGATGGGAAAGAAATAAATGTAGGTAAATTTTTCTTTTCTGTAGGTGTAGGCATTTTAGGCGGACTTATTTCCGGAGCAGGTGCTGATACGAAAACATTCCTTAGCAAGTCATCTTATATAAAAGAAGTGCTAAAGACAGCAGTATCGCCTAAAAAGATTGCAATGTATACTGCAAAAAATGTAGCACTGAATAAATCTATGGGTATAGCAGCTGTAAGATTTGCTACAAGTTTAGTAGTAGCTAATGTATCCAGCAAGGGATTTGGTAAGCTTTTTAATTGGTAAATGTTATGGAAATTATTAGGATAATAGTAACCGGATTAATAATTTGTTTTAGTTCTTGGCTTGTAGGATATATAGGTCTTTATTTAAGGACAAAAATATATGATAGGAATTTAAAAATTTTAAGACCACCGTTTTTAATTTTTTGGATAGGACTATTTGAATTTATAGGGTGTGTTATAACAATCTTAATAATATTATTTGTGGTTTTTAACGAAGAAACTGCTGCGTTGTCAATAGGTTTTTTATTGGCTTCCCTAATAGGGTTTTGGTTAATTCTTTATTCTATAAATTGGAAAATTGAAATCAAAGATGAATCTTTTATTTTTAGAAATATGTTTGGCAAAAGAAGAGAAATAAAATATAGTGCAATAACCAAATTGAGAAGATTAAAAATTGGTGGATATCGTATCTATATAGGGAAAAAATCAATTGCGGTAGATTATTTTATAAAGGGTGCAGATAATCTTTGGGATATTTTGAAAACTTTAAAAATTTAAGAAAAAAGGGAGAGCGGTGATGCTCTCCCTTTTTTTATTCAAGCAATGCTTTCATATTTGTAAATTCGATAAATTCGCAATATATCCCTTTCAATTTCAATTAAAAAATGTTATGATTGAATAAAGAGGAGCAAAATGACGGGGATTTATTTCAGCGGCACGGGCAATACGAAGCGCTGTGTTGAAAGATTTTTAAACGGAATGGAGAGCGGTGCGGAAACGTTTGCGCTCGAAACTCCGCAGGCGGCGGAGGCGGCGAAGTGCGCGCAAGAAATAGTATTTGCCTACCCCGTGTACTATTCCGAACTACCCAAAATTGTGCGCGATTTCATTGTCGGCAACGCCGGGCTTTGGCGCGGCAAAAGCGTATTTATAATTTGTACTATGGCAATGTTCAGCGGCGACGGCGCGGGTTGCGCGGCAAGGCTGTTCAAAAAGTACGGGGCTAACGTTACGGGCGGACTGCACCTGAAAATGCCCGACAGTATAGGCGACGTAAAAATCTTAAAGAAGTCGTCCGCTCAAAACCGCGGGCTTATAAAAAAAGCGGACGAAAAAATCGACAGGGCGGTTGCAGATATCAAACGCGGCAAATATACGCGGAACGGTTTGGGTATTTTCGCGCATATCGCGGGGCTGTTGGGGCAAAGGCTTTATTTCGGCGGTAAGACAAAAAAGTACTATACCAAGGTAAAGGCGGACGGCAAAAAGTGCGTTGGTTGCGGGATATGCGCGGGCGTTTGCCCTATGCAGAACATAAAAATAGAGAACGGCAAGGCTGAATTTAACGGCAAATGCACTATGTGTTACCGCTGTTTTTCCCGCTGTCCGCAAAGGGCTATAACTTTGTTGGGCAAGCGCGTTTACGTTCAGAATAAATACGAAGATTACGGAGAAACTTTATGCTCGCGGACGAAATAATAGATTATTGCGTGCAAAATTTAAGCGGCGTTGCCGTAGTGGAAAGTTGGGGCGAAAGGGGCGTATTCTACAACCCCGAAAATAAATTGAAGAGGGGCGTGTACGTGCTGACCGTTAAAGAGAAAGACGGCGAAAACGACCGCTCTTCGCACCTCGACCGCAACTCGGTTTACCGCGTAAATTTAGGCGTAAGGCGGCAAACTTTTTTAAATTTATACGGCAATATCCCCGCGCGACCGAAAAAGGGCGGCGTTGTCGATATGAATTACGATTTTACGGCAACCGATAAAATTATGCCCCACCCCGTGTACGGCTGGCTGAGTTGGCTGTGCTGTTTAAATCCCTCCGCCGAACGGTTCGAAGAGTTGAAGCCGCTAATTGCCGAAGCCCACGCCTATGCGAAAGAGAAGTATGAAAAGAGGAAGATATGAACGGCGAATTTATATTTGCGGACAGGGAACAATTCAGAAATTGGTTAAAGGACAACTGTAAGACGAGCGGGGGCGTTTGGCTTGTGTTCGGCAAGAGCGGCGGCGTGAAAACGCTTACTGCCGCGGAAGCGCTGGAAGAAGCGTTGTGCTTCGGCTGGATAGACGGGCAGATGAAGAGCGTCGACGGCAATACCTACAAAAAGTATTTTGCTCCGCGCAGGGCTGACGGTAAGTGGTCGGATAAAAACAAGGCGCTTGCCGCCGACCTCGAAGCCCGCGGACTTATGACCGAGTACGGCAGG
Source organism: uncultured Clostridia bacterium (assembly GCA_947053545.1). Taxonomy (GTDB): domain Bacteria; phylum Bacillota; class Clostridia; order Christensenellales; family Borkfalkiaceae; genus Coproplasma. The sequence goes on from CAMRSY010000002.1 coordinate 69,125, forward strand.
GAGAAGATAGAGGAAGCCAAGCGCAACGGACGGTGGAACGCGGTCGATTTAATGTCGCTTGGGGAGGAGGCAATATCCGAGCTTAGCCTGCTATTAAAAGATTACCGTACCGCCTATGCCAATTTTCAGGCTATGCCGCAGTCGGTTAAAAAAACTTACGCTCGCGCCTACTTCGACGCCAAGACGGAGGCGGGCAGGGAAAAGCGGCTTGCATGGATTGTAGACAGGCTCAACAAAAATTTAAGACCAATGTAATGATGAAAGCCTTTTTATTGAAATAAAGTTCGTTTACATTACGGACTTCCGTACAAAGGAGAAAGACTTGAAAATTATACGCGCGTTGAAAACGGTTAATTACAGACTCTGGTTCGCTATTCTTGCCACTATGCTGTTACCGACTGCATATCAAACCGTTAGAATATTTTTTTTAGGAGATATGCCGAGCGACAGCGGGATAAACATAGCTAGTCAGTTACAGTGGGTCAATTTATTTTACGAGATAGTGCAGGAAGCACTGATTTTGCCGTTATTTTTCTTACTCGGAAAATCGCTTGATAATAAGGAAGAGTTTTCAAACAAAGTACGTACAGGACTGGTTGTTACGGGCGGTATTTACATTGTCGTTTCAATAATTATAATCTCGTGCGCTCGACCGTTAATTGCTTTTATGAAACAGGATGCTGCGTTAATAGAAGAAACGGTAACTTATGTACGCCTCGAAACGGTTGCAGCTCTGTTTTCCACTTTATGGCGGTTTATGTCGCTGGTGCTTGTAACGCTGAAAAAAGACGGTTATATGTATTTTGTTCTCGGCGTACAAACAGCGCTTTCTATTTTATTAGATACGTTTTTTGTAAGTAATCTTTCCGTTTCGGTAAAATTAGGTGTAAACGGCATTGCCGTGACTAATATTACCGTTAACGTAATTATACTTGCCGTTTCGTTCGCGCTTTTATACCGTGAAAAAATCTATTTGTTTACCAAAGAAAAATGGAAATTCGGATGGCTTAAAGAATGGTTTAAAGTAGGCAAATTTTCGGGGCTTGAATCTCTTTTACGAAACTTTGCTTTTATGATTATGGTTGTGCGTATGGTAAATATAGTCGCGGAACAGGGCAATTATTGGGTAGCTAATAACTTTATCTGGAATTGGCTTTTACTCCCCGGGCTTGCGCTAGCCGATTTAGTAAAAAAAGAAATAGGCGAAAGTAAAGATAATATTCGCGCCAAAACTTTCGGCTATATTGTTTTTACAAGCGTTTTCGTAGCGGCGTGGCTTGCAAGTATTCCGTTATGGAAACCCTACCTGCGATACGTTATGAATGTTTCGGAATACGAATCAGTGTTTAAAATCACGTTAATAGAAACCGCGTTTTATATAACTTTTTTATTCAACAGTTGCATTTGCGACAGTACTTTTTACGGATTGGGCAAAACAAATTATATGCTTATTCAATCCCTTTGCATAGACGTATTATATTACGGAGTGATGTTTATATTGTATATCACGGGTTTATTTGTGCCTACGCTATTAGGAATTGCGCTGATGTTCGGGATAGGAATGGCTATCGATTTTATCCCTACGCTTGTTTTGTATATACGCATGCTGAAAAAGCAAAATATAAAAATTGATTTTCAGTTAAACAAGGAGTTGGAACGGTGAATATTGAAATATCTGAACTTACCGCGGGTTATACGGAAGAGGCGAAAGATTTGCTGGTGGAATTGCAAGCGCAAATTGCCGCTTGGGATAAGCGCGGCGTAATTGTCTTAAAAGAAAACTTTTGCGACGATTACTTTAAATTCGTAACCGGGGAAGTAAAAAAGCATAGCGGCAAAATTTTTATTGCCGTTATGGACGGGTGCGCAGTTGGCATTGTTATCTGTAAAATATTTCAGGGCGGCGGCGAAGAGGACATTACCACTACTTGCCCAAAGGTCGGCTTCATAAGCGATTTGGCGGTAACGAAAAACGTTCGCGGCAAAGGCATAGGTAAAGCTCTTTTAGCACACGCGGAAAAGTTTTTCAAGGACGGCGGATGCGAATATACTCAACTTGAAGTTTTTGCCACTAATACGCGGGCGTTTGAGTTGTACAAAAAATCCGGCTTCGAACCTCTCTGTATTTATATGTCGAAAAAGTGCTGAAAAGCCGAGCCCCGTGCGATAAAATTGAAGGCACCGTAACCCTTATTATTTGCAATGAATAGAATAGGGGGAGAGGTGAGTAATGTTCAATTATAATAATCAGAACGGAAATTACAACGGGAATAACCCGAACGGAAGAAACGGAAATGTCGGCGGCACGGACAATTTCGAAACGTTGCAGAACGCGCGTAGAGATTTGGTTGGAGAAATCGACGCCATTATTCAGTACGACGACCACTTACATAAGACGGATATCGAGATTGCGAAATCAACGTGGAAAAACATTCGTGACGAAGAGCTGACGCACGTAGGCGAGCTGTTGGGATTGCTATTTTATCTTGCGCCGTACCAGAAAGAGTTTGTTGAAAAGGGCTTGAAAGAATTTACCGACAGACTTAAAGGTAAACCTTAATTAAATTTGCGCGGAATGCCGACCGTTCGGATTTACCGCGCCTGATTTTTACATATTTAAAATTTGCCTAATCTTTTCTATAACGCCAAATAATAAAAAATTTTATCAACTACCGTATTTTATTAACGCAAATTAGCGTTTTGCCGCTTGCCATATACGAAAAAAGTGCTATAATAAAATAAAATCCGCATATCAGGAAAAGTAAAAAACGCGAAAAGCGTTAAAGGGGACAGTACTTATGACAATTGCTCAACTAACCGAAATTGTATCGCTTGTAGACGGAAAACTTATCAAAGAACGCTTAAAGGCAGAGGGCTACACCGATTGCGGCAAGCGCAAAGTCAATAAAGAAATTAATCTTGCCGCCCAGTTTCTGGGCACTATGACCGAAACGGGCGAATATACCGTGGAGCAGGGCGCTTACAACTATAAGGGCGTAATATATTCCAACGTGCAAAACCACGAAGGTTACCAGTTTATTATTATAGTAATAAGCGACAGTAAAAACGTTTACCCTATGGAATTGAGTACCTGGGCAAAGGCGCTTTGATTAAACGCCGTTCAATAAATCTTTTATGAAAAAAGTTATAGTAATTACCTCTTCGCCACGCAAAGGCGGAAATTCGGAAACGCTTGCCGACTGCTTTATAAAAGGCGCCGAAAGCGCGGGACATTCGGTTAAAAAAATAGCAGTGCGCGATTTAGGTTTGCAATTCTGCACGGGCTGTATGTACTGCCAGTCGCACGACAACTGCGTGTTGGGCGACGGTATGAACGCGGTTTATTCCGAAATAGAAAACTCGGACGTAATAGCGTTTGCCACTCCCGTATATTATTACGCGGTTTGCGGACAGTTAAAAACTTTCTTAGACAGGTTAAACCCGCTGTATCCCCGTAAAAACAGGTTTAAAGAGGTTTATCTTTTAGCTTCCGCCGCTGAGAACGACGACGGCGCTTTCGACGGCGCGGCTTCGGATATCAACGGTTGGACTGCATGTTTCGACGGAGTTAAATTTATAAAAATTTTACGCGGAAAAGGGCTGGAAGGCAGAGAGGACGTATCTGCTACGCCGTTCCCCGAAGAAGCTTTTAATATGGGTAAAAATATTTAAAAAATATTGTTGCCCGCGGCATATGCTGCGGGCAACAGTATTCGAAAGACAAAATTTAAAGACAGAACAATGACCGATATCGAAAAGATAACATTCGCCAAGTCGTATATCGACAAAATGGCCCAGGGTATTAACCCGCTTGACGGCAACCCCGTACCCGAAAACGACCTTATAAACAACGTGCGAATTTCGCGGTGCCTTTACCTCGTTTCACAAATTCTGGACGAGGCGTGCAGCCAGCCGGAAATAAATACGGTAAAGCCGAATGCAACAGCTCCTTTCAGGGTAACTGCGGAAATGACCGAAAACTTTCCGTTTAATGAAAGCGGCATGCTGTTAAAGGATATCATTGATTATTTTAACTCCTGCGCCGATAATGCAGGGATAAAAAGGCTTGCCAAACCCGCTTTAAGCGAATGGCTTATATCTAACGGCTATCTGCAACCGGTTGAAAAGGATAACGGCAAGCATTATAAACTGCCTACCGAAAAGGGCAACGCCGCAGGAATAACCGCCGAGGACAGATACGGAATGTACGGCGTATATACCGTTGTTTTGTACGACAGACAAGCGCAAAAACTTATTGTAGACAGTTTACAAAGTATAGCCGACAATTATTATACGAATAAAAAGAAATTTACTCCCCGCGAAGGTTTTGAAAACCAAGGCGCCGGCTGGGGCAAAGAACAGGACAACAAGCTTACCGAACTGTATAAAGCCGGTTTACCCGCAGAAGAAATTTCAAAAGCACTGGGCCGCACTTTGGGCGGAATACGGGCGCGTTTGAAAAAACTGGGGTTGTCAGACGCTACTTAACAGGCGAGTTAATTTTATAAAAATTAGCGGCGGCAAAGGCATAATGCCTTTGCCGCCGTATTGTAATTTAAAAATCAAATACACAGTAAAGATTTAATTAATAATTTAAATTCTATTACATCAACGCTCTGCCCTGAGCCGTGCCTATAACGGTTAAAACCTCTATTTCTTCGCCGGTTGCCGCGTCGACGTAAACATAATATTCGTTTCCGTCAAGTTCGCCAATAAACTCATAGCACATAATTTCGCCGCCGTCAAATGGTATTACGGCCGTGCGGGAAGAAGATATTTCCATATTGCCGTTAATGCTAGCCTTTGCCTGTCCTTCGCTGATAGCGGGTTTTGAAATATTTCTTTCACCGTGGTTTAAAACGTAACTTAATGCTTCCACACCCGTAACAATGCCGCGTTCCTCGCAAACTTTCACTTTAACAAGGTCGGGGTAAATTACCGCGCCGCTTTGTACGGGGGCAAAGTTAAGGTTACACGTCGTGCCGTTTTCGTTAGTCCAAACGGGTTTTAATCCGGCATATCCGATAGAGGCAAGGAAATCTTCGGCAATGTCTATGCACCTTTCTACCGAAAAATTGTTTTTCGTGCAGTCTTTATAGCTGTCAAAGGCAACGACTTTGCCGCCTAATTTGGAAAGCTGTACAAACATTTCGCCGTCGGGCGTTTTCAAATTAACGTTATAAAGCGTTAAAGCTTCGCCCGTAGCCTCGCCCGTGCAGGTGGCTTCGCTTACTTTATAGTCCGCAAAATACTGCTTTGCCAACTTTTCCGCCGCCTGTGCGGTAATTTCCTTTTCACCCTTTAAAGCTTTGGGATTAGTCTTTTTCAAACTGTCTGAAAAAGGACCGTCCTGTATTCCCTTGGGGTCTTCGAACGTATTGTTCTGAATGGTGGTAAACCCGTTGCCAAGCACGCTAGACTTGCCGCGCATAGCCTTTAGCATGTCTTTGCCGTCGCAGGTTGTAACAAGCGTGTTAAGTTCTTCTTTAACTTTTGCGTTGGTTTCGTACATATAGTTTAAAGATGCAATTTGCGAAGCTGTAAGTTCGCCGCCGTTTGCAACGGTATAAAGCATCTGTTTGGCGCTGTCTCCCATCTTATTTATAAAAGACGAAAGCTGTTCCGTCATCTGTATATCCACGGGGAATCTTTCCAAAATGGTTTCCGCCGTCTGGCTCTCTATCGCTATATCCGATAAAACGCGTACTCTGTCGCGGGCGGAGGAAGAAGCCTTCGCTCTGGATAAATCGGCGTCGAGGTTATCAATAACCGAATTAAGCTCGTACAGCGAATGGGTATAGCCGGTGGCCATTTCGGCCTGCATATTGTCCATATTCAGCCAACCGAAAGTTAACACCGTGCCTAACGCAAGGGTTGTTACGCCCAAAGATATTACGGCTGCAAGCCAGCCGCCGAAACCGGGAGTGCGCCTTTTGGACCTGTCGTTGCGTTCCGCACGCTTTTCGGCGCGTACCTTTAACCTGTGTTCGCGTTTTGCCTTTCTGTCGGCAAGATAAGCTTCGTGCTTGGCTTTATGCGCCTCGCGCTTAGCCTGTCTTTCTTCGGCAATTCTCTCGCGGCGCGCTTCTTTGCTTTCGCTTTTTATCAAATCCCTGCGTTCCTTTCTCTTTTCCCTGCGCTCCTCGCGTTTATCGTGCAAGGCGGAAATTTTTTCAAGGCGTGCTTCCTTATGGGCAAGCTTTCTTTCAAGGCGCGCCTGCTTTCTGTCCGCTGCAATTTTAGCGCGCTCTATTTTCTTTTCTTCGCGCCGCTTAGCTTTCATTGCCCGCTTCTCGCTTAAGGGCTTGTTGTCTTTTCTGTTCTTTTTTACACGCTTTTCGCTTTTAACTGCGTTGCCGCCCTTTTTCGAAGCGGTTTTCTTCTTGCCGGTGCTTTTTACGCCGCTCTTTGCCTTTGTTTTTTCACTCTTAACGGTAGTCGTAGTTTTTTTAGCTCCGGTAGTTTTTTTAGCTCCGGTAGTTTTCTTTGCTTTACCGTCGCTGTTCGAAGCAAGGGCAAGCTTTTCCGCCTTTTCGGCTCCGCTGGAAATATTTTTCTTTTCTGCCATTTATTATTTCCTCCTATATGGCGAAGACGTGTTTACCGATAGTGGTAACAGTCTTTCTGCCGAAAATCCACGAGCTGGTTGCAACCGCGGGGTTGTAGTAATACAAACAACCGTAGGTAGGGTCCCAGCCGTTAAGCGCGTCGCTTGCCGCGTTCATAGACGTTTTATCGGGCTCTAAGTTAATTTGCCCGTCGGAAACGGCGGTAAACGCGCCGCTTTGGTAAATTACGCCCGCAACCGTGTTGGGGAAAGCGGAAGAGTTTACGCGGTTTAAAATTACCGCTCCCACGGCAACCTGTCCCGTATAACTTTCTCCGCGCGCCTCGGCGTATATACACTTAGCCAAAAGGTACAGGTCCGAATTGGTGTACGAAGAATTACCCTTGTTACCGCCGTTTCCATACTTATCCAGCGCGTTAACGCTGTCGTTCATACCCAGCGCAACATAGGTTGCTCTTCCACAGATACCGTCGGCAGTCAAACCGTTTTTCTTCTGAAAGCGTTTAACAGCCTCTATAGTGCCTTTGCCGTAAATGCCGTCGACGGAGCCGGTGTAATAGCCCCATTGTTTCAAGCGGCGCTGAACCTCTTTTACCTCGCCGCCCTTTGAGCCTTGCTTTAACACCGCAGTCTGAATCACAGGGGAGGAGGCGTAATCGTCCGCCGTTCCACCTCTCGTTCCGATTACGGCGCCCGCCCCGGCCGCTGTAGCGATAAAGGCGGCAGCTATGCCCGTAATAAGTGCTTTTTTCATTTTACCTCCTTGCCCCTTTATTCGGAGCAACACTTTTTTATCGTTGCAATTATTATGAATAATTAAAAAAATTGTATGCACGCAGATATTTTGAATTTATTTTACGGCAAAATACCGCAAGATAATCCGTCAATTAAAATACGTACGCTTTATCAGTCTTATCAATTTGCTTATAAATGTTTCCTTGCAAAAATATTTATTGCTTAAAAAAATTGCATGTATAAATTTTTTCACAACAGTCAATACATTGTCCGTGAGGTGAAAAAATGAAAAAGTTTTTAATTGCAATGGCTCTTTTACTAACGGTTGCGGCTACAATAGTATTCGTAAATTTAAAAAGCACGGACGCAACTCAGGCTTACGCCGACTACCTGCGCATTCACGTAAGGGCAAATTCAAATTCGGCAGAAGACCAGCAGGTAAAATACGAAGTTAAGGACGAGGTGGTAAAATTCGTTACTCCTTACATAAAGGAATGCGTAGACAAGCAGACTGCCGTAAACGTTATGAAAGAAATTTTACCCGAAATAGAAAAGGTATGCGACAAGGCTTTAAAACAGCGCGGCTATAATTACGGAGCACGCGCCCAAATAAGGGAAGAAAAATTTCCCACCCGCGTTTACGGCGATTTAACTTTGGAAGAAGGAGTTTACGACGCGCTTATCGTCGAATTAGGTTCCGGTACGGGCGACAACTGGTGGTGCGTAATATATCCGCCGCTTTGTTTCACCTCGGCAAGCGCCGACGTGGAATACCGCTCGATTATCGCGGATATTATAAATAGGTTTAAAAGAAAGTAAAAAAATGTTCCGCTATACACATAGCGGAACATTTAATTTTTAAACTTTGCCATTGACTTGTTTCTATAGTCTCTATATAATGTAATTGTAAAATATAACAAGGCACTCACCTTAAATATGAAAAAAAAATTTTAATAGTTGTAGCGGTTATATTAGTTTTCGTTTTATGTATAATAGTATTGCTTTCCGCTATTCCCGGATTTTGGGCAAGCTGTTCACGTAAAAACAATCTGCCCGTCAAACGAACTTTTATTCAGTGTACAATTAAAGATGCCTCTGATAAAAAAATTTACGGGGCTTTCGATTACAGCTCGGAAAATAACGTTTTATCACTTCATCAAAACACCGCATATAAACTAGAAATATCAGTTATCTACAACGTTACAGGCAACGATACAAATAACGGTTCTTACGGTCCCTTAACCTTAAATAACGATAAACTTAAATTAACGTTCGATATAAAGGCGATAAATTTAAATATTAGCGAATATATCGACGACCGTAAATTAATCGTTTATTCTTTAAAAGGACAAAATAAAGGTATCACTACGGAAATAAATATACAGTATAACGACGTTAATAACGAAATTATTCCTCTTACGTTTACAGTTAATTTTATATAAAAAGCGGAGCGGTTAAAACCGCTCCGCTTTTATTAAATTAAACATATTTTTTTATTCTGCGATAACGCGTATTTTACGGTGTAATGCGTTCCTCCCGTATTCGTGCGCCTGTACGCTATAAGAAGGCTGCTGTTATCAACCATAAACCTGTCTCGCATCTGCATACACCCTTTGTAATACCGACCGTTCAAAACTTTTACCTGATTGCAGTTTTTTAAAATTTCGTCGTATTTTTTCTTTTCTTCCGCGCTAAAATATCTGCTTTGTCCTTCACACGGAATACAGGCTATAAGTTTTAAATGCGGATAATTTTCTTTCAATCCCGCAACCGTCTGCGCAGCAAGCAAATCGAAACCTGCAGCCATACCGCACAAAAAGGTATCATAACCGCCGTCAATAAATTCTTTTAAAACTTTTACAAGATAATCGGTGTCCAAATCGCCGCCTAAATTTCTGTGTCCGGTAAAAGCGCACGTTTTATCTATATTTTTAATTAAATCAGCGGGCATTTTCTTTCTTTTCCCTGACCGCGCGGATATTTTTCGGGCGTTTTTTTAATTTTGTTTACAACTATTAAAGTTCTTTTTTCTCCGTTGGGCAGCTCGTACTTTTCAACCTTTTCAAGTTCTCCCCCCAATATTTCAAAAGCTTTTTCCGCTTCTTTCAGCTCTTCACCGCAATCCCCTTTATAGGCTATAAATTTACCGCCCGTTTTTACGAAAGGAATACAGTATTCAGCCAAAGTATTAAGCCGCGCCACTGCGCGCGCAGTAGCAACGTCGAATTGTTCGCGGTAATTTTTGTCCTTCGCCAGCTCTTCCGCACGTGCGTTAACAACTTTTACACAAGATAAATTCAACTTATCGACAACCGCGTTTAAATAAACGCATTTTTTTCCCGTGCTTTCCACCAGTGTAAACTGCAGGTCATCCCTTAAAATTTTTAAAGGAACGGAAGGAAATCCCCCGCCCGAACCTATTTCAATAACTTTTGCTTTCCTTTCGAATAACATATCACCCGCCATGCAATCGAGGAAATGTTTTAAATAAATATCCTTTTCGTCGGTTATCGCGGTTAAATTGAACTTATTATTATATTCGAGAAGAATATTTTTAAAAAGTTCGTACCTTTCTTTAAGTTCGCCGTATAAAATTTTTTCGTATCCGGAACATTCCATATCCCGTTTATTGTAGCACACAATAATTTTATGTTCAAGCTTTTTAATAAAACCGTTTAATTGTACAATAAGTTATCTACCGGTTGACAATCTGCTGTCGATAAGTTGCAAATTTTACAAAATCCGTCAAAAACGCTTTTTTTATATAACTTTCAAATTTTAATTTATCAACTTATCAACCGTTTATCAACTTAATTTCCAACAATAATTTTTAAAAGAAAGTGTATTCAAAACTTTTAAAATAAGCTTATTTTGTTGCATTTTTCAGCTATTTTTGTTATTATGTTTAAGGTATTAATTTACGTATGGACAGTTTATCTACAATTCAACCGTTCCCTACTAATAATACTACCGTTAATTAAAAATAATTATAAAATAAATACTTTAATATATTTTTACAAAAAGGGGCTTGTATGAAAATTATTTGCGAAGGAATAGATTTGTCCGAAGCGGTTTTAAAAGTTATAAAGGCATGCGCTTCCAGAACTACCGTTCCCGTAATGGAATGTATTAAAATTTCGGCCAAAAACGATACCATTACTTTAACTGCGACCGACGGTGAAATAGCTATTCAAAAGAAGATAAAAGCGGAAATTTGCGAGGAAGGGGAAATTTGCGTACCCGGCAAATTCTTTTCCGATTTCATTAAAAAACTGGAGGGAGTACAAATAACTCTTTCCGCAAAGAACGGAAAGATGGACATAATTTATGCAGACAGCCAAACCTGTATGCAGGTGCTTTCCGCCGACGATTTTCCCAAGGTAGATACCGACGTAAACGACAATTCGGTGGTTTTAAAGACGGACGAGCTTAAAAAACTTATTTCTTCAACGTCGTTTTGCTGTGCTACAGACGATTCGCGCCCTATATTAAAAGGCTGTCAGATAGTAGTTTCGGGCAACGACGTTTGCGTTACGGCTTTAGACGGTTTTCGTCTTGCAACCGCAAAGGGAAAAGTTATATCTTCTACGGGGGATTTGGAAATAATTTGCCCTGCAAGAACGCTTAACGAAATAGAAAAGATGCTTCCTTCCGACGGCGGTGAAACGGAACTTAAAATTAAAAGGGGTGTTTTGCTTGTCTGTGTGGAAGATACCGTTTTGACTTCCAGCCTTTATAACGGCGATTTTATAAAAAAGGACAACATTATTCCCAAAACCTATCTTACAACCGTTACGGTAGAACGTGAAATGTTAAAAGCTTCAATCGAGCGCGCGGCTATACTGGTGCGCGGCGACAGAAACAGCCTTATCATTATGGATATAGGTCAGGGTAAAGTGGAAATTTCGTCTAATTCGGAAATAGGCAATGTAAACGAACCCGTAAAAGCCGACGTTCAGGGCAAGGATTTGAAGATTGCAATGAATTCGAAATTCATTACCGAAGCAATAAACGCCACCGGCGAAGAAGAGATAGTTATATCGTTTAACAATTCTGTTCAGCCGTTTATTTGCGAAAATAAATGCAATAAAGACGTATTATATTTAATTTTGCCCGTAAGGACGACGAATAACGCTTGACTTGACAATTAAAAAAATTATAAAATAACATCGTGACGCCGATATTTCATTTTTAATGTTAAAAATTTAATCGCGCGTTATCAGATAAAATAATAAATAAACCAAAACGGAGTAAATAAAAATGAAAAGAACCTATCAGCCTAAGAAAAGACAGAGAAGCAAAGTTCACGGTTTCAGAAAGCGTATGGCTTCGACTGCGGGCAGGAAAGTTTTAAAAAGAAGAAGAAACAAGGGTAGAAAAAAGCTCAGCGCATAATAAGGGTATATCGGTAAACCTATACTTTAGATGTTTTGCCGGTACACAAAGGCGGATATCGGTAAATTCAGGTTCGGGTATAGATGAAATACGCAAGGCTTAAAAAAAACGCCGATTTTCAAAGGCTTTTCAAAAAAGGTAAAAAAGTTTATTCAAAATACCTTACTGTAATTTATAATTACTGCAGCGGAAAAACGGTTATGGGAATAGCCGTTTCCAAAAAGCACGGAAAAGCCGTTAAACGCAACCGTATAAAAAGGCTTGTCCGCGCCGCTTTTTCAGAATGTTTGGAAAAGTTAAACGGCAGCTATTCGCTTGTGATATTGCCTAAAGTATGCGAGAGTTACAGCTTTAAGGATATGAAACAAAGCCTTTTAACGTGTTTTAGAGCTATGGAAATAAAGTGAAATTTTTATTTTCGTACGACAGATGGGCAATATTTAAACCGTGGTTGTGGCTTAAAATAACGGCTATGCATCTGATAGTTTTTTATCAGAAGCATTTTTCCCGTCATACCTGTCTTTACGAACCTACCTGTTCGGAGTATACTCTCCGCTGCATAAACAATTACGGATTTATAATAGGGGTAATTTTGGGTATTTGGCGTATTTTAAGATGCAACCCCTTTTCCAAGGGCGGGTACAACCCCGCGCCCGAAAATTATTTTAAGGTAAAATGGGTTTTATAACCCTTTTAATTTCGGTTAATGTATAATTTATTGGCAGAAAGCGGAACCTTGGGCTACGGCATCAAGGCAATAAACGACGTAGGGCTAAACTGGATAGGTCAGCTTATACGTATTCTTATCGAGGGGATAGGAGTAGTCGGCGTGGGCATTATCGTGTTCACACTTATTTTAAAGACTATCGTATTGCCTCTCGATATTTATTCGCGCATTAAAGGAAAAAAGCAGGCTCTTATTATGGAGCGTATGCGTCCTCAGATGGAAAAACTGCAAAAGCAGTATGCCAACGATAAAAATATGTACAACCAAAAGGTTGTGGAACTGCAGAAAAAAAGCGGATATTCCATGTTGGGCGCTTGCCTTCCTATGATTGTTTCGCTTGTCATATTCATCATAGTCTTTAACGCGTTTTCAACTTATTCGCAGTACGCAAATTTAAAAAATTATAACGAAATGGTAAAGGTATATAACGGAGTTGTGCAAACGTACGTTATAGACGAAAATAATCCCGACGGATTTTTAACGCTGGTTACCGACGAAAATAATCCCGATTTTATCGATTATACCGTAAATTACCAGAAATTCGCCGACCATTACAACAGCGTTAAAATAGGCAGCGACGAAGATTACGGTACAAACGAAAAAAGCGTTCAGGACGTATTCACTTATTTAGTTACCGAATATAAAAAAGAACATAAGGGATACGACGGAAATTTCGATTCAAGTAAGGTAAACGATACCAACGGCGCGGGCGGCGAGGAAAACCTTACGGAAACGGCTGTTGCCATCAGAAACACTCTCGTTTCATACTATCTGGAAGGACCCGCTGCGCAGGAAGTTAAAAAACATTACGAAAGCGGACACAACAACAGTTTCCTTTGGGTGCGCAACCTCTGGTATCCCGACAGCACGTTAAATAAAGAAATACCCGATTTCTCGAAATTCAAATCTACCGTAACAAAAGCTTCGATAGGCGACGATTATGCCGAAAGTTACAACAAGGTAACCGCGGCGCTGGGCTCGCAGAAAGGGCACTATAACGGATATTTCGTTTTAATTATTCTTTCAATAGGGCTGATGCTGTTGCAACAGTGGATATCTATGCGCGCAAACAAGTCGGTTAACGAATTGGGCACGGTAGACGGCGCGGGCGCAAAGACCAACAAGTGGATGATGATTATGATGCCAATCATTTACGGTATATTCTCATTCTTCTACAGCGCGTCTTTCTCGTTGTATATGATTACCAACACCGTTTACGGCATCGTCACAATGCTTATTATCAACAAGTGCGTTGACGTTTGGTTTAAAAAGAAGGAAGAGAAAGGCGAACTTGACGCGTATTTAAGCAAGAAACAGAAAAAGAGTAAAAACGGCGGATTAAAGAGCAGAAACGTTAAAAAAGTAAAGTAATATTCAGGAGCAGAGATGGACGAAAAAAACGTGTACAGCGGTAAGACCGTTGAAGACGCCATACAGGTCGGCTTACAGACACTTCAAACGACCGAAGACCAGGTTGAAATAACCGTGCTGGACGAGGGCAAAAAGAAACTTATAGGCGGCGTTAAAGCGCGCGTAAAGATGGTAAAAAAGGTTTCCGACGGTGTCAGGGCGGTAGAATTTATCGACGGATTAACGCAAATTTTAAAGTTGAATTCGGTTTGCGAAATAGTTTCCGACGACGATAAGCTGGAAATTAACATAACTTCTACCGAAAGCAATCACATTATCGGACATCACGGCGAGGTTTTAGACGCCATTCAAACGCTTGCGGGCGCAGTTGCAAACATTGGCAGGGACGAATACAAAAGAGTTGTCGTCGACTGCGAAAATTACAGGTCCGGCAGGGAAAAAACTCTGGTTGAACTTGCCGAAAGGCTTGCAAAAAAGGCTGTGGAAAGGCAGCGCCGCGTAACTCTCGAACCTATGAATCCTTACGAAAGGCGTATAATTCATTCTGCTCTTGCCGAAAGCGAAGAGGTTAAAACTATATCCAGCGGCAAAGAACCCGCAAGATTCGTAATTATTGTGCCCAATAACGAAAAGCCTTATGATGCAAGAAAGGAACGCCCTTACGGCGACCGCAACGACCGCAGAGGCGACCGTGACAGGCGCGGACGCGACAGAGGCGAAAGAAGGCCCCGCGAAAGGCGCGAGGGCGGAGCGCCCCGTTCGGGAGGCAGAAGCGGCGGAAAGAAAGAAATTCATTTCGGTACGTTTTTAGGCAATTCGGGTAACGGCGGAGAAAAGGGCGAAGAATAAAAACCGTCGCCTGCAATCTGTCAGGGGATTACCGGATAATAAAAAAGAAATTAATAATTTTCAGCGGAACGGCAAAAACTGCCGTTCCGTAATTTTTGTCGTTTATCTGCCGCAATTATTTAATGTGTGGTTTAAACGCATTTATAACTGTTAACCGAAGTTAAATAACCGTATGAAACACCATTTTAATTAAAGCATAAACGCTTATAAAGGTACGCAGAGAAAGGGCTCGTGAGGAAAAATAAAAGCATTTGACGGCGTTGGATAAAGTATTCAAAAAAGCGGCAAAATAGTGAAAATTTCACCTAATTTGAGCATTTTACACAAAAAATGCGCGGTAAAACGCTTGATAAAATTTTTGTATTTGGTATAATGATTTTAAGGAAATACGATAATCGGAGAACTATTATGACAATTACAGAAGCGGTTGCGTCGCGTTTGGGAGCCATTCTCAAAGAGCGCGGAATGAAGAAGAAAACCTTGGGTAAATTGCCGGGTGTTAAAGCTCAGAGCATAAGCAATATATTCAGAAGCAAAAGCGTTTCCGGCATAAGCATGACTACGCTCTACAGAATATGCCGCGCGTTGGGAATAAGTATGTCGGAGTTTTTAAACGACCCTATTTTCGACAATCTTGAACTTCCCGACGACGTTCAGAATTAAATTTAAAAAATTACCGCCCCGCTTTATAAAAGCGGGGCGGCTTAATTTTACTTTGCCAAACTCTTTATTAAGTCTATCATTTCCTCTTTAGTAATAATTCCGTCCTCGTAAAGCTTTCTTATTTCCGCAACGTTACCTGTTGGAGAAGCAGGAGGGGGTGAGGAAAGAGTTTTTCCGCCGTCCTTTTTCTTTTCTTTGAATTTACTATCTTCTATCGACGACATTAAAGCTTTGTAAACGGTTTTCAGTCCCTTTAACTGAGCGTTAACTATTATTTCTTTATCGTCAACTATTAAATCGCCGTCAACGGCGGGTTTGGGCTTTCCGAAGAGAGTAGTATTCACATATTCCAGAATGCGGCATTTTTCAGCAGCAACATATTTGAGTTCTATGGCTTCTTCGCTGTAATAATAGGTAGGCGTGGTAAATATAAAGCCATGGTTCAACTTCTTTGTTTCCCTGCTTATCAGCATACGGTTTTTGTCGGTAAAGCAAACGAGAATGGGCGCCGTTTCGTTATCGTAGTTTTCTACATAGTTGGCGTTTACCACCGCGGCGTCTACAATATTTTCATTGTTCCACAACATTGTCGTAAGGCATTTGACCGCCGTAACCTTATAACCGGTTCTGCCTTTTGACTGTAAATATTTTTCCACTTTTTCGGCTGTTCTCATATACAAAGTTTCCCTTTATTTGCAGTTCTTTTTAAGTGTGTTAAGGCATTCGATAAGCTCTGAAGGGATGCGGTCTTTAATCGTGCCGGTGTAATAACCTTCTATTTCTTCGGCTTCTTTCGCCCATTTAGCTTTGTCTACGGCAAGAATTTCTTTTAACTCTTCAACGCCGAATTTTTTGCCTTCGCAGATTTCGTAGTCAAGGTCGGTTAAATCGATATCCTCTGCCTTGGGTACGTAGCCTATAGCCGTCTCGTCGGCGTCTACGGTACCGTCGCAACGTCTTAAAATCCACTCTAAAACGCGCATATTGTCGCCGAAGCCGGGCCACATAAAGTTGCCGTCTTTATCCGTTCTAAACCAGTTTACATTGAAAATCTTGGGGGGATTTTTAACAACTTTGCCCATATCGATCCAGTGCTTGAAATAATCGCCCATATGGTAGCCGGTGAAAGGTTTCATAGCCATCGGGTCGTGACGGAGTACGCCAACGGCGCCCGTTGCCGCGGCTGTCGTTTCCGACGACATTGCCGAGCCTATAAACACGCCGTGGTTCCAGTCGCGCGACTGATATACGAGGGGAGTGGTGGAAGCTCTTCTTCCGCCGAAGATAATTGCCGAAAGAGGCACGCCTTCCTTCGAATTGAAATCGGGCGAAACGCAGGGGCAATTTCTTGCGGGTGCTGTGAAACGCGAGTTGGGATGGGCAGCATAGGTCGCTTTGTCTTTCTTGTCAAACTTAGCGGGGCTCCAGGGTTTGCCCGTCCAGTCTATGCAGTGTTCGGGCAGGTTTTTATTAAGTCCTTCCCACCAAACGGTCATATCGTCGGTATTAAGCGCAACGTTTGTAAAAATGGTGCCGCGCTTGGTTGCCGCCAAAGCGTTGGGGTTAGAGTGGTCGTTCGTGCCGGGGGCAACGCCGAAGAAACCGTTTTCGGGGTTAACCGCCCAAAGTCTTCCGTCCTTACCCACGCGTATCCAGGCGATATCGTCGCCTACGCATTCTATTTTGTACCCTTTTTCAAGGTAGTGTTTGGGGGGAATAAGCATTGCCAGATTGGTTTTGCCGCATGCGGAGGGGAAAGCCGCCGCCACGTATTTTTTGCTGCCGTCGGGGAAAGTTACGCCTAAAATAAGCATATGTTCCGCCATCCAGCCCTCGTATTTGCCAAGGTAGGAAGCAATACGAAGAGCAAAGCACTTTTTGCCTAAAAGCACGTTGCCGCCGTAAGCGGAGTTAACCGAAATTATGGCGTTGTCTTCGGGGAAATGCATTATATATCTGTTTTCCGCTTCAACGTTGCATTTTGCGTGGAAGCCTTTAATAAAGCTGCCGTCTTTGCCCAGCGCGGTTAAAACCTCTTTGCCAACTCTCGTCATAATGCACATATTCAGTACGACGTAAATGCTGTCGGTAACCTCGATGCCGTATTTGGCAAAATCGCTGCCTACAACGCCCATAGAGTAAGGGATAACATACATCGTTCTGCCTTTCATCGAGCCGCGCGCAATCTCTGCGCACAGTTCGTACGCCTGTTTAGGGTCCATCCAATAGTTTATGGGGCCTGCGTCTTCCTTATTTTTAGTGCATATAAATGTTCTGTCCTCTACGCGGGCAACGTCGTTTACTTTGGTTCTGTGAAGGTAGCAGTCGGGAAGAAGAGACTGGTTAAGTTTTATAAGTTCGCCCGAAACAACGGCTTCCTTCCTAAGCGCGTCAATCTGTGTCTGGCTGCCGTCAACCCAAACTATTTTGTCGGGGCAGGCAAGTTCTGCGCTTTCTTTAACGAAATCGAGAATTTTCTGATTTTTGGTAAGTGCCATATTATATCTCCTTAAAAAATACAGGTTTTAATTTTATAATTTGCGCGGAACAAAATTTCCACTTATACAAGTATATCAAAATTTCTGTGTAAAAGCAAATATTTTAATGCAAAATTCGTGTAAAAACGCCTCTTTAGCTAAAAAGACGCTCTCCCGCTGACTACGAATATGACAATATTACTTTTTTTATTACATAATTAGAATATTTCTTTTTATCTTATAATATTATCATTATTAAAAGTAATCGAAAATTCCGCGCCGTTTTCGCATTTTTGTTTTAACGGAGCGGTTCGGGATTACCGTATTCCGCATTAAAAAGGGGGTAAAGCTTTGTCGGCTTACGTAAAAAAAATTGCCGTTATAAAACAGGTTAAGGGCGGTTTTTCCGCCGACGGCGGCGCCGTGTCGGGGCTTGTCAAATGCGAAACTTACGCGGGCTTTATAAAGGTGGAAGTTTCGCTTATCAACTTTGCGCCGCTTACCGAGGGTAGGTATGTTCTGGGCATAACCGACGGGCTTAACACCGTTACTTTCGAGGGGCTTTCCTACGAGGGCGAGGGCGATTTCAACCTGTCGTCGGGTTTTGCCTTTCTGGTATGCTTTTGCCATAATACCGTGGCGCCGGTAGCAAGCGCGGCGTGCGGACAAATGGCTTGCGCTCTGCCCGATTTAAAACAGGAGATGACCAAGCTGGAAAATATACGCCCGCCGAAGGGTGGCGCTGCGTACGACGACGAAGCTATTGCGGAGGTAAATTATTATGAAGATACTGTTGAAGGCAGTGCCGCTGTATGCGCGGCTGAAACGCAAAAGGAAGAGCGGTTTGCAGGCGGCGAAGATGAAAAGAATTCTGGCGCTGTCGAAGGCCCGCAAAAAAGCGGCGTAGACGAAGCCGCGGCCGACAGTATAATTAAAGAGCCCTTAACGGGAGGGCTTGCAGGCGGCGATTTTTACAGCCGTATGGAAATGGATATAAGGCGCATATTTTCAAATTATCCGTCCGAGCCCGCGCTTGAGCGCGCCATGGAAGGCAGCAGGTTTGCAAAAATAAATTACGGCGAAAACAGATTTTACGTATTCGGCGTGTTAAAGGTTGAAGGCAAGCCGCGCTATATCTGCTACGGCGTGCCGGCAGCTGACGGCAAAAATCCGCCGCCCAGCTTAAAAGATTGCGCAAGTTTCGTGCCCACCGGGGACGGCGCGGGGTATTGGATGACCTATCAGGACGCCGCTACCGGCGTAAGCGTTATAATAAATAATACCTGATATTACCGTGAGGGCGGGAGAAACGCGGTATATTGCTGTTATTTCAGTCCTTTATACGGTTTGAAAACCGCCAGCGAGTAAATTACGAACAGGGCGGATACAAACGCAACGGCAAGAAAACACCGCATCGCCGTATAGTTGTTAAAGCATAAAAACAGCAGCAGGTTAAATCCCGAAAAAGCGAAAACACCCCCGCATATGCCCAGGATAATTAAATTTATTGTGCAAATTAAACAAGTAAGGCGCATACAAAAAGTATGCGCCCGCATTATATATTTATGTAAATTAAACAAAGTTACAGTGACTTAAACCGCGTTTTAATTTATACAACTATATTGTCCAAAACCAGCCTGTCGAAATCCACGCTTTCGGCAAAGTCGCGCGGAAGAAAGCGTACTGTGTTGAATTTGGCATAGTTGAAAATGTGCGTTTTCAAAAGTACGGGCGTGGCAATGTCAAGGCCTTCGCAAATATCGGCAAGGTAGTTAAAAAAATCGCCGTAAGTAAACTTATCTGCACGTTTGTAGGTAAGTTGTTTTTCTATTTTTCCGTCTTTAATAATTTTCGCCCAAATTTTAAACATATTACCATTTTACTAAAAACCGCATAAAAAGTAAACGCATTGCGCGTAGGTAAATTGACATGCGGGGTAAAAAAAGTTAAAATATAACTGCCGGCGGATATTCCGGCGGAAGAGGTGACCTTAATGGAAGGAATTGAAAAGGATATACTGGCTATACTCGAGGCGGATTCGCGCATAACCGCAGGTAGGCTTGCGGCAATGCTGGGAATAAGCGAGGCGCAGGCGAAAGACGAGGTTAAAAAACTTGAACAACAGGGTGTTATAGTAAAATACACTGCGATAGTCAATGCCGACAATATCGACGACAACAAGGTTGAAGCGCTTATCGAGGTGAAAGTAACGCCGCAAAAGGGCGAGGGATTCGATGCGATTGCGCGCGAAATTGCCGAGCACGAAGAGGTTAAAAATTTGTATCTTATGAGCGGCGGTTACGATTTGGCGGTTATCGTAGAGGGCAAATCGCTTAAAAGCGTTTCGCGCTTCGTTTCCGAGCGTATATCCACTTACGACAGCGTTTTGTCTACGGCTACCCACTTTATTTTGAAAAAATATAAAGTAGAAGGCGCGCTTATGAAAAAGAGCGAAGAGGGCAGGCTGTCTGTGCAGCCTTAACGGCGCTGCTGTTAATATAACCGAATAAATAATTATGAGAAGTTTCGTTAACCAACGCGCGGCGGGTTTAAAGCCGAGCGGTATAAGAAAATTTTTTGATATCGTACAGGAGATGGAGGGCGCTATTTCGTTAGGCGTAGGCGAACCCGATTTCGTTACGCCCTGGTATATTCGCGACGCGGCTGTGCGGTCGATAAAGCGCGGGCTTACGCAGTATACCGGTAACCGCGGATTGCCCGAACTGCGCGAAAATATCTGCAGATATATGGCCGAGCGATTCGGCGTTGTCTGCGACCCCGAACATACTCTGGTAACAGTCGGCGCAAGCGAGGCAATCGATTTAACGCTGCGCGCAATCTGCGGTGAGGGCGATGAAATTCTTGTGCCCGAACCTTGCTATGTTTCATATGCGCCCACGGTAACTTTGGCGGGTGGCACTCCAGTGGCGGTGCAGTGCACGGCGGACAACGATTTCGTGCTTACCCCCGCGCAGATAGAGGCCGCGGTAACGGCAAACACCAAGGCGTTAATCCTTGCCTATCCCAATAATCCCACCGGCGCCATTATGACCAAAGAGCAGTTGGAAGCGCTTATTCCCGTTATTGAAAAGCACGATTTGCTTGTAATTTCAGATGAAATTTATGCCGAACTTACATACGTCGGCAGGCACGTTTCAATAGCTTCGCTTGGCAATATGCGGGGGCGAACGGTGGTAATAAGCGGATTTTCCAAGGCTTTTGCGATGACCGGCTGGCGCGTGGGTTTCGTGTGTGCGCCAGCGGAAATAGACGACGCCATTTTCAAAATTCATCAGTACGGAATAATGTGCGCGCCCCGCGTTTCGCAACACGCCGCGGCGGCGGCTTTGGGCGAAGGATTTGCCGACGGATTTTCTGTCGTGGAGGAAATGCGCGCCGAATATGCGCGCCGCGGTAGATTTATGGTAAACGCATTCAACTCCCTAGGGCTGAAATGTTTTCAGCCTAAAGGCGCGTTTTACGTGTTTCCTTCTATCGAAAGCACGGGGCTGGACGGCGAAGAGTTCGCCAACAGGCTGCTCCGCGAACGTAAGGTTGCTGTGGTGCCGGGTACGGCGTTCGGCGACGCGGGCAAAATGCATGTGCGCTGTTCGTATGCAACCTCGCAGGAAAATTTAACCGAAGCGATAGGCCGAATAAGCGATTTCGTGGGGAATTTATCTGATAAAGGTTAGAAAAGCAGGCGAATCCGGTTAAATATATTTAGCCTTAATACGTCAAACGCAGGGGTATTTACATTTGACAAACAAAACAAAGTACTATATAATAATGTACGCGTTTCGGAAACGGAACGCGTATTTTAATAAAAATAACAAATTTATGCCGCTAAAACGGCGAAAGAGGTAATATAGATGGCTGACCAACAATTTGTAATGACTAAAAAAAATTACGACGCGCTCGTTGCCGAGCTTGACAATCTTGTAAAAGTTAAGCGTCCGGAAATAATTGAAAGAATTGCCGAAGCGCGTTCGCACGGCGACCTTTCCGAAAATGCCGAATACGACGCGGCGCGAGAAGAACAGCGTTCTAACGAAGGGAAGATAGCCGAACTGGAATATCAGATAAAAAACGCGGTTATTCAGGAAGAAATAAACGATAATTCTTTTGTTCATCTCGATTCGAAAGTAACCGTGCGCGACGAGGAATTCGGCGACGAAGAGGTTTATACCATAACCTCGGTGACAGACGTCGACGTTATGCAAAATAAAATCTCTTCCGAATCGCCTGTAGGCAGCGCGCTTATGAGAAGGAAAAAGGGCGACGTGGTAACCGTGTCCTGCCCCGACGGCAGCAGTTACAAATTGAAGATTATGGCAATAAAATAAATATCGCGCCGGTATAAAAAACCGTCGGCGGTATGCCGTTGCGGGCAACGGAAAATATTGCCGCGGGCGGCAGGGCATACGGGGTTTGCCGGCCGGGATATTTAATTAAAATACGCATTATAACAGGGTAAATTTATGCAAAACACACAAAACAATACGCCGCTTACCGAAGAGGAAGAGCAGGCTCAACTGATAGAACAGGCGCAAATCCGCCGTGAAAAGCTTGCAAAGCTTACGGCAGAGGGCAATAACCCTTACGAAAAAACCAAGTATGCGGTAAGCGAAAATTCTAAATCGGTCAAAGATAAGTTCGCCGGGCTTGAGGGTAAAGAGGTTTCTATTGCCGGCAGGCTTATGAGCCGCCGTATAATGGGCAAGGCAAGCTTTTGCCACGTTTCCGACCGCGAAGGGCTTATTCAGATTTACGTCCGCCGCGACGACGTGGGCGAGGAAGAGTACGCCTCGTTTAAAAAAGATTACGATATCGGCGATATCGTAGGCGTAAAAGGTTTTGTGTTCAAAACGCAGACGGGCGAAATTTCGGTGCACTGCACGGGTATAGAAATGCTTTCCAAGGCGCTGTTGCCCCTTCCCGAAAAACAGCACGGTTTAACCAATGCCGACATAAGGTACCGCCAGCGCGATTTGGATTTGATTGTCAATCCCGACGTTAAAAAGACATTTATAGCGCGTTCGAAAATTTTAAAGGAAATACGCGCGTATCTCGATAATCTGGGTTATCTGGAGGTGGATACGCCCGTATTGACCACGCTTGAAATAGGCGCCGCTGCGCGCCCCTTCAAAACCCGCCACAACGCGCTGGATATCGATATGTATCTCCGCATAGAAACCGAACTTTATCTTAAACGGTTAATCGTCGGCGGGCTGGAAAAGGTGTACGAGGTGGGCAGAATATTCCGCAACGAGGGTATGGACGCCTTCCACAACCCCGAATTTACCTCTATTGAAATGTATCAGGCTTATACCGATTATTTCGGTATGATGGATTTAATAGAAGACCTGTACAAAACCGTTACCGAAAAGGTGTGCGGCTGCACGCAAATCAGTTATCAGGGAACGGCCATAGACATGGGCAAGAAATGGGAAAGGCTTACGATGAAAGAGGCGGTTAAAAAGTATTGCGGCGCCGATTACGATTCGTGGGCGGACGACGGCGCCGCGCGCGCCGCGGCAAAAGCGCTTAATTGCGACGTTCCCGAGGGAGAAAGCGCAACAAAGGGTCACGTTCTTATAGCACTGTTCGAAGCGTTTGTGGAAGATAAGTTGATTCAGCCCACCGTAATTTACGATTATCCCGTAGAAAACTCGCCTTTGGCAAAGCGCAAGCCTTCCGACCCCTTATTTACCGAAAGGTTCGAATATTTTATCTGCGCACACGAATTCGGCAATGCATTTTCCGAGCTGAACGACCCTATCGACCAGAAGCAGAGGTTTGTCAGGCAGGTTGCCGCCAAAAGGGCGCAGGAACCGGGATGCAACGCGCAGGTCGACGACGACTTTATAACTGCGCTGGAGTACGGCTTGCCCCCCACGGGCGGATTGGGTATGGGCGTAGACCGTTTGGTTATGCTGTTAACCGACAGTTCCACCATAAGGGACGTAATTTTATTTCCCACAATGAAACCTAAAAAGTAATATAAAACGCAAAGTTTATACTTGCAGACCGAAAATTGCGCAAGCGTTTACCTTGATTCGGGGTAATTGACATTAGATTCCGCATTAAACCGACTATGAATTATAAATACGAAATTTTATCGCAACTAAATAAAATAAAGGGCAAAGATAAAAACCGTTTGCATATGCCGGGGCATAAAAATTCGGGCGATTTTAAATCGCAGTTCCCCGTTTCGGCAATCGATTTTACCGAGCTGGATATTACCGACGATTTAGGCTGTCCTTCGGGCGCAATAAAAAAAGCGCAGGAGGATATCGCAGAAATTCTCGGCGCAAAAAAAGCTTATATAACAACCGACGGCTCTTCGTCGGGAGTTATGGCTATGATGTTTGTCGCCGCCGCTTACGGCAATAAAATAATCGTGCCGCGCAATTCGCACAAAAGCGTATTTAATGCGTGCAGATTGCTTAATTTAGAGCCCGTAATCGTGCAGGGCGCCGAAGAAAACGGTGTTCTTTTGCCTCCGCCTGCAGAACTTATCGAAACGCTTATAGTCAACGACGTGAATATTGCCGGTATGATTATAACCTCGCCCGACTACTACGGCAATATAGCGCCGCTTGAAAGATATGCCGAAATTCTTAAAAAGTACGAAAGGCTGCTGTTTGCCGACGGTGCGCACGGCACGCATCTCGCTCTCGGCGAAAACAGGTCGGGATACGCGGGCGTTTATGCGGATATGTGGGTAGACGGCGCGCACAAAACCTTGCCCGTTTTAACGCAGGGCGCGGTTGTGTGCGTAAATAATTCGGCGCTTATTTCGCGCGCGGAGGAGGCGCTGGGCATATTCCGCACCACGTCGCCCAGCTTTCCGGTTATGGCAAGCGTGGAATACGGCGTTAAATATTTTGTAAACAATCCAAAATATCTGCAGCGCGCGTTGAACGTCGTCAACGAATTGAAATCGGGGCTGGAGGGAATAACTTTGTATCCCTCGCAGGACTGGACAAAATTCGCCGTCGATTTCAAACCTTTGGGTATTTCGCCTTATCTTGCGGAAGAAATTTTTGCAAAGAAGGGCATTTATCCCGAATTCAACGACGGCAGGTATATCCTGTTTTATCTTTCGCCTTCGGTAGAGCCTTTCCATATAAACGAATTCAAAAACACTCTTTTGTGGGTATGCGCGCAGAAAAAATTGCAAAACACCTATAAAGACGTGCCTTCGGTCCCCGCGGCAGACAGGACGTACAGTTTTTTGTATGCTTACCGTCATAAAACCGAGTATGTGCCTTTAAAACAGGCGGCAGGCAGAATGTGCGCCGATAACGCGGGGATAACGCCTCCTTGCCTTCCCGTGGTTATTGCGGGGGAAATGATAAGCGAGCAGGCGGTAAACGCGCTGTTAAAGGCAAACAAAACGTTCGGTATAGAAGACGGAAAGATAAAAGTGGTAAAAAAATGAGGGGCAAATTTGTTACTTTCGAAGGGTGCGAAGGCTCGGGCAAGAGCACCCAGATAAGGCTGTTAGGGGAAAAGCTTACGGCGGCTGGCGTAAATTTCATAGTCACGCGCGAACCGGGAGGAAGCGACGTTGCCGAACAGATAAGAAAAATTATTCTGGACGGCGGCAACGAAAGTATGTGCGACGAATGCGAAGCGCTGCTGTACGCCGCTGCGCGCATACAGCACCTGAAAGAGATAGTGGAACCGGCGCTTGCTGCGGGCACGCTGGTTATCTGCGACAGATATGTCGATTCTTCGCTCGCATATCAGGGCGCGGCGCGCGGGCTGGGTGAAAAATACGTTGCCGAAATAAACAGCGCGGCGCTTAACGATTACCCGCCCGATTTAACGGTGTTTCTTAATATCTCGCCCGATAAGGCCTTCGAAAGAAAGCACGGCGCCGATTTAAACGACCGTATGGAAAAACAGGGGCTTTCGTTTCATAAAAAAGTATACGGGGGATATCTGTCGCTGCTGCAAAAATATTCGCGCATATGCGCCGTTGAATGCGGCGGAACCAAGTACGAAACGGCGGAAAAAATTTTTGCTTTGCTTAAAGAAAAGCAAATTATTTAACAGGCTACCGCGCAAATTAATTTAAAAATATCTTTTTTAAATCTTTTCGGCGGTGCGCGAATAAATCATTTTAAAATTATGGAACAGTTAATTAACAACACGGCGGCGTACAAAATATTTTGCGGCGATAAAATTAAACAAAGGCTTTCGCACGCATATATGCTGTACTTTGCCGACGGGCGCAATCTGCGCGCCGCGTTAAAGCTGTTTGCTCTGGTGTTTTTCGGCGCCGATAAAAACGACCGCAACGGCAGGCTGATATTCTCCGAAAGCCTTTCCGATTTGAAAATTTATCCCCGCGCGGAAGGTAAACTTACCGCCGACATAGCGGCGGAAATAGTGGAAGATTCGGCAATGAAACCGTTGGAATACGATAAAAAACTGTACGTCGTATCCGATTTCAACAACGCCTCGCCCATTTTTCAGAACAAGCTTTTAAAGGTGTTGGAAGAGCCGCCGGCAGGCGTATATTTTCTTTTGGGAGCAACGGCGCTGGCGCCCGTACTGGATACGGTTAAATCGCGCGTAAAACTTTTGGAAATTCCGCCTTTTACTCCTCTAGAGATATACGGCGCTTTAAGACGTGCGGGTGATAACGCGCTTAACGAAAGCGTGGCGGGCTGTTGCGGCGGAGTGCTGGGGGTTGCGCAGGATATGCTGGGCGGCGGCTGGTATGAAGAAACCGCGGCCGCGGCAAAGCAAATCTGCGCGGCGAACAGCGTGGCAAAGGCCGTTTCGGCAGCGCTGAAATACGGTGATTTCAAATATAAAAAAGAACTGCTTGCCGAAATGCAGAGGTTATATTTCATAGAAATTAAAAGATACGCAACTAACGGCGGATACGAAGGCGCGCTTAAAAAAGGCGCGGCAATATACGCCGTTGAAAGCATAAACGGCGCTTTAGCCGATATAAAATTCAACGCAAATTTTTCTTCGCTTTTATACGATTTCCTTCTTCGCGTCGCGGAAAGAAACCAGGCGGGCATATAAGACGGCGTGATTATAAGGTATTAAATGATTAAAGTAGTAAGTGTAAAATTTAAAAGCGGCGGTAAGCCGTATTATTTCGCGCCTAACGGTAAAGACGAATATCAGAAAGGTATGGGCGTTGTGGTGGAAACCGCCAAGGGGCTGGAATACGCCACAGTAGTTCAGCCCGAATGCGAGGTTGAGGACAGCGAAATAGTAACTCCGCTTAAACCGGTGGTGCGTATTGCCACTCAGCGCGACGAAGAACAGGTTGCGCGCAACCGTGAACGGCGCGGTGAAGCGATGAAAACCGCGCAGGAGAAGATAGCCGCGCGCGGGCTGGAAATGAAACTGGTCGACTGCGAATTTGCTTTCGACGGCAGCAAGGTGGTTTTCTTTTTCACGTCCGAAAGCCGCGTGGATTTCCGCGAGCTTATCAAAGATCTGTCGTCTGCCTTCCATATGCGCATAGAGCTTAGGCAGATAAGCATACGCGACGAAATAAAACTTACGGGCGGTCTTGCGCCCTGCGGCAGGGAATGCTGCTGCATAGGCTGTATGTCCGAGCCTAAAAAGGTGTCCGTTAAGATGGCAAAAAATCAGGGACTATCGCTGAACCCTGGTAAAATTTCCGGGCTGTGCGGCAGGCTTATGTGCTGCCTTGCGTATGAAAACGATTACTATTCGGAAGCGTGCAAAAAAGTGCCTAAACTGGGCGGCGAGGTGGAAACACCCAACGGCAAGGGCACCGTTGTAAACGTAAATATGCTCAAAATGCAGTGCAAGGTTAAAATCGAGCAGAACGACGCGGTTTCGTATCACGATTTCGGAGTGGACGAAATACGATTTATGCGCGGCAACGTTGTTATGGGTAAGGAAGATTTTGGAGAAGAAGAGGAAGAAACGCCGAAAGATGAGCAGGCGTCCGCAGGCGTAGCCGACGGCGGCGGACAGCCGGACAGACGCCCTAAAGAGGGGCGCGAAAACCGCGAAAAGCGCGGGGACAGGCACGACAGACCCCAAAATTCTAATAAGCGCGACCGTAAAGACAACCGCGGCGAAAAGCGTGGGAATAACGGCGAAAATAAAACCCGCCGCGAGGATAACGGCGGCAAGCCCCGCGAAAAGCGCGACAACGGCGCAAACGGCGGTAACTCACGCCCCGAAAACAACGGTGGCGCCGAGCATAAAAAAGACGGGGCGAAATTCAACGGTAAAAACAGGCGCAAAGGGGATAAAAAGTTCCGCGCGCCCGCAAAACCGGACGGCGCAACACCGCCTTCGGGCGGCAACGGCGGCGCGCCCCGCGCGTAAAGAAGCAAAAAATTTGGTTCTACCCCTTTACAGCGCGTAATAAATATGATATAATAAACGAGAATCAAAACGGCTGGCGGCAGTCGTTTGTAAAATACAATTATGGAGGAGTATCATAATGTCACATGTAGTTACGGACGAGTGTGTAAGCTGCGGCGCATGCGCTGCTACCTGCCCCGTAGGCGCAATTTCCGAAGGTCCCGACAAGTATGTTGTCGATCCCGACGTCTGCATCGATTGCGGTGCGTGCGAAGACGGTTGCCCTACCGGTGCAATCAAACCCGAATAATTAATAAAAGGGTGAACGGGGCGCAAAGTGCGCCCCGTTCTTTTTATAACTTATATGCTGTTAAAACAGGGCGAATGCGCCGAAACTCTATTCGAAGGTAAAATTATAATTCAAAACGCTTCGCTGTACCGTTTTACTTCGGACAGTATTCTTTTGTCGCGCTTTGCAAAAGGCAAATTAAAGGACAACGTCGCCGATTTCTGCGCGGGGTGCGGAGCCGTGGGTTATCATTTTTTATGCCTTAATCCGCACGTTTCGCATCTCACTCTGTTCGAGCTGCAGCCCGCGCTTGCCGATATGGCAAGGCGGACGGCGGAGGCTGACGGATTTAACGCGGACGTAATCGAAGGCAGGGTGCAGGATATAGGCGCGGAATACGACGGCGCATTTTCCCTTATTTTATGCAATCCGCCTTACGAGCGCGGCGGCTTTGATAATATTTCGTACGAAAAGGCTATTTGCCGCAAGGAAATTACTGTTACTTTACCCGAAATTATAGCCGTTGCGGCAAAAAAACTTAAATTCGGCGGAAGGCTGGATATAATAAACCGCGCGGACAGGCTGGCGGAAATGTTTTATATTTTAAAGGCCAACGGGCTTGAACCTAAAAGAATGCAGTTTATACGCGGCGGCACGGGGCAGGCACCTTACGCCGTTATGGCGGAGGCGGTAAAAGGCGGCAAGCCTTCGATTGAAATTTTGCCCGATATAGTAAACTCGCGCGAAAACGGAGGCGGCACGGTATGATATATTTTGTAGCAACGCCTATAGGCAATCTTGGCGATATAACTCTTCGCGCATTGGAAATCCTCCGTTCGGTAGACGAAATTTATTGTGAGGATACGCGGCGCACCTTAAAGCTTTTAAACGCTTACGAAATTAAAAAGCCGCTTATCGCGTGCCACAAATTCAACGAGCGCGGGGCGGCGGAAAAGATTATTGCGGCGGCGCGGAACGGTAAAAGCGCGGCTGTGGTATCCGACGCAGGTATGCCGGTTATTTCCGACCCGGGCAGCGCGGTTTGTTCGGCGCTAAGGGAAGCGGGTATAAACTATACCGTAGTGCCGGGGGCCAACGCGTTTTTATCCGCTTTGGTTTTGTCCGCCCTGCCTGCGGACAGGTTTGCTTTTATCGGTTTTCTGCCGGATAAGGAAGGCGAGCGCAGAAAGGTTTTGGAAAGGTACAAAAACTGCGATTTGACCTTGTGCTTTCACGTGGCTCCGCAAGACTTAGACCGCCATATATCCTCTATGTATACGGTTTTCGGCGACAGAAAGGCCTGCGCCGTTCGCGAAATTACCAAACTGCACGAACAGGCGGTGCCCTTCACTCTTGCAGGCGGACTTGACGGTGAAAAGCGGGGCGAATACGTTGTAGTCGTGGAAGGCTCGGAGGAAAGAGAGCGCCCGCTTAACCGTTTGTCGGAGCGGGAGCATATTCTTCATTATATTAATGAAGGTATGGACAAAAAAGAAGCTTTAAAGGCGGCTGCGCGCGACAGGGGCGTTTCAAAGTCGGATTTGTATAAATTTTCGGTAGATATAAATTAAGCAGTTATTGCGAACGGCGGACGCGGTGCGGCAATTTTAAGCTGCATAGTGCCGTAGCTTCAGTTTTAATACAGCGTAGGGTTGTCTTTCAGCAGCGCTTATAAAATTCATCTATTAAAGGAAACAGTAATGAAAAACAAAAAGAAGAGTGAAACCGCGGCGGCGGACGCGGCGGCAATAAGTTCCGCTCCCGCTGTAGGCAAGCGGGATAAGGCGCGCGCCCAAATGCCCGTTCAGCCGGCTAAGATGACTATCTACGAATACGAGGAAAAATATGTAAAGCGGCAAAACGTTAAAAGCGCAAAGTTTTTTCTGCGGCTTATAGTGGCTTTAACTGGCGTATTTTTCGTTTGGTGTTTTTTTACCATAAGCAAAAGCATTTGGGAAATGAACGAATACGCGGGATATGCGGCGGCCGGCGTTTCGGTTGTTTTATTTATTATATTTTACATAGTGCCGATAGTCAAAATTTTAAAAACCGACTATTTCGTTACGGCGGTAAATTATAAAACCGCGGCGGCGGCAAAGCGCAAAAATAAAAAGCTGCGCTATAACATTGCCGAAAAAATAGTGGAACTTTGCAATAACGTGGCGGGCGTGGGCTGGTACGACAGCGCCGCTGTGGAAAAGTTGGAAGCAGGCTTGAAATACCGCGACGATGAAATTATAAAAGAACAGCTTACCGCCCTTTACAACGGCTCGGTTAAAAAAAGCGCGCGCGAGGTAATTTTCAAATGCTCGATGAAGGCCGCAATGTATTCCGCGCTTTCGCAGGAAAGCAAAATTGACACTATGCTTGTAGCAACCGTAAATTTGCAGATGATTAAAGATATAGTGTTTCTGTACGGATTCCGGCCTTCGGATACGCGCCTTGTAAAAATATTTGCCGCCGTAGTGCGCAATGCGCTTATTGCTTACGGTCTGGGCGGTCTTAAAATAGGCAACGGCATAGCGCGCACCGTGGGCGACGCCGCGCGCGGTATACCTTTTCTGGGTTCGGTTATTTCGGTGTTGGTCGACAGTTCGGTTCAGGGGCTTGCAAACGGAACGCTGTCCGCGGTGATAGGTTACCAGACCATCCGCTACCTTAATACCGAATATAAACTGCAAAATATTCTTGACGGGGTTGACGTGGGCGAAACGGAGGAGGAGCTTGCCGCAACCTGCGAGGATATCGAAAAGGAATTAAGAAAAAACAAACCCCGCAAGGGTGCGGTTCCCGTATGACGGACGCGATACTCGCCGGCTTATAGATTATAAAATGAAGCATTAAAATATCCGCCGCGCAAGTATTTGCGCGGCGGATACGTTATAATTCTTAAATTCAGATTTCGGGTTCGGCGTCTTTTTGTGCGGGCGCGTCGGCCGTCTGTGCCGACTCGTCTTTCTTATAGCCGATATTCCTCTGCTTGCCGGGGTCGAAAGTGAAATTGCAAATCGACGCAACCAAGCCGTAAATGCCGAAAGTTATAACCGACAAAAAGAAATAGGCTAAAGTTCTGGACGTGTATCCTTCGGGTTTCAGTGAAGTATGGTTTATTACTATGCTTCCTATCCAACCGAGGAAAAACGTGAGCAAAAAGCGCACAAGGTTATTGTTGTTATCCATAAAAAACCTCTCTTATAGTAAATATATTGTAACCGAATTATACTATACGTATATGTCGCTGTCAAGAATTTAATTCAAAAAATTACGTTATCTATAACTCCGCCGCCTAGGCATCGGGTTTCGTCGTAGAAAACGGCATACTGTCCTTCGGTTACAGCCCGCTGTTTTTCGGCGAACACAACGCGCGCTCCGTTTTCGGCTGGATATAGCGTAACTTTCTGCTCGCCCTGTCGGTAACGGAACTTGGCGGTGCATTCAAAAGGGTATACGAAGGGGTTAATTCCTATTAAGTTAAGTCCGGTTACAATACATTCGGATGAATACAGAGGGCTTTCGTCGCCGTGCGACACGTATAAAATATTGTTTTTAACGTCCTTTTTAACTACAAACCACCGGCCTTCTTCGCCCTTTCTGCCGCCCAGATTTATTCCCCGCCGTTGCCCTAAAGTATAGTGCATAAGCCCCACGTGTTCGCCTACTTCCTCGCCGTCCTGCGTTAAAATTTTGCCGGGCTGCGCGGGCAGGTATTCCATTAAAAATTTTCGAAAATTGCGTTCGCCTATAAAACAGATGCCCGTCGAATCTTTTTTAGCCGCGGTGGCAAGTCCGTTTTCAAGCGCTATTTTGCGCACCTCTTCTTTGGGTAGTCTGGCAAGCGGGAACAGCACTTTTTCAAGTTGCGGTTGAGTAACCTGATTTAAAAAATAAGTCTGGTCTTTGTCCGCGTCCTTGGCCTTTAAAAGGTAATGCCTGCCGTCCGCATTGTGGTCAACGCCGCAATAATGCCCCGTTGCAATATAGTCGGCACCCAACGAAAGGGCATATTCGCGGAAGGGTCCGAATTTTATTTCGCGGTTGCACAAAACGTCGGGGTTTGGGGTTCTGCCCGCGGCATATTCGTCTAAAAAATGTTTAAAAACCCGCTCTTTGTATTCCTTTGCAAAATTAACGCTGAAATACGGTATATCCAAAAGCGAACATACCCTGCGTACGTCGGCAAAATCGCTTTCCGCCGTGCATGCTCCGTCGGGGTCGTTCTCTTCCCAGTTAAGCATAAACAGCCCGATAACGTTATACCCTTCACGCTTTAAAAGCAGGGCGGCAACCGAACTGTCCACGCCGCCGCTCATTCCCACAACAACCGTTTTCATAACAATTAAATTATATCACGGGTTGCCGCGGTTTGCAATAAAATGCGTTGCGTTGCGGGCAAAAGGGTGATATAATTCCGCTATGGAATTTGTTAACGACGTAAATATACTGCTTTCGCTTGTCAACACGTATCTGCGCGACGGCGGCAGTTTAGAAGATTTTTGCGCCGAGCGCGGAGTTAGTGAAGAGGAGCTTATTTCAAGCCTTTCCGCGCACGGGTTTTATTACGACGCGGACGGCAATACTTTTAAGGGGATTTGAATATGGAAACGGTTGAAAGCAAATTTTTAAGATATGTATGCGTAGATACGCCTAGCAGCGAGGATAATTTCGAAAATACGCCGTCTACGGACTGCCAGAAAAATCTTGCGCGTATGCTGTGTTCCGAGCTTAAGGCTTTGGGATTGCAGGCGGAGGTTACCGAGCAAGCCTATGTATACTCCTGCATTCCCGCAAACTGCGCGTCAGAGTATTCCATAGGGTTTATCGCGCATATCGACACGGTTGAAAAACCCTGCGGCGCGGGGGTTAAACCTATTGTGCATAAAGGATATTCGGGCGGGGATATATGCCTGTTAAACGGTAAATTAAGCCCCGATGACTTTCCCGTTTTAAAAAATTATGCGGGGCAGGACGTAATAACGTCGGACGGAACTACTGTGTTGGGCGCCGACGATAAGGCGGGCGTCGCCGAAATTATGGCGCTTGCCGAATATCTTGTTTCGCATCCCGAAATAAAGCACGGCAAAATCGGCATTGCGTTTACCCCCGACGAAGAAATAGGACACGGTGCGAAACTGTTCGACTTAAACAAGTTCGGCTGCGATTTCGCCTATACGGTAGACGGCGAAGAATTGGGCGAAATAACGTACGAAACTTTTAACGGCGCGGGTTTCGATTTGGCTGTTTCGGGAGTGAATATTCACCCCGGACAGGCAAAGGGGAAAATGATTAACGCCGTAGTTATCGCGAACGAGTTTATAAACGCTCTGCCGGAAAACGAGCGTCCCGAAACGACAGAGGGCAGAGAAGGGTATTATTTCGTTACCGAAATCAGGGGCGGAGTGGAAAGTTGTAATGTGCGCGGCATAATCCGCGACCATGACAGAGAGGAGTTCGGGCGTCGCAAGGCGTTCGTATCCGCCGCCGTAGAAAAACTTAACGCCAAGTACTGCGGACGGCTGACGCTGAGTATTCGCGGCCAGTATTACAACTGCGCCGAGGTAATTGCGCCGCATAAACATTTGATAGACAATGCTAAGGCGGCTATGGAAGCGGCGGGCGTAAAGCCTTCTGTATTTCCCGTCAGGGGCGGCACCGACGGTTCGTCGCTGTCGTTTATGGGGTTGCCATGCCCGAATATCTGTACTGGCGGGCATAACGCCCACGGTTTAAACGAGTTTGTTTCCGTGCAGTCTATGCGTAAGGTTGTGGAAATACTGTTGGGAATTGTAGGACTGTATTCAAAAGGTTGATTTTTTAATAAATCTACATTATAATATTACGGTGCGTATCCGTAGCTCAGTTGGATAGAGCAATAGCCTCCGACGCTATGTGCCGCTGGTTCGAATCCAGTCGGGTACACCAAAGCCGCCTGCCGCAAAATTGCGGCAGGCGGCTGTTGCTTTTTTATCGTTTATAATTTAAATCGTATACGCTGATGCGGTATCTATTTGGTTTTTCTGCGCCTGAAAAGTTTTTCCAGTCGGATAGTTACTTTTTCGTTGAATACGATAAATTTGTCCCAGAAAAACTCGGTTATAAAATTTATAAGCAGTGTAATTACAGTAACGGCAATTCCGTAGTCGTCGCCCCAAAGTTTTACAAGGGCGTCGCCTCCCAAAGCCATGGGCACAACCAAAATGCAGTTGTAAATAATTACAAGCGGCATCGCAAGCGTAACATTGTTCGCCGCCTTAAACGTAAATTTGCGGTTAAAAGTAAAATTCCATATAACCGAAAGAGTAAGCCCTATTGCATAAGCAATATAGTAATAATTTTTCAGCCAGCCCGTCCACTGGTGTAAAACGGTAGTAGACAACAGCTGAATTACGCCTGCTGATGCGGAAAACGCGGTAAATTTCAAAAATTGCAGAAACTGCTGTTTGCGCGACGGTTTATCTTCGTTGCCTGTATTTTCATTGTTGCCCGTAAGGTCGCCGCCGGTCTGTCCGCAGCATAAATCCGCGCTTGCGGCGGCGGTTTCATATTCAATCAAGTCTTGTTCGCTTTCATTAATCATATATAAATAATAGCACCTGAAAAATTAAAAAATCAAGTTATTTTATTACTTTGTAATAATTTTTTATGACAAATATGCAATAATAATCCGACTTGACAAGCGAACATAAATGTGCTACAATGCATATATAATTTTATAGGGTATAACCTTGATAATATTTAATTCGCGTTTTACCAAGGCGGAAAACGGAGGGAATTATGGCGGTTAAAGCTACTGAAGGTAAATCAAGCAAGACATATCACATTTCCAAACGCAAAGTAGACAATAAATGGGCGGTTAAGGCCGAGGGCGCCGATAAAGCTTTAAAACTGTTTTTAACTCAGGCGGAGGCTATCGAATTCGCAAAAAAAACTGCGGGTAATCAGGACGCGCGCATTGTTATCCATAAGGAAGACGGCACATTCCGCCGCCTTACATATAAATAAGAATTATATTTTTCAGCGCCCGCGCAACAACCGTTGCGCGGGCGCCGTTTTTTTGCCGCGTAAAACTTTCGCGCGGAGTGCTGCCAAACTAACATTATAGGCTAATTGTTTGACAACTCGGGTTTATGCGTATAAAATATATACTGAATAGTTGCGAGGTGATAACAGTGATAAAAATAGACGTGTTTTCCGGATTTTTGGGCGCGGGAAAAACTACGCTGATTAAAAAGCTTATAAAGGAAGCGTACGCGGGCGAAAAGCTTGTGTTAATTGAAAACGAATTTGGCGAAATAGGCGTTGACGGCGGCTTTATGAAAGAGGCGGGCATTACGGTAAACGAGCTTAATTCAGGCTGCATATGCTGTTCGCTCGTGGGCGATTTTGCCGAAGCTCTTAAAAAGGTTGCAAGCGAGCTTAAGCCGGACAGAATACTTATCGAGCCTTCAGGCGTGGGCAAGCTTTCCGACGTTGTGCGCGCCGTGGAAAGGGCCGGTATAGAAGACGCCGTAATAAATTCGCTTACCGCGGTTGTCGACGCAAATAAATGCAAAGTATATATGAAAAATTTCGGCGAGTTTTTCAACGACCAGATAGAAAACGCCGCGTGCATAGTTTTCAGCCACGCAGACGTTGCAAGCGCCGAAAAGCTTTCAACCGCTTTAAAACTTGTCCGCGAACACAACGGCGGGGCTACGGTTGTGACTACCGCGTGGGATTTGCTTGACGGCAAACAGATTTTAAGCGCTATAGAACACGCGGCCACGCTATCGGACGAACTTGACAAACTTTCCGCAGAAGAACACGGTCATTGCTGCGGTCACCGCGACCGTGATGCGGGCGACGAAGGTCATCATTGCTGCCACGGACACGACGGCGAGCACGGCGACGGCGAGCACGGACATCATTGTCACCATAATCACCATGACGGCGAAGAAGAGCATGAACATCATTGTTGTCATCATCACGGTGACGAAATGGAAGAAGAGCACGGACATTGTCACGGTCACGATCACAAACACGATCACGAACACGGGCATCACCACCATGCCGATGAGGTGTTTACAAGCTGGGGTGTGGAAACGGCTTCAAAATTTACCGCGGAAGGACTTAAGGCTGCCCTGTCCGAACTGTCGGACGGAACAAGATTCGGCACCGTTCTCCGCGCAAAGGGAATTGTCGAGGGCGATAACGGTAAATGGCTGCATTTCGACTATGTACCCGCGGAAATTAACGTTCGCGAAGGCGGCGCGGAATATACGGGCAGGCTGTGCGTAATAGGCAGTAAATTAGACGAGGAAGAATTAAAAGAACTGTTTAACGTGTAATTAAAAACGGCGACGGAACGGACAACTGTTGAGTGGTTGCCGTTGAAAATATATATTTTCAGATTATGCGGCGTATCTACTATTAAAAACAAACGTTGCATGCGCGGATTTTCGTATTGCAATAGTTGCGGGCGGCTACATTTAAAAATTCTTTATCGGTAGTAAAATGCAGGAAATTTCGGTATATCTGTTTCTCGGATTTCTGGATTCGGGGAAGACAAAATTCATACAGGAAACGCTTGAAGACGAGCGTATGGAAAACGGCGAGCGCACTATGCTTTTAATCTGCGAAGAGGGCGAGGAAGAATACCGTCCCGAAAAGTTTAAGGTTAAAAACGTAGCGGTTGAGCGCATAGAAAATCCCGACGATTTAAACGAAGGCAACCTGTATTATCTCACCCGAAAAAACAGGGCGCGCCGCGTTGTGGTAGAATATAACGGCACGTGGCTTTTGCAAAGTTTTTTCGACGCTATGCCGGAAAGCTGGGTAATAAACCAGATGATGACGTTCTTCG
>CAMRSY010000003.1 GCA_947053545.1 uncultured Clostridia bacterium
TTTTTCTTAACTCTCTTGCCGGCCGAAGCAAACTTGGCAACTGCGCCGATGTTGGTAGACTTGGAAGCCTGACCGCCGGTATTGGAATAAACTTCGGTATCGAGAACCAAAACGTTTACGTCCTCTCCGCTGGCAAGCACGTGGTCAAGTCCGCCGTAGCCGATATCGTAAGCCCAGCCGTCGCCGCCGAATATCCAGATGGATTTCTTGGCAAGGCAGTCTTTTGCGTCGAGAATATCTTTAATGAGGGAGTAGGTTTCTATAGCTTTTACAAACGATTCGCTGGCTTCCTGACCGTCTGCATAGTTGGTCCAGGTTTTCGCGAGTTTTGCAACCTTGGTTTTAACGGCTACAATATCTCTCATAAGGGCAACCGTTTCGCTGTCGCTGTCAAGGTTTTCTTCGAGCACTTTAACTAACTTAGCCGCTGCCGCTTTCGAAGCTTCTCTTTCTTCAAATGCCTTAAGGTATTCTTCGCAGGCAGCTTTGCCTTCTTCGTTGTCCCAAATTTCTATAAGCTTTTCAACTTTGGTTTTAACGTGGTTTCTTCTTGCAGAATAAGCAAGGTTCATACCGTAGCCGAATTCTGCGTTGTCTTCGAACAGGCTGTTTGCCCAAGCGGGACCTCTGCCTTCCTTATTAGTGGTGTAGGGGCATGTAGGGGAAGAACCGCCGTATATCGACGAGCATCCGGTGGCGTTGGCAATTATCATATCTTCGCCGAAAAGCTGGGTTATAACCTTTACGTAAGGCGTTTCGCCGCATCCCGCGCACGCGCCAGAGAATTCGAACAGAGGCGTGCAGAACTGGCAGCCCTTGACAGTTTCTTTCTTGAATTTCGACGTATCCGCTTCGGGAAGATTTACGGTGAATTCCCAGTTCTTATCCTCATGCTTTTTAAGCGATTCGGCAATAGGAATCATCTTGATGGCGCCGCCGTCCTTTACGGGGCAGACAGTCGCGCACACGCCGCATCCCATACAGTCTAGGGGAGAAACCTGCATTCTGTATTCGTAGCCGGGTAAACCGATAGCTGCTTTGGTGTGAAGAGACGCGGGTTTGTTTTCGCCTTCTTTAACAAGGGCGGGTCTCAGACATGCGTGCGGGCATACAAACGAGCAGGTGCCGCACTGGATACATTTATCCAAATCGATTTCGGGTACGGTAACCGCAACGCCGCGTTTTTCAAATTTGGTAGTACCGGTGGGAACGTGACCGTCGGCATTGAACTGCGAGCTCTTTAATTTGTCGCCTTCGAGGTAGAGAATAGGTTTAATTATTTCCTGATAGTATTTATCCGAATGTCCCTTAACCATCTTGGCGCCGTCGGTTGCCGTTGCCCACGCTTCGGGAACGTCAATTTTTATAAGCTGGTCGCCCGCGGCGGAATCTATGGCGTTATAGTTCATCTGAACAACGGCGTCGCCCTTTCTGCCGAACGATTTCTTAGCCATATATTTCATATATTCGATTGCCTGGTCGTAGGGCATAATCTGGGGATTAACGCGGAAGAATGCAGACTGCAGTATTGTGTTTGTTCTGCCTTTCAAGCCGAGTTCGCCCGCAATTTTAATTGCGTCGATAACGTAAAGGTTAATCTTCTTCTTAGCGATATCCTGCTTAACCTTTGCGGGAAGAAATTTTTCAAGCGCTTCGATTTTAGTAGCGTCGGTGTTAATTAAAAACGTACCGCCCTTCTTAATATCGCTTGTCATATCGTAACGTGTGATGTAAGAGGGGTTGGAGCACTGAACGAAATCGGCGCTGTCGATAAGGTATTCGCTCTGTATGGGAGTATCGCCGAAACGGAGGTGAGATACGGTGATACCGCCCGACTTTTTGGAATCGTAGAAGAAATACGCCTGCGCGTGCTTGTCCGTGTGGTCGCCTATAATTTTAATGGAGTTCTTGTTCGCACCGACAGTGCCGTCAGAACCGAGTCCGTAGAATTTGCACGAGGTCGAGCCTTCGGGAGCGGCGTCGAATTTTTCCGAGAAATCGAGGGAAGTATTCGTAACGTCTTCGTAAATACCAATGGTAAAATGGTTTTTGGGCTCTTTCTGCTCAAGGTTTTTGTAAACGGCAAGAACCATCGAAGGGGTAAATTCCTTCGAACCCAAGCCGTATCTGCCGCCTATAACTTTAATGCCGCCCACGCCCTTTTCCAATATGGCCGAGCATACGTCAAGGTAGAGGGGTTCGCCTAACGAACCGGGCTCTTTCGTTCTGTCAAGTACGGCAATTTTTCTACAGCTCTTGGGAATTGCCGCAACGAAAGCGTCCGCAACGAAAGGTCTGTAAAGGCGTACTTTAATAAGTCCGTATTTCTTACCGTGCGCATTGAGTTTGTTTATCGATTCTTCAATAGTTTCGCAGCCCGAACCCATACAAACGATAACCTGCTGAGCTTCGGGATGACCAACGTAGTCGAATAAATGATAGCTTCTTCCGCATTTGGACGACACAAGGTCCATCATCTTCTGAACGATAGCGGGTGCGGCTGCATAATAGCTGTTGGCCGTTTCGCGGTTCTGGAAATAGGTGTCGCCGTTTTGCGCGGTGCCCTTCTGAATGGGATGTTCGGGGTTAAGCGAACGCGATTTAAAATCTGCGATATCTGCGGCGATGCCCGCTCTTTCGCAGATGGCGCGAATTTCGGCATAGTCGTCAGCGTCGTCCCATACGTCTATTTTGGCTACCTCGTGGCTGGTTCTGAAACCGTCGAAGAAATTGATAAAAGGAACTTTGGTTTTAAGCGTGGAAAGGTGGGCAACAAGCGCAAGGTCCATAACTTCCTGTACGGAAGAATCGCATATCATTGCAAAGCCCGTCTGACGGCATGCCATAACGTCGGCGTGGTCGCCGAAGATATTTAAAGAGTGCGCAGCCAAAGCTCTGGCAGAAACGTGCATAACCATAGGCATAAGCTCGCCCGAAATCTTGTACATATTGGGTATCATAAGTAAAAGACCCTGCGAAGCGGTGTATGTGGTAGTTAAAGCTCCCGCGCAAAGCGAACCGTGAACGGCGCCCGCAGCGCCGCCTTCCGACTGCATTTCGGCAATTTTAACTTTCTGTCCCCACATATTCGTTCTGCCGGCAGTCGCCCACTCGTCCGCAACTTCCGCCATGGGGGAAGAGGGGGTAATGGGATAAATCGCCGCTACTTCCGAAAAGGCGTAGGCAACGTGGCTTGCGGCGGTATTACCGTCGATAGTCAATTTTTTCATTATAAAAAACCTCCGTATAAGTTTTTAAATTTTTTTTATATTATAGTGTCGTGTGCGACACCTATACAATTATAAGACAAAGGCGTGTAAATGTCAATATGCGTTTTTGATTTTTAGGGGGAATTTTTGGGACAACCGCTTGCAAACGTCCGCAGTTAATGATATATTTAAATCGTTTATTGCAATAAATTCATGGAGGGTGGGAATATATGGAGTTGACGAAGGAGCAAATTTTAAACTCGCTGTATGCGCTTCGCGCGGGGCTTTCCGTTATTTCGGAAGAAAATGATAAAGTCCGAGAAATAAAAATTAAAAGGTTGGAGGGGCTGGTTGCAACGGGTTGTAAAATGCAACCTTACGTTTATCATTTGATAAGCGGTTCATCAATTTTAACCGGTTCGTATCCGAAATTGGGGGCAAACAGAGAAAAATTTAAACAGTTGACAAACAGCTACGGCTATAATTTTTGGGCTGAAAATATTTTAGCTGATTTATACGGCGAAGAAATTAAGAAAAAAGATTTTTATACGAAAAGAGATAGAATTTGCTCTATATGCAACAAATTTAACTCCGCTATAATGAAAAATGTTGAGGTTGAAACGGCGTATCTGTGTACGGAATTAGGTGATATATACGAACAGGAATGTTCTAACGTGGGATTTTTATGTTCGGAATATGACGCGAATATGTCATTGGCAATGAAAGGATATATATGCGCGCAATGGCTTATTTCGGGAGAATGTGAAAGAAATTTAAAGGAAAAGACAGCCAGCTATAAAACTAAAATATTTGGCGGAAAACACTGCCGCGAATTAGAGCAAATGTTAAACGAACTTCCCGCTTTAATGCGTGAGATAAACGCGGTTGACAGCGACGCGAAAACCAAATTAAAGCAAATTAAGCAAGGAGCGGAAATATATTACAACGCGCTGCTTAATGAATTTAACTCTATCGTTGACGTGCGTGATTGGCAGTATACAGACCTCATAATTTATTATTTTGAAACGAGGCGCGCGGAAACCGTTAAAGAAGCTTTACAACTTGTCGACCGCGAAATGCAGACCCGCAGGATAGAGCAACTTATAATCGCCGCAACTAATCAGATATGTAATACCCTTAATATCGGATTTGCAATGTTACAGAATACTATGGTTAGTTGCAGTAATCTGCTTTCGGCACAGATAGCGCAGTCGACCGCGGTTTTGTCATCGGAATTGAGAGGATTAACTAATGCGGTAAAAATGGGTAATGCTCTTAAATCAAAGGCAAAGGTCGCAAGCGAGAAGCTTATGAGCGAAGCCCGGCAGATATTAAACGAAAATTGTAATTAAAATAATTTACAAAAGGCGCGGTGCGGTAGGCACCGCGCCCTTAAAAATTTCTCTTGGTTTTCACCATAAAATCGTTGTTAAAATTTTGCGCATTTGCTATACTTTTTAAAGTCGGGTAAATTATGGCAAAGAAAAAGAAAGATAAAAATCTTAATAAAGACGTTCAAACGGAGGGCGGGGATAAACCGCTTCCGGATTTTGCCGTACGCTTAAACGGCGTGAGTTTCAGCTACGCCGAAAACGAGCCCTACGCTTTAAAAAATGTGTCGCTGGAAATAAAGCGGGGAGAATTTGTTGCGGTTTTAGGTCATAACGGAAGCGGCAAGTCAACGCTTGCCCGCCTTATATGCGGGCTTTTAACCGCCGATAAAGGCAGCGTAGAGGTGTGGGGATATAACCCCGCCGACAAAAGCGGTTTGGGCAAAGTGCGCGAACATGCCGGCGTAGTTTTTCAAAATCCCGATAATCAAATGGTCGCTTCGATAGTCGAGGACGACATTGCGTTCGGGCCCGAAAATCTGGGCGTTCCAAGGGAAGAAATAGGCGAAAGAATAAGCTGGGCGCTTAATGCCGTCGGTATGGAAAAGTACCGAAATTCCACGCCGGCGCGTCTGTCCGGCGGGCAGAAACAGCGTATCGCCGTAGCGGGCGTTTTGGCAATTAAACCCGACGTTCTGGTTTTGGACGAAAGCACTGCAATGCTCGACCCTAAGGGCAGGCGCGAGGTTACCGAGGTTGCGGCTCGGCTGAACAGGGAAGAGGGTATGACGGTAATTCTGATTACCCACTTTATGGACGAGGCGTTGCTTGCTGATCGCGCAGTAGTTATGAACAGAGGCGAAATAGTTTTAGAGGGCGCGCCCGAAGAAATTTTTGCCAAGGGCGACGAACTTGAAACGTTTAATTTAAGTTTGCCCGAAATAGGCGGCATATGCAGTTTATTAAAGGCCGCGGGCATATCCGTAAAGGATTGTCTGCATCCCGAAGAACTTGCGCTTGAAATTAAAAAGCAATCAGAAATTTACGGCTTTAAACCTCGTTCGTCAGGGGATATTACAGTATCAACCGAAAATAATTGCAAAAACGAGTGGGATATAGACGTCGAAAATTTAACGTACACTTATTCGCCGAAATCACCGTTTGCCACAAAGGCGTTAAAGGGAATTAATCTGCATATATCCGAGGGGGAATTTTTCGGAATAATAGGGCATACCGGCAGCGGCAAATCGACTTTGGTGCAGCATTTAAACGCGCTTATAAAACTTCCCGGAGCGCGGAAAAGGTATAAAAAGCCTAAAGTGAAAAAGGGACGGCAACCCCTGCCCGAAAGCAAAATTACAATAGGTAATTACGACCTATCGGATAAAAAGTGCAACTGGCAGTCGCTGCGCGCCCACGTAGGTATGGTTTTTCAGTATCCCGAATATCAGCTGTTTGCCGAAACCGTAGAGGACGACGTAGCTTTCGGTTTGAAAAATTTCAATAAACAACTTACAAAAGAGGAAATTTCGCAAGCGGTAAAAGAAAGCCTTACCGCGGTAGGGCTTGA
Source organism: uncultured Clostridia bacterium (assembly GCA_947053545.1). Classification (GTDB taxonomy): domain Bacteria; phylum Bacillota; class Clostridia; order Christensenellales; family Borkfalkiaceae; genus Coproplasma. Next base: position 6,111 of record CAMRSY010000003.1, read on the forward strand.
TTACGACGACGTTCACGATAAGTCTCCTTTCGACTTGTCGGGCGGGCAAAAACGCCGCGTAGCCATTGCGGGCGTTATCGTAACAAAACCTAAAATTTTGGTTCTTGACGAGCCGGCTGCCGGTCTCGATCCGCTCGGCAAACGCGAAATTATGAAACTGTTGCACGGCTTGCACGGCGACTGGTGTAAAACGGTTATAATAGTTTCGCACGATATGGACGAAATCGCTGAAAACTGCACGCGCGCATGCGTTGTGTCCGACGGCGAAATTTTCGACTGCGCCACTCCAGAAAAACTTTTCGACCGGGCGGACGAGCTGTTCGCGCTGGGATTAGACGTTCCTACAACCCAAAAGATATTGATAGAAATGTCTGGTTTGGGGCTTAATTTAAAGTGCAAATTAACTTCGCAGGGATTTGCTTCGGCGGTAATCGATGCGCTTAAGGGGGGCGAGAATGCTTAACGACGTAACGTTCGGGCAATATTACCCTGCTAAATCATTTGTGCACAGGCTTGACCCGCGCGTAAAACTGCTGTTTTTAATAGCCTATATCGTTATGCTGTTTGTGGCAAAATCCTTTTACGGGCTTGCTCTCTGCTTTATAATACTTTCCGTTGCGGTAATTGCGTCCCGCGTGCCGGTGGGTTCCGTTCTGCGCTCTATAAAGGGCGTTATCGTTATATTGATATTTACCTCTGTTTTAAATATATTTTTTCACGGCGGCAGTCACCTTTTGTGGCATTGGAAATTTATAAGCATTTATACGGAGGGGCTTATCTTTTCGGTATTTTTAACTTTCAGATTGCTGTTTCTTGTAATGGGGTCGGCGCTGTTAACGCTTACTACAACGCCAGTAAATCTTACCGACGGGCTGGAAAGTCTGCTGTTTCCTTTAACGCTTATAAAAATTCCGGTGCACGTACTGGCGCTTATAATGTCAATAGCGCTAAGGTTTATACCCACGCTTATCGACGAGACAAACCGGATAATTTCGGCGCAGAAGGCAAGGGGGGCAAACTTTGAAAGCGGAAACGTTTTCAAACGAGTAAAAGCGATAGTGCCCGTGCTTATTCCTCTTCTGTTAAGCGCGTTCCGCCGTGCCGAGGAGCTGGGCGACGCAATGGACGTCCGCTGTTACTCGAGCGGCAAAAAGCGTACTAAATACAAAAAACTGAAATTGGGCTGGCGCGATTTGATAGCCGCTTTGTTTGCGTCGGTTTTAATATCGGGCGTAATACTTTTAAATATCTACGGCGCGCAGATTTGTCCGCAGATTTATCCTTACGTGGTGATTTAATGAACAGATACATTTTAACCGTTTCATACGACGGTACCGATTTCTGCGGGTGGCAGGTTCAGCCGAACGGCAGAACGGTGCAGGCCGAGATGAACGAAGCCGTATTTAAAGCGTTTGGCGAGCGGGCGGTTGTCAAGGCAAGCGGCAGGACAGACGCGGGCGTGCACGCTAGGGCTCAGCTGTGTCAGGTTGATTTAAATGCGCAAATAGACGGCGAAAAATTGGCCGACGCGCTCAACGCAAGGCTGCCCGAAGATATAAGCGTACTGCAATCAGAGTCGGTGCCGCTGCAGTCGGTTGATATACAAAACATAGTAAAAGCCAAAACGTACCGCTATTATATGTATTTTAGTAAGCGTAAAAAACCCATTTACGAAAGGTTTTCTACTTGGATAAAGGGAGAGCCCGAAGTTGAAAAAATGCGGGCTGCTGCAAAAATATTAACGGGCGAGCACGATTTCAAGGCGTATTGCGCAAGCGGCTCGCAGGTTAAAACCACCGTGCGCAGAGTATATTCGATAAACGTCGAGATTCTTCCCGCTCCGCCGGACGCGCAGATTGTGTATATCGAGGTTTACGGTAACGGATTTTTATACAATATGGTGCGCACTATTGCGGGCACAATTCTTTGGTATTCGCAGGGAAAACTTACGGAAGAGGACTTGTACGCTACCTTGCAGGGCGACCGCGGTAAGGCGGGCAAGACGATGCCGGCAAAGGGTTTGGTTTTATACAGCGTCGGCTACGGCTTAAAGCCCGAAAACGACTGCGTGGAATAAGCCGGAATATAAAAAATTTAACATTTTACACAATTTTCACAAAACGGTTTTATATTTTATACACATAAAGTATAAAATAACGGATATAAAGAGGGTGCAATGGAATTTTTTGAAATAGCCAACATAGCCGAACTTGCGTTTTTAAGCGACGTTTATAAACGGTACCTTTGGGCTTATCTTGTAATCGGCGGCTGCTGTTTTGCGGTTTTGTATATTTTGCAGGCGGTAGCGCTTTATACCATAGCAAAAAGGGAAGGGTTTAAAAACAGGTGGATGGCTTTTGTTCCATTTTTCAACACCTACTATATAGGGGTAGTGTCTGATAAAAACGACGTTTTCAAAGCTAAAGCCAAATACGTTTCGCTTGCCGCTGCGCTTGTTGAATTTGCGTATTGCGCACTGGGCGTACTGTACTACGTTGCAATGTTTCTGATATTCGAAGGCGGTTACGCTACGCCCGAATACAGTACGGTAATTTACGGTAGCAACCCCGTTGAAATTTTAAGCGGATATACTCAGAACAATCTTCCCGAAAATTTAAACTGGGCTTGGTGGGTTTTCAATAACCTGCAGGATTTCGTTTTATACTGGGTGCAGTTGATTTTAATTATTTTAAAAGTATTTCTTCTCGTTTCGTTTTTCCGCACTTACGCATCGTCGCGGTACGTATTGTTTTCGGTATTTTCGGCGCTGTTTCCCGTATCGGGCATCTTTATGTTTGCAGTGCGCAACAACCGCGGAAAAAATTACGTGGAGTATATAAAGGAGCAGCGTCAACGCCAGTACCGCATGTATCAGGAATATATGCGTAACGGACAGGGACCCGACGGGCAGGGAACAAGTTATTACGGCGGCGGTTATCAGGGCAACCCGTACGCGCAACAGCGTCCGTCAACTCCGCCTGCCGACCCTTTCGGCGATTTGGGCTCGAATAACGGCGGTGGTAGCGGCGGCGCGCAAAGCGGCGGAAACGAAGGCAATTCAGGCGACCCTTTCGACGAATTTAAAAACTGAAATTTTATAGCGGGAATGTTAATTCCCGCTTTTATATTGCAAAGTAAGTTTAAGTGTGTTATAATTCGGGTATAAGTAAACGTTATGGAAAAAGATACTGACTATATGACGGAAGATTTGATATCCGCGATAAGCACTCCCGCCGGAGTGGGCGGTGTGGCGATAATAAGGGTAAGCGGCAACGGCGCGCTTTTGCTTGCAAATAAAATGTTTGCGCCGTCGGGTAAAACGGCGGTGCCGAATTTCGAGCCGAATAAAATGTACCCCGGCAAAATTTTGTGCGGCGGATTTTCGGATTTCGGAATGTGCGTATATTTCAAAGCGCCTAAGTCTTTTACCGGCGAGGACGTTGTTGAATTTCATTGCCACGGAGGAACGGAAATCGCGCGGGGCGTGTTAAGCGCAACTTTCTGCGCGGGCGCCAGGTCGGCGGAGAGGGGCGAATTTACCAAACGCGCGTTTGTTAACGGTAAACTTTCGCTTTCTTCGGCTGAAGGAATGATTGATATGATAAACGCCGAAAGTCTGGCGGAGGTGCGCGCGGGCGGTCTTTTATATTCAGAAAAACTTACGGCGGATATTAAAAATATTCAGGCTGCACTGACCGATATGCTTGCGGGCATAGCCGCCGACTGCGACTATCCTGAAGAGGGGATAGAGGAAACCGAACTCGCGGGAACAGGGGAAGAACTTTTTGATATTTGCAACAAACTCAACGCGTTGATAGGGGCATATTCGGGGGGCAAATATATTAAAAGCGGCGTTTCGGTTGCTATATGCGGCGCTCCTAACGTGGGTAAATCGTCTCTGTTAAACGCTATGCTGGGTTACGACAAGGCGATAGTTTCGCCTGTTGCGGGAACAACCCGCGACGCGGTTGAAGGAACCGTGCAAATTAAAGGAGTTAAGTTTAATTTCACCGATACCGCGGGTATAAGAGAGCAGGCGGGGGAAATAGAAAAGATAGGTATTCAGCGCGCCAAACGGGCGTTGGCTACCGCCGATATAGTTATATGCGTATCCGAAAGCGGCGATTTTTCCGCGGCGGACGGAGTAAGCGAAAAAAGACTTGTAAAGGTTTTTTCCAAGTCGGACGAACTTACTCCGGAAGGCGAATACGACGTAGCCGTTTCGTCGTTAACGGGCGAAGGGCTGGAAAAACTTAAAGACTTTATTGTGCGTAAGGTTACCGGCGCAAACGCGCTAGAAAACGCTTACGTTATAGAAGAGCGGCATTATCTTGCGCTTAAGCGTGCGCGCGAAAAGCTTTATTCCGCGGCGTGCGGCGTTAAAGATTTTCCTCTCGACGTTATTGCACTCGATATACGCGAAGGGTGGCGGATACTGGGGGAAATTACTGGGGAAACCGCCGACGAAGAAATTATAAACACGGTATTCGCAAAATTTTGCGTGGGAAAATAAAAGCAATTTAAACGCGGAAAATTAAGTCCGCAGGAGGCGTTTATGGTAAATCTCGAACTGTACAGGGTGTTTTATACGGTTGCTAAATTCGGCAGTTCCACGCGCGCTGCGGAGGAATTGTTTATATCGCAGCCCGCCGTTTCGCAGGCTGTCAAGCAGCTTGAAACTCAGCTTGGCACCACGCTTTTTAACCGTACTCATATGGGTATGGAACTTTCGTCGCAGGGCGGCAAGCTTATTTTCAAACAGGTAGAGCAGGCGCTGAAACTGCTGGAGGAAGCGGAAAGCACGCTTACGCAGTTGCAGACAACCGCAACGGGAACCATAAGAATAGGCGCGACCGACGCAATTTTTTCAAATATTCTCGCCGATAAAATCGTGGAGTACAACGTTAAATATTCCGCGGTAAAGATAGAGTTGATAACCGGCACGACCCCCGAAACGCTTAACCAGTTAAAGGAAAACAAGTGCGACGTGGGCTTTATAAATTTGCCTGTGGACGACAAAGACGTCAACTTTACCGGCACAGTGGCGCACCTGTCCGATATTTTCGTCGCCGGTGAAAAATTTGCGAGTATAAAGGATAAAAAAATAAGCCTTTCCAGCTTGCACGAATACCCTCTTCTTATGATTGAAAACAATACGGTAGCCCGCCGTTCGCTTGCGGCGTATACTCAAACGCTGGGTATACAATTAAGCCCCGATATCGAGGTGGAAAACTGGGATTTGATGCTTAAGTTTGCGAAAAGCGGTATGGGTATAGGTTGCGTTCCGCGCGAATATGCTAAGGAAATGTTGGACAGCGGCGAGCTTTTCGAGGTTGACGTTGTGCCTTCGCTTCCCGTTCGCGGCGTGGGTATAGCGTTGCCTAAAGGAACCCCCGTTCAGTTTGCGTTAAAAGAATTTATAGATATGTTTTCTTAAGCCGTAAATATGGTACCGCCCGCTTGCGCGATTTGCGCAAGCGGGCGGAATTTTTTATTTAAATGATATGTACGGGGCAATTTTAAAAGTCGCCCAGTAAATCTTTCATATCATAAAGCCCCGCACTCTTGCCGGCAAGCCATTTTGCGGCTTTAATTGCGCCGGCTGCGAACACCTTTTTGCTGCGGGCGGAGTGGGAAAGCGTTACAATTTCGTCTTCACCGCAAAACAGCACTTCGTGTTCGCCGACAATCGTTCCGCCGCGTACGGCGTGCATACCTATTTCATTTAAGCGCTTTCCGCAAATGCCTTCGCGTCCGTTTACGTAAGGCTTTTTGTCTGCAAAGGCGGAATTGGCGCTGTCGGCAAGCATAATCGCCGTTCCGCTGGGCGCGTCTATTTTCTGGCTGTGGTGTTTTTCTATAATTTCTATATCAAATTTTTCTCCCAGCGTTTCGGCGGCCCGTTTTACAAGTTCGCATAAAAGATTAACCCCCAGCGAAAAGTTAGCCGTTCTGAAAACGGCAACTTTTTTTGCCGCGCGGTTTATTAATTCAAGTTGTTCGGCTGTAAATCCGGTCGAGCCTATTACGGCGGGAACGTTGTTTTTTACGGCATAATCCAACTCGTCTTCCAAAACTGCGGGGGAAGAAAAGTCGATAATAACGTCGGGTTTTTCCGTAATATCTTTAAACGAAGAAAAAACCGTTATCCCTACTGCGTCGAAAACGCGCGGGTCAATCCCGCACGCGGCAACCGCTTCACTGTCGTCTTTTAAAAGCTGTAAAATGTTGGCGCCCATCTTTCCGCCCGCGCCGCATACTGCAATTTTAATCATAAAATAATACCCAGTCTGTCAATACATTCGCGCAAAATTATTTTGTGTTGTTCTTCCAGTTCGGTTAAAGGCGCCCTCGGAACGCCCGCGTCAAGTCCCAAAATTTCACACCCTGCTTTCACGGGTATGGGATTTACCTCTGTAAAACAGGCGTCTATCAACGGCAGCAGACTGTCTTGCAGCCGGTTTGCTTCATTAAGTTTGCATTCGGTTACGTATGTATATACCTGTTTTATTTCTTTGGGCGCTATATTGCTTGCTACCGAAATAAGCCCTGCACCCCCGATTGCAAGAATGGGCAAATTCAAATTGTCGTCCCCGGAATAAACGTCGCAGTAGGGGCGTACGCGGCGCATTGTTTCGCAAATCTGTTCCATATTGCCGCAGGCCTCTTTAATGCCCGCCAAATTAGGTATGCGCGCAAGTTCTTCGGCGGTGGGCGGAAGAATATTAACGCCCGTACGCGCAGGCACGTTATAGGCGATTACGGGGATTTTTACCGCGCCGCAAATAGCCTTGTAATACTCTATAATGCCCTTTTGGGTGCATTTGTTGTAATAAGGGGTAACGCAAAGCAATCCGTCCGCGCCAAGTTCTTCCGCGCGTTTGCTTGCCGCTACGGCTTCCGCCGTGCAGTTGCTACCCGAACCGAAAATTATTTTCGTCCGTCCAGCAATTTTTTTAACCGCAAATTTCATTACGGCAACTTTTTCTTCGTCCGTCATAGTTGAAGGCTCGCCCGTCGTGCCCAAAATTACAAGCGCGTCGGTTCCGCCGGCAATCTGGTATTCTATCATTTTGCCAAGCGCATCGAAATTTACGCCCCCGTCCTTGTAAAAAGGAGTAATCATCGCCGTAGCGGTGCCGTTAAAAAAATTTTTCATAATACCTCGCATTAAATACGAAATTCAGAATTTAAGTTTGTTAATTTAATTCAGAATTTTTAAATTATAAAGATTTTATCGTTTTAGTTTTTAATTTTCAAAGTATCCTTCGGCCGCCAAAAGCTCGGCAAGTAAAACCGCTCCGCCCGCGGCGCCGCGCAGTGTATTGTGCGAAAACCCTATAAATTTATAATCGAACAAATTGTCCTCTCTCAGTCTGCCTGCGCAAACCGCCATACCGTTTTCGGTGTTTCTGTCAAGTTTGGGCTGAGGGCGGTTGTCTTCCTCGAAATAATGAATAAACTGTTTGGGCGCGGAAGGAAGGTTAAGTTTTTGCGGCTCGCCTTTAAATTCCCGCCATGCTTTAATTATTTCTTCTTTCGAGGGTTTGTTTTCAAACGACACAAAGCAAGCCGCCGTATGTCCGTCGGATACGGGAACGCGCAGGCACTGCGCCGTAATGACGGGAGAGGTTGCGGGCACTATTTTTCCGTTTTCAATTCCGCCCCAAATTTTAAGCGGTTCTTTTTCGCTTTTTTCTTCCTCGCCGCCTATATACGGAATTACGTTGTCGCAAATTTCGGGCATAGTGTCAAATACTTTGCCGGCTCCCGAAATCGCCTGATACGTGGTTACCGCCGCGCACTTTATTCCGAATTTTTTCAAAGGATGCAAAAGGGGTACGTACGACTGAAGCGAGCAGTTGCTTTTAACCGCGATGAAGCCACGCTTAATGCCAAGGCGCTTTTTCTGCGATTCGATAACTTTAAGGTGGTCGGCGTTAACTTCGGGTATAATCATCGGCACGTCGTCCGTAAAACGGTGCGCCGAGTTGTTTGATACAACGGGGCATTCCGATTTTGCGTATGCGTACTCCAGCTCGCGTATGTCTTCTTTTTTCATATTTACGGCGCAAAAGCAAAAATCAACCGCAGCCGCAATTTTTTCTCTGTCAGCCATCGCGTCCATAACGATCATATCTGCAAACTTTTCGGGCAATGGCAGGGGCATAAACCATTTTTTAATTGCGTCTTTGTATTTTTTGCCTGCCGAGTTTGCGCTTGCCGCAAGGCAAACCGGTTCGAATTGGGGATGGTTTTCCAAAAGCATCAAAAAGCGCTGTCCCACCATACCCGTGGCGCCTATAATGCCTACCTTATATTTTATCATAATATTATACTCCGTTAAATTAAATAAAGTTAAAAAGCGGCGCAACCAACGCGCCGCCTGCAAGTGCCTTAAAAGCCCGCAAAAAGCGCAACACATAACGTGTCAGTCGCAAGGGTATTAGCCCGTGCGCCCAGCCGGAACGTATGGCAAAATCCGGCTTCGGCGGCGATGCCCTTTAACCGAAAGCTATTAAAACCGCCATATGGTTTCAGCCCGCGGGTACTGATGCTCGACCGCTCCTCTATTTTGCATTAAAATATTAGCATATGGCGGTACAAAAGTCAAAGAATTTTATCTTAAATTACAATCTTTAAAGCAAATCGATTGAAATAATTTTATTTATGCTGTATAATAAACAAAAATATACGCGTCCGCAATTTGCGTTTAAGCGGCGGACGCAGGGGTTGTTTTTAATGGCTGAATCTAAAGTTGCATCGCTTGAAGGGCACGAGCTTGCCGACGACTATGTGCGCACTCACGTACCCAAAGGCCGCTGGGGCGACACTTGGAACCTGTTTAAGTCGAATTTCGTTAAATTCGTTATAATAAATGCGTTTACCCTGCTGTTTTTCGTGCCGGGTATTATGATAATTTATTTTAAAGACGTAATAATTTCGCAAATGGGTTTAACTTACCCGTTTTCATCTAATCCGCTGTTCACATACCCTTTAACGCCCAGTATGCAGGGGGTGCAGGAGGGCGTATATTTTTCGTGGGATGTACGTTTTTACGCGTTGCTTTTCGTTGCCGGCATAATCGCTTCAGTAGGTATAGCTGGCGCGTGCTATTCGGTAAAAAAACTTATTAACACGCACGGTCAGTTTTCATTGAAAAGCTATTTCCACGGTGTAAAGGTCTGCTATTTCAACGTGTTGCTGCCCGTAGAACTGTTTATTTTGTTTGTGTTTTCCGCCTTGGTTATTTCCGATTGGTCGGCTATGGCAATAGCAAACGGTTCGTCGAAGGGCGGTCCAGTAACGGCTAAAGTATTTATAATAATCGCCGCGGTAGTGGTAGGGGTAATCTGCGCCTGGGTGCTTGCCGTCGGCGTAAGCTATAAGGTGAAATTAAAATACCTATTAAAAAACTCGTTTGTGTTGCTGTTCGGAACAATTTTCCAAACATTATTTATTCTGGGTTTTTCGCTTATTCCCGTATGGCTGTTGCTTATAGGCGAAAGCATAGGCTTCTTTAAAATTATAGCATACGCGATATTTTTGTTTTTCGGGTTTTCATTTATAATTTTATGCTGGCTTGCTTTCACTCAGTGGGTGTTCGATATGTTTATTACCCCTGCGGTAAAAAACGAGGAAGAGGCGCGCAAAGCCAATTTATCGCCCAAACAACTTGCCGCTGAAAAGGAAGCGGAGGAAAAGTCGGTTGCGCGCGAACTTTTGGCGGCGGGGAAAAGCGAACTTGTAGGCAGACCTTTGCGGCCTATTGAAGGCGGAACCGAGGTTAAAGAGGTTGCCGTGGCTTTCGGCAGGGCGGACATACAACGCGTAAGCGGCGACAGGCAGAAAATTAAAAGCGAGGTCGACGAATACTATAACGAACATAAATCCGATACCCGCTACGTAGAATACGAAAAACTTTTTGCCGAGCGTGAAAAGGCGCTGTCCACAACCGACAAAAAGGGCAAAAAGAAAAAGTTAGACAAAAGCAATTTATTAAACAAATAATTATGGCACAAAGCTATTCCGCTCTCGGCGGCATATTCGAATATTTAAACGCAGACTGCGACTATTTAACATGGTCGCAGTATTTGTTAAATAAAATAAAACGTGCGGGGAATTATTTAACGGGGTTGGATATAGGATGCGGCAACGGATACTTTACGCGCGCATTGAATAAAGCCGGTTACCGCGTGGACGGCGTAGACGTTTCCGAAAGTATGCTGTCCCGCGCAAAACAGCTTGCTTCAAAAGAGGGCGTTCGCTGTGAATTTTTACTTTGCGATATAACCAAACTGAAAGTGTGTAAAAAAGTGGATTTCTGCACCGCCGTAAACGACTGCGTAAATTACGTGCCGAAAACTAAGCTGAAAAGTGCGTTCGCCCGCGTATATGCCGCAACCAATGTAAACGGAGCGTTCTTTTTCGATATTTCCAGCGAAAATAAAATTAGGAATATTTTGGGTGAAAACCTGTTCGGGGAGGACGGCGAAAAAATTTCGTACCTGTGGTTTAACAAACAAATTTCCGACGGTGTACAAATGGATTTAACATTTTTTATGCGTGGCGAAAACGGTTTATACAGCCGCTTTGAAGAAACTCATATTCAGTACGCGCACACCGAAGAAGAAATAGTTAGCGCGCTGAAACAAGCCGGTTTTAACCGCATTGAAACGGAAGGGCATCTTGGCGGAGACAAGGCGGAAAGAATACAGTTTGCCGCGTTTAAACGCTGAATGATATTTTAACCCTGAAATAAAACCGTTATTTTTTGCATTAAAGGATATTTATGGACAAAATTTTGCGTACTCTAATATGCGGCGGACAGGTTTCGCTTGCGGTTATAGAAACGACCGAACTTGTTAACAGCGCGGTTGAAATTCATAAAATTCCGTGTTCCGCAGCGCGCATTTTAGGCGGACTGTTAACTTGCGGAGCCTATCTTGCAAGTTCGCTTAAAGAGGACGGCGCAAGCGTGTCTTTAACGGTAAAGGCTAAAAACGGCGACGGAGCGGTCTCCGTTTCGGCGGATAAAAATTTGCATATCCGCGGATATGCCGACGGCAGTTGCGAAAGCACTCTTGCCGGCGGTTCCCTAACCGTGGTCAGGGAGGACGGGCATTCGCAGCCTTTTGTGGGGACATGCGAAATATTTGCAGACGGTATTTCCGATATTTTGGATACGTATTTCGGACAGAGCGAACAGATTGCCACGGCTTCGTCTATTAACGTTTTGTTCGGAGAGGACGGAAAATGTGTTTCGGCTGGCGGAATAGTTATGCAGCTTTTACCCTGTGCGGATGAAGATAATATTGTTTTGGCGGGCACTCTGTTCGAGGAATTTAAAAGCAATTTCAGCGACAAAAAGTTTGACGCGCAAACCGTTATTAACACGTTTAACGCTTATTTTAGCGGAGCGCTTACAACAGCATTTCCCGTATACAAATGCAACTGCAGCGAAAGAAAAATTCGCGGCGTACTTGCTTCTTTAGGTAAGCGTGAATTATTAAAAATTTGCGACGAACTGGGCGAAGTGAAGGTGCACTGCCATTACTGCAACAAAGATTATACATACAATAAAACGCGTATAGAGGAAATTTTTTAAGGGAATGAGCAAAACTGACACGATAGATTTAAGCGCCGACAGGCTGATATCGATAGCGGCGGACTGCGTAGAGGAGCACGACTATATTGCCGCGCTTAAAATGCTTAATAAAAACGCGGTTTTAAACGGCAACGACGAAGATTCGTATATGCTGTACGCCGAAACGTTCGACGATATGGGTCTGTACGAAAAGTGCGTAAACGGCTGGTTTAAATATATCGATTACGCGGGAGCAACCGCCGATTATGCGGAAGCTTATGAAGGGCTTGCAGTTTCCTTTATGAATATGGGGCTGGACAGTTTCGCCGCGTTTTACTACAATAAGCTTTTAATGGAGACGGACAGCGGGCTTACGGCGCAAAACAGACAGGAAATTATAGAAGCTTTTTTAAAAAGCGAAAAACCTCCTTTGCGCTTTGCATATCCGCCCCGTCTGGTAGATTATTCGGTCGAGTTGGAAAACGGCGTTGAGTATATGCGCAAAAACGAATTTGAAAACGCTGTAAAAGAATTTTCAAAGGTGGACGAAGCAAGCGAAAAGTATACTGCGGCGCGCAACTATATCGCAATGTGCGAGGTGATTAGCGACAGAAACGAACAGGCAGAAGAGGAATGCCGCGCAATTTTGAAGCGCGACCCGCAAAACGTGCAGGCGCTTACTACTCTTGCCGCCGTAAAAAGCCAGCAGCATAAAAGCGAAGAGGCAAAGGAAATTGCGGGAAGGCTTTTGGAAATAGACCCGTCTGACGGTGAGGAACTTTATAAAATAGCCACGGTTTGTTGCGAAAACGGTATGCACGAACAGGCTTATTCAATTTTCTGCCGCCTAGACGAACGTTTTATTTACGATAGCTCGTTGCTTTATTTCAAAGCCGTTGCGGCGTATAATTGCGGCAAGGTTGAAAAAAGTTTGGAAATATTCGACACGCTTTTAACAATATATCCTAACGCCGTCACCGCCGATTACTGGCATTACGAAGTGCTTAAGGAAAGCAAAAAACCGCAAAAAGAGCGCCGGACTCTCGAATATTTTTACCGCTTGCCGAAAGCGGAGTGCGAAACAAACATAAGCTTTTTATCGGCGTTTAACCGCTTAACCGACGCCGCGGCGCAAAAACTTTGCAAGGAAACCGACGTTACGGCGGCAATTCACTGGTGTTTAGACGAAGGCGACGGCAATTCGTCTTACGAATTAAAACTGTTGGGTGCTATGAGCGCTGTTAAAGGCGGGCTTGAAGATACCGTGCGCGATATTCTTCTTGACGCATTTTTGCAGGACGGAATTAAGCTTGATATGTTAAGCGCGCTTGCCTCCCGAAATGGCGAGGGGGAGTACGGAATTGTGGTATGCAACCTTTACAAAAAAGTTACCGTAGTGCCGTTGAATATAGGCAGAAATAAAAAAAAGATTTTCCTGCGTGCGTACGGTTTGGCATTTTCGCGGTTTGCTATGCTTGAAAGCGAGTATCCTTTTATGCTTGCCGCCGCCGCTGAAAAACTGTATTTTAAACTGGAAAGCGAGGGCAGGCTGAATATCTGCCGTTCAGACGCCTGTTTGGCTGCGGCAATGTTAAAATTTTCCGAAATAAAAGAAAGCGGATTAACCGAGGAACAGATATGTTCGTTTTTTGGCGCGGACGCGGGAAAGGTAAACGAAATTTTGGGGATAGAACAATGAAACTTTACGATTTCGACGGAATGTTTGATGAGAAATTGTCCGGGTATATACGTAAAAATGCGGACAAGCATAAAGAAAGGGAGTGGGAAGACATAATACCCGCTATGTATGCGCGTTTCGGCGATACGGTTATAAAATCGCTGGGCGTTTCGCCCAACCGCTACTACGCGGAAATGGACGACACAACGCTGGTAAACTGCCTTCGCGCCCATTTAAAGCAGAACGTGGCGGTAAGCGAATTCTTGTGCAACGCTATCGAGAGCCGCAACGCGGACGAACTGTTAATTCCGCTGCTTTCGGGAACGGACGACGAAATAGGTTACGCGCTTAATCTTCTGGGCGCAAGCAGGGCGGCGTTGCCCGAGTATATGCGCCTGATAAAAGATAGCGCAAGCGAAGACGTCAAAAATACCTGCGTCGATTATTTGAAGGAGTATGCGGACGACGTAAAAGAAGAGGCGCTTGCAAATTATTATGCGGGCGTAGAGCGGGAGTATATGCTTGAAATACTTTCGCGCTGCGTAATTAAGTCGGAGCAAATTTACGAAATTTTACTTAAAGAATTTAAACTTGCCGATGAAAATCTGCCTATGCGCGCAAGTTATCTTGCAGCTTACGGAGACGAGCGCGCGCTGCCCGATTTGCTGGATAAAATAGACGGCGACGGCATAACTTTTATCGAATATCAGGAACTTAAATATGCTATTGAAAGTTTGGGCGGCAGTTACGAGAAAGAGCGCGACTTTTCTTCCGACCCTTATTATCAGGCGGTAAAAGCCCACAGCATAAGCCAAGCGGATATATTCGGCGAATTGCCCGACAAAAAATAAAATTATTAAAACGCGATTAAACCTCCGAAACTTGTCAATAACAGTTTCGGAGGTGTTTTTATGACACAGTTAACGTCAAAAGAACTTACTATGATAACCGACGCCCTCACGTTCGAGGGGCTGATTTGCAGAAAGGCAAGGGCGTATTCGCGTTCGCTTACCGATACCGATTTGGCGGACGTAATGTCGCGTGTTGCCGACGAGCACCAGAGAAGATATAACGAATTGCTTGCAATTATAGGAGGTTAAAGATATATGAAATCGTCGAAGAGCAATACTCAGTTAAACGAAAAGGACGCAATTTTGGATATGCTTGAAAGCGAAAAACAGCTTATGTCGTTTTATACGACGGCGCTTTTCGAAGGCAGTTCAAAAAGTATAAGAAAGGGTTTTACCGCCCACCTGAATTCAGTTGCGGAAAACCAGTACTGCCTGTATAACCAAATGTCAACGCGCGGTTACGTTCAGCCCGCGCCCGCGCAAAAACAGATGATAGACCAGACTTGCGATACCTTTAAAAAGCAACAGAAACAGCTTGCTCAATAAATTAATTTTAAAGCGCCGCGGCTTTTATAAGCCGCGGCGCAGTTCGTTTAAGTAATATTGCCCCCGTAATATGCCGCATTTAACGCGTTTTTATTTAACGGAAAGCAGTCTTTCTATAAGTTTGTAGCCGTCGGCTACATATTGCCCCGTCTTTGCCGCTTCGTCTTCGGTATAGCGTTGCGCGCCGTTTCCCATATTTCGTGCATTAGTATAAATTAAGTAGGGCACGGGTTCGGAAACGTGCGTTTTGCACGCGCAGGGGGTGGGATGGTCGGGAGTAACAAGCACGGCAAAATTTCCCCCCGCCGCGGACAGGCGTTCAATCAACGTAGGTATTACAATTTTGTCTATTTGTTCAATAGAATAAATTTTATGCTCGATATCGCCGTGGTGTCCGCACTCGTCCGGAGCTTCCATATGAATATAAACGAAATCCAGCCCCGAAATAAGCGCGTCGGCAGCGGCAATCGCCTTGCCTTTAAAGTCGGTGTCGTAGTTGCCGGTAGCGCCTTCAACGTCGATTATTTCCATATCCGCAAGCATACCTATGCCTTTTACAAGGTCTACGGCCGAAATAATTCCGCCTTTCAATCCGCGCATTTTTTCAAACGGGCTTAAGGCCGGTTTGGTTCCCTCGCCCCAAAGCCAGATAGAGTTTGCGGGCTTTTTGCCTTCGGCAATTCTTTTAAGGTTAACGGGGTGGTCTGCCATTATTTCCGCGCTCTTTTTCATCATTGCAAGATAAGCGTCGCCAAGCTTGCCCTTGGGCAGGTGCTCGGTAATTTTCCGGTCGGAAATGTCGTGCGGAGGAGTTAAATCGTGCGCCGTTACGCCGTCTTTAACCACAAGACAGTGGCGGTACGATATGCCGGGGTAAAATGTGAATTTTTCGTCGTCCAAGCTATTTTTCAAAAAGCTTATCAATTCCGCCGCTTCTTCGGTGGAAATCTCCCCTGCCGAATAGTCCAGCATTGTTCTGTCTTCGTATTTTTTTTCTTCCGAAAGGGTTACAAGATTACAGCGCAGGGTAACGTCTGTATCAGTTAATTTTATTCCCATCGAAACGGCTTCCAACGGCGAACGTCCCGTATAGTAATCCTTTGGGTTAAATCCCAGTACCGACATATTAGCAACGTCGCTGCCCGGCTTCATACCGTCGGGCACGGTTTTGCATAAGCCTACCTCCGAAACGGGGGCAAGCTTGTTTAAGGTGTTTGTAACCGCGGCTTCAAGGCAGGTTTTATTATTTAAAGCGGAAATTTTCCAATCTGCCATTCCGTCGCCCAAAACAACAATATATTTCATAATATCTCCTGATTATTCAAATCCCAGTCAATCGGTTCTTTTCCGCGTGATTGAAGATATGAGTTAGTTTTAGAAAAGAATCCGCAACCGAAAAATCCGTTGTAAGCGGATAAGGGGGAAGGGTGTGCGCACTGCAGAATAAGGTGTTTCCGCTGGTCGATAAGCGGCGCTTTACTGCGCGCGTTTCCGCCCCATAATATAAATACTATGCCGTCGCATTTTTCCGAAATAATTTTTATAACGCTGTCGGTAAACCATGCCCAGCCGCATTTCGAGTGGCTGTTAGCCAGGTGTTCGCGCACGGTTAACGTTGTGTTCAAAAGTAAAACACCCTCGTTTGCCCATTTGGTCAAATCGCCGCAGGCGGGTTGTTTTATATTTAAATCGCTTTCTATTTCCTTATAAATGTTTTGCAGAGAAGGGGGAATAGCAACGCCTTTCTTTACCGAAAAGCACAGCCCGTGCGCCTGATTGGGTTCGTGATAGGGGTCTTGCCCCAAAATTACCGCCTTCAGCTTATTTACAGGAGTAAAACGGAAGCAGTTGAAAAGGTCGTACATATCGGGGTAGATTATGTGCGTGGAATATTCGCGTTTTAAAAATTCACGTATTTTAAGGTATCGCTCGTCCGCAAATAACTCAGCCAGCAGTTCGTCCCAGCCGCCGCCCAAACTTATCATTGAAGTTCCTCCAAAATTTTTGCGTACTCCGCGATTTCGCGCCTTGCGTCTGCAAGGTCGTGTTCGCGATAATTTCCGCACTCTTCGCGCCTGTTGCCGGGAATTTCGTCAAGGGCAAGCGCAACGGCGCAGCTTTCTGATAAAAGTTTAATAATTTCGTCGCGGCTTAAATTTACCGTTAAAAGATAAAAACCCGTTCGGCAGCCCATAGGTCCGAAATAAATCACGTCGTCTTTCTTGTCCGAATTTCTTAAAACGGTAGCTAAAAGGTGTTCTACGGTATGTAAAGCCTTCAGCGTAATATAGTCGCCCGCGTTAGGTTTTTTAAAGCGCAAGTCCCACGTGGTTATTCCGCGCATTTCAACCGATTTATGCAAACCTACGTCAAGACGGTCGTGATTTTTGGAAAAAGAAGGTATTTTATCCATTTTCAACCGCCGTAAAAATTTTTTCTATGTTCTCGCCGGTATTTTTTGCGCACAACGCCAAATTAAGCGCAAACTGCGCGGTAGTGCTGCCGGCGCCTGCCACGTCGGATATTGCTTTAAACGAATAAAACGGAACGTCTGCGTGTTTGCATACCTGCGCAATCGCGCCGCCCTCCATGTCGCGGATATCCGCTTTCAAAACTTCCGTCAAAAGCAAAAAGTCACGTTTCGAGTCGTTAAACCTGTCTCCCGTAGCCAACCGCTTTGCGGGGAAGGCGGAGGTAACGGCAAGTTTAAGGTATGGTTCGGAAAATTCGTTTAACGTGCCTATATGCGTTCCGTTAATCTGAACCAGGTCGAAATCGTACTGAACGGCGTGTGAAACCGAATAAATTTTGCCCGTTTCCGTACCTGCGTTAAGCCCGCCGGCTACGCCGATATTTACAACTTTATCAGCGCCCATACAGTCTATTGCGTATTGCGCGCCCGCCGCCGCGTTTACTTTACCAACACCGCAAACCACAACGCCAGCAGGTTTTTCAAAAAGCGTGCCGGTAACAATTTTTTTGCCGTGTAAAGTTTTTTCAACTTTATCCTTCATTCTGTAAAGCAAAGGTTCCGCTTCGCTTTCCATAGCTATAACAAATACGATCATAATAAAATTATAGCATTTTGCAGGTTGGTTTGCAAGTTAATTACAGTATTTTCACGCGGCGCGATACATACATTATTATGTATGAAAAAGCGGCGTAAACATAAAAGGCTTAAAATAATTCTCGCAATTATATCGCTTTTGTTTATAGCGGTGCTGATGTTTTTTCAGCGCAACGTCACAAAAATTTTAATTTCCATAAGCGAGGCGACAATACGCTCGATTACCACCGTGGCGGTAAACGACGCCATTTACTACACGCTTAACGACAGCTTGCGTTACGAGGATTTAATAAAAATTACTTACGATGCGGCGGGCGACGTTTCCACCATTACGACCGACAGTCTTAAAATAAACAAAATTGCGAGAGATACGGCTTATCTCTCGCAGGAAAATTTGACAAGAATGAGTGAAGCGGGTATACAGGTGCCGGTAGGCGCGCTTACGGGAATTGAAACGCTTGCGGGTTTCGGGCGGAAAATAAACATAAAAATAATTCCGATATCCAACGTTGAATGCCGCTTTGTTTCAAAATTTACCGCAGCCGGCATCAATCAGACAAAACATTCGCTGTATCTTGAAATAGTGTCGTCGATATCGATTATTCTGCCCGATAAAACCAGCGATTTGGCTTCGACGATAGAGGTGCTCATATGCGAAAGCGTTATTGCGGGCAAGATACCCGACACTTATTTGCAGGCTTCTTTGGCTGGGGAGGGCGGGGCGCTTGTGCCTAAAAAATAAATTCCGCGGCGAAATTTTCACCGCGGCTTTAAAATTTATTTTTGCTATGTTTTTCAATTCGTCTTTGTATTGTGTAAAACCAACTTTTTCATCCGCAGGCAAAACGTCAGTAATGCGGTACCGTAAGATATAATTGCTTTAATTTCAACGTTTTTCTGTAATGCGGAGGAGTGCGCTGTTAAGTTGTTTTTGTCGTTTTGACTGTCATATAATTTTTTTGCGCGTTTATTTATCTCAGTTCGATATTCAGGTTACGTTTCAAATTACCTAAAATCTTTTTAATAAATCCGTCAATACGTTCGGGGGTAAAAGCCTCGTCTTTAGGTGTAAAGGTCAGGTTAAACGCCATGCTCTTTTTGCCTTCACCAACCTGTCTTCCCACATAAATGTCAAAAAGTTTTACTTCCGTCACATATTTGCACGCCGAAAAAATTTCCTTTTCAACCTCGCCGCAAGTTAAATTCAAATCGGCAACCAGCGCCAAATCGCGCACGGCTTCGGGAAATTTAGACAGAGGTGAATATTTAAACGGCTGTGCAAGCGTTTTAAGTTTGTCATAGTCAAGTTCGGCGATAAAAGCCTTTTTTTCCATAGCAAGCTCTTCGCAAATTTGGGGGTCAAGCCTTCCGGCATATCCTAAAATTACATCCCCGCACGAAATTTCGGCGCAAATTCCCGGGTGCATATAGCATTTCTGTGCGGGCGCGTAACCGAATTTGATATTAAGGCTGTCAGCCAAATTTTCCAAAACGCCTTTTATATCGAAGAAAGTATATCCGCCGAACATACCTATGCAAAGCATTTGTCTTTCTTCGGGCAGGTTTTCAAGTGGTAATTCGCGCGGCAGATATATTTTTGCAAGTTCGTACAGTTTGCCTTCGGTATTGCCGCGGCGAAGGTTCCGTACTATTGTATTTACCATTGAGGGCGCGAGAGTGGTTCGCATAACCGACAAATCTTCGCCTATAGGATTTTTGATTTTAATAAAATTTCTTTCGGGCGCGCCGTCGGCGAAATGCAGCATATCCAAATCTTTTTCCGAATAGAAAGAGTAGGTGGATATTTCGTACATTCCCAAAGCTGCAAAATTGTCTTTAAGCCTGTTTTCCGCTTTCTGTTCTTCGCTGTAACCGCCGTTTGTAATAAGGGCGGAGGGCATAAACGTACCCTTCACGTGTTCGTATCCGTATTCGCGGATCAACTCTTCGGCAATGTCGGCATAACCGTCAATATCTTCTCGGTAGGCTGGAATCTGTAAAACAAGCGAGTCGTCTTTTACCGTAACGCCGAAATTAAGCGAACGTAAAATAGTTACGGCGGTTTCCGCGGGAATTTCTATTCCCAAAAGCGCGTTAATCTTTTTAAGGCTTACCGTCATTTCTTTCGCGCCGTCGTGCGAATATTCGGTTTTAACGTCTACGTGCACGTCAGTAACAACTCCGCAACCTAGTTTCTGAATAAGGTGCAAAGCGCGCCCCATCGCTTTTTCGGTTGTATATTCGTTTACGCCCTTTTCAAACAATGCGGAACTGTCGGAATGCTGTCCGAGCGCGCGCGCCGTTTTTCTTACGCTGTCGCGCGCAAATTTTGCGCTTTCAAACAACAGCTCGCTTGTCTGTTCGGTTATTTCCGAATTTTCACCGCCCATAATACCCGCCAATGCGCAGGGCTTGTTGCCGTCGCATATAACCAGATTGTCCGCGGAAAGCTTAAAGCTCTTGCCGTCAAGCGTTACTATTTCTTCGTCTTTAACTGCGCGGCGCACAACAATTTCTCTGCCTTCCAGCTTCGCGCAGTCGAACGCGTGCATTGGCTGTCCCATTTCAAGAAGAATAAAGTTGGTTATATCCACAAGGTTGTTGATAGAACGCAAGCCGCAAAGCGCAAGCCGCCGTCTTAACCACAAAGGGGAGGGGGCGGGGCGTACATTTTTAACGTAATGAGCAATGTATCTGGGGCATATGTCGGGGGCAATTATCTTAACGGCAACTTTTTCGCCTTTTTCTTCTACGGTATAAGAACAGTCGGGTTCCTTAAATTTTTTACCCAAAACCGCTGCAACTTCGCGCGCCATTCCCGTAACGCTCTGGCAATCGGGGCGGTTAGCCGTAACCGCTATATCAAAAATATAATCGTCCAGCCCCAACAAAGGTTTTATATCGGCGCCGTTTTCAAAACTTTCGGGCAAAAGCAAAAGTCCGCAGTAGTCGCCGCCGTCGAACATATCGCCGTTAACGCCTATTTCTACGCCCGAACAAAGCATACCCTCCGATTCAATACCGCGCAGTTTACCCTTTTTAATAGTCATTACGCCTTCTATGGTAACGTGGTCTTTTCCGGTTGCGTAAACCGTTGCGCCAACTAAAGCGACCGGCGCTTTAATGCCCGCGGCAACATTGTCCGCGCCGCAGCAAATCTGTTTTACGCCGTGTGCTCCGCAGTCTACCTTGCAAACGTGCAGGTGCGTGCCCTCTACGGGTTCGCAGCTTATAACCTCGCCTACGACCACGCCCGAAATATCCTTTCCTGTCTGAATAAGTTCTTCAACTTCGAAACCGCAGCCAAACAGTTTTGTCTGTAATTCTTCAGCGGATATGTCGATATCTACGTAATCTTTCAACCATGATAAAGGTAATTTCATTTTGTCACCTCTCAGCCTTTAAACTGTTTTAAAAATCTTGTGTCGCCTTCGAATAAAAGCTTCATATTGTTAATGCCGTATTTGAGCATTGCAATTCTCTCTATTCCCATTCCGAAAGCAAATCCCGAATATTCTTCGGGGTCGATGCCGCAGCCTTCCAAAACGCGGCGGTTTACCATGCCCGCGCCCAAAACCTCTATCCAGCCGGTGCCTTTGCAAAGCCTGCAGCCTTTGCCGCCGCATTCGAAGCAACTTACGTCCACCTCGACCGAAGGCTCGGTAAAAGGGAAATAGGAGGGGCGCAAACGCGTTTTTACTCCGTTGCCGAAAATTTTGCGGGCAAACTCGTCAAGCATGCCTTTCAGATCGCAAAGGGTAATTCCCCTGTCGACAACCAAACCTTCCATCTGCGAAAACATGGGTGAGTGCGTTGCGTCGTCGTCGCTGCGGTAAACTTTGCCGGGCGATAAAATTTTTATGGGCGGTTTTTGTTTTTCCATAACGCGTATCTGTCCCGCGCTCGTCTGGGTGCGGAGCAGCAGATTATCCGTTATATAAAACGTATCCTGCATATCGCGCGCGGGGTGGTCGGCGGGTGTGTTAAGCGCCGTAAAGTTATAATAGTCGTTTTCTATCTCGGGTCCTTCGTATACGGTGAATCCCATACCTGCAAAAACGGAAATCAGCTCGCGTCTTACCAAAGTGTTGGGGTGGTACGCGCCGTTTTTACAGGTGTTTCCGGGCAGCGTTACGTCAACAGCTTCGGCGGCGTAAAGTTTCTTCAGCTCCCTGTCTTTAATCGACTTGTCAAGTTTTCCGAACTGATCTTCCGCCCAGCTTTTCAGCGCGTTTATAATTATGCCCGTTTCGGGGCGTTTTTCTTTGGGAACGTCTCGCATACCCTTCATAAGTTCCGAAACTTCCCCGCTCTTGCCGAGATATTTCATTTTTATCTGAAATAAACTGTCGGAAGAGTGCACGTCCTTAATGGCGTCGGCAATTTTCTTTTTCAACTGGTCTATTTTGTCCTGCATAAAAACCCTCTCGTTAATTTTGAAAAAATATAAACTCCCCGTGCAAAAAGCACAGGGAGTCAAAAAACTCGGTACCACCTGATTCCGCGGACGCAAACCGCCGCCTTAATTACCTTTTACGCAAAGTATAACGGCATACGCTACTTTAAATATTTCGCATATGCGGCTCGCGAGGGAATAACGTTCTTAAAGCGGATGAACAACCTTTCAGCCGTTTCCGGATTGTTCTCTCTGTAAACGCTTAAACAAAGTCCGTCTGTCTCGGTCAACGCCGTTAATGAGATTATAACAACGGCAACCGTAGATGTCAAACGAAAACGGTATTAAATACGTTAAAATACGTTTTCAAGTTTTACCGAGTAGGCGTCGGGCAGATTTTTGGTTATTTCCAAAAGCACTTCGATTTTACCTAACGCCAAATCGTATTCGTCCGTATAAATAAGGGCGCAAGCTTCGCTAAGCCAGTAATCGACGTATGAAATGTCGTTGTGCGGAATAAATACGTGCAACTTGCTTTTCTTGTCGCCCCACATTTCTTTTACCGCGTAAGCATCTTCACGCGTGGCGGATTTATCCTCTATTTTATCGTACAGCGTTTCCAGCGCGGCATGAAACTGACCCAGTTGCTGACCGATATAGTACTGGGTTCCGAAAAAAGTACCCAGACAAAGCGCAATGGCTACCAGCGTGTAAATAATCGATTTTACCATTGACCGTTCACCTGCATTTTCAAAATTTTATAGGGTTTGCCCTTTTGCTGAAAGTAAACTCTGCCGTTGCCGTCAACGGTCATAACCAAAACGTTTTTAAGTTTCACCTGTTGTTCTTCTGCAAATTTTTTAACGTCGCCAACCGTAATGCCCGCAATTTCCGCGTTTTTCTCGTCGGGTTTACCGTTATCCACAAGCAAGAGCGGAAGGGTTGCGGTAGGCTCTTCTTTTGCAAGCGCCGAAAATTTGCCGTTTGCTTCGTAAAGCCCGTAATAAACGTCGTCCAAATTAAAATAACCAGCGCCGCGCATACTTTCAATTAGGTCGGATACGTCTAAATTGTTTTTTCTAAGCTGAAAACTGTCAACGCCGTCTCGCGTTATAACTAAAGAAGGTTTGCCGCAAACAACCGTCTTCATCGGTTTAAACCACAAATCAAGCAGCCAAACTATCTGGTGCAGTATAAAAATAGTTACTATGGAAATAATGCCGTACAACAGCGGTACCGAGCTGTCCGCCATGGGAATGCAGGCGAGCTCGGCTATCAACAGGGTTATAACCAGCTCGAAAGGCTGCATTTCGCCTATCTGGCTTTTGCCCATAAGCCGCATAATCAAAAGCAGTGTGAAAAATATAATCGCCGTTCTGATAAATATTAAAGCCATATAAAAAGTATGCGCATTAAGTTTGTATATATTCAGTCATAACAGGCGTTATATTTCTTGCAAATTTTTTAATTAAGTGTTATAATAAAGCTACTCGATTGCGTAAAGTGGCGCGGGTAGGACAGCCCGTGCACGAAAGGCGAATATAGTCTGCGGTGGTC
The DNA here is from genome assembly GCA_947053545.1 of uncultured Clostridia bacterium. Taxonomy (GTDB): domain Bacteria; phylum Bacillota; class Clostridia; order Christensenellales; family Borkfalkiaceae; genus Coproplasma. The sequence continues at coordinate 29,793 of CAMRSY010000003.1, forward strand.
GGGTGCGTCCTTGAAATAATAAGCTTGCGGACGCTTTTTTATTAAAGCGTCCGATATTTTTTGCCGGAGGAATTTTGAAACACTGCGATTATGTAACCGTTAAGCCGGGCACGGCGGTTACGCGTAAAATTTTGGATAATCTGGGCAGTCCCGACGACGCGTTGAAAATAATTCATATCGCGGGCACCAACGGCAAGGGGAGTACGGCGGAATATTTTACGCAAATTTTAATTGCCGCGGGCAAAAAGGTGGGCACGTTCACCTCGCCGGCCGTATACGGTTTTTACGACCAGTTCAGAATTGACGGAAAGCCTATGGACGCGGAACTTGCCGAAAAGTATTTCGGGCGCGCTTTGGCGGCTTCGGGCGGGCTTAACCCAACCGACTTTGAAATACAGACGGCGGGCGCGCTGTTAGCCTTTAAGGAAGAAGAGTGCGAGTGGGCGGTTGTCGAATGTGGAATGGGCGGAAAAAGCGACGCCACCAATGCAATAAATAAAAAGGAGCTTGCTGTTATAACCTCAGTTTCGTTGGAGCATACCGAATACCTTGGTGACACTATCGAAGAAATCTGCGTGCAAAAGGCGGGAATTATAAAAAACTGTCTTACGGTAATAAACGCTTTACAGCCTTATAAAGAGGCGGAAAATTATTTTAAAAATCTTGGCGGCTTTTTTGCTGACAGAGTTACGTACGTTTACGGAAACGAATTCCGGTATTGCGGCGACCGTTATGAAACGGCGGTTTCGGGCGTTGAGCAGGTATACAATGCTGCTACGGCAATCGTGGGCGCAAGATTGTTGGGTTTACCCGAAAGGGCTGTTTTCGATGGTATAAAAAACGTGAAATTTGCCGGACGGGTTGAAAGGTTTTCTGCGTTCGGCAGAGAGTATATTTTAGACGGCGCGCATAATCCCGCGGCTTTTAAGCCGCTTATACAATCGCTTAAAGGTTTGCCCCGTTCGGAAATAACGGTAATATTCGGCTGTCTTAAAGACAAGGACGTTAACGGCTGCCTCGTCGAACTTTCTAAGGTATGCGAAAACATAATTGCTGTTGAGTGCGACAGCCCGCGTAAAATGCCGCTTTCAGAAACGGTTACGGCGTGCAAAAAATTTTTTAAAGACGTATCTACGGCGGAAAGCGTAACCGAAGCGTTGAAAAAAGCAAATACCGAAACCGTGGTAGTCTGCGGTTCGTTCACTCTTTTAAAGGAGGCAAAATTATGGATAGAGAAAGGGCAATGAAAGCCGTAAAAGAACTTTTGGAGGCTTTGGGCGAGGACGTTACCCGCGAGGGGTTAAAGGATACCCCGCGCCGCGTGGCGGACGCTTTCGCCGAGTTTACGGCGGGCGAAAATATGAGCGTGAAAAACGTGCTTTCAGTAACTTTCGAAGCGGACGGCGGCGATATCGTCATAGAAAAAGACATTGAATTTTCGTCGACGTGCGAGCATCATTTAATGCCCTTTTTCGGGCGCGTGGCAATCGCCTATATTCCCGATAAAAAAGTTGTGGGGCTTTCTAAGCTCGCCCGTTGCGTGGAGGTTTTCGCGCGCAGACTGCAGTTGCAGGAAAGGCTTACTTCGCAGATTGCGGAGGCGGTTACGGAGTATTTATCACCTAAGGGCGTTATGGTTGTCTGCGAGGCGGAGCATACCTGTATGACCTGCCGCGGCGTAAAAAAGGCGGGCAGCAAAACGGTTACTTATAAAGTTTCGGGCGAATTTCCTAAAGAGAAAATTGCGGAGGTTTTGGAGTTAATCAAATGATAGTAGGGGGGCAATCTTTTAAAAACCGCACATATGTAATGGCGATAATAAATCTCACGCCCGACAGTTTCTGGAAAGAGAGCCGCGCCACCTGCGACGACGTTTTGTTTCGTGCGGAAAGGGCAATTAAAGACGGCGCGGCAATTTTAGATCTCGGCGCACAGTCTACAAGACCGAACTATACCGAGGTTTCGGCGGACGAAGAAATTTCCCGTCTTGAAAAACCGCTTGCGGCAATAAAGCGCGAGTTTGATATTCCTGTGTCGGTCGACACTTATTTTTCAAAATGCGCCCGCGCCGCATTGGATTTTGGCGCGGATATGATAAACGACGTGCGTGGGTTGACGTACGACGGAGAAATGGCGGGTATAATAGCAAAGGCGAAAGCTTCCGTCTGCATAATGCACAACGCCCCGCAAAAGCTTACGGGCGATATTTTTCCGCAGATAAAAGATTTTCTAAAAAATTCCGTAAATCTTGCGCTTTCCGCGGGTATAGAAAACGACAAAATCTGCCTTGACGGCGGTATTGGATTCGCAAAGGATGTCAAGCAAAACCACGAGCTGTTAAACGGTTACGAAAAGCTTGCGGATATAGGTTTTCCTCTTTTGCTTGGAACAAGCCGCAAGTCAATGTTTGGCGGCGCGCCCGAAGACAGGCTGCCCGCCACGCTTGAAAGCACGCGGCTTGCGGTAAGGAAAAAAGTGCTGTTCGTTCGCGTGCACGACGTTGCGGAAAACGTAAAAGCTATAAAGGAGGAGTATGAGCGCAATTCAAATTAAGGGGCTTAAAGTTACGGCGCGCCACGGCGTGCTGCCGGAAGAAAAAGTTAATGCACAAACTTTCGCGTTCGATATTGCAATCGACTGCGATACATATTCCGCCGCGCAGACGGACGACGTTTCCAACACCGTAAATTATGCTGAGGTATGCAGTGCGGTAACCGAGTTTTGCGAGGGCAACACTTTCGATTTGATTGAAACGCTTGCTTACGGCGAGGCAATGCTGCTGGCCGAAAAATTTGCGCTTATTTCTTCCGTTTCGGTTACCGTGCATAAACCGCAGGCGCCGGTGGGGCTTCCGTTTTCCGATATAAACGTAAGTGCGAAGGTGGAAAGAAACGACGTGGTGCTTTCGCTCGGGTCGAATACCGGCGACTGCAAAGCTATGCTTAACGGAGCATTGAGCGCTCTGTCAAAGTTGCGCGGGGTAAAACTTTTAAAGGTGTCAGATTTTATCGAAACTGAACCTTACGGCGGGGTTGCTGATAAAAAATTCATTAACTGTGCGGCGCTTGTAAGCTGCCTGTTGCCGCCGCGGGTTTTAATAAACGAAATTCATAGTATTGAAAGCGATTTCGGCAGAACGCGCGAAAAACGGTGGGGTAACCGTACGCTGGATATCGACGTAATATTTTTCGGCAATAAAATTATCGCCGAAAACGGTGTTTGCGTGCCCCATCCCGACTATTTTAACCGCGATTTCGTGCTTGTGCCTGTAAAGCAGATTGCACCCGATTTCGTGTGTCCCGTTTTGCACAAACGCATGTCTGATTTATAATAATGTTTTTTTAGTCTCGTTTCGTCATTTTTTACGCGGTGGTTTGTGCAATTTGCACAAACTTTTCTTTAATATATATACAAATCCTGCCTCTGGTGATATAATTGCGCATAGTGGAAAGAATATTTTTTCGCTAAAGTTTGTGTTGAAAAAAGCACATTTTTATTTGTATTTTACTTTAATTCGGGTCGTTTTTGCGGCTTGAAAGGAGCGTTATATTTTGGAAAAGATAGGAATTATCGACCTCGGGTCGAATTCGGCGCGGCTTGTCATAGTCAACCTGTTCGAAGACGGGTTTTTTATGGTGGTTGACGAGCTGAAAGAAAGCGTGCGTTTGGGTCAGGATATGGAGCGCGACGGCTTTTTAAAACCTCAGCGCGTGGCCGAAACGGTTAAAACTTTGCGTATGTTCAAAAGGCTGTGCGACGTAAGCGGCGTAACCCGCATAATAGGCGTTGCCACCGAAGCGGTGCGCAGGGCGAAAAACCAGCGTTCGTTTTTGGACGAAATTCAAACCAGCTGCGGTGTTAAACTGCGCGTTTTAACCGCCGAGGAAGAGGCTACTTTGGTTTACCGCGGAGTTATAAACACCATGGATATTCCCAAGGGCGTAATACTGGAAATAGGCGGCGGCGCAACCAAAATAATTTATTACAACCGCAGAAATATGTTGCGGTTTGCAACCGTGCCGTTCGGCGCGGTAACTTTGACCGATATGTTTTCGGGCGAGGGATTAAAACCCGAAGAGCAGGCGGCTAAAATCGAGGAGTTTTTCTTAGAAAAATTAAACGAAATCGACTGGCTGGGTGAAATCGATCCCGACGCGCAGATGATAGGCGTTGGCGGCTCTTTCCGCAATCTTTTCAAAATAAATAAAATGGTGCACAAATATCCTTTGGACGTCGTGCACAATTTCAATCTCGAAGCCGAATCGTTCTATCCGGTTTACGATATGATAAAGGTTTTGGATTTGGACAAGAAAAAGAAAATAAAGGGTCTGTCTGCGGAACGCGCGGACATTTTGCCCGCGGCGCTTGCCATTATCAAAACGTTTATTACAAGGCTCAATTTCAATAATTTCACATTTTCGGGGTCGGGTCTGCGCGAAGGAATAATGTTTAATCAGGCGTTGCCTTCCACAGTCGACAAACCTATTTTAGACGTGATGAATTATTCGCTTACAACGCTTGTAAAGTATTACGGCTGCGACGAGCGTCACGTCGAACACGTAGTTAATTTAAGCGTTCAGCTGTTTAAGCAGTTGCGCGTACTGCACAAATTCCCCCGCCAGTATCTTAAAGTTTTAAAGGTAGCGGCTATGCTGCACGACTGCGGTATGCGTATTAAATATTACAATCACCAGCGCCACAGCTGCTATATGATTTTAAATTCTACGCTTTACGGCGTAACGCACAGGGAAATAGTGCTTGCGGCGTTTACCGCCTGCTGTCATAAAAAGGAAGATATAAACGCGTACAGCTGGAACCAGTACCGCGATATTCTGCAGGAAGACGATGTTGAGATAGTTAAGCGTTTGGGTGTTATGCTTAGAATAGCCGAAAGCCTTGACCGAAGCAACGCCGGCGTTGTAAAGGGAATAAACTGCGATATACTGGGCGATTCGGTAATTATGAAAACCGAGGTGGAGGGCGACGCTTCGCTGGAAATACGCGACGCGCTTGCGGCAAGCGCCGAATTTAAAAAGTCGTTCCGTAAAAATTTGGAAATACTGTAAATATATTATGTAAATGCCGCACTATACGCGGCATTTTTTGCCTGACTTATGAAAATTATTCTTGCCAGCGCCTCTCCGAGGCGCAGGGAATTGCTTAAGCAAATAGTTGAAGATTTTGAAATAATACCCGCCTCGGGCGAAGAAAACGCCGACAAATCGTTACCGCCCGAAAATATTGTTTGCGCTCTTGCCGAAAACAAGTGCGGCGAAGTGTTTAAAAAAAATCCCGAAGCCGCCGTTATCGGTTGCGATACGATAGTTTATTTCAACGGCAAAGTTTTGGGTAAGCCTGTTTCTAAGCAGGAAGCCGAAACAACTTTGCGCTTGCTTTCGGGCAAAACGCATAGCGTTTACACGGGCGTTTGCGTGCGTTCGCCGTATAAAAGCCTTACCTGTTTCTGCAGGACCGAAGTGGAGTTTAACGAGCTTTCCGAAAAATTTATAAAAGAATACGTAAACGGCGGTTCGCCTATGGATAAGGCGGGATGCTACGGAATACAGGACGGCGGAGTGGTAAAAAATTATTCGGGCAGTTATTCGAACGTGGTGGGATTGCCCGTACCGCTTGTTGAAAAAATGTTGAAAGAAGTACTTGAAAGATGAACAGACTGGTCGTGGACGTTGGGTCCTGGATAACTAAAATTTGTATTTTGGGTTGCGGCGTAGTGCTTTCCGAAGCAACGTGCGTCGCCCTTCAAAGCGATGTAAAAGGCAAAGTAACCGTAAAAGCGTACGGCGACACCGCCCGCGCTCTTTCCGGAAGGGCGGCAAAAAATACGCGCATAGTCAATCCTGTGTGCGAAGGCGAAATTGTTCAGCCCGCCCTTTTATGCGAGCTTTTGAAATATTTTTTAGAAAAAATAGAAATAACGCCGCGCAAGGCAAAGCAGACGGAAATTATGTTTATTGTGCCCTGCAGCGCAAGTAAAAAGCTAAGAAAAACTTACCTTAAAATTGCTGCGGACTGCGGTGTGGGCAGGGTGTATTTTACGCGCACTCCTTTTGCGGCGGTATTGGGGCATAACGTGGTGCTTTCCAAAACCTCCCCTGTATTCTGCGTAGACGTCGGGTACGGCAAAACGGATATTTCCGTTTTCTCGCTCGACGGAATTATTTCTGGCTTTACGGCAAATTTGGGCGGCGGCAATATCGACGTGCACATTATGGAAATACTGTGCGAAAATTTCGGAATAAAGGTCGGGGCGCTCACGGCGGAAAAGCTGAAAAACGTAGTGGGCAGTTTGTACGAGGACGATAATAAAATGACGGCGGTAATAGGCAGGGACGTTGAAAGCGGCGAACCTTCTCAGGTTGCCGTAAACTCTTCGCATCTCGAAACGGTTATAAAACTTTACGTCGATAAAATAATCGAATATGTACGCGCCGTACTGTCCGACCTGCCTGCCGAGGTGTCGTCGGCCGTGGTAAACGGCGGAATTTACCTTTCCGGCGGGCTATCCAAAATGGACGGATTTGCCGAATATTTCGAACGCGGGTTAGAAATAAAAGTAAACACCTGTGAAGAGCCGGCGCTCGCGTCGGTGATAGGTGGTTGCACGGTGCTGTCAAGCCCGTATCTGTGCGCAAAAACGGCAACTGTGAACTGAAGGTGCAATTAAACGTTAAAAAAGACATTATTTTATGTTAATTTTTATCAATTACAATTTTAACGATTAACATAATGTTAAAAAATATCGTGATAACAACGGCGTGGTACGCATTTTCGCGCCTAAAATGTTATCAATGTGTAAAATAAGCCGCGGTATGCGGTAAAAATTTTGTAATAAATGAAAAGTTTTCGAACATAACGATTTTGTTTGCCCGTTGACTGATTGTGATATACAATAATAATTAATTAATATAAGGGGGCGCGGTTTGTTATGTTCGGCAGCATGATGTTAAACGGTGGTGGTTATCAAGTGAAACTGCAGAATTTTATTTACGCCAGTTTTGATATATGCGCCCTTATTTTAGGCGTGGTGGTGCTGATAAATTACATTATCAGCAAAAAAATCGACAGCCGGACAAGCAGGTTGTTTTTAACCCTCGCCATTTCTGCCGTGGTTTCCTCCGCGACCGATTTTCTTGCGGTGCTCGCGCTCAGCGTGCTGGGGTGTCCCCGGTGGTTGGGCAACCTGCTGGTTACGGTAAACTATCTGGCGTACAACGTAATGGGCATCGTATTCCTGGTTTACGCCGTCTCGGTTATTTACGACAATCTTAAAATTCCAAAAATTTGTTATGCGGTCGCATACGCGCTTTTTTACATAGCTGTAGCCGGCGTTGTTTTTGCGGCGGTTTGTCTGTTCAAAAACGGATATTACCACGTTCCAAAAAGCCTTAAATTCGGATACGAAATAATCGTATACGGAACCCAGTTGACCGCGCTTGTCTTCGCGCTGGCAATTTCGGTTATCAAGCGTGTCAGGCTAACTAAAATCCGCCGTCTCAATATTTATTTTTTCTGCATTTTAAATATAATAGCAATAGCGGTACAGTTCTTTGTCCGCAAAATCCAGCTATCTAATTTTGCGTTCGTAATTGCAATTCTTTTAATATACGTAACGCTGCAGCGGCCCGAAGACGAAATCGACGCGGGCAGCGGCGCTTTTAACGCGCATACTTTCAATCTGCGCGGCAATATGCGTATACAAAGCGGAAATCCGTTTTTGATTTTCGCTATGGAATTAAACAATATGACGGTGGTAAATTCCACCTTCGGCTTAAACGGCGGCAATCAGGTTATCAGGGAGGTTGCCGGCAGGTTTATGAAACTTTTAACAAAGCGTCAGCACCTGTACAGATTAAGCGGAGTGCGTTTTGCGGTGATGTTCGACACGCAGAAGGAATATGAAGAGTTTGCCGAACGTTGTAAAGGCGTGTTTGACGAGCCTGTTTCTGTAAACGAAACCGAATTGCGCATTACCGCGCTTGCGTGCGTAATAAGCATGCCCTACGTTACGAATAAGCTTTCCGAGGTGGAAGATTTAATAAGGTACTACCGCACAAGCGTTAATGTATCGGAAGAAATTATAACCGCCGACAAAGACGCGATTGAAAAGGCGCGCCGCCGTGAACTTGTAGATTATGCAATACAAAACGCAATAAACAACCGCACGTTCGAGGTATATTACCAGCCTATCTACAGCGTAAAGGATAAGGCGTTCACCGGATGCGAAGCGCTTATAAGATTAAAAGACGAAAAACTTGGATTTATCAGCCCTGACGAGTTTATACCCATAGCCGAGCAGAACGGCAAAATTATCGAGGTTGGCAGATTTGTAATAGAAGAGGTTTGCCGCTTTATTAAAACCGAAAAACTGCAGGAGCGAGGAATAACCTTTGTAGATATAAATCTTTCGGTTATACAGTGTATGCATCCCGAAATTATAAACGATATCGAAGAAACGCTTAACAAATATCAAGTGCCCCGCTCTATGGTCAATCTTGAAATAACCGAAACGGCTTCGGCAGGTTCGTACGCAATGTTGCAGACAAAGCTTAACGAATTGCATTCAAACGGGTTTACAATTTCGCTGGACGATTTCGGAACGGGTTTTGCTTCGGTTGAATATCTTATTAATTTCCCGTTCGACGTGGTTAAGCTTGATAAATCGCTTGTGTGGGCGTACATGAGCACCAAAAAGTACAAGCCTATTTTGCAGCACTATATGCCTATGTTGCACAGCTTGGGCACGCGCATCGTGGCGGAGGGTGTGGAAACGGCTGAAATGGTTAACGCGCTTGTTGAACTCGGTTGCGATTATCTGCAGGGTTATTACTACTCCCGACCTATACCTAAGGATAAATTTTTGGAATTTATTAAAAATAACGGCGAAGACCTGCGGTTGGCTTAAAATTATGATAATTTTAATAAGCGCCCGGACGGAAATTTTCCGTCCGGGCGCTTTTATGTCACAAGGCAATAGTTAATTTAATTTGTCAGTTTGACTTTTATGTTATACGGCGTATCCGCAACATACGTGCCCCCGCAATGACAGTATGCAACATTTTTGTTTTCCGCCGTTAAATTTTTATTTACATTTTTCTTTATTTTAACTATAATTAAAACATAATGAAAAAACCCAACCAGTTTATACGTAATTTTTGCATAATAGCGCATATCGACCACGGTAAATCCACCCTTGCCGACAGGCTTATGGAGCATACGGGTCAGGTATCTAAAAGGGATATGGAAGAACAGCTTCTCGATTCGATGGATATCGAACGCGAGCGCGGTATTACCATAAAGCTAACCCCTGTAAGAATGTTTTACGACGCTGACGACGGCAACGAATATGTGTTCAATCTTATCGATACGCCCGGTCATGTCGACTTTACGTACGAGGTTTCGCGTTCGCTTGCCGCATGCGAGGGAGCAATTTTAATTGTCGATGCGTCGCAGGGGATAGAGGCGCAAACGCTGGCAAACGTGTATTTGGCGCTGGAAAACAATTTGGAAATATTGCCAGTAATAAATAAAATCGACTTGCCGTCAGCCCGCCCCGACGAGGCGAAAAAAGAAATAGAGGACGTAATAGGGCTAGACGCTTCCTACGCGCCGCTTGTTTCCGCGAAGGACGGAACAAATATTAAAGAGGTGCTGGAAAGCGCCGTAAAATATTTCCCTCCCCCCGAAGGCGACGTGGACGCGCCCTTAAAAGCGCTTATTTTCGACAGCTATTACGATAATTACAAGGGCGTAATTTTATTCGTCCGCTTAAAGGACGGCAAGGTAGACGTCGGCGATAAAATAACTACTTTCCGTGCCGACAAAATTTACGAGGTAACCGAGGTAGGCGTTTTTGCGCCTTCTATGCTACCCAAAAACGGACTGTGCGCGGGTGAGGTAGGTTATATTGCCGCCTCGATAAAGTCAATTCAGGACGTAGCCGTGGGCGACACCGTCATAAACGCCGAAAACCGCGCCGCCGAACCCTTACCGGGTTATAAAAAAGTGCAGTCGGTGGTATTCTGCGGTATCTATCCTTTAGACGGTTCTAAATTCGGCGACTTGAAAGACGCGCTTTTAAAATTGCAGCTTAACGATGCTTCGCTTGTTTTCGAACCCGATACGTCGCAGGCTCTGGGATTTGGTTTCCGTTGCGGCTTTTTAGGATTGCTGCATATGGAAATTATGCAAGAGAGGTTAGAGCGCGAATTTAACCTCGATATAATTACAACTGCGCCATCCGTAAGTTATAAGGTAATCAAAACGGACAGCGAAACGGTTTTCGTGGACAATCCTTCCCATCTGCCGCCCGTTTCCGAAATAGAAAGTATGGAAGAGCCCATTGTACATGCGGACATATATTCACCGCCCGACTATCTCGGTCAGATAATGGATTTATGCCGCGACAAAAGGGGGATTTTCGAGCAGATGACGTACCTCGACGCCAACCGCGTTAAGCTTGAATACAGGCTACCCCTTAACGAAATTATTTTCGATTTTTTCGATAAAATAAAATCGCGTACCCGCGGCTATGCAAGCTTCGACTACGAAATTACGGGATACGAAAAAAGTAAGCTTGTTAAACTTGATATCCTGTTAAACGGTGACGTGTGCGACGCTCTTTCGATTATCGTGCACGAAAGTTCCGCATACAGCCGCGGCAGAACGCTTTGCGAAAATTTAAAGGAAGCAATTCCGCGTCAGTTATTCGAAATACCGGTGCAGGCGGCGGTGGGCGGTAAAATCATCGCGCGCGAAACTGTTAAAGCGATGCGGAAGGACGTTTTGGCAAAGTGCTACGGCGGCGACATAACCCGCAAAAAGAAGCTTTTGGAAAAGCAGAAAGAGGGTAAAAAGCGTATGCGCACTATCGGCAGCGTAGAGGTGCCCAGCGAAGTGTTTATGCAAATTTTAAAAACCAACGACGAGTAATTGTATTTACCTGTTTAAAGCAGGGCGACGTCCGATAATGTTGTGCGGATAATTTATGGAAGGTAAAATGAATTTTAACCGGCGAGTATACGAAATAGTTAAGCAAATACCCCAAGGTAAAGTGACCACATACGGCGCTGTTGCCGCGGCGATAGGCGCGCCTCGCTGTTCGCGTCAGGTCGGCTGGGCGCTGCATACAAATCCCGCGTTCGGCGAAATTCCCTGCCACAGGGTGGTTTTCAAAGACGGGTCTTTAACCGACGGATTTGCTTTCGGCGGTCGTGAGGTGCAAAAACAGCTTCTTGAAAACGACGGCGTAGCCGTATCCGAAAGCGGCAAGGTCGATTTAAAAATATACGGGTGGTTAATTTAATGGCGGGTATTTACGTTCATATACCGTTTTGCAAGCAGAAATGCCGTTATTGCGATTTTACGTCATTCCCTGATAAAACGGGTTTTGCCGAAAGTTATATGACGTGCGTTTATCACGAAATGGCAATGCGCGGCGAAGAACTTAAAAATTACGTTTTCGACACGTTGTACATAGGCGGCGGAACGCCGTCGGTGGTGGACGAAAGTTATATTGCAATGCTTGTGGCGGCGGCAAAAAAGTATTTCAATATGGCGGAAAATGCCGAAATTACAATCGAAATGAATCCCGGTACGGTAAGCGCAAGTAAAATTGCGCTGTATAAAAAGTGCGGAATAAACCGCTTTTCAGTCGGGTTGCAAACGGCGGTAGACAGTCAGCTCGAGGATTTGGGCAGGTGCCACAACTTAAGCCAGTTTATTAGTTGCGCAAAGCTTTTAAGGGGCGAAAATTTCAGCGTAGACGTAATGATAGGTTTAAAAAACCAGTCGCTTGAAGATATAGGCAAGTCGATAGACGTTGCGGCGGCTTACGGCGCAAGCCATGTTTCCATGTATGCGCTTACTCCGGAAGACGGAACGCCCGTTTATACCGATTATTTAAACGGCGAACTGCCCGACGGCGACGAGGTGGCGGAAATGTACGCATACGGCGTAAACAAGCTTAAAAAATTAGGTTTTGTACGTTACGAGGTTTCCAATTTCTGTAAAAGGGGCAGGGAAAGCCGTCACAATTTAAATTACTGGCGGCGCGGCGAGTATATAGGCATAGGCGTATCGGCGTCGTCGCATATAAAAAACGTGCGCTTTACAAACACTTTCGATTTAGACGAGTATTTCAAATGCATAATGACAAACCGTTTCCCCGTTATTGACAGTACTGAAATTGACGCGGAGGGGAGGCGGGAAGAGGCAGCGATGCTTGCCTTGCGCACCGCCTACGGGCTTAATCTGGCAGAATTTAACGCAGTACATGGATGCGATTTTGAAAAAATTTATGCGGAGGCGCTTAAGAAAAATAGCCGCTATCTGGAAATTTCAAACGGGGTTTTGAAGATAAAAGACGAATTTCTGTATGTGCAGAATACAATAATCTGCGACTTTTTGAAATAAAAATTTACAGCGGCGCGGTTGCTTTCAGGCAGCCGCGCCGCTGTAAATATCTGCATATCCGTCTGCATAATTACTGTGAAACACGCGTTTTATGCACAAAAAGTTATCAACAAAAACAGGTGTTCACAATAAAAACAAACAAAGGTGTGCAAAAGTTATCAACAATTTACCGATAATGCGACAAAAAATGCCGTAAAAGGGTAGTGTTTGGGCACAATGTACAAAAAAGTTATCGACAATTCAAAAATTTAATAATTAGCTCGTAAATACTTATGTTTATTGCAGTAAACGTTTACGGCTCGGCAGGGCTTTCGCGTTCGGCGATAATTCGTCCGTCGGTTGCGTTTACAAGATATGCGTGAACGTTTTTGTCGCGGTTGCACACCCCCACGTAGTAGAAGCAACCGTCGTCGTACAAAAGCCTGATTATTATTTCGCCCGAAAAGTTTGCGCCGTTTGTCAAATCGTTAAATGTGGCGCTGTCGTACTCGTAAACGCTTTTCAAAGCTGTTTTGCCGTCTATCGTGCCCTCTTCCGCAACGTTGAAAACGTCTACTTTTTTCTCTTTTCCGTCTATATTCAAAGTTACGGGAATACTTGCTTCTTTAAAATTTTCTCCCGCAAAACTCAAATAATAGTTGCGGGTTACCGCAAGCCAGCTCATTTCGCCGCCGTGACCCAAAAGTTCTATTTCAACCTCGTTCGCGCTGCCGTTATACTCGAAATATATTTCGGTAACGTTGCTTACGTCTCCTTTAACTCCGTCTAACGAATAAGGAGTTTCTTTATCCACCGAGTAAATTTTAACCGAAATTGTATCGTCTTTGTAGAAATAAAAGCTTTTGCGGTATTCGGAAACGTACGAAAAGTAATCCGCGCTCTTTTTACAGCCCGAAAGGCACAAAAATGCGGGCAGGCAAAGTAAAACGCTTAACAAAAATTTTTTCATATTAAAATTTATTGCCGCGGCCTTTATAATATGATAATATCTTTCAAACAGTTGCTTTTTTTTTGGCGCTGTGATAAAATATATAAAATATTTTTCCGTAAAGTTAGGTTGTATTTTTGGAGAAGTTGGTAGTTAAAACGGCGGTTAAAACCGTCCTTATAATTTTGGGAATATTTATCGCGGTGTTTGCGGTATTTAATTTCGCCTTTCCCCAGCATATGGCTACGGCAACGGAGAGCATAGGCAATTACGATTTGGCGGTTAAATACGCATCGCTGCGCTATTATTATACAAAAAGCTGTTACGATTTGGCGCGTTGCTTCGACGACAGCGTGCTTTTGGGTAAGGACGAGTATATTTTACAGTACGGCGAACCGCTTATTGACCACAAGGATTACGGCGATGTTTGTAAGCGCAAAGACGGCGCACAGACAGGCAGCAGATACAGTTACGACCACTGGGTTAAAAGTAAACTTTCAATTTCTTATTACAATACGGGCAAGAAGGACAAGGCTATCGAAACGGCCGAACAGGATAACGGCAAAACCGGATTTGTATACGGCAACGCGCTAATGTCGCTTGCGGCCCGCGTTAAATCGGAAAAGGATGTGGAAACGGCGCAAAAACTCGTGGATATATTAAAAACGATAAGCACTACCGACAGCAAAGAAGGCGGGTACCTTACCGAAGTAATTTCTTCGCTGCTTTCGTTGATAAGCAATAATCCGTAATAATTTTTACAGTAAAGTTAAAGGAGACAGACATATGAGTAAAATCGTTAAAGAAGCATTGACGTTCGACGACGTACTTTTAATACCGGCGGCGTCCGACGTGTTGCCTTCGACAGTTGATTTGAGAACCACGCTTTGCGAAGGTATAAATTTAAACATACCGCTTGTCAGCGCGGCAATGGATACGGTAACCGAATCGCGTTTGGCAATAGCAATCGCACGCGAAGGCGGCATAGGTATAATACATAAAAATATGTCTATAGAAGAGCAGTCGGCACAGGTAGACAAGGTTAAGCGAAGCGAGCACGGCGTTATTACCGACCCGTTTTTCTTAACTCCTGAAGAGCCTGTTTCGGCAGCGCGCGCTCTTATGGAAAAGTACCGCATATCGGGCGTACCCATCACGCAAAACGGTAAGCTTGTGGGTATATTAACCAACCGCGATATGCGTTTTGAAACCAATTTCAATCAACCGATTTCTGCTATTATGACCAAGGACAACCTTGTCACTGCGCCCGAGGGCACGTCGCTTGCCGAAGCGCAGAAAATTTTGGGTAAACACCGTATAGAAAAATTGCCCATAGTAGATAAAAGCGGCAATTTAAAAGGGCTTATTACAATAAAGGATATCGAAAAGGCAATTCAGTATCCCAACCGTGCAACGGATAAAAAGGGCAGGCTTTTGGTAGGCGCGGCGATAGGAGCCACTGCGGACATGCTTGACCGAATTGACGCGCTTGTTAACGCCCACGTCGATTTAATCGTTCTCGATTCCGCTCACGGACATTCCAAAAATATCATCAACCACGTTGCAAAGGCAAAAGCCAAATATCCCAACCTGTCCGTAGTTGCGGGCAACGTTGCAACGGCAGCCGCCACGCACGACCTTTTGGCAGCGGGCGCCGACGTGGTTAAAGTGGGTATCGGGCCCGGTTCTATCTGCACGACGCGTATCGTTGCCGGCATAGGAATGCCTCAGCTTACCGCGGTTATCGACTGCGCGGAAGAAGCCGACAAAATGGGAAAGAGAATTATAGCCGACGGCGGAATTAAATACTCCGGCGATATAGTAAAGGCTATCGCGGCGGGCGGCAGCGCCGTTATGCTCGGTTCGCTTTTCGCAGGCACTACCGAAGCTCCCGGCGAGTTGGAAATTTATCAGGGCAGAAGCTTTAAAACCTACCGCGGTATGGGTTCGCTTCCCGCAATGGCTAAGGGTGGAAAGGACAGATATTTCCAGTCTAACGCCATAAAATTCGTTCCCGAAGGCGTAGAAGGCAGGGTGCCCTACAGGGGCGCGCTTGCGGATATCATATTCCAGCTTATGGGCGGTTTGCGTGCAGGTATGGGATATACGGGCAACGCTACGATAGACGAACTTAGAAAGAACGGTAAATTTGTTAAAATGACGGCGGCTTCGTTAGCCGAAAGCCACCCCCACGACATATCCATCACTAAAGAAGCGCCCAATTATTCGCCGAAGGGCTGATTAATTTAACGCTAAGGCATCTATTGCGGAATAAAGAATTAACTTGTTAATTATTTCAAATTCTGCTTCTGATAGTTTACTTTAAATTTTAACTTATGCATTCTCAATTAACAGAGGGGTATATTATGCAACACGAAAGAGTTCTGGTCATCGATTTCGGCGGTCAGTATAACCAACTTATAGCGCGCAGGGTGCGCGAGCATAAAATTTACTGCGAGGTAAAATCGTATAAAACGCCTGTGGAAGAAATAAGGGCGATGAACCTTAAAGGTATTATTTTTACCGGCGGACCCAATTCCGTGTACCTTGAAGATTCTCCCCGAATGGATAAAGAAATTTTCGAACTGGGCGTGCCCATTTTGGGTATTTGCTACGGCGCGCAGTTTATGGTTTACGGGCTGGGCGGAAAAATTGAAAAAGCCAACGAAACGGCGGTAGCCGAATTTGGCAGAACCGACTGCGAGTTTGATACAAAATCGCTCCTTTTTAAAGGCTTGAAGAAAAAATCCGTCGTATGGATGAGCCATAACGACCACATTGCAACCCTTCCCGAAGGGTTTAAGGCGGCAGGGCACAGCGAAAAGTGCCCTTACGGCGCAATAGAAAACGCGGAAAAGAAATTTTACGGCACGCAGTTCCATCCCGAGGTTAACCATACCGAACAGGGCTTTGATATGCTGGGCAATTTCCTTTACAACGTCTGCGGCTGTAAAGGCGACTGGACTATGGAAGAGTATGCGCAAACGGCAATCCGCGAAATCCGCGAAAAAGTGGGCGACGGAAAGGCGCTTTTGGCTCTTTCTGGCGGAGTAGACAGTTCGGTTGCCTGCAAACTGCTTGCAAAGGCTATCGGCAGCCAGCTTACCTGCATCTTTGTCGACCACGGGCTTATGCGCAAAAACGAGGGTAACGAGGTTGAGGAAGCATTTAAAGACAGCGGAGTAAATTTTGTGCGCGTAAACGCGGGCGAACGTTTCCTTGGTAAACTCAAAGGTGTTTCCGACCCCGAAACAAAGCGCAAGATTATCGGCGAAGAATTTATCAGGGTATTCGAGGAAGAAGCAAAGAAGATAGGCAGGGTGGATTATCTTGTTCAGGGCACTATCTATCCCGACGTTATCGAGTCGGGGCTTGGCGACGCGGCTGTAATAAAATCGCACCACAATGTTGGCGGACTGCCCGATTACGTCGATTTCAAGGAAATTATCGAGCCGCTGAGAATGCTTTTCAAAGACGAGGTTCGCGCTTTGGGTATAACTCTCGGCCTTGACGAAAAGCTGGTATGGCGTCAGCCCTTCCCCGGGCCGGGGCTTGCAATAAGAATTATAGGCGAGATAACGCCCGAAAAGGTGGCGACGTTGCAGGACGCCGACGCTATATTCCGTGAGGAAATAGCAAACGCCGGTCTCAACAGAGATATTAACCAGTATTTTGCCGTGCTTACCAATATGCGTTCGGTAGGCGTTATGGGTGACGGCAGAACTTACGATTACACGCTTGCGTTACGCGGAGTATCGACAACCGATTTTATGACGGCGGATTTCTCGCGTATTCCGTACGACGTTCTGGAAACGGTATCTACTCGTATCGTTAACGAGGTTAAAAATATAAACCGCATTGTTTACGATATAACGTCCAAACCCCCCGCAACAATCGAGTGGGAGTAATGAACCGAGCTTTGCGCGGTAAACGAATAGAATAAGCGATTCGTCTTACGTCAATTAGCGTTTTTTTACAATTACGCGCCGAATAGTAGTAAAAGAATTTTAAAAGTCGGACGGCTTGCAAAGCGTAGAAATTTCGATAGAATTTTTACGCTTGATTTTTGTAAAGACGCATAGTTTTCAGGTAGCTTTTCTATGATAAAGACTCCGAAAAGCAAAATTTTTGGAGGTCTTTTTTTATGGAAAAAATTAGTGGACAAACTTATCTCGGCAATGCAAAACTCGGCAAACTTATGCTTAAGTTCAGCATACCTTGTGTTCTGTCTCTTTTAGTAGGCGCATTGTACAATATCGTAGACCAGATATTTATAGGCAACAGCGAGCTGTCGACTCTCGGCAACGCGGCAACGGGCGTTGTGTTTCCCGTGTTCGTAGTAGCGCAGGCGTTTGCGTGGTGCGTAGGCGACGGCTGCGCGGCGTATCTCAATATCTGTCAGGGAAAAGGCGAGGCGGATAAAATTCATAAAACCGTGGGCGGCGCTATCGTTTTTACGGTGCTTTGCAGCGCGGCCCTGCTGGCGGTATTTTTCCCGCTAAAAACAAAACTTTTATATCTTTTCGGCGCGTCTGAAAAGAGCATAGACTACGCCGTTGAATATTTCGATATAGTTGTTGGCTTTTTCCCTGTGTTTATGCTGTCTAATATGCTTAATTCGGTTGTGCGTGCCGACGGAAGCCCTTCGTTTGCAATGGCTTCTATGCTGACTGGCGCAATAGCTAATATCGCGCTTGACGCCGCGTTTATTTTCGGTTTAAAAATGGGTATGGGCGGCGCCGCGTGGGCAACGGTTATAGGGCAAACCGCGGCGTTGGCGGTAAGTACGGTTTATTTTTTTCGGTCAAAAACTTTCAAACTTAAATTAAAAAGCTTTATTCCGTCCGTAAAAGCAGTTGCACCTGCGGTAAAACTGGGCTTTTCCACTTTCATTACTCAGATGACAATTGTCGTCATAGCGGTTGTAAGCAACGTAATGTTTGTAAAATACGGCTCGGTTTCCGAGTACGGAAAGGATATTCCAATTGCCGTTATCGCCATAGAAAACAAAGTTTTCACGGTCGTTATAAATATCGTTGTAGGCATAATTTTAGGCTGTCAGCCGATAATAGGCTACAATATGGGAAGCGGTAACTACAGCAGGGTAAAAAAGCTGTACTTATATATTTTAGCGTGCTGCTTAGCCGTAGGCGCGGTTGCCACCGTTCTTTTTCAAACGTGTCCGTCGGCTATATTAGGAATATTCGGAACGCCCGACGGGGAGCAGGATATAAATCCCACGCTTTACGGCGAATTCGGCGTTAAAACGTTTCGCATATTTCTTATGTTTATCGCGTTTACCTGCGTCGTAAAAATGACGTCGATATTTTTTCAGGCGGCGGGCAAACCCGTTTTGGCTGTAATAGCCTCGCTTATCCGCGACATAGTTTGCTTTCTGCCGCTTGTGTGCTCGCTTCCTGTTTCTATGGGCATAAACGGGGTTTTGTGGGCGGCGCCCGTTGCCGACGCCGTTGCGTTTTTGGTAACGGCCGTTTTGTGCTTTATTTGTTTTAAAGATATAAACCGCAGGCAAAAAAATGAAATTGAACCGCATATATGCCCCGATTAATAAAAAATTAAATATAAAGCGGGAGAAGTGGATATGCGTTTAAGCGCGACCGCTTCTCTTATTTTTATAAAAAGGTTGATTTTTTAAAAGCCGTTTGTTATACTTTATTATCAGGACGGTTTTTATGGCGGATATAAGTGAACTTAAAAATTTAATAAATCCACAAAAGAACGCCGACAAAAATTTCTATTTGGAACTTTTGGACGAAAACAGGCAGCGCGAGTATGAAAACGCGCATATATCCGCGGTGCTTTCAATGCTTAAATTTCTGCATATTAATAAACTTACGTGCAAGATAAGGGAGGCGGAGGAAGAGAAAAATTCCTTAATTTCCTCGCCCGATTACGACGCGGAGAAATATAAGCGCGTGCTTGAATTAAACGCCTCTATAGCCGCGGCAAAGGCAAAGCGGCTGTCGTTTAAATGCTTTTTCGACGAGCCGTATTTTGCGCGTATGGATTTGGTTGACGACAAGGACGGATACAATTCGTACTATATCGGCAAGAAGGGTGACGAAGGGTTGGAAATAGTAGACTGGCGCGCCCCGCTTGCCCGCCGGTACTATCAGAAAAGTAAGCTTTCGTTTACAATAAATCAATACAGTTACCGGTTGGTTTTGCGCCGCGCTATAAAAACCGTGAGCGGCAGAGTGCAGGATTTCAAAAACGAATACCTCTCAGTAGGCGACAATCTTACTAAAGAGGAAATTGCAGGGCGCGACGCCGCGGTTATTTTCGACCCGTTTTTAAAAGAAATACTAACCTCCCGTAAGGAAAAGCAGGAAATCTGCGACATAATCGAAACCATTCAGGAAAAGCAATACGAAATAATAACCGCGCCGGAAGACGCCGAATTTATCGTTCAGGGAGTTGCCGGCAGCGGAAAGACTATGATATTGCTGCACAGGCTTTCTTACCTGATGTACAATAACGAAACGCTTAAACCTTCGTCGGTGCTCGTAATAACTCCGTCCGACAGTTTCAATGCTTTTATCGACGAACTGTCGCGCATTTTAGAACTGGAAAGGGTTAAAACCGTAACCCTTGAAAGTTATTATCTGCGTCTTTTAAAGGGGGCAGGAATAGATATCGCGGATAAAACCGACTATTTTATGCCCGTCGGCGGGCAGTATTTAAAATATCTGTATTCCGATGCGTTCGTCGCAGACGTACGCAAAAAAATCAATAAAATATATTCTGCGGTGCGCGGAATGCTTCCCGATAAAACCGACGGATTTGTTAGCGCGGTTCTGGCGTCGGTTGACGGTCAGTTAAAGGAATACGAAAGCATTAAAAATGCGGGGCTGCGCGTCCGCAGGTGCGTTTTAGGCGAAATAAAAGAAAAAAAGGACGGCGGACTGTTTTATACCAAGCGTATGCGCGAGCTGTTTAATTGCGTAAATGAGATAAGGGAGTTTTTCAATCTTTTGGGTACCGACGCCCGTATGGACGGATACTATTACTTTTTCAGGCAGGTTTTAACGTTTTATAAGTCGCTTAAATTCGTATCTGCGCACGGCGAACAAATCTGCAACGCGGCGGTTCGCGATTTAAACGCACTTTATTTAACCGTTGAAAAAGAAATAGAGGATTTGAAAAGGTATAAACAGTATATCGGCGGAAAGGCTGAATTTACTTATCCCGACAGAATTGAAAAGCGCGAACAGACAAAAAAGGAAATAGCAAAAGCCGTGTTGCAAGTGGAAAAAATTTGCTCGGGATTTAACGCGGTTTGCGATTTCGCCGAGGTGGCGCGCGGCGAAAAATATCTTGTAAGAATAGGAAAATGCGAAAACACCGTCGAGCTTGCGCGGGTATTTTACCGCGAAACGGTAATTCCAATAAAAAGTAAATTCGGCGAGCAAACTAAAACGCTTGCGCGCGGCGACGCGTACGCGCTTTGCCGTATTCTCTGCGAACTCGGATATAATTTAAAGCCGTCATATGCGTTCGTCTTCGTGGACGAAGCGCAGGATATTTCCTCTTCGGAGTACTGGGTGCTGCGTAAAGTTAACCCTTCGGCGCGCTTTAATATATTCGGCGACTTAAAGCAGAATATTACGCCGTACCGCGGAATAGGCGACTGGTCGGAAATATCTTTGCCGGTAAGCAGCCTCAATTTAAATTACCGCAACACTAACCAGATTGTGTATTACGTTTCCGAACGTTTAAACGTACAAATGCAGGCAATCGGGCTAGGCGGCGAGGATGTCAAAATAATAAACAGCCGCGGCATATCCGCGTTCCTTTCGCAAAAAGCGGGGTTGCGCGCAATAATAACTTCCGAAAACAATATGCCTTATTATGCAAAAAAAACGTACAACGTTGTCAGAAACAGCGGCAAAATATCAAAAAACAAAATAAATGTTTTAACGGTATACGAAAGTAAGGGGCTTGAATTTACCGCGGTTGCGGTGGTGGACGGCGACATGACTGAAAACGAAAAATATATTGCGTATACCCGCGCTTTAAAGGAACTTGCTTTAGTGAGGTAAACATTGTTGGCTTTTTAAAATTATATTTCAACGGAAAATTACTGATTAACGGCGGCTTTTCTAAAAGTCGCTTTTATTATGTGAAAATAAGTCAATAATTTGGTCTGAAATGTTGAAAGTTTCGGTTTACGGTGATATAATGATATACGGAATATTTTGCAAAAAGAGTACAGTGAGAGGAAATTAAATGGCGGCAAACAAAAAGGCTAAACAACTTGTCGAAACACTCGATTTGGACGGAGAACTGTTAAACTGCGTGTCTTACGGCACGTACTATAACCGCATACCTCTTTTCACGTCGTTCAGAATGGTGAACAACGGCGAAGAGGCAATCGAAAATCTTACCATACAGGTAACGGGCGCAAACAAACTGATTTTGCCGTCAGAAATTACTATTGAAGAAATACCCGCGGAAAGCAGTATGGAGGTTAAAACTCCCTCGCTGTTAAACCCCAAATATCTTGCCGAAATAGATAAGACGGAAGACTGCGCGGTAACGGTTACCGTTTGCAGCGGCAAAACGGTTGTGTGCTCTATTCAGGCTTCCGTAACCGCAATGCCTATGGAGTACTGGTCGGGCACGTCGGGCAACGCCGAAATGCTTGCCGCGTTTGTCCGCCCCCGTCTTTCCGACTGTCAGAAAATTTTGGCCGAAGCGGGACTGCAGTTAAAAACCTGGGGCTATTCCAAGGAATGGTCGGGCTATTCCGGTAACGATAAAAACGCCTTGATGTACGCGTTCGCCTCTATGTATTCGGCGGTGCGCAACCTGAATATAGAAAGAGAAGAGGGAACCGACGCAACCGAAATAGTGCGCGTAGGCAATCTTGCCGACCTTGTGCCTTCGCGTACCGCAACTCCGCTTGCTATGGCGGTTTATATGGCTTCCTGTCTCGAGGCGGCGAAATTCAACCCCGTAATCGTAGCGGGAAAAAGCAAAATAGGGGTTGGCGTTTGGCTGCACGAAAGTTGTTTCAATTCGCCTATCGAGGACGATATGTCGGTTATCGAACGCTACGTATCGGCAGGTGTAAACAATCTGGCGGTAGTAGACGTAGACGATTTGTTTGCGCACAAAAACGCGAGTTTTGCAACGGCTTCAACCCATTTTGCAACGGCGCTGCAACAGGGCAAATTTGAAAGCTGTATAGATATAAAGCGCTGCCGCATAGGCGGAATTTTTGCTATGCCCATAAAAGTGGGCGGCGGTTCTTCATACGAAATTTTGGATAACAACCGCTATTCGTACGACGCGAAGCCCGAAAAACTGATTGACGCGGACAGCCTTTCTTTAAAGCGCAAAGCCACCAAAAACAGAAATTGGGAAAGGCGCCTTCTGGATTTATCGCTTAAAAACAATCTTTTAAATTTCAGGTACTCGCGCGACTGCGTGCATTTGCTTTTAACCGATTTAAAAGTTTTTTTGGAAAAAATAGAAAATAAAAATTCGCTGTCGCTGTTGGCCAACCAGTCTAAACTGGACGACGCACTTTGTTTCGGCGTGGGCAGTAAAATAAAAACGCTTGCCGAACTTGTTTCCATCGAGCTCAATTCGCAAATCGTACGCTCTTATTCGGGTGAAAGCGGTTTGCAGGAGGTTGTGCAAACTCTTATCCGAAAGGGCAAATCGTCTATGGAAGAGGTGGGGGCAAACACAATTTATCTTGCGCTGGGGTTCTTAAAATGGCGTCACCCCGACGATAAAGAATTTAAATACGCGCCCATAGTGCTGCTGCCCGTAAATTTGAAAAAGACCAAAACTCAGGGGGTTACGCTCGAGCTGGGCGGCGAATATGTCGTAAACACAACCCTTTTGGAATTTCTTAAACAGGAATTCGGAATCGATATAAGGGGCGTTGAGGACGAAAAACTTACGCCCGTTGAAATACTTGCCGTTTTCCGCGCAAAAACGGCTAATATGAAAGGCTGGCTTGTGTACGAGGACGTATATCTTGCCCAGTTTACGTTTGCGGGATACGCAATGTGGCGCGACGTCAAGGACAATATGAGCGTTTATAAGCAAAATCCTCTTATTGCGGGTTTGCTTGAAAATACCAACAAATTTTCCGAAAACAAGCTTTGCGGCGCCGACGAGGACGATGCGGACCCTACCGAGGTTTTAACGCCTCTTGCCTGCGACAGCTCGCAATATTCCGCAGTTGCGGAATCTGCCAAAGGAACGACTTTCGTACTGCACGGGCCTCCCGGAACGGGCAAAAGCCAAACGATTACAAATATAATCGCCAACGCCTTGGACGACGGCAAACGCGTGCTGTTCGTGGCCGAAAAACAGGCGGCTTTAAACGTTGTTAAAAAGCGCCTGAACGAAATAGGAATAGGCGAGTTCTGCATGGAATTGCACAGCGGTAAAACCGTGGATAAAGGCGAAATTGTGCGTTCTATCGAGCATACGCTTTCGCTTAAGTCCGAATACGACGAAACGCGCTTTGCCGCTGACGGTGAAACCATAACCGAATACCGTGACACGCTGTATCAGCCGCTTTACGCTTTGCATAAAAAGCGCGGGTTGGGCGTGTCGGTTTACGAAGGTATAGTAAACTATCTGGCTAACGCAGCCGCGCCCGAACTTGTAAATATAGAAAGCACATTCTACGATAATTTAACCGCGAAAAAGCTTGCCGAATACGAAAATATGCTTTTGTGCGCACAGGCGGCGGCAAGGGAGTGCGGCGGGGTTTACCGTTCGCCGTTTGCAAACGTAAATTTAACCGACTGCGACGAAAAAATAAAACGTTCGGTTTTCTGCTCTGCAGAGGTGGTGCTTGCCGAACTTAAACATCTAAAAAATTATCTGGCACTGTTTTTAAACACTTTCAATCAGAAAATAAGCACGTTTACGTCCAAAAAATTAAACGCGTTAATCCAGATTGTAAAAACGCTTTCGGGCGGCGGATTGCACGTGTTTTTTACCTGCGACGAAAGAGAATTTTACACTTTTTATAACGCTAATCTGCGTTACGACGCGGGCGTAAAAAACTGGCTTATCCGCTTTAAAGGACTTGCCGATTTAGGCAAAAGTTACGATAAAATAGACGAAGAAATTGCAGAATGCGGCGGCGACTGGCAGTCGTCGAAGCTGCTTTCCGTTCTTGTAAAGCGTATATGCCACCTTGCCCGCACGCCGGTAAAAGACGGCGAGGAGCTGGATTGGCTGAAGGCGGCTTTGGAAATAGAGCAGGACAAACGCAAAATTTTAACTTATACCCGTCTTTCTGTTAATTTTATGGGTTTGGGCGGCGGTATAAACGATAAAAAGCGCGACGAATTTTTACAGCCATTGTACGAGTTTCACAGCCTTTGCTCGGGCGTATTTATGGATTACAACGCCGACGCGTTCAATTCGGTTTGTGCAAAAGCTTCAGACGGGCATTTAAAACCTTTATACGCGGGGATACTCGGCTCGGCAAAGTCGTTTGTTCAAAGCTGCGACTTTTTTGCGGATAGCATAAAGGCGGATAAAAAAGTTATTTCCGACGAGGATATTTACGACTATTATTACGCCAAATGCACCGCGCTTATCGATAATATCGATATGCTTCCCGCCTGGGCTATGTACAAGGCTACGGCAAAAAGTTTAAACGACAACGGGTTGACCTTTATAACCGACGCGTTGGAAAGCGGTCAGATAAGCGGCGAAAAAATACTTTCTGCGTTCCGCAAAAACGTTTACAGAAATTTCGTGCAGAAAAACATTCCCGCCGACCCGCGTCTGTCGGGGCTTTCCGCAACCGTGCTGGATGAAACGGCAAGCAATTTTTCGCAGATTCTGGAAGAATTTACCAAGCTCACGCGCGATAAAATACGCCACGGTTTAATATCTCGGTTGCCGTGCGAGGATACCGAAGGCGCCCTTACGCTCGAGCTGATGTCTTTCCGCCGTCAGACGAAGGGGAATCTGCGTGGACTTAATCTACGCAATCTTCTTGGCGAAATACCCGAGCTTTTAAAGGTTGTTGCGCCCTGTATGCTGATGAGCCCTTTCACCGTATCGCAGTATCTGCCCGCGTCGGCGGACCTGTTCGATATAGTTATATTCGACGAAGCTTCGCAGCTTCCCACTTGCGAAGCGGTTCCTTCGCTTGCAAGGGCTAAGAGCGCTATAATAGTGGGCGACCCCAAACAGATGCCGCCTACGTCCTTCTTTATGTCGGTCGGCACCGACGAAGATAATCCCGAAACCGACGATTTGGAAAGCGTGCTTGACGACTGCCTTGCGCTGGGTATACCCGAAAAGCATTTAACGTGGCACTACCGTTCGAAACACGAAAGCCTTATAGCTTTCTCGAACATTATGTACTATTCGTCAAAACTGTGCACTTTCCCCTCGCCGGACGCTCTTGACAGTAAGGTAAGTTTCCGGTACGTCGAACACGGCGTTTATCAGCGCGGCGGCTCGAAATGCAATAAAGAAGAGGCTGAGCTGCTTGTCGCAGAGGTAATAAGGCGGCTGTCAGACAGCAATCTCCGCCGTTCGTCAATAGGCGTGGTAACCTTCTCTACGCCCCAGCAGGTGTATATAGAAAAACTGCTTTCCAAAGCAATAGCGGAAAGGGGGCTTGAAGACGTTGCCTACGAGCGCGAAGAACCGCTGTTCGTAAAAAATTTGGAAAACGTGCAGGGTGACGAAAGGGATATAATTCTGTTTTCGGTTTGCTACGGTCCTGATACGCTGGGCAAAATATCTTTGAATTTCGGACCGCTTAACCAGTTCGGCGGCTGGCGAAGGCTTAACGTTGCGGTGTCACGCGCAAGGGAAGAGATGGTTGTATTTTCTTCCATGCGCTATTCTATGATAGATTTGTCGCGTACTACGTCGCGCGGGGTTGCCGGTCTTAAAGGATTTTTAGAGTTTGCCGAGCGCGGCAGAACGGGTATAGCAGCGCCCCACGACGAGGTTATAATTAATAAAACAGGAATAGGAAAGTATGTGGCAAAAGAGCTTTCTTATTACGGTTACGATTGCCGCTGCGACGTCGGTGTTTCCGATTTCAAAATCGACGTTGGCGTATTAGACCCTAAAAACAAGCGCAATTTCATCTTGGCGGTGCTGTGCGACGGAGCTAAAAACTTTTCCGTCAAAGATAAATATGTTATGCAGGTCAACACGTTAAAGCGCAATAACTGGAACGTAATAAGGCTATATTCGGTAAATTTCTTTAACAATCCCAAACGCGAAATCAAAAAAATAAAGGACTATTTGGACAGGCTTACGTCGGCAAGCAACAACGTTGCGGGAAACTATAAACGCGTTTATAAACTTGCAAAGCCGCAGGTAACTAAGTGCGACAACAACGCAATTTTAAGCGGCAGTATCGACGCCGAACTTATCAGAACGGTTAAAGCGGTTGTCGCTGCGGAAGAGCCAATTTCCGAGCAGTTTCTTGTCGAGCGCGTGCTGGCGCAGTACGGCATATCCAAATACGGAGTAAGGCTGGAGGGGAAGATAATCTCGCTTATCCCCGCGGCTGGTTTAAAGAGTGCGCAGCTTCTCGGCGCCACGCATTATTACAGAACGGATAAAGCCGTGGCTTTCGAAAGATACCGCGTGGAGGAAGGCGCTTACGTTCGTACCGTCGAAACCGACTATTCGCCGTACGACGTAATAGCGCTGGTAAAAGCCGTGCTTTTAGAAAACGTCAGCCTTTACCGCGACGAGCTTATATCCGCGGTTATTGCACAGTTAAAGCCGCTGCGCGGTGGCGAAAAGTTTTCGTCTTACGTTAGCGCGTGCATTGACGAGGGGACTGAAAGCGGTATGTTTATCCGCAGCGTATCCGACCGGATTTCACTGGGATAATTTATTCCGCCTCGGACGGTTCCGGTTTAATATCGGCATTGAGGATGAAAAAATTTTTTTACGCAGGTTTAGATGATTAAAGTTGTAAAAACCGCGTTAATCAGGGCATAGTACGGGGGCAATTGCGGTTTAAATACCTTTTTGCCCCGCTTTTCGTTCAGCGCGTAATTTGTCGAAAATACTTGCAAACGCCGACGAATATGAGTATAATATATAAAGTTAACTATATAATAGTGGCTAAATGCGCACGCGCGGACAGCGGGCGCACGTGCGTCCGGCGGTGAAATTTTAATGAAAACGAACGATTTGTATGATTTGGCGCATACTGTAGCGGGGGAATATTTAAGTTCATGCGAATATCCCTGGCAGGCGCTTGGAGGCATAAGCTCATTTATAATATCTCTCGGCGAAAGGCTGGGGGACGGTTATCTATGCGTTTCGCCTGGCGTATGGGTGCATAAAACGTGCAAAATAGCCCCTACGGCATATATAGGCGCTCCCGCAATAATAGGTAAAAATTCCGAGGTGCGTCACGGCGCGTTTATTCGCGGCAGCGCGCTTGTCGGCGAAAACTGTGTGGTGGGCAATTCCGCCGAACTAAAAAACGTTATTTTATTCGACGGCGTTCAGGTGCCGCATTACAATTACGTCGGCGACAGTATTCTGGGCTATAAAGCGCATATGGGCGCGGGTTCGGTAACGTCGAACGTCAAATCGGACAAAACTTCCGTTACGGTTCACGGCGAAACCGAAATAGATACGGGGCTGAAAAAAGTTGGCGCATTCATAGGCGATTTTGCCGAGGTGGGTTGCAACAGCGTGTTAAATCCAGGCACGGTAATAGGCAGACGGGCATCCGTATATCCGCTTTCATCCGTGCGCGGCGTAATTCCCGCCGACAGCATTTATAAAAGCGCCGATAAAATTGTGCCGAGGGTTTAAAGATGGGCAGATATTTCGGAACGGACGGTTTCAGGGGCGAGGTAAACGTTGCTTTAACCGCCGGCCACGCATATAAAATAGGCTGCTTTATCGGGGCGCGTCTGCGTGAAACAGCGCAATCGGCTGACGGCGTTGCCGCTGCTGCCGTAATCGGCAGGGATACCAGACTTTCGGGGGGAATGCTCGAATACGCGCTTACGGCGGGGCTTAATTCGTACGGTGCCAACGCGTTGCGAATGGGCGTCGTCCCCACGCCTGCGGTTGCGTTCGCTGTTAAAAAGTTCGGGCTTTCCTGCGGAATAATGATATCCGCAAGCCACAATCCGTATTACGACAACGGTATAAAGCTGTTCGGCGAAAACGGCGAAAAGTTAAGCGAACGGACAATAGCAACAATTGAAGATTTTATCGACGGCAAGGTTTCTTGTCCGGACAAGCCCGCTGCTAAAAGCGGCATAGGCGGTTCGTCCGCGTTTAAAAAGGGGCGGCGCGAATACGAAAAATTTTTATTGTCAAACGGCGTAAATCTTTCGGGGCTTAAAGTGGGGCTCGACTGCGCTAACGGTTCGGCGTACAAACTTGCAAAATATGTTTTTTCGGCGCTGGGCGCAACCGTCACGGCGGTAAACGTTACTCCCGACGGGCTTAATATAAATGCAAACTGCGGCTCTACGCATACTGACGGGCTGCGTAAACTTGTAAGGGAAAAGGGGCTGGATATAGGGTTTGCATACGACGGCGACGCGGACAGATGTCTTGCGGTGGACGAATGCGGCAACCTTGTCAACGGCGATAAAATTCTTTTCATATGCGGTAAATATTTAAAGTCGCGTGGCGAGCTTGACGGCAATACGGTCGCTACAACCGTAATGTCTAACTTGGGGCTTTACAAAGCCTTCGACCGCGAGGGAATAAATTACGTGCAAACGGCGGTGGGCGACAAATATGTGCGCGAATACATGCTTGAAAACAGGTGCGCGCTAGGCGGCGAACAGTCGGGGCATATAATTTTTTCGCGGTGCGCTTCCACGGGCGACGGAATATTGACCAGCCTGAAAATTGCGGAAACAGTTGTCGCAAGCAAAGCAAAGCTTTCCGAGCTTGCTTTGCCGGTAACCGACTATCCGCAGGCTCTTTTAAACGTAAGGGTTAACGATAAACGGGCTGTGCTGGAAGATGAAAACGTAAAAAAAGCAGTGCGGTCTGCCGAGCAAAAACTGGGCGGGCGCGGCAGAATACTTGTAAGGGAATCGGGTACGGAACCGCTTATCAGAGTTATGGTTGAAGCGGAAAGCGGAACCGAATGCAAAACGTTGGCGGAAAACGTAATAGCCGCGGTTAGAGAAGGCGGTTACGAGAGGAAAGATTAAATGTGCGGAATTGTAGGATATACCGGAAAAAAACAGGCGGCCCCCATACTTTTGGACGGGCTTTCAAAGCTTGAATACCGCGGTTACGATTCCGCGGGCGTAGCAGTACGCAACAATGCCGGCAAGCACGAAATTGTAAAGACGAACGGCAAGCTCGCCGTGCTTTCCGATAAACTGAAGAAGGGTAAAACTCTGAAAGGTACGTGCGGTATAGGACATACGCGTTGGGCAACCCACGGTATGCCTTCCGAAATAAACGCCCATCCTCACTGCAACGACGACCGTTCTATAGTCGCCGTGCACAACGGCATAATAGAAAATTATATCGAGTTGAAGGAAAAGCTGACAGGGAAAGGTTATACTTTTTATTCTGAAACCGATACGGAAATCGCCACCAAAATAGTAGATTATTATTACAAAAAGTGGAAAAGCCCCGTTGAAGCTATGGTCAGTTTCACTTTGCGTGTGCGCGGTTCTTACGCTATTGCGGTTATGTTCGAAGATTATCCCGAAGAAATTTACGTGGCAAGAAAGGACAGCCCTTTAATTGTGGGAACTACCGAAGACGGCAGTTTCCTTGCGTCCGACGTTCCCGCGATTTTAAAATACACGCGCAATATTTACTACGTTGACAATATGGAAATTGCGATGATACAAAAGGGTAAGGCAACTTTCTACAACGTAGACCGCAAAGTAATACAAAAAAAGCCCGTTAAAATCGATTGGGATCTCGACGCTGCGGAAAAGGGCGGCTATAAGCACTTTATGCTTAAGGAAATGCATGAACAGCCAAAAGTTGTAACGGATACGCTTAATTCGTTGATTAATAACGGACGTATCGACCTGTCTGCGGCGCGTTTGTCCGACGACGAGTTGCGTTCGGTGGACCGCGTACGTATAGCGGCGTGCGGCTCGGCTTATCACGTGGGCGTGGTGGCAAAGTATATAACCGAAGATCTGGCACGCGTTCCCGTCGACGTGGACGTGGCGTCAGAATTCAGGTACCGAAATCCCGTATTCGGTGAAAACGATTTGTTTGTCGTTATAAGCCAGTCGGGCGAAACTGCCGATTCCCTTGCCGCGCTTCGTATGGCTAAAGAGTGCGGCGTAAAAACGCTTGCGGTAGTAAACGTTTTGGGCTCGTCGATAGCCAAAGAGGCGGATAAAGTAATTTACACGAAAGCCGGCCCCGAAATTTCCGTTGCCACCACAAAAGCGTACAGCGCCCAGCTTATCGTTTTTTACGTGTTGGCTGTTCAGCTTGCGTATGCGCGCGGAAAAATCGACGGCGACGCCTATTCGCGGCTGATTGACGAAATGCTTAATCTGCCGTCGCTTATAAGTTCGGTACTGTCGGACGACGAAAGGTTAAAGTGGTTTGCCACAAAAATATCCAACAAAAAAGACGTGTTTTTTATAGGCAGAGGGATAGACTACGCCATCTGTTTGGAAGGCAGTTTAAAACTTAAGGAAATAAGCTATATTCATTCCGAAGCTTATGCCGCGGGCGAGCTTAAACACGGCACAATAAGTCTTGTGGAGGACGGTACGCTGGTTATCGGCGTAATCACGCAGTTAAAGTTGGCGGAAAAATCGGTAAGCAACCTTACCGAGGTAAAGTCGCGCGGGGCATACGTTATGTGTCTTACTTCCGAGGGGAATTATTCGCTGGAAGAGCAAAGCGAATTCACATTCTATATTCCTAAAACAAATGCGTACTTTGCGCCCAGCCTTGCGGTAATTCCCTTACAGCTTTTAAGCTATTACGTCAGCGCGGCAAAAGGGCTTGACGTAGATATGCCTCGCAACCTTGCAAAATGCGTAACCGTGGAATAGTGCGGGGGTAATTGAGAGAGTGATGAAAATATTTTTACAAAAACGGTTGGTGTGTAAGTGAAAAAAAGAAGCAGCGATAAAAGAGGAATAATTGCGGTTGCTCTGTGCGATTTTCTGGCTATAACTCTGGCTATGTTAATTGCCGTCCTTTCGGTTTACAGGGGCAAAATCGACTGGAATTTACACCTTTTATGGTGGTATCTGGCAAACCTTGCGCTCACTTACGTGTGCATGATTATGTTCAGGCTGTATTACTTTATGTTCGATACGGTAGGGCTTGTCGACACGTTAAAACTGGTCTGTGCGTCGCTGATTGTCTTTGCAATCGGATGCGCGTACTCGGTATTCTTAATGGGTTTCTGGGTGCAGTTCGTCTACGCAATCACGCTGTTCTTTTTAATGCTGACAATTCGTTATTCGAAGCGAATTTACACCACGGTAAAATATTCGGTTACCCGCGGCAATAAAGGTAAAGTAAGGGCAATGATTGTCGGCGCGGGCAACGCCGGCGCGGCGCTTATAAGGGAAATTCAAACGTCGGATAAAATTGCGTACAATCCCGTATGCGTTATCGACGACGACGTGCAGAAAATAGGCAAAAGAATAAGTAACGTCAAAATTATCGGTTCAACGGACGAAATAAAAAAGATAGCCGAAAAATACGGCATCGACGAAATTTTAATAGCCATTCCCTCAGCGAAAAAAGCCGAGGTTAAAAAAATTTACGAAATATGTAAAACAACGCCGTGCAAGGTTAAAACTTTGCCTGGAATTTACCAGCTCGTAAACGGAGAGGCGAGCATAGCGGCATTGAGGGAGGTGCGTATAACCGACCTTTTGGGCAGGGAGCAGATACAGGTTAACCTCGATGAAATTATGGGTTATATCGAAGGGCAGACGGTACTGGTTACCGGCGGCGGCGGTTCTATCGGCAGCGAGCTATGCCGTCAGATAGCCACTCATAATCCAAAACAGCTTATAATTCTCGATATTTACGAAAATAACGCGTACGATATCGAACAGGAGTTAAAGCGGAAATATCCTTCGCTTAATTTGCTTGCGCTAATAGCCAGTATCAGGGATAAGGGTAAGATGGAGGACGTGTTTGAAAAATACAGCCCTGCCATTGTGTTTAACGCGGCGGCGCACAAGCATGTGCCGCTTATGGAAACCAGCCCCAACGAGGCGGTTAAAAACAACGTATTCGGAACGCTTAATATGGCGCGCTGCGCCGATAAGTACGGCGTTAAAACTTTTGTGCAGATTTCCACCGATAAGGCGGTAAATCCCACCAACATAATGGGTGCGACGAAGCGTATCTGCGAAATGATTATTCAAACCGTGGGCAGAAACAGCAAAAACACTAATTTCGTGGCTGTGCGTTTCGGCAACGTTTTGGGCTCTAACGGTTCGGTTATACCGCTTTTTGAAAGACAGATAGCCGAAGGCGGCCCCGTAACCGTAACCCACAAGGATATAATAAGATACTTTATGACCATTCCCGAAGCCGTTTCGCTTGTTTTGCAGGCGGGCGCTTACGCAAAGGGCGGGCAGATATTTGTGCTGGATATGGGTGAACCCGTAAAAATTTACGACCTTGCGTACAATCTTATCAAACTTTCGGGATACGAGCCGAACGTCGATATCGAAATAAAGTGCACCGGTCTTCGCCCCGGTGAAAAACTTTACGAAGAAAGGCTTATGGACGAGGAGGGTATGCAAACTACCCCCAACGGGCTGATAAACATAGCCAATCCCATTTCTTTAGACGAACAATTTTTATGGAAAAAACTCGACGAGCTTTATAAGGCGGCTTACGACGAAACCGATTGTATGAAAAGGCTGGTTTCCGAACTGGTAACAACGTACAAACCTCAGGGCTGAGAATTAAGGAGAAACAATGAAAATCGCCATTGCGGGCACAGGATACGTGGGGCTTTCCAACGCGGTATTGCTTGCGCAGAATAACGACGTGTACGCCGTTGATATCGTACAGGAAAAGGTAGATAAAATCAACGCGAAAATTTCCCCGATAAGCGACAGGGAAATCGAAGATTATCTTGCCGGTAAAAAGCTTAAACTAACGGCTACAACCTGTTGCGACGCCGCCTATAAAGACGCGGATTACGTTATTGTCAGTACGCCTACAAATTACGACGACGAAAAAAATTTTTTCGATACGAGTTCGGTCGAGGCGGCGGTTTCGGCGGTTTTGAAAGTTAACAAAACGGCGACTATTGTTATTAAGTCGACGGTACCCGTGGGTTACACGCAGGACGCTATTAAAAAATTCGGCTATGCAAATATAATATTTGCTCCCGAATTTTTACGGGAAGGTAAAGCGCTGTACGATAATCTTTACCCTTCGCGGATTATAGTCGGGGCGGATTTGACGCGGGAAGGAATGAAAGAGCGCGCCGAACGTTTTGCGCAGCTTATTAAAGAGGGAGCGATAAAAAAGGACGTGCCGGTGCTTGTAATGAGCAGTACCGAGGCGGAGGCGGTTAAACTTTTTGCAAATACGTATCTTGCGCTGCGCGTTGCCTATTTCAACGAACTTGATACTTACTGCGAGCTGAAAGGGCTTTGCACTAAAAACATAATAGAGGGAATAGGGCTCGATGCCCGTATCGGCAACCACTATAACAACCCGTCGTTCGGATACGGAGGGTATTGCCTGCCAAAGGACACAAAACAGTTAAGGGCAAACTACAAGGGGGTGCCTGAAGATATAATTAGCGCCATAATATCCTCCAACGAAACGCGGAAAGATTTCATCGCAAATCAGATTTGCGGGTTGTTGGGCGACGCCGAAAACGCCGTGGCGGGGATATTCCGTCTCACTATGAAGGCGGGGTCGGACAATTTTAGGCAAAGTGCTATTCAGGGAATTATTTCAAGGTTGGTTGCAAGCGGCGTTAAAGTTCTGATTTACGAACCTACTTTGCAGGGTGGCACGTTTATGGGGTGCGAGGCGGACAACGACCTGCAGTCGTTTAAAAAGCGGGCAAGCATTATAATTGCAAACAGATACGAAGATTCGCTTGCGGACGTAAAGGAAAAATTATTTACCCGAGATATATATTTCAGGGACTGATAAAGGCAATAACTAAAAGAGGGCGGAAACGTTTACGTTTTCCGCCCTTTGATTATAATATAATCAATAGCCCCGTATTTAGTTGCAATGACAGGAAAATAATGGTATAATCGCTATGTTAATCTGTTGTTGCCGTAACAAGGCTTAAAACAGTGCGGGAAGAAGAAATGCCTTTAAAGTTAATGTACATCACAAATAAGCCCGAGGTTGCGGAAATAGCGCAGGAATGCGGCGTCGATATCGTATGGGTCGACCTTGAAACTTTGGGTAAAGAGGAAAGACAGCACAACATGAATACGGTAAAATCGCGCCATACTTTGCAGGACGCGGCAAACGTATCGAAAGTGCTTACAAATTCTTCGCTTATGGTGCGCGTAAACTGCTGGAATGAAAACTCGCAAGCCGAAATAAACGGCGCCGTAACCGCGGGGGCGCAGCTTATAATGCTGCCTATGTGGAAAACGGTTTCCGAGGTAAAAAAATTTATAGACGCCGTAGACGGACGCGCAAAACCGGTACTGCTTATAGAGACTAAAGAGGCGGTAGAGTGCCTTGACGAAGTGTTAAAACTTAAAGGTATATACGCGTTTCATATAGGGCTTAACGATTTGCATTTAAGTTTCGGGCTTAAATTTATGTTTCAGTTGCTGTCCGACGGCACGGTTGAAAAGATCTGTAAAAAAATAGCCGCGGCAAATATACCTTACGGTTTCGGCGGAATTGCCAAAATAGGCGAAGGAACGCTTCCCGCCGAAAATATTGTTTTAGAACATTACAGGTTGGGTTCTACACGGGCGATACTGTCGCGGAGTTTTTGCAACGCCGAACAAATTGGCGATTTGAAAGAGATTAAGCGTATTTTCAAAGAAAACGTAACCAAGTTGAGAGAGTTTGAAAAATATGCGGCTACGGCGGACGAAGCAACGCTTAACGAAAACAGAAAAATTGTTGCAGATAAGGTTGACTGGGTAGTTAAAAACCTGCAAACGGTGCGTTAATATGAATGAACAACTTTTAAACAAATTGATAAACCGCTTCGGCGGCGCGTTTTATATACTCGATACAAAGCAGTTTAAGCTGAATTACTCTCAGCTGAAAAAGGCGTTTGCGGATATTTATCCGAATTTCGAAATCGCGTATTCTTATAAAACAAACTATACTCCCAAACTTTGCAAAACCGTGGATGCGCTGGGCGGATATGCCGAAGTCGTTTCCGATATGGAAATGAAAATAGCGCTTAAGGCAGGCGTTAAGCCCGAAAAAATTATCTGGAACGGGCCGTATAAAAATTATGACGAAGTTGAAAATCTGTTGCTTGCGGGCGGAACCGTCAACATCGATTCGGTTTACGAAATCGAAAAAATCAAAGACATTGCAGCGCGCAATCCTCAAAGC
Source organism: uncultured Clostridia bacterium (assembly GCA_947053545.1). GTDB lineage: Bacteria > Bacillota > Clostridia > Christensenellales > Borkfalkiaceae > Coproplasma. The sequence continues at coordinate 65,674 of CAMRSY010000003.1, forward strand.
GTTTTAAACGTCGGTATAAGGGTAAATTTCGATATCGGCGACGGCGTTACGTCGCGTTTCGGTTTCGATATTCATTCCGAAGATTTTAAAAAAGCTTTTGCCTTAGTAAACGGCGCCGACAATATCGTGCCGGCGGGGATACAGTGTCACTTTGCTACGCGCAGATTGGAAACGTGGAAACCCCGCGCGGAAAAAATGATTGCTCTTTTAGACGGGCTGGGTATTGTTCCCCGTCGGATTGACCTTGGCGGCGGACTTTTCGGAAAGATGGCGGATTCGCTTAAAGCCCAGTTCGACTGCGATATACCCGACTATCTGCAGTATGCCGGCGAGGTTGCGCCTATGTTTGCCGAAAGATATAAAAACGAACGGGAAAAGCCGTTGCTTTTAATCGAGCCGGGCAGCGCGCTTGTAGGCGACTGTATGAAATTCGCTTCGCAGGTTGTAAACGTAAAAAATGTAAGGGGCAAAAGTATAGCTACCTTATTGGGAAGCATCTACAATATAAATCCAACGTTAAACAAAAAAAATCCTCCCGTCGAGGTGTTTCATACCGGTGCGGGAGAAGCGGAAGAATACGCAAATTTGGATTTCGGCGGATTTACGTGTATAGAGTCAGACTATCTGTACCGCAATTTCAGCGGAAAACTTGCCGTAGGCGATACCGTGGTATTCGGTAACGTCGGTTCGTATTCGGTGGTTCTCAAACCCCCGTTCATATTGCCTAATTTTCCCGTAATTGAAATTGACGGCGAAAATGTTAATTTGATAAAGAAAGGCGAAACGTTCGACGATATTTTTCACACATTCGATTTTAACGCGTAACGCGGCGGAGCGGTATGTTCTATATAAACAAATTTTTTAAAAGGCTATTCGATATTTTTTCTTCGCTTATAGCCATAATACTTTTAATTCCCGTGTGGATTATCATCCCCGTTGCCATAAAGTGCGATTCGAAAGGCCCCGTATTTTTCAGGCAGGAGCGAAGAACGAAAAACGGCAAAATTTTTAAAATGCTTAAATTCCGCTCGATGGTTGTAAATGCGGAGCATAGCGGCGCGGGGCTGTTCAATTATAAAGACGACCCCCGCGTAACAAAAGTAGGCAGATTTCTCCGCAACACAAGTATCGACGAATTGCCTCAGCTGTTCAATATTTTTATCGGCAATATGTCTGTCGTCGGTCCGCGCCCCTGCGTTTCGTACGAACTCGGCGATTTCGAATCTTTAAACGCAAAGTATAAAAAGCGTTTTAAAATGAAAGCGGGTTTAACGGGACTTGCCCAGGTTAAGGGGCGCAACGATATCAGCTGGGACGAGAAAGTTAATTACGACAACCAATATATCGACAATTTCAGAAAATACGGAGTTTTCACCGATATAAAAATTTTATGGCTTTCCGTCATTAAGGTTTTTGCAAAAGAAGATATTTACGAAAACAAGCAGGACGAAGGGTGCGACGACGCCGAGGCGGCAAAACTTGCCGAGGAAGAAATTATACGAATTGCGCACCTGCCCGACGGCGGCGGGGAAACCGCGGCGCATCAAACCGCGGCGCATCAAGAAGATTTGGCTGAAGAAAACAATTTTGAGGAAATGCAATGAAATACGATATAGCAAACAGGCTTGTATGGTTTAAAGGCGAACTTATTAACGTAAACGACGCTAAAATAAATGTTCTGGCACCCACGTCGCAGTTCGGGCTTAACGTTTTCGAAGGCGTTCCCGGTTACTGGAACGAACAGCGGGGGCAGCTTTATATGTTCAGGCTCGACGACCATTACAACCGTTTAATGAAATCGGCCAGACTTTTGCAGATAGACTGTCCTTTTACTAAGGAAGAGTTGAAAACCGCGCTGACTGACGTAGTTAAAGCCAACGACTACCGCGAAAATATTTCGGTACGGCAAACGCTGTTTGTCGAAGGGTTCGGGTCATGGGGCTCGTCAGACCCGGTAAATATGTTTGTCGCCCCCATTCCTAAGGGTAAAATGAGTGCCGAATACAATAAAAAAGGTTTAAATTGCTGTATAACGTCGTGGAGAAGAATAAGCGATACTACGCTGTCTCCGCGCATAAAATGCGGAGCCAATTATATAAACAGCCGTATGGGTCAGCGCGAAGCGTTGCGGAACGGTTACGACACCTGCATATTTTTAAACGAGGCGGGTAAAGTTTCGGAAGGCCCCGGTTCGTGTTTATTTATGGTAAAAAACGGCGAACTTATTACGCCCAAACTTACCGACAGCGTGCTTGAAAGTATTACGCGCGATACGGTTATAAAAATAGCGCGCAACGCGTTGGGGTTAAAAGTTACCGAAAGAAGCGTTGACCGCACCGAGCTCTATACGTGCGACGAGGCGTTTTTATGCGGTTCGGCAATGGAAATAACGCCGGTTATTTCCGTTGACGGCTACACTGTGGCAAATGGCGAAACAGGCAAGCTGACAGGCAGTCTGCATAAAACTTATCTTGAAATTGCTTTGGGCGAAAGGGAAGAATACGCCGACTGGGTAACGGGGATTTATAACTGATTATAATGGAAAATGAATATACTGACGGGCTGGTTTCGGTAATCATACCCGTATATAACGCCGAAAAATATTTAACAGATACGTTAAATTCCATATACGGACAAACGTATAAAAATTTTGAAATTATTCTTGTGGACGACAGGTCTACCGACCGTTCCGCAGAAATTATAGCGGAGCATATAAAAACCCACCCCGAAATTGTTTACGTCCTGCAGGAAAAAAACGGCGGCGCGGCAGTGGCAAGAAATACGGCGCTCGCCGCGGCGAAAGGGCGGTACGTGGCGTTTTTGGACAGCGACGATATATGGGTGCCCGAAAAAACCGAAAGGCAGCTTAAGCTATTGGAAGAAAACGACGGAGCGTTCGCCTTCACAGCAATAGAAATGATTGACGACGAAGGTAATTTGGTAAAGAAAAAACGCAAGGTAAAAGTAAAAGTAAATTACAAATTTTTACTGCGCAACACAATGATACCCACCTCGTCTGTAATAATCGACCGTAGCAAAACGGGCAGTTTTTCAATGCCGTTAAGGCGTTCGGGGCAGGACTATGCCACATGGCTTAAACTTTTAAGAAACGGCACTGTGGCGTACGGCATAAACGAAGCGTTAACCCGTTACAGGGTCGGGCACAAGTCGTTGTCTTCAAACAAGTTCAAAAGCATTAAACAGGTTTGGGAAATACAGACTAAAGACGAGCATATAAACAAATTTTCGGCGTTCTTTAACGTGATGTGTTTCACTTTCAACGCCTTAAAAAAATATTTGTTTTAATTTTTAGCCGGGCGTTTGAATCGAGGATTTATGAAAGAAAAATGTAAATACGTATTCGTAATATTAACTTACAGAAATACTGTGGACATCGTTGAGTTGTTTGAAAGTATAAAAAAAGAGGCGGACGATTATAAAGCTATAGTCGTCAACTCGTTTTACGACGACGAAACGAAGCTTAGTATTCAGTCTACGGCGCTTAAATACGGCGCGCATTTTATAAACGTGGAAAACAAGGGTTACGGGTACGGAAATAACAGAGGTATCGAATTTGCTTTAAATTATTACGAATTCGATTGGCTTATTATAGCCAATCCTGATACGGTAATAAAGAAATTCGATTTTTCCGGACTTGTTTCCAACGAGCCGTCAATAATTGCTCCTGAAATAAGAAATTTAAAAAACAAGCGTCAAAACCCGATGAAAAAGTCGGTTTCGCGTTTGGGAATCAAGGCGCAGCTTAAAGGGTTTAAAACGAACAGCAAGTTTTTAATTTATACCGGTATTGTATTAAGCAAACTTAAAAATTCGTTAACGGTAAGCAGAAGGACTAAATGGAATAAAAAAGTAAAACTTATCGATACCGCCCACGGCAGCTTCGTAATTTTTTCTTCGTCCGCCTTAAGCATTCTCGGTACTCCTTACGACGAAAAAGTTTTTTTGTTCGCGGAGGAAGGAATACTGGCAAAGACGTCGCAGAGGGCAGGTATAAAAACTTATTATTATGACGGAATTTCTGTGTTGCATAAGGAAGACGGCTCAATGAAATTCCGTACGGATTTAAGCGAGCAGCTGGCAAAATCGAATATATACGCATACGAAAATTATTTTTGTTCGGACAGTAAAACGTCGAACCCGTCGGAGACCCGCAAATGATTGTCGTAGGCATAATAGCCGCGTTTGTATGCGTGGTTTTCCTTACAAAAGGGGCGTTTAGTCCCGCGCGGTTATTTGCCGCAATGTGGGCAGCGCTTATAATCGGCTACTATATTTTTTCTGACAGTCCCGTTATGGGGATTGGTTTGTGGTGGATTGTTTCGGCAATACTGGTCTTTGCCATAGGGGAAAATATAGGAGTTAATTACATCGCCGAAAAATATAAATACAGTTTAAACCATACTTGCGAAGGCAACGTTACAAAGCCCGCTTCAAAAATTTTGTTTCTTGCATTGTTGCTGTTTATAATATGCGCCGTGTTCGGTAAAGTGCTTTTTCTGTATTCCAACGGCTACGACTTTTCGGTTTTTTTCAATATCGACAAATTTGTCGAAATGAATAAGCAGATGGCGGCGGACAGGTATAACGGTGAAACGCAGACAAACAATTTTATTACGCTGCTGTCTTCTTTCGGCTACGTCGCGCCTCTCTGCGGCGGATATCTGTTGTCGTATTCAGATAAAAGTAAAGCAAAAGTATTTTTATGCATTCTTTCGCTATTCCCCGTTTTGTTGTCTATGGCCATAGACAATACAAAATCGGGCGTGTTGGACGCGGTGATATTATTCGTGGTTGGGTTTATGATTTCGTTTATGAAAACCAATAAGCGAACCCCCAAAATAAAGGGCCGCCACATAGCGATATCGGTTTGCCTGGTTGCAATTTTGTTTTTGTTGCTGTTTATATCTATGTGTGTGCGCGTAGGCGATTTTTCCGCTTCCACAATTTCCGATATCAAGGAGAAATTTATCGTGTACGCCTTCGGCAGCGTTGAAGCTTTCGACGTGTGGATTACCAAAAATTATTCTTTTGGCAACTACGGTTTCGGCGTTAATACATTTATGGCGCCTTTCGATCTGTTGGGAATAGTTACGCGCGAGCAGGGGGTATACGGATTTGTTGAGGGAGCAGCCTCCAACGTGTTTACATCATTCCGCGCCGTAATAACAGATTTCGGTATTTTCGGCGGATTGATTTTTATGTTTTTATCGGGTATACTGGCAGGAATAGCATACAAAAAAATTCAAACCGCAGGGTCTGTCGGTTCCCAGTTTATATATGCGGGAGTCGCGTTCTATTTATTGCACGGATATTTGGGCTCGCCATGGGTATACACGTCATTCTGGGTGGCTTTTTTCGTGTTTTTGCTTTTTCTTGCCTTGGCGGCGCGCCGTGCCCGCGGCAGACAAATCGATATAAAATATAAGCAGGCCGTATAAGCGTCGTATTCATATGAAAAAGATAGTTCAGCGTTTTAAAGATTTATTTACAAAGGATTTCATAATCACCGTTATAGGTCAGGTAATAGTGGTGGTTATATCTTTTCTGGTAAATAAAATTTTAAGCAATTATGTTTCGACGGACGAATTCGGAATATACAATATCGCTAAACGCTTTACCGACGTTGTAACTTATATTGTACTTTTAGCTATGGGTATAGCTATCCCCAAATATCTTGCCGAGTATAAATCGAAAAACGACGAAGCGGGCGTGCATATGTACTGGGTAGCTTCGTTGCTGTTGGTTTTCGGTGCCACGGTAATCGTTTCGATAATTGCGGTAGCCGCGCGCGTTCCCATTATGCGGCTGATGTTCGGGGAAAACGGCTACGAAAAATATGTGTTCGTGTCGTTGCTCTATGCGTTCGGTTCGGCGTTGGCTACTATGATAAGTTCATATTGCCGGGGAGTAGGATTTTTTTACAGATACAACTTTATTCAGATAGCCGTTCAAATTTTATATTTCGTTGTCGTTTTAATTTGCAGTTCAAATGCTTTTTTAATTCTGCTATACTCAGGGTTGGCATATTTGGCGGCCGATTTTGCAGTTTTAATCTACTATTTTATAAAAAAGCGCAAATTAACCGTTAAATATAAATCGCCGAAAAATTATCTTAAGCCTATGAAGGAACTCGTTATTTACGGCGTTCCTAGGGTCCCCGGCGAATTTGTGCTGTTTGCATATAATCTGGTGCCGCTAATAATAATTTCTAATAAGTTCAATTTAACGCAGTCGGCATATTTTTCCGCTTCGTTATCGGTAAACGCAACTGTAACCACGGCGTTTGGATTTATAGGAATTATGCTTTTACCGGCTGTAAGCAGCGCGATAGCAACTCGCAAATTCGATAAGGTAGATAAAAATATCACTTTTCTTGCGATTCTTTACGTTTTAGTAAGCGTTTTAGGAATAATTTTTATTTATTTCTGCGGCGAATGGCTTATAAAGCTGTTATACAGCGAAGAATATATTCCCGCCGTTACATTGCTGATAATAACGTCGGTCGCAATTTTGCCAAGGGCTATGTTTCTGCTTTTAAGAAACCCTATAGACGGCGTTACGAAAATTCCGTTTAATACAATCAATCTGGCTATCAGTTTTGCAATTACCTGCGTTGGTATGCTGCTTGTTAACTCAATACAGCTATGCGCTTGGATATACGTAATAGGATATTGCGCGCTTGCGGCGTTAAGTTTTGCCACTTGGATGTTTTGCCGAAAAAAGGTAATAAAAAAAATTAATGCCGAAAACGGCGAAACCGGTGCCGAAAGTTCATTCGAGGCGGTTAATAAAGAAAACTGTGAAAATTCGGAAAATGATGCGCAAGACTGTAAAACGGTAGCGGAAGACAATGTAGGCGAAGGCGATTCGGACAAGCTCAGTGCGACACAGGAGAATGCCTACGGTTCAAATACAGAAAACGGCATTGATAATTAAGCATATACAAATCGTGTAGATTTACGGAGGATTTAATGAAAGGAATAATTTTAGCCGGAGGATCGGGCACAAGGCTTTATCCGCTTACCAAAGTAACAAGCAAGCAGCTTTTGCCCGTTTACGACAAACCTATGATATATTATCCGTTGTCAACGCTTATGCTGGCGGGTATCAGGGACATATTAATTATTTCCACACCGGCGGATTTACCCAATTTTCAAAAACTTCTGGGCGACGGAAGCGATTTCGGATTAACGCTTTCATATAAAGAACAGCCCAGTCCCGACGGGCTTGCCCAGGCATTTTTATTAGGGGAAGAGTTTATAGGCGGCGAGCCGTGCGCAATGATACTGGGCGACAACATTTTTTACGGCGGCGGGCTTGGCGACAGATTGCGTGAAGCCGTTGCAAACGCGCGCAGCGGTTACGCCACTATTTTCGGATATTATGTTCAGGACCCCCAGCGGTTCGGTATTATGGAATTCGAAGATGAAAGTAAAATAATTTCGGTTGAAGAAAAGCCGGAAAATCCCAAATCGAATTATGCGATTACCGGTTTGTATTTTTATCCTAAAGGCGTAAGCGAAATGGCAAGCCAGGTTAAAAAATCGGATAGGGGAGAGTACGAAATAACTACTCTCAACGAAATGTATCTCCAAAAAAATTTGTTGCGTGGAATTGTGCTGGGGCGCGGATTTGCCTGGCTTGATACGGGCACTATGGACAGCCTTATCGAAGCTTCCGAATTTGTTCGTATGCTGGAAAAAAGGCAGGGGGTTAAAATTTCCGCTATCGAAGAAATAGCCTATCGTAAAGATTGGATAACAAAGGAACAGCTTTTAAGCTCCGCCGAAAAATACGGCAAGTCGCCCTATGGCGAACATTTGAAAAACGTTTCGGAAGGTAAAATATTATGAGTAAATTCACTTTTGTAAATACCGCTATCGAGGGGGTATATATAATAGAGTCCACGGTATACGGCGACGACAGGGGATATTTTACCGAAACATATAACGAAAACGAGTTTAAAGCCAACGGATTGAATTATACCTTTGTTCAGGATAATCAGTCTAAAAGTAAAAAGGGCGTTTTGCGCGGATTGCATTTTCAAAAAACCTATCCGCAGGCAAAACTTGTGCGCGTGTTGGAAGGCGAGGTTTTCGACGTTGCGGTGGACTTGCGTAAAGGCAGTAAAACTTACGGCAAATGGGCGGGTGTAATTCTTTCGGGTGAAAACAAGAAGCAGTTTATAATTCCGCGCGGTTTTGCCCACGGTTTTTATGTGCTGTCCGAAACCGCCACGTTCTGCTACAAATGCGACGAATTTTATCATCCGGAGGACGAGGGCGGCATTATTTGGAACGACCCCGACATTGCAATCGATTGGGGAGACGTAACGGGCGTGCTGTTAAGCGAAAAGGATAAAAATCACAAAACGTTAAAAGAAAGCAAGGCGGTATTCGATTTATGAAAAAAACAATTCTGGTAACGGGCGGCGCGGGGTTTATAGGCAGTAATTTTATTTTTCATATGCTTGAAACCTATCCCGACTATAAAATAGTTTGCGTAGACAAACTTACCTATGCGGGCAATCTTTCAACGCTTAAAAGCGTGCTGTACAACCCGCGTTTCCGCTTTGTTAAGGCGGACATTTGCGACAGGGAAACAATTTTTAAGGTCTTTGAAGAAGAAAAGCCCGATACCGTCGTCAACTTTGCGGCTGAAAGCCACGTTGACAGAAGCATAGAGCAGCCTGAAATATTTTTAAAGACTAACATAATAGGCACGGCAACGTTAATGGACGCCTGCCGCAAGTACGGCGTTTCGCGTTATCATCAGGTATCAACCGACGAGGTTTACGGCGATTTACCTTTGGACAGACCCGACTTGTTTTTCACCGAACAAACTCCTTTGCATACAAGCAGTCCGTACTCGTCAAGCAAGGCGGGCGCCGATTTGCTTGTTCTGGCATATTACCGCACTTACGGATTGCCGGTAACAATCAGCCGTTGTTCCAACAACTACGGACCGTATCATTTTCCCGAAAAACTTATTCCTTTAATGATAGCAAACGCATTAAACGACAGACCGTTGCCCGTTTACGGAAACGGCGAAAACGTGCGCGACTGGCTGTATGTGGAAGACCATTGCAAAGCGATAGATTTGATTATTCATAAAGGCAGGGTCGGGGAGGTTTACAACGTCGGCGGTCACAACGAAATGAAAAATATCGACATTGTAAAACTGATTTGTAAAGAACTGGGCAAGCCGGAAAGCCTTATTACTTACGTTGCGGACAGAAAAGGGCACGATTTGCGTTATGCTATAGACCCTGAAAAAATTCACAGCGAACTTGGTTGGCTGCCCGAAACAAAATTTGCGGACGGAATTAAAAAGACGGTTAAATGGTATTTGGATAACCGCGGCTGGTGGGAAGAAATAATTTCGGGCGAATATAAAAATTATTACGAAAAAATGTACGGTAACAGAAAATGAAGGTATTGGTAACCGGCGCTAACGGACAACTCGGGTTCGATTGCGTAAACGAACTTAATAAACGCGGTCATACGGCAGTAGGCGTAGATATAGCTGAAATGGATATAACCGACGGGGCGAGCGTTGCCGGCGTTATGCGCAAAGTCAGCCCCGACGCGGTTATTCATTGTGCGGCATGGACGGCGGTTGACGCGGCGGAAGCGGAAGAAAACAAACAAAAAGTTTATGCCGTAAACGTTAAAGGCACCGAAAATATTGCGTTGCAGTGTAAAGAGTTAAACTGCAAAATGATTTACGTTTCAACCGACTACGTATTCGACGGAAGCGGCTGCGAACCGTGGCAGGCTGATTGCAAAAATTTCAGTCCGCTGGGTTGGTACGGTGAAACCAAACTGGAAGGCGAACTTACGGTTTCAAATTTGCTGACAAAATACTTTATAGTGCGTACGGCGTGGGCTTTCGGAGAACACGGCAATAATTTTGTTAAAACTATGATAAAGCTGGGCAAATCGCAAAACGAAATACGCGTTGTAAACGATCAAATAGGTACGCCCACGTATACTTTCGACCTTGCGCGTTTGCTTGTGGATATGCTTGAATCGGACAGGTACGGTTATTACCATGCAACTAACGAAGGCGGTTATATCAGTTGGGCCGACTTTGCAAAAGAAATTTTCAGGGTAGTGGGGCTGAAAACAAAAGTTATACCGGTAACGACCGAAGAATACGGAAGCAAGGCGTTGCGGCCGAAAAACAGCAGATTGGATAAATCAAAATTAGTGCAAAACGGATTTAGCCGTTTGCCCGTATGGGAAATTTCACTTAAAGCATATCTGAAGAATATCAACGAAATTGAGTAGTTATTAAAGGTGTATCGTAATATGAACAATATTTATGTAAGGGTGCGCGGAGGATTGGGCAACCAGTTGTTTCAGTACTCGTATGCCATTGCTCTTCAAAAAGTTAATCCCAATTACAAAATAATACTCGATGCAAAGGAATACGACGATTATTATTGGCCGTTTCAGCTTAACGAATACGTTACGGACGGTACAGAGGTCAGCTACGGTAAAAAACTTAAATGCGACGCGTCGATGCGCTTTTTTCACTTGTATCAGTTTTTGTATTCCAGAATAAAGAAACACACTTACGTTACCTCGGAACGGCTTATAAAAAAAGGTAAGCTTTATAGCGGTACTTTCAGCCCCCAAATAAGAAAGTACGATGGTAAAGATATATATGTGTACGGTTATTTTCAGGACGCGGCAATTTTGCAGCCGCTGCGCGAAGAACTGGCGGAAATAATAAAGTTAAAAAATTTTAGCGAAAAGGTTAGCGTATATAAAAAAAATATAGGACCTGCCGCGGTTGCTGTTTCCGTGCGCGTGGCAAGAAAGGAAGAGCTTGCCAACGGCGAAAAATACGTTTACGACGGAGCGGAATATTATAAAAACTGTCTGGCTTTAATCAAGCAAAAGAGGGGGGAAATTCAACCCGTAGTTTTTTCAAACGACGTGGAGCGTATTAAAAGCGAAGCGTGGTTCGACGATATAGGCAAAGATATCATATATATAGAAAACTGTTCGGCAACCGAACAACTTGAAATAATGAAAAATTGCAACGATTTTGTTTTGGCTAACAGTACCTTTTCGTGGTGGGGGGCATTCCTCGGCGCAGCGGGAAAAGACAGCATAATTTATGCGCCTAAAATTTGGTACGAAGGCGAAGACGTAAGCGATACAAAGCTAATGTTCGACGGAATGAAAATTTACGGGGCGGATAACGGAGAAGGCAATAAATGAAAGCGCTTATATTAAACTCGGGATTAGGTCACCGCATGGGTGACATTACAAAAAATCACCCAAAATGCCTAACGGAAATTTCGCAGAACGAAACTATTTTAAGCAGGCAGTTAAAATTAATTGTAAAAGCCGGTATTAAAGACGTCGTAATAACGACTGGTTACTACGACGGCGTGCTTGTAAATTATTGCAAAGAGCTTAAACTGCCGTTAAACGTTCAGTTTATTAAAAATCCCTTATACGATAAAACTAACTATATCTATTCGATATACTGCGCAAAAGAATGTCTTGACGACGATATTTTGCTGATGCACGGCGATTTGGTTTTCGACGAAAATGTGTTGACCGACGTAATTAATTCGTCCGAAAGTTGTATGACGGTAAGCACAACTGTTCCGGTTCCGGAAAAAGATTTCAAAGCTGTTATCAAAAAAGGTTTAATAACTAAGATTGGAGTGGAATTTTTCGATAATGCATTGGCGGCGCAGCCTCTGTACAAAATTTTAAAAAGCGACTGGGCGGTATGGCTTAATAAAATATGCGAATTTTGCGAAAACAAGCAGGTAAACTGCTATGCAGAAAACGCGTTTAACCAAATTTCGGATAAGTGTGCTATTGCGCCTCTCGACGTAAAAAACCGACTTTGCGGAGAAATTGATACGCCTGAGGATTTGGAGGTTATAAAGAAAATGTTGCAACAACAAAAAACCGTTTATATGTGTTTTTCAACCGATATGGTTCACAGCGGTCATATCGACATAATACGTAAAGCTGAAAAGCTTGGCAGACTTATTATAGGCGTATTGTCCGACGAAGCCGTTGCAAGTTATAAAAGATTTCCTCTGCTTCCTTTTGCAGAAAGGAAATCGCTGTTCGAAAACATTAAAGGCGTAAGCGAGGTTGTGGAACAGAAAGATTTAAGCTATAGCGAAATAATAAAAAAGTACAAGCCCGACTATGTCGTGCACGGTGACGACTGGCGCGAGGGATTTCAAAAACCCGTCCGCGAAGAGGTGATATCGCTTCTTAAAAAATATGGCGGCGAACTGGTGGAATTTCCTTATTCCAGAGATGATAAGTTCGACGAATTGGAACGGCGCTCGCGAGAGCAGCTTGCAATGCCTGACGCACGCCGTAAAAGATTAAAAAAATTGCTTGCCATGAAAGGGCAGATTAACGCTATTGAAACTCACAGCGGCATAACGGGGCTGATTGCTGAGAAGACAACTGTTTTGCAGGATGGAAAAACCTATCAGTTCGACGCAATGTGGGTGTCAAGTCTTTGCGATTCTACGGCTAAAGGTAAGCCGGATATCGAGCTTGTGGATATGACTTCGCGTTTCAGAACGGTAGATGATATAATGGAGGTTACAACAAAACCTATCATTTTCGACGGCGACACCGGCGGACTTACCGAGCACTTTGTTTATACGGTAAAAACATTGGAGCGAATGGGCGTTTCGATGATAATTATCGAAGATAAAACCGGGCTTAAAAGAAACTCGCTGTTCGGTACCGAAGTTAAGCAAACTCAGGACTCAATAGAAAATTTCAGTATGAAAATTGCGGCGGGGAAGCGGGCGCAAAAGACAAAAGATTTTATGATATGCGCTCGTATCGAAAGCTTAATTTTAGAGCAGGGTATGAACGACGCTTTAAACCGCGCGTATGCGTTCGTATCCGCGGGTGCCGACGCCGTTATGATTCATAGTAGAAAAAAGGACCCTGCGGAGATATTCGAATTTGTTGAAAAATTCCGCTTAAAAAATACGGTTACGCCTATAGTTGTCGTGCCTACTTCGTTTAATACGGTTACGGAAGAAGAATTTAAAAAGAGGGGCGTAAACGTCGTCATATACGCCAACCAGCTTACGCGCAGCGGTTTTCCTGCTATGCAGAATACCGCAAAAACAATTTTAACAAATCACAGGGCAAAGGAAGCCGACGATGCGTGTATGCCCATAAAGGATATAATAACTCTTATTCCGGAGGAATAATTTGAAGCAGAAAATTATAAGCGGCTATAACGTTTGCCGTAATCTGGGTGAAATTTTAAACGAGTTTGCAGGGCGCAAAATAATGCTTGTCTGCGATTCGGCTTTTAAATATCTTAATCTTAAAGAGGTTATCGACAGGCTGCCGAATATTATAATTAATTTCGACGGGTTTAAACCTAATCCCGATTACTACGACGTTTGCAAAGGCGTGGAAATTTTTCGCGGTTGCGGGTGCGACTCTGTCATAGCTTTGGGCGGAGGCAGTGCCATAGACGTTGCAAAATGTATAAAACTTTTTTCTGTTCTGTCTCCTCAAAAAAATTATCTGGAACAAAATTTTGTTGAAAGTAATGTTCCTCTGATGGCAATTCCTACCACAGCGGGAACGGGTAGCGAATCTACAAAATTTGCCGTAGTTTACTTTAACGAAAAAAAATTTTCGGTAGAAAGTGCAAGTATTTTGCCCGATATCGTAATTTTGGACCATTCGTTGTTGAATACGTTGCCTCTGTACCAAAAAAAATGCACATTGTTAGACGCATTGTGCCACGGAATCGAATCGTGGTGGTCAGTAAATTCTACCGACGAAAGCATAGAGTATTCGCGTTTGGCGGTCACGGAAATAATGAGGTGTAAAGACGGTTATTTCAACGGAATTTCCGCCGCGGCAGAAAGAATATTGCTTGCCGCCAATTACGCGGGTAGGGCGATAAACATAACAAAAACGACGGCTGCGCATGCAATGAGCTATAAATTGACCTCTTTATGTGCAATTCCTCACGGGCATGCCGTTGCTGTTTGCATTCCGCAGTTGTGGAAATTTATGTATCGCAATACCGGAAAATGTGTTGACGGCAGAGGTGCGGATTATCTTACCGGTATTTTCAAAGACATTGCAAACGCATTGGGGGAAGACAGCGTTGAAAACGGAATAGAGAAATTTGAAAAAATACTTGAAAGTTTGCTAATAACCGCCCCTTCGGTAAGTAAAAACGATTTGCAGGTTTTGGCGTCTTCGGTAAACGCGCAGAGATTGCAAAACAATCCCGTAAAACTTTCCGAAGAGGACTTGTTGAATTTATACAAAAAGATTTTGAAAGAGATATAGAGGTTAAGTGTGAAACTCGATTTTTTACAACAGTTCGATTTTTTTACGGGTGTTCCCGATTCGCAGTTGCGCCCCTTATGCGATTATTTAATGGATAAGTACGGAACCGACCCGAACCATCACATTATCGCCGCAAACGAGGGAAACTGTACGGCTATTGCCGCAGGCTACTATCTGGCTACGTCAAAAGTGCCTGTCGTGTATATGCAGAACAGCGGCGAAGGCAACATAATTAATCCCGTAGCGTCGCTTTTAAACGATAAGGTTTACGGAATACCCTGCTTATTTATCATAGGCTGGCGTGGCGAACCGAACGTTCACGACGAGCCTCAGCATATTTATCAGGGCGAGGTTACATTAAAATTGCTCGAAGATATGGGTATCGAGTATTTCGTGATAGACAGGGATACGCGTGAAGAGCAGATTAACAGCTGTCTTAAAAACTGGCAAGCTCTGTTAAACGCAGGTAAACAGGTTGCGTTTGTTGTTAAAAAGGGCGCTTTAAATTATGATAATAAAGTAAAGTATGAAAATTCCAACCTGCTTTCCCGCGAAGAAATAATCGGACATATCGTGTCGGTGAGCGGCAGCGACCCTGTCATTTCTACGACGGGCAAGGCCTCGCGCGAGCTGTTTGAAATTAGGGAAGCAAATAATCAGGGTCACGGTTACGACTTTTTAACCGTAGGGTCTATGGGGCACTGTTCGTCAATAGCTTTGGGTATTGCCGTAAATAAGCCCGAGAAAAAAATTTGGTGTATAGACGGCGACGGCGCCGTATTGATGCATGCGGGGGCGATGGCAGTAATAGGTTCGGTTAAACCAAACAATTTGGTGCATATCGTACTTAATAACGGAGCGCACGAAACGGTAGGGGGTATGCCTACCGTGGCAGGCAACGTCAATCTTGCCGAAATTGCAAAAACCTGCGGTTATGAAAGTTCGGTTAGAATTGCTGATTTAAATCAGCTTGACAAAGCATTGCGGGAGGCAAAACACTCGGACGGGCTTTGTTTTATAGAAGTGTTATGCTCTATAGGTTCGCGAAGCGATTTGGGCAGACCCACAACAACGGCGGCGCAAAACAAGGCGGCTTTTATGAAAACTTTAGGAAATAACTGAAATGAAAATTAAAAATTTTTCCGAATTTCAGCAGATTTTGCGCGCGATGACGTATTTTGTCGACGATTTTTGCAGAAACAACGGGATAAATTATACCGTAATTGACGGTACATTGTTGGGCGCAGTAAGGGGGAGCGACATAATTCCCTGGGACGGCGACGTTGATATTGCGTTAACGCATACCGAGTTTGAAAAGTTGAAAAAAGCTTTCGAAAGTTATAATGGCAGATACTGCTTAAGCTATTTTCCCGATCATTTTTATAAAAAAGGCAAATATTACGGTTTAATTCACGCGCGTATTATCGATAAAAAGGCAACTAACCCTATGCTATGCATAGATGTTTTTACTATCGATTTTTTGGGCGACGATTATCAGAAGGCATTGCGCACCGTTGAAGAATATAAGCGCTTTGACAGAGAGGCGGAAAAGAGTATTTCCTTTCATTTGCCACCGATAAGAAAGAATAAACCGTTTATGGTAAATTGCAGAAATTTAATAATAGCCGTTTTGTATCCGTGTTTTTGGCTTTTATCTAAAATGCTTACGCCGAAATTCAAAAAAAATTATTCGCAATTTATCAAGGATAAAATATCGTTTGACGAATCAAGCAAATTTTATACTATTGAACCGTATTTCGGCAGATTCGGCGTGGAAGAAAACGATATTTTGAAAAACGGTTATATTGATTTACCGTTTTCCACTTTTAAGGTTATGGCGGTTGCCAATTACGAAACTTATTTAAAAAAGACTTACGGCAACTATATGCAACTGCCTCCGCCCGAAAAGCGTGTGCCGTATCCTTCCGAAAAGGAACTTACAAACGGTAAAATTGAGATGGATGACGAGTTGAATTATCTGTTAAACTGCATTAAAGGAGAAAAAGATATATGATAAATGTTATGCAACCCACTTTGGGCAAAGAAGAGCTTGACGCGCTTGAAAAAACTTTTGCTTCCAACTGGATAGGCAAGGGAAAAAAAGTTGCCGAATTTGAAGAAATTTATGCAAAGCATTTAGGTTCGACAAAGGATAAAGTATTAAGTACAAACTGCTGCAGCGAGGGTTTATTTTCGTCTATGCATCTTTGCGACATAAAGCAGGACGACGAGGTTATTTTGCCTACCGTCAGTTTTATAGGCGCAGGCAATGCGGTTTGTGCGCACGGTGCAAAAATGGTGCTGTGCGACGTTGATTCCCGCTCGCTTAACGCGCGTGCATGCGATATCGAAAAGGTTATAACTAAAAAATCGAAAGCCATTTTGCTGTTGCATTTCGGAGGAATCCCTTGCGAAATGGACGAAATTATGAAACTTGCTAAGGCCTATAATTTAAAGGTAATCGAAGATTGTGCGGCCGGAGTATGTTCAAGTTATAAAGGTAAGGCGCTCGGAACGTTCGGAGATATAGGAATGTGGTCGTTCGACGCAATGAAAATTTTGGTGTGCGGCGACGGCGGAATGTTGCATTTCAACGACAGCGCTCTGCGTGAGCGCGCCGAAAAATGGCTGTATTTCGGGTTGGAAACAAAAAGCGGCTACGAAAACAGCGTTGCTCAGAAATGGTGGGAGTTTGACGTGTCGAGTTTCGGACACAGGGCTATAATGAACGACGTTACGGCAACAATAGCTATCGAACAATACAAAAAATTGCCTATGTATATGCAAAAGCGTAAAGCCGTTCACGATTTTTACAATGACAGCCTGAAGGGGCTGGACTGGCTTGATTTGCCTCTTCCCATTCCCGACGATTGCAAAACTTCTTACTATTTTTATCATATACAGGTTAAAAACGGCAAGCGCGACGAATTGGCGGCGTATCTTCGTAAAAACGATATTTACACGACGTATAGGTATTTCCCTTTGCACAGGGTGCCTGGATACCATGCGGAAGGTCATTTCCCCAATGCCGATTACGCAGCCGATAACACTTTGTGTTTACCGATACACCAAAGTCTTACGGAAAGCGAGTTGGAATATATTGCGGATAAAATAATTAAATTCGGCAAATAATTCATTGCGGAGTAAATTCAGATGGAAGAAAAAAATACACAAACCGAAAACAAGCAAATCGATTACGTAGCCATATCGTGTAAAAAGTCGACAAAAATCAAGAAAGCTTTTTATATGTTTTTCGATTGGCTTCTTCCCGATTACGTTTGGGGAATATTCGGCAAACTTGCAAATAAAATACGTGTATTTCTTGCCAGAAGACTTTCTAAAGGTATAAATAAAAAAGTAATTTTAAGAAAGGGGATGGATGTTTATCCCGGAATAGTGCTTGAAAAGGGCGTTGTAATAGGCAGAAACGTTTCGCTTGACTGGGGAGTAACCATCAAGGAAGGCACAAGAATAGGTAAGTATACAGCTTTCAATACGCAAAACCATAAACGGAATTTCGAAAAGGGAATTTTCGAAGGACTTACGGAAATAAGACCTGTCACTGTGGGCAAAAATTCCTGGATAGGAGAAAAAAGCACAATTCTTGCAGGCGTTACAATTGGCGATTTCACTACTATAGGAGCGGCGTCGGTAGTAACTAAAAGCGTTCCTTCTAACTGTATGGCTTGCGGCAATCCCGCCGTTGTTAAAAAGGTTTACGAAATGAACGGCGCCGATTGACGGTAACATGAATAACAGGAAAATATTTTAATTTTTTATGCCCGCTTAACGCGGGCTTTTTAAATAATTTTACCGCTCATAATTCGACAAAATCCCGCATATATTTACCAAAGAAGGGGTAAAGATATGTGGGATATTCATATGCGCATACTTGCAGAAGCCGAATATATTGTAAAAACCAACTCAACAGTACGCGCCTGCGCCAATCACTTTTCCATAAGCAAATCAACCGTACATAAAGACGTAACCGAGCGCCTGCAGGACGTAGACGGTCAGTTATTTTTGCAGGTGCGCGAAGTTCTAGACAAAAATCTTTCCGAACGTCATATCCGCGGCGGTTTGGCAACGCGTAGCAAGTACGAGCATGCAAGGAAAAATTTTTCATAAAATTTACTTATTAACGATTGATTTAATATTTGAAAATTGCCTTTCGTTATGATATAATTTATTTGGTATATTATCGCACAAGGTAAATTATGGCAAATTTATTGGGTATCGACGTAGGTTCTACTACCGTTAAGGTGGTGGCAATCGACGGAGACGGAAAAATTTTATATAAATCGTACGTGCGTCACTTTGCAAAGGTAAAAGAAACAGTTTTGTCCGAGCTGGGAAACGTGCTTGAAAAATATCCCGCGGAATATTCCGCGTCGATAACCGGAAGCGCCGGTTTGGGGCTTTCCCAGCGCAGCGGCATAGCTTTCGTGCAGGAAGTGCAGGCTGCGTTTACCGCTATCCGCAAATATTATCCCGACGCGGACGCGGCGGTTGAGCTGGGCGGTGAGGACGCGAAAATAATATTTATTACGGGCGGTACCGAACAGCGAATGAACGGCAGTTGCGCGGGGGGTACGGGCGCGTTTATAGACCAGATGGCAACCCTGTTAAACGTAACCGTGCCGGAAATGGACAAGCTGTCGTTACAAGCCGAGCGCGTTTATCCCATAGCTTCGCGCTGCGGTGTTTTTGCAAAATCTGATATACAGCCTCTTATTAATCAGGGTGCAAGTAAAGCGGACATATCGGCGTCTATTTTTCAGGCGGTTGTCGATCAAACGGTTTCCGGGCTTGCGCAGGGCAGAAGAATAAAGGGGAAAGTACTTTTTCTCGGCGGACCTCTGCATTTTTTGGAAGGATTAAAAAATGCGTTTAAAACTACGCTGAAGCTCGACGACGGGCACGCGGTATTTCCTGAAGACGCTCCCTGCTTTATGGCAATAGGCGCTGCTTTGCATTCGGCAACGGTTTCTTCTAAAAATCTGAAAGATATAATTACCGCGATTGAAAATTCCGCAGGCAGCGAAGAAATAATAACCGGTGAACCGCTTTTTAACAGTAAGGAAGAATATACCGAATTTGTTGCGCGCCACCGTGCCACCGATTTGCGGTTTTGCGAAATATCGACGTACGAAGGGGGCGCTTATCTGGGTATAGACAGCGGCTCTACAACTACCAAACTCATTCTTGTTACGCCAGACAGCCGTATACTTTATTCTCACTATCAGTCCAACAACGGACAACCTTTGGATATAGTAATAGAAAAACTTAAAGAGATTTTTATGCTTTCCGGCGGCAGGATAAAGATATTGGGAAGCGCAGTTACGGGCTACGGCGAAGATTTGATAAAGGCGGCCATTAAAGCCGATTTCGGCATAGTGGAAACGGTTGCGCATTTCAAAGCCGCGCTGCATTTCAATCCAAAAGTCGATTTTATAATAGATATCGGCGGTCAGGATATAAAGTGCTTTAAAATAAAAAACGGGGCTATCGATTCGATTATGTTAAACGAAGCGTGCTCCTCGGGTTGCGGTTCGTTTATTCAGACTTTTGCGCGCGCAATGGGTATGGAAATAGACAAATTTTCTATGTGCGGGCTGTATGCAAAGCACCCTGTGGAACTCGGTTCGCGCTGTACGGTTTTTATGAACAGCGCGGTAAAGCAGGCGCAGAAAGAGGGGGCTTCCGTTGAAGACATCTCTGCGGGGCTGTCCTCTTCAATAGTTAAAAACGCAATTTACAAAGTAATCCGCGCGGCAAGCGCCGACGAGCTGGGCGATAATATCGTCGTGCAGGGCGGCACTTTTTTAAACGACGCGGTTCTCCGTTCGTTTGAAAAGGAAACGGGCAAACAGGTAATCCGTCCGGGGATAGCCGGGCTTATGGGCGCTTACGGCGCGGCGTTATATGCCAAAGAAAATATTAAAGGCGAAAGCACAACGCTTACCGAAGACGGTCTTAAAAACTTTTCGTACAAATCGAAATCAATCAACTGTCACGGCTGTACGTCAAATTGCAACGTAAATATAATTACGTTTGCCGACGGCGGGAGATATGTTTCAGGTAACAAGTGCGAGCGCGGAGCAGGGCAGAAACCCGCTTCGTCCGAGCTTGATATATACGCCTATAAGCAGGAAAGGCTGTTAAAAAGCATAACCGGGGCAAAGGGTAAGCGCGGAAAAGTCGGTTTGCCGTTACAGCTGGTTATGTACGAACAGTTGCCTTTATGGGCGGGCTTTTTCGAGGAACTGGGTTTCAAGGCGGTTATAAGCGATAAATCTTCGCGCAATCTCTATTTTTCGGGTCAGCACACTGTGGCAAGCGATACCGCGTGCTATCCTGCAAAACTTATGCACGGGCATATTGAAAGCCTTTTGGATAAGGGCGTTGATTTTATATTTCTGCCCTGCGAAAGCTACAATATCGACGAGCACTGTTCGGTAAATCATTATAATTGTCCCGTAGTTGCATATTATTCCGAACTTTTAAAGGCAAATAACGAGCGGCTGACCGACGAAAATTTTGTAATGCCGTATATCGACTTGAACGAAGAAAAGTGCGCGGTTGCGAAATTGCACACAACTTTTG
Source organism: uncultured Clostridia bacterium (assembly GCA_947053545.1). Classification (GTDB taxonomy): domain Bacteria; phylum Bacillota; class Clostridia; order Christensenellales; family Borkfalkiaceae; genus Coproplasma. The sequence goes on from CAMRSY010000003.1 coordinate 86,640, forward strand.
CCAAGTACCGTATAAGTAAAAAACAAATTGCAAAGGCGCTAAAGGCGGGATTTGCCCGTCTTGAAAGTTATCACGCCGACGTGCGCGCCCGCGCAGAATACATAATAAACAGGGCGCGCGAAGAGGGTAAACAGATAATCGTGCTTGCCGGCAGACCTTATCATCTGGATAACGAAATAAATCACGGCATAAATAAACTGTTAACTTCGCTTAATCTTGCGGTGCTTTCCGAGGACGCGGTGTTCAACCGCGCCGAAATGGTAAAGGTAAACGTGTTAAATCAGTGGACGTACCACGCAAGGCTGTACCGTTCCGCGCAGTACTGTTGCGGTCAAAGCGATTTCAATCTTGTTCAGCTGGTGTCGTTCGGTTGCGGAATCGACGCGATTACCACCGACGAGGTGCGCGCAATTATGGAAAAAAACGGAAAGCTGTATACGCAGATAAAAATTGACGAAATCAATAATTTAGGCGTTGTAAAAATAAGACTTAGAAGTATGCTTGCGGCTATAGAAGAAAGCAAGCGCGGAAAATGAGAATACGATGGAAGAAATAAAAACGGTAGATTATACCGACGGCTATCCCAGATGGAAAAGCGAATATAAAAATACGCATAAAATACTTATTCCCGATATGTTGCCGTGGCATTTTGCCATAATCGAGCAGCTGTTGAAACAGGAAGGGTACGACGTTGAAATACTTAAAAACGATTCGCGTACCGTAGTTGACGAGGGATTGAAACACGTTCACAACGATACGTGCTATCCCTGTCTTTGCGTGGTGGGGCAGTATATCGACGCGCTTAAAAGCGGCAAGTACGATTTGGAACGTACCGCAGTATTAATAACGCAGTCGGGCGGCGGTTGCAGGGCGTCAAATTACATACCGCTAATTCGCAGGGCGCTGAAGTCAGAATTTCCAAAAGTGCCTGTGGTTTCGGTAAACTTTTCGGGGCTGGAAAAGGACAGTTCTTTCCCGATGAACTTAAAGCTTATGCTTAAACTTGTCTATGCAATTTTTTACGGCGACACGCTTATGTGGTGTTACAACAAAACAAAGCCGTATGAAACGGAGGCGGGAGCAAGCGATTTTGTGCGCGATTTTGCGGTAAAAGAAATTACCGAAAGTTTTAAATCGGGCAAATACAAACAGTTTAAAAGAATTAACAATACAATAATCCGTTCATTTGCGGCAGTAAAACGTAATTCCGAACAAAAAGTAAAGGTAGGCATTGTCGGCGAAATTTACGTTAAATACGCTTATTTAGGCAATAACAATCTTGAAAAATTTTTGCTTTCCGAAGATTGCGAACCCGTAGTTCCGGCTTTAATGGATTTCGTGCTGTACTGTATCGTCAACAATATTAACGACGGCTATTTTTACGGAAAGAAGGGCATATTCTGGCAAGCCAATAAAATATTGTATAAAATTTTGCACAAAAAGCAGAAAAAGATTATTTCATATTTCGAAAAGGACGGCAATTTCGAGCCTATTCACGATTTCGAACATCTGCGCAAATGTGCAGACAAAGTTTTAAACCAGGGCGTAAAAATGGGCGAAGGCTGGCTGATAGCGGCGGAAATGGCGGCGCTTGCCGAAACGGGAGTGCAAAATATAGTCTGCGCGCAACCGTTCGGGTGTCTGCCCAACCATATAGCGGGCAAGGGGGTTGTGCGCACGCTTAAAACTTTATACAGCGACGAAAACATAGTGGCGGTAGACTACGACCCTTCGGCTACTAAAGTAAATCAGGAAAACCGTATAAAGCTTATGCTAGCCACCGCAAGGGAAAATTTAAACAAATAAATATTTAAGCCGGACAAATTTCGTTTGTCCGGCTTGCTTTTTATTATATTTTTGCAATGTAACTAGTCGTGCCTCTTTTTATAAGTTTATAATGTTCTGATAGCTTTTTCGATTGTTGCCAAAGCTTATTAAGAAAGGTTTTTAATTGTCCGGGAAACTCAATTTTATTGTTTTTAAGCTCGGTGCCCAAATTGCTGAGTTTCAGCTCGTCGTTGTCTTTCAACAGTTCTTCGATTATTTTTACTGTTTTATTTAATACGTCGTCATCATACTTGGGCGGCGCTTTTTTAGCCGTTGGTTTTGCGGTAGCTTTGTTTTTTATTATATGCTCGTCAACAATCTGCTTTTCCTGTTTAGTTTCAGGCGATTTGCGCGCAGAGGATTTTAAAATCTTGCAGTCGTCAAACGCAATTATTGTCTGGTCGTTTTTCTGTGTGTAAAAGCTTACCGCTTTTTTTCCGTAAAACCGTATTTTTTTTGCAAGCGGCATATAGTCTTTATCGTTAGAAACTATGATATATGTTGCAATATCCTCTCTTGTAAAAAGCTTATCAACAACTTCACAGGTCAGCGCAATGTCGGAGGTGTTGGGGTCGGTTCCGCCTGCCTGCTTTTTAATTGTCGGAACGTGGTGAATTTCAATACGGTATTTGTAAGAAGATTTAACC
>CAMRSY010000004.1 GCA_947053545.1 uncultured Clostridia bacterium
ATCTTCCACAGCATATACAGGTTTAACCATTACATTGAACACTGCGGCTGTTGCTGTAACCAACAAAATGGAAAATATTATAAATAAAACCTTATGTTTAAAAATTTTCATAATGAAATATCTCCTTAATATGTGATAAAATTTTGTCATTATAAATTCAATCATTGTAATTTTCATTTGTGCCTTCGGATAAAGCCTGCTCTTCAAGCGCGGGTACAGTATATTTGAAAAAGCTAATCATTCCTTCCAGTTCCATAGCGAGCATTATATTACCTTCTGCCATCGCTTTTTCGGCAAGCTCATCCAAAATGCGAACTTTCCCTTCTGTGGTTGAAACTGCAAGCTGAAGAAAATCATCCTCTGAAATAAGTGATTTTAGCTTATTAAGGCATTTTTGAATTTTCTTTTTTAAAGTCTTGACCGCCATTTCAAACATTCTGTTCTCGGTTACCTGTTGCGTAACAGCCTCAATACTTACCTCATCGGCTACGCTTTCGCCGCCTAACGCCCTGTTCAGATAAATCAACCTTGTTATGTCGTATCGATTTTCAACCTCGTTAAAAATCATAAAATCCTTCTTTGGCGGTGCGGCGCCGTCCTCGATGCCGTAAATATCCATAGCTTTGAAATACGGCGTGGAATGGGCACGTATCGGAAAAAGCTTTACATCTTTAATAACCGCATTGCCGAAAACGCCGTTTTCGGGGTCATTAAGCCTTGAAAGCTCCGACGGATAAATAAGCGGCACGCTCTGAGCAGATGTAGACACGCTCATATCCCGGCTTTCGTTATAACTCACGCTTTTAACCTTTTGCTTGCCGCAAGCATTTGAAAACTCCTCGCATGTCTTTGGATTATCCGTTCCAAGGAAGATTTTTACCGGTAAGTTATCCCTGATAGTTCCTGCATCCTTGTCGCCGTAAACGGCATCGAGCTGCGTATAGCTTTGAATGACCGGGAGAAAGAAAATTTTCTTGCTTCTGGCAATCGGTACGATGAGCTCAAAGCGGTGGATTTTAGGCAGTTGACCAAACTCGTCCATTAAAAAATAGGTCGTACGTTTCATTTTGCTATCAGATGTTTCTTTGAGCTCGCTATTCACGCCCGCCTTTTCCAACAGCGCTTTATATAGCTGCACCATTAGAAGAGCTACGACACCGTGCCTGGTTGCTTTCTCTTCAGGATACTTTATGAAAAGCACATTGGCATCCTCATCCCATTTTGAGAATTCGATTTCGTTGCCACTTGTTAGCTGAGCTATTCCTCCGTCTGACATCCAATGCAGATATTGATTGACCGAGCCCAGATAAGATGATAGTGTTCTATCCTCACTCACAAGCACGGTATTCGCCATTCCCGGTGCGCGGGATGTTTCCGAGGCACATTCGTTTATGTATTCCTTCAGAACCTCACATTCTCCACGTGCATACTGAGTCAAATTCCACCAAAGGTTATAAATATTAAACTTTTCCTTCGGCAAATAGCCGTCACGGACGTCTTCCCACATTCTAAGCGCCATAGCGAAAATCAAATCGCGGGCGCCCTGCTGCCAAGATTTATCTTGCGCCGCCTCTACTGGGCACGCTGTATAAATCAAGTCCATAAGGTCCATATAGACCTCATTGCTAAGCCTAACAGTAAATTCTCTTTTACATTGCTCAGCTTCGGCATATGTGGTGAATAATCTATCGTCCCAAAGGTACTTGTTTTTTACCCGCGTCACAGGTTCGCTTATTCGCTCAGTTTTCTTCCAAACATCATTGAAAGGGTTCCAAAGGGTCGAGTGATAAGTGTCAGCCATATCGATAATGTGCACGTTATAACCGTTTTTCTTTAACGTATTAGCGTGCCGCGCATAAAGTTCGCCCTTGGGGTCAGTAATCACCATACACGGCTTGGTGGACGTACGCGACACTACCTCGATAAATGGGCTTACGTACGTTGTAGTTTTACCCGTGCCCGTTGTTGCGATAATCGCCGCGTGCATCGCATTGTGCAACACTATTTGCATATCATTACCGACCCGCGACGCCCAGATTAAAATGCCGTCCTTCACGTCCTTTAATCCCTCAAAATTTGTCACAGTAAAACCATCGTTGCGCTTAATTTCGTTAAACTCCATAAAACGCGAGTTTTCGATATCGAAATTAACTTTTTTAACTCGCCGAGAACCCAACGTTCGATATTCAAACAAGGCAAACAAGATTATTGCAAGCTCAGCGGCGGCATAAAGTGCCCAAAAAAGTTTATTTGTGAATACCGATGAAAAACTTCCGCGAGATATCAGCATTATGACAACGGCGAGAATAATCATCGGTACCGCAATGCACAAGAAAATAAACGATGTCCAAAAGAAGATTTTAAATTTTATCCCGTGCTTTCTCCAACGGGCGAAAATGTCCTTTTTGTTTCCCATATTAACCCACCGAATTGTTATTTGCCTGAGCGTTTTCAAACTCAATATCGCGCTCGTGCTGTTGCAAAGTCTTTAAGAAATTGGCGCTTTCCATACGACAAACCGCACCAATGGCGCACTGTGCAGACAATATCAAGTCCTTTTGGAAACCGCGTCGCCGCTTCGCCTCAATTTTAAGGTGTTTGTCATTCACAGCTGCGTAACGCCTTGGTTCGTGCGTTTGGTTATACTTTATTTCCTTACACATACTAAGCACAACGTTACCTATACGCGCCATATAGTCGTTTTTCAGACGTTCGAAATAATCGACGTTTTTAAGGTCCAAAAAGCGCATATCCATCGGCACGTTGCGCGTAGGGCCGTCGCCTATGGCGGCCGCCATATCGGCAGCTGTCATACGCGCGCCCTGCAAATAGCCGAGCTTGGCGTCGACGGCAAGATTTTTGACCTCGGCTTCAACGCGCGCGAGCTCTTTAAGCATTTTTCCGTGCGCCTCGGATACGCCCGCATTGGAGCGGATGAGAAGTTCCGCTACGCGGTCGATTTCGGGGCGGAGTTTTTCCATTCCTTTCGCGTTATACTGCAAACGCCCTGTCGCGGGCAATTTTACGCATAGCGCGTTGAGTTCTGCGTTGATGAACAACGACGTCGTGCTTGCCCTTCCGTCGATAAAACCCGTACGCGATTTGACGTCGTGCAGACGGTGCATCTCGGCAATAGCCTCGTCGCGCGCGGACCAGTACTCGCTACCGTGCTCCGATAAGTGCATATTCGCAGACACCAGATAATTATCAAGCGCCTTTTGCTTGATTTTACCTACTCGCGTATAGCCGAGAACGCCGTTTTTATCAAGTCTGACCGCCTCTCTTTCAAAGAAAGAAAAATGTATATGCCTGTTGCCCGTATCTTCGTGCAACGCACAAAACAGCTCGATATTTGATTTCTTAAAGCCCGCCTGCTCCAGTAAAGCGCCGAATGTCTGACGCATAAATTTGACGCAGTTTTCCTGCGTGGTGAACCCACGCGAAGTCATATCGTCGAACGATATAAAACCGTGCCAAATTGTGCTCGGCGACTCCTTAAGGCGGGTTTTAATCTCATTTTTCTTTGCTTCTCCAATCGGACCGTCAAGATTAAAAAGCCCACTGTTTGTACCCTCGCGCGTGTAATAATGCTCGGAATTGGCGTTCTTAACGACCTTTTCTCCATTTTGCATATAGTCAAAAAGGTTATATTCCGCTGTGAGGTCATAAAATTGACGGCGGGCTATGTACTCGGCACGGCGGTTGCCCGTATAGCTTCTGGGCGGCTGAGCAGTTGTATAGGCAATGTTAAAAACAACCTTCATTTTACTTGTTTTCCCCTTTTTTACCCGTTCTGCGCTTAAAGCGGGCTTGAAGTTTCTCTTCGATTTCGCGGTATGCGTCTGGCATCGCCGCCATATAGCCGTAATCGTCAAGCAATTCAGCACTGAGCGGCTCTCCCTTTATGTTTGCACGTAAAACGTTATAAACGCTCGCCGTAAGCCCCTTTATCGAGTTCATCAGAATATACAAATCCTCGTCGAGCACGCGTAGATTGTCGAGTTCACGCTCTATATTCTCAAGCTTGACGACATCTGGAACCTCAGGAGTAGGCATAGTTGCCAACTCCAAACGTTTACGTTTGCCGTATTCGATATAAATTTTCTGTATTCCGATAGCAATAGCTTTCCCTAACAGTTCATTAACAGACGAAAAATCGCCCGTCTTAATGAGCTCGTCAATAGATTTGACTGTTTCAGCATCGTAAAGCCTGATATGATAATAATTTTTCTGTGTTTTTTCTAACATTTTTCGTGTTCTCCCCATAGGGAAAATCGGTCTCCGATTTGTCCGTTTCGGTATGCGCCATTATGGCGCACCGAAACCACCAAGGTGCGCCACCCCATTACTACATAGTAGTAAAACCTCGAAAAATCGAGGAGGTGCGCCACCTTCTTATCCTGCTTAGCTTTCTACGCACGAATTTTTAAAGTCGTGCACACTTTAGACCGCAGTCTAAAAGGCACGACCGTGCCAGATTGTTTCCCTTCCTGTGTTCTCTACCTGCACCATCCTACTATGGCTGGTGCAGCGGCGCCACCGCGCCGATTTTTTAACGGCTTGTCCGTCGGCGCGCTTTTAGGCGCGCCGTACATTTAATGCATCCTGTGTTTTCACGCTGGCGGGCGCAAAAGCCCGCCGAAATTTTCTCGTCTGTAATTAGGCCGCTTTACAACGTCAGTACATTTTGTCAGTACAAAACTGTCAGTACGTTAAAAACGGCCCTGGAAAAACCTTCTTGCGGTTTTTCCCGTCCTTTTCCCCGCTTGGAAAACACAGAAAAAGATATGTCCAAAGTTTAAACCTCAGCTCCCGAACCTTTACTGTTAACGCGGCTACCAACGGGGGAGTGTGGATCTTTGCCTGAGAAGGGCGATGGGTGCTTTGCGTATTCCTGGATATTTTTATCCATATTGTCTATGGTATGGCGATAATAAGAATCGGGTTTATCGGGTCTATTAGCTTCGCTCTCGCGCATTATGCGGAAAGCCTGGTCCTTATCCCCCTCATTAAAATATAAAAGCAAATGAGCAAGCTTAGCATCGTCATTCGACTTGTTCCCGGTTATTCCTTTTCCCGAATACAAATAGTCAAAATCGCGTCCCTTTTTACTTGAACGTATTCTTGAAATGAGCTCGTTATCGCTCAACGACAGTGAACTTGCGGGTCTAGGTCGCGCCCCAGCGCTGACATTGTTATTATGCTTCTGTTCACCAAGTTCTGCGCGCATATAGACCGTTGCCGCGCTTCCGGCACGCGTCATCGCATTTGTATCTGAAAACATATTGCCGGTCATAGAAATAACGCGGTTATCGTCGTAAACTTCAAGGTCGCCTTTTTGCGCATCGACCGCTGTGCTGCGGAATCTACCACCTTTTAAAATGTCGTCCTTCAAGAAGATATGTACGCCGTTCCCCGACGTACTGCGCTCCATATACGTACCCTTAAGCGATTCTACAAGCTTTGCCGCACGTTCCTTCATCTCGCCCGTCTCAGCGTTTACAATGCACTCATCGAGGTCCACGCACGTTATGCCGTTTTTTGCTTCAAGCAGGAACGACACTCCTGCAAAGCCGTTTTCCCTGGCATATTTAAGCGCCGTATCAAAGTCGGTCCAGTCGCCCTTTCTCTTCGAGCTCGCACCCTCACCAGTAACCGCAGATTTTAAAACCTTGCCCTTCTTATCCTTGTCCTCGCGTTGAAATGTACGGTAAACGCACCAGTTCGGTAACACCTTCATTTCCTCTGGAACGTTCCTTTCAAGGTCTGCAAAAGTTTTTGCATACATACGGCTCGGCGCCACGCGCTTATATTGCTTTCCTATCTGCATTCCCGCAAAACTGTCTCGCAGTTCTTGCCCGGTCAGTTCCACTTGCCTACCGTCGTTAATTAAGCGGTATGTAAAGTCAGATGCAACACGCAGCTGCTGTTTTCCCTCGACCGTCTTAACTAATTTCGCAGGAAGAAATAGGGCATAGTGTGAATATTCGCCGACGGGCATCTTAACCATTGTATTTTCGCCGTATCGCTTGCCGAGAGAGCCTTCGGGCAAATCGACAGTAAACCATTCACGTTTACGCTCTTGAGGTTCTATCGCCCTATTTCGAGGTGTATTTTGAGCCTGCTCAATTTGTTCCTGATACTTCAAAACTAAGTCCTCATACAAATAACCGCTGTCAACTACTTTTCCGTCCTGCGTTATCGTAAAAGCGTTTATATCATCAAGAAAATCGATATTAAAGCCTTTTCCTATACTTTGAATATCCTTGTACTGTTTTTCTTCTATTTGTTGCCCTAATTCATAGCCAAAATTCTCACTTGGATAAAGCGCATAAGCTTTACAAACATCCTCAATTGTTAGCCCGTCATTGACAAGGAAATATTGATATTCCCCGCCAAAATCTGTGCAAAACGTATTATGCATTTGTTGCGGCACATCATCGGGTATTTCGAATATCGAAGGCTGACTTTCAAACTGCGGCCCGGCGTTCAAATCAGGCAGTTCCCTCATATAAGCATCGTAAATATTCGAAAATGACTTGTCCTGCAGTTCCGCAAGCCGCTTGAATACTCTTTCACGCACAATGCTGTCATCGGAGCCAAGCACATCGTAAATATTTTCGCCCTTAGACAGCGCGTTGGCAACATCGCCGAACGATAACCCGCCGTCAATGTCATTGCCGAGCTCATCGTGGGGGAACGTAGTCGTATACCACTCTCTAACGTTCTCTTCAAGCTTATTTACGTTGGTGCGCTCATCCGCCTTTATTTCTTCTGTGATTTCCTCTTTAGCATCGCTCACAATCGCCTGCAAATAGTTGTCGTCGACATAGTCGGCTATCTTCCCGGCATCGCGTACTGCCTTATAGAAAACTGTAGGGTCGCTCTTTACCGCCTCTAACCAACTCTGAACGTATGCCGCGTGGTTATTGATATGATTTCCTTCGAAAGTGATACCGTGTTCGATTTGCATAAATACGCAAGCAAGCTCGGCGCGGAGCTCCTCCACTGCATAGCTTTGAGAGCCGAAAACGCCCGACAAATCACGGTTCAATCGGCTTTCGTGCCCGGTTGAATGCGCGATTTCGTGCAGTGCAGTGGCATAATAGTCCTGCATTGAATGAAAATTCTCGATAGCCGGCAAATGGATGCTATCGGTCGACGGCTGATAATAAGCACGGCTGCCGCCGTCGTAATTTATCGGAGCGACGCTGTTTGCGATAATCGTCTCGATGAGCTCGTTCTGATTAGCCCGTTCTTCTTCGGACATTAACAGTGTCGACTTATCGAGTTCGGGGAAGTTAACACATTGCTGCGCGTTAAATACACTGTAATATTTCAGAATGAAGCGAACATTTTCTCTTTCGTACTCTGCGCGCTCCTCTTCTGTCATACTTTTTGTTGTCTTAGGGTCGTACTCTTTTTTAGTTAACTTGTCATAGCGTTCGTAAAAAAGCACAGGATAAGATTTCTTACCCTTTTTTATGCTCGCCCCGAGCGCCTTCGCCTGGTTAAACGTTACCCAACGCGGGTCGTTATATCCGTGCTGTTCACTCATCAGATAAAGATAAATCGAATTTAAACCGCGATAAGCCGTGTCGGTCTTTCCGTTCACGGGATTACCAGATACTTTATTCCACCCTGCAGTCCAATTCAGCGGGTCTTTCTCAATACGAGCTAAAATAGCCTGTATCATCGTGTCGCGTATTTCTGTAACCTTGTCACGGTAGCTTACGGGCGCGGGCTCCTGCGGCTTACCTACGCCGTCAGTAGGCGTGGAAACTTTGGGTGTAACGCGTTCGATAACATCATCTTTTTTCTCGTGTTCCACACTCGCCACCGCGGCGGGCGTACCGTTAAGCTCGGCACGCTGTTCCGAGACGTGCGAACGGACCTTATCTATGTCCTCTTGTGTAAAATCAGAGACCGACTGCGCGCGTTCGAGCATTTCGGCAAGCTCAACGTGCCGTTTTAGGAACGACGCGACGTCGTGAGCCATGCGCTCGTACTCTTCATAAGCTGATTTCACGTAGTCCAGGGAATGTTCGCTTTCGAGGCGTTTACGCCAATTTTTATTGTCAAGATAAAACTGCCAGAAGCTCTGAATATGAGAAACAAGCCCCTGCTGTTCGTCACCAATACCGTATTGGCATCCTTCGTAACTGTCGGGTTTGCCGTCTTTTATGTAATCGATATGCAGATTGACTTTATCGTACCCGTTGCCTTCGTGTTCGGCATCAAGCCTCGCAAACTTTTTGTCCGCTACGGAAAGCGGCAGAACATCGCCGCTATCAAAAGCGGAATTCTCGCTGTACTCAATCGTTACATACGGTTCGCCCGTCTCCTGAACTAAACGTAGAGCTTTAGCTTGAGACTCAGTAATCTTATCCAGTTCGGTGGTGTTCGTTTCGTCCATTATATTCTCCTTTTTCGTCATTAACATCTGAATTCCATCTGTAAGCATTTGCTCATACACACCGTCTGCAAAAAATTTATGAGCTTTCATCAAAGAAATTCTTTGCTCCAAATCATTGACATTTTTGTTCCACGGGCGTATAATAGCTACAGAGTCAAGGGTGATGGGCAATTGTAGCCCGCTATCAAGTAGCCTTTGACTTTTTTCTTTGTCCGCGAACACTATTGTCTGAGCCGCAATATTATCTTTTAAAAAATCACCAAACGAAACTCTGCCATATGCCGTCATTACAACATTCGAGTCGATTTCCACAAAGTTGTAATTTGATTTTTGGTTCAGTTTTATCGGTAATACTATCGGGTATCCGTTTTTATCCAAAGAGTCTGCCACAATAACGACGCTTTCTCTGGGATGGGATAGCGAATTTAAAACTATTGTAGGACTATTCAAAATGTCCGGAATCCGTGAAATAGCCTCTATTCCCAACCCGTGATAGTTGTCACCAGTATTACCCTTATCCGCGAAAGCTTTCTTTAATCCCCGAGTTTCCATTAAAATCGGATAATCGTTTATCCCCATTTCCTGTAATACTGCGGGTGTATGTTCGCTAATTTGGATAAATTTACTGTTAAGTCGTTTTTTCAGAAATAGGTCTAATTGCTCTGTAAAATTCATAAAACATCCTTAAACAATTTTGATAGCACAAGAAAAGTCTACGTCGGTGCCGCTCGGTATATCGGCATTGGTATCCGGCTGAGCGCCGAAGATGCCTTCAATGTAATCAGAAGGCACTACGCCCGTGGGAACGACAAGCTCTACTTCGGCCGCCGCCTCGTTTCTCATATCTTCTTCCGTTATTCTGTTCATATCTTCAATCTCCTTTTCTATTTACCTGGAAGGGCGGGACAACCTGCGGTTTTCCCGAACTCTTTCCCTTTTGAAAACACAAGAAAAAATATGTTCCATGTCCGCCCCCTCATTGCATTGCCTCTGCATAAACAGCCGCAAACGCATAATTATGCAATGTTTCACAGCCGCTAAGCTTTGCGAGCTAAGAATGTTTCACGCTCGTTACCCTGCGCGGGCACACACGGATTATATTCTTTTCTGTGATTTCCTACTAATCTCTTACTCTCTTATTCTCTATGGTGACATTGTTCTCTGTTCTGTTCCTAAAACGACTATATTTTTAGGAACATTTCGGGAACAATGTTCCTATTGTGTTCCCGCATTATTGCTAATCGACAATTGCCCACTCCGTTGCAAACGCATACGCGCAGCTGCACCAGTTTCAGAACCGACAAGCGCCGGCACATCGGGCATAGCAAATGTTGTCTGCCCTCGAACCTCTACCGTCGTAATTAAACCCAATGTCAAGAATTGATTAACTGCGCACTCCACTTCCGAAGGCTCATAATATTTACACTCAACTTTTATATCGTCTATCGTCCACGGGATTATTGCTCCATTAGCCTCGTAATAAAGCAATCCATTTTTATTAACGCTTTCCAAACAAAGCATTAAGTAAATACATACATATTTACTACCGTCAGCTTGACGTAATAGCAATTGAATTGCATCTGTCCCCTCGCTATCCTTACGTTTAAAAAAATCATTTTTTAGCTTTAACCAATAAAAACGCTTATTATCGTCTTTCGCCATATTTGCTCCCTTTTGTCAGTACAAAATGTAATTACAAAATGTCAGCACAAAAAATGTACTGACATTTTTGTTAAAATGGTATATCGCTGTCGTCGTCGAACGACTGCAATGCAGGCTTTCTCGTACCCCTGTTGCCGGATGACGATGCGGGCGCTTCCTGCTCGCTTCCGTCGAAGCCGCGGGGAGATAAAAACTCCACGTCCTGCGCTATAATATCCACAGCCGTGCGCTTAACGCCCTGACCGTCCTCGTAGTTGCGCAGTTCAATCGAACCCGAAACGGCTACTTTGTTGCCCTTTTTGGCATAGCGGGATACGGTTTCACCAAGACCGCGCCAAGAGGTTACGTTGAAAAAGTCCGTCTTTCTTTCGCCGTCGGAGCCGGAATAATTCCTGTTTACGGCTATTGCAAAGCGGCAAATGGATACGCCGCTCGCCGTTTCCGTAAGCTCGGGGTCGCGCGTTAAGTTTCCAATTAAGAATACTTTGTTCATAATTTTTCTCCGTGATGTTTATTTTTTTTCAGTACAAAACGTACAGACTTAAATATCCTTAGCGTATTTTGTCAGCCACTGTATAACGTAGGTGAAGCTGTCACCCTGCGAATTAAATGCCGCGTGTTCATTATCGATAATCGAATAGGATATTCTTTCTCGTGGTTTTCCGGCTTTGGGTTCGCAATATGATTCGTAATATTCGATGCCAACTTCCACAATAACAGCGCAACCGTTTACAAAATCAAATCTGTAAAACTTCTTGCTTACGTCTGAAACATCGAGCCAAACACCCCACAAGCGAAAGTTGTTCAACCATTCCTCGCGCTGTTCTTTATTACGCAAACTAAGCTTATAGCTCGGTGGCGTAGCTTCGGGACGGCTTGAAACCAGGCCGCTTTCATTTGTACTGACATTCTGTACTGACAAATTTGCAACGGCCGCATATTCAAACAAGCCGCCGATTCTAACGCTTTCTTCGATATGCGCTCTAATTGCCTTTGAGACGTCAGTCTTGTTTTTCTCGCAGATTTCTTGGAATAACAAATATATATCTTCGTTTATTCTAAGTTGTAATTGAGTTGTCTTTTTTGATGTAGTCGGAACCACAGCCGTTAAAACGCTTGTCGCCGTTCCGTTCCGTCGCGGGGTAAAACCTGCAAGCCCCGTATTGCCTAAGCTCATAACATTCCCTCCAACGTTTCAAGGACGGAACGGGAGAGTTGCTCGTAATCTTTTGCAACATTGCTGTCGGGAGCATAACAGCTTAAACTCTTGCCGTGTGACGGTGCATCTGCGCAGGCGACTGCAAGCCTTATGGCGGGGCGGAATACACGGCATCCCTGTTCATCGGCAAACGTGCTTATCGACGCAATTGACTCTTCTACGGACTTAACGTTCTTCCGAGCCATTGTTATTACAAACCCGAGAACGCGCAAATCAGGTTGAAACTCTTTCATTTCCTCAACGTTATCAAAGAGTTGCATAATGCCCTTATGCGAGTTAAATTCGGGTTTAAACGGTACGAGAACGTTTTCGCTTGCAAAAAGCACGTTCATTGTCAAAATCGAGAATGATGGGTTGCTATCGATTATTACGTAATCATAGTTTTCTTTCTGTGCTATCTTATTGATTGCGCGGCGTAAGAAACGTTCGCGCCCAGGACGCGATGACAGCAACATATTTGCCTTCTCAAGCCCGATGTTCGACATAACGACGTGTAGATTCCCGTTATAAACATCGATGTTGTAATCTATCGGCGTCGCTTCGATACTCTTTTCTAAACTCAGAAATTTAAGCGCCTGGGGATTATCCGGGTCATCGGCTAGACCGAGCGACGTCGTAAGACTACCTTGCGGGTCGAAATCGACAAGCAAAGTCTTTTTATCGTGACGAGCGAAATAATCAGCCAGAGCAATTGCCGTGGTCGTTTTCGCCACGCCGCCTTTCTGATTGACAAGTGAAATCACTTTCATTTCGTTACCTCGGAAAGCGCATTTCTCAGTTCCAACGGCGTCGAACACGGCACTGCAGTGCATCTAACAACGCGTTGTGAGCAACTGTCGGTGTAACCGAACCCGCGCAAGGCTTGACTTTTTGTTAATGTTTCAAAGCCATATTCGTTCACGGCAGTATCTCTACTGCCTTTGTTGTTAAAGGCATAACATTTGCCTTTAAACTTCGCATAGTAATTTTTCATAGCTGTACACCCTTTTTCCATACTGCCACCCATAACCCCGCACGACCTCTCAGTCGCACAGGGAGCTGGGTGTCAGCCTGGTACCGATTGGGGAGTCGAACCCCGATTTACCAATTTCGGCATAATTTGTCAGTACAAATTTGTAATTACAAAATGTGATGACATTTTGTAATTACGTTTTTCTTTTGTGCCTTCCGTATTACTTATGTACTTCTTATTTTACGACTTCTCTGAAGAACACCAGCAAGCACGGACGTACGTTACGCCCGTTTTTTTCCAAGCAATTCTCCATATAGCAACTTGCATAAATGCAGAAGTCTTTTACACTCGCCATCTCTTCTTCGGTAACCGGTTTTCCCGCACGTTCGCATCCACGCGGGGTCAACCACCCTGATTTGTGAGCTTGTCCCAATGTTCCGCGGCAAATTCCGCCACGTTCAAGCCATTCTTCCTTGCTCATTACCAAATTGCCTGCCATTCTCAATTCTTTCGCTTCTGTACGGTGTCTGATGGTTGTTTCAGCCCTCATATAATTCTCCTCGTCAATACGTTTTGTACTGACATTTTTGTTATTACATAAAAACTATTATTATCTTGCAGCTCCCGCGGCCGAACCGTTTGCACGTTGGTTTGTTCTCGTTCTTGCCGTCATCTCCGACATAAACGTCTGACTGTTTTTTATTGCGCCGTTCACCATTTCGGTCAAATGCTCGGGGCCTTTCGATGCATCGTATATTTTTGAACTCTTATAAATGCGTTGCATTTGTTCGGCATCTGAATTGGTAAAGAAATCTAAAATAGCCATCAGGTCTTTTTCAGACTTTTCGCTATTGCCCGAAGCTCCCGAGTAAAGGTTTTTAAACAAATTACCCTGTGCAGACTTACGGATGGTAGTAAGCAACGCCGAGTCTTTACTCTGTAAACCGCTCTTGTTTTGCTTAGGTTGTTTACGTTTAACGCCGTCTTTTTTTTCTTCGTGCTTTTCTTCAACTTTGGGCACCGCTCTTTTTATGAGCTGCATCTGCGAAGTTTTACGGTCGCCGTTGAATTTATACTTGAACTTGCAAGTGTACACGTTGCCTTCGGCATCAGTGTAACGTCCGTTTAGCATACGACCGTTCTTAAATTGTCCTTCGAAGGAGCTGCCGTCAGTCCAGGTGTATTTGCCGCTACCCTGATATTTGTTGGTTTTGAAGTCACCCTCGTAAACGTCCCCAGTTGCGACCGTGTATTTACCCTTGCCTGCAAGCTTACCGCGACAGAAATTACCCTCATACTGCCCACCTTCTTTCCATGTGTATTTACCTTGTCCGTGATACTTATGCAGGCGTAACATTCCTTCGAAAATATCACCCTCGTAGTAGCTGATTTTTAAGCGCGATTTATCGCGCCGACCATTCGCTTTAAGCGAGTACTCGTAAATGCCATCCAGCTTATATTGCTCTATGCGGTTGGCGTTCTCCGGTGAGAGAAGTTCTCCCGGCTCGCCCATCTGTCCAGGTTCAATTAAATATGCCGCCATTTATTATTCCTCCAAAAATTTTTTGATTCAATTTTACGCTTGCGTACTATTTGGAACATAGCCAGGAAACAAATCGTTGTAAACGGAATATACAACCGTTTCAACGGTGTGATTATTATTCTCACTCAAACGCTTAATAGTCCACTCTAAATGCACTTGCACAGCCTTTTTAAACGCTTCTTCAATGCGGGAAAGATAGTCCACATTTTCGTGGTGTGAAATTATTTTCTCTATATAACATAAAGTTCGAAGTTCTTCCCGACATTGAAAAAAATTTGCTACCACAAACGAAAACATAGCATAGTAGTTTCTTTCATCTTCAAGAAACTTTAACCTGCTTTGCAACCGTTCTAACCGTTCAGTTTCTGTCATAAATATTTGTCCTCGATAGCCTTCGATAACTTTAAAATTTTTAAAAGTTTTGCTTTATCCTTCACTATCCACTTATCGTCCCAATCGAAAGTGGTATTGATTTTACTTTCATAGATAGCATCTTCAAGCAAACCAGAAATATCACGTAGGGTATCTCTTAATTCTTCGTGTTCATTAAGGATATTCATTGGGATATTCAAAATCTTTACCGGCACCACCAAAATAGGGAAATATGTCAATCATAACTGCACCGCTCTTGAATATATAGCCGTCGCCATAAAAAACACGGCGTCTTGTAGGGTCGACATCCTCGACTATCTTCACAGCTCTGCCGAAAAATTTAACGGCTATTTCCTTTGCCAAAGATTTGGAAACTTTTTTTAACTGATTTTTCATTCTATTTCTCCACTTTCTGCCCGAACGAATTCTTCTGTTCCTGCTCAATCCTTTCCATTACGCGCGACACTACATTTGGCATATTTGCCATAAGCTTTTTATCAATTTCCTTTGCTGCTTTACGTAACTTCCTTTCCACCGCCTTATACGCCCATAATCGTTTCATTTAAACTTAATCCTTACTTTTCACTAAATGTAAATACAGATTTATCAGTACAAAAACGTACTAACATTATTAAACAACTAACTCATCCAAGGTACAGTTGAATATTTTGCAATATTTTTGCAAAATTTCAATCGTTATTTTGCGTTTACCATTTTCGTAATAACTAATTGTACTCTCATCACAGCCAAACTCTTTTGCTAACTGTTTTTGAGTGTAGTTATGTTTTAATCGCATTTCCTTTAACAACGCCATACTTAACCTTACTGTGTCAGTACAAAAAATGTACTGACATTTTTGTGGTGTGATTTTTATTTAAACTATTTTTGTGGTTTTTTTAATTATAAATCCATCTTGATAGTTTGTCAAGTCAATAAACCACAAAAGTAATACAATTTTTATAAGGAGGATTTTATGAACTTTGCTGAAAATCTTAAAGACATTAGAACCGCCAAAGGAATAACGCAAAAACAATTAGCCAAAGCTTGCAACCTATCACCACAATGTATTTCGGCTCTTGAAACTGGACGAAACAAGCCAACAGCGTCATCATTAGCAATTATTGCTAATGCACTTCAAGTAGATTTGACCGAACTACTTGAACCTAGTGAGCAAATATTTACAGATGAAGAACAAGCTTTAGGAATGCGAGCAACAAAGAAAGTAACCATTAACCCCGACGAAGATGAATTGCTTTACTACTTCCGCGAGCTCGGCAAACTTTATGGCAAAGAAATGCAAAAAGTTCAACTTACTAATATGAAGAATTTAATCGAGGTGAAAAAATGAATACTTTATTTACTATTTACAGCATTCTTGCAGTTTTATCACTAATAGGGCTTACCTTAATTCGAATAAGTGCACATAGTAGTAATATCTTAGGAGAATTTTATGATAACCATACAATTACTTTAGACGGATTGTCTTACGCTTTCCTAATCAACAGTTTAGGTATGGGGCTTACTTCAATTCTTTATTGGTCTGTAATTTTAGTTTAAAATATTCATTCTTTTCTGTGTTCTCGCATAATGGCAAAAATGTCAGTGCAAAACGTACTGACAAATTTGTAAAATTGACATATCCTAAACGTCCACCCATTTAAAGGTGAATACATTTAGGAGGGTTCACAGAGATGAACACAGCAGAAAAAATGCTCTTTCTCAACTCGCAACTTATGCTACTGAGCTTAGATAAAGAGCATAACGCAAAGGAAATCATTAAGGTTTCTGAAGAACTCGCCGCCTTACAGCGGCAAATGATGGAAAAGGCTAACGCCGCACCCCCAGACAATGAAGAAATAAGCGGCTTTTTAGAATTTACCGAAAAGGAGATTTTAAAAATGCCAAAAGCATTCAGAAAAAAATTTAGGATACAAGGTTGCACCGTCAGTGCACGAAAAAGAACAACAGGACGTTACAATTGCTCCTATGAGTTACGTTATGCAAAAAAACCATATGACAAGCACCCTATATCCGCGAGCGGTCGAACGATACCTGAAGTAAAAGCTCGATTTATTGAAAAGCTGAATAACTACATACCTCAAGACATTGCATCGCCAACACCATCTAAAAACTTCCACGAGTTTGCAATGTTTTGGTTTGAAGACTTCCACGCAGCTAAAGTAGGCAATAAAACTTATAAAAATGACTACAGTCTTTATTGCAGACATATCAAAACAAGGTTTGAAAAGTATCAACTTGACACTATTACACCTATAGCACTTAAAAGCTTTTTAGCTGAACTACCCGGGAACGGAAAAACCGCAGACGATGCACGTAGTATATTGAATCAAATATTTGAAACAGCCATAGTACTTGGAAAATTAAAACAAAATCCACTTAATTTTTTTGTGCATATCTCGCACGAACGTGAAAATGGTATTGAACTCACACGAGATGAAGAAATTGCACTTTTAACGGCAAGCAATGGCACCGTATATAAAATAATATATGCTGTTATTCTTTTCTGTGGCTTAAGAATTAACGAGTATAAAACAGCCCGTATTGATGGTGACTTTATTACTGCTCAAAACAGCAAGCGCAAAAACGGAAAGTATGACGAAAAGAAAATTCCAATATGCTCTCATCTGCGAAATATTATTAGCGAGTACACAGAACTGCCGAAACGTCATGAGGCAAGCATACGCAAACATTACAAAGCCATTTTACCTATTCACACAATTAAGGACCTACGCAGAACCTTCAGCACGCGTTGCGTGAACTGCCACGTAGAATTTTATGCGCGCGAGAAATTTTTAGGTCATTCAGTCGGAAAACTTGATAAGCCTTATGTCGGAAATATAGATGAATACTTACTTGCCGAAGGCAAGAAATTGGATAATTGGTACTCTGTACCCCAAAATTACCCCAAAAAAATCTAATTTCTAAGTAATTTCTCTCAAAAAAAGGCATCAAAAAAGCCCTCTTTAGGGTTAAAATTACCTAAATGAGGGCTATTTTGGTGCACTCAACAGGAGTTGAACCTGCATGGAGTTACCCACAAGATCCTTAGTCTTGCGCGTCTGCCAATTCCGCCATGAGTGCAAAGCTTTCAAAAACATTGATATTTTATAATATTTTATATATAAAAGTCAAGCTATTTTTAATCGTCTTTTTTATTTAATTAACAAAAAATTATCCGCAATTTTTGTCTGTAATTTTTAACAATATATCCTTTATTTTTTGAAATAAATTGTTAATAGTGCCGTAATTATGTATAACATAGTACTCTGCAAACCCGTCAAAACTGTAATTGTACTGACAAGCTATACGTTTTTTTACATCTTCAGCCACTAAATTATCACGCAAAACAACGCTATTAATTCTTGCGTCTTCATCGCGCAAAACAACTATAACGCCGTCAAATAAATTTTCGTATCCCCCTTCAAACAACAACGGCACCTCGAAAAACGCCGGTCCGCTAACATTTTCGGCTCGTTTAAACATTTCGTTAAATATGGCTTTATGCGTAATTTCATTCAGCTTTTTAAGTTTCGAGCCATCGTTAAATACGCATTGTCCAAGTTTTTGCCTGTCTATTTTTGAATCGGTTAAAATTTCGTTTCCAAACGCACTTGATATTTCGTCGGTAAGCATACCGCCGTTTAACAGTTCGGCATAAATTTCATCGCAGGAATATACGTTAAACCCCAGCTCTTTAATAAAATTACAAACCGTAGTTTTTCCGCTGCCAATCCCTCCCGTAACGGCAATTTTAATATTATTTTGCTTCATACCAGTTTTTCCCGCTATGCACGTCAACTTTAAGCGGTACGTTCAATTTTACCGCGTTTTCCATTTCATATTTCAAAATTTCGGAAGCCTGTTCTTTTTCACATTCCGGCGCGTCTAAAATCAACTCGTCGTGCACCTGCAAGATAAGTTTGGTTTTCATTCCACTCTCTTTTAACGCTTTGTGAATGTTTACCATCGCTATTTTAATAATGTCAGCGCTAGAACCCTGCAAAGGCATATTCATTGCCGCGCGCTCGCCAAACTGACGCATATTGTAATTGCTTGAATTTATCTCTTTAATATACCTCTTTCTGCCTGTAAGCGTTGCAACATAGCCGTTTTTACGCGCAAATTCAACGTTAGATTCCATATACTCTTTTACTGCACTGTAATGCTCAAAATACTTTTCTATATAGTCTTTGGCGGTCTTTATGTCAACTCCGATATTTTTGGATAAGCCGAACTCGCTTATACCGTAAATTATACCGAAATTTACCGCTTTTGCCGCCCTGCGCATTTTAGGCGTAACATCGCCCAAATCAACGCCGAACACCTGTGCCGCCGTCACCGCATGCACGTCTTCGTCCTTATTATACGCGGCTATAAGCTCTTTACAGCCCGAAAAATGCGCCAACAGCCGCAATTCTATCTGCGAATAATCTGCGTCGATAAAAACGTTTCCATCTCTGGGAACAAAAACTTTTCTTATTTCCCTGCCTTCGTCTTCGCGAACGGGTATATTTTGTAAATTGGGATTAGTGCTGGAAAGCCTACCCGTAGTTGTTATAGTGTTGTTAAACGTAGTATGAATAAGCCCGCTGTTCCTGTCTATTAAAGGTTTTAAACCTTCGGCATAAGTTGATAAAAGTTTTTGATACATTCTATAGTTTAATATTAAACGTACCGCCTCGCTTTCATCGGCAAGAGTTTCCAAAATATCTGCGCTGGTAGAATATTTACCAGACTTATTTTTTTTGCCTGATTTAAGCCTCAGCTTATTAAATAACACTTCGCCTAACTGTGAAGGTGAATTTATATTAAAATAGCAATCGCACAATTCGTAAATTTTTTCGCGTAGCTCGCCTAATTTTTCAGAATAAATTTCCCTTAAATTATCAAGCTGAGAAAAATCCACTTTCACACCCGCAATTTCCATATCGTACAATACCTCTATAAGAGGTTTTTCGATATCGTTATAAAGGTGTTCTATTCCGTCTTTCTCTAAAATTTCAAGATACTCTTTATAAATCAGCTCAAATACGTATGCCGAATACTTATAATCGTATCCTTTAGAAACGCAAAGTTCTTCAGCGGTTTTGCTTTCATTAAAATAATCGCAAAGATATCGCATAACCGCAATATCGTCTACCGAACATTTTGCATTAACTCCGCTAAAACCCATATCGTGTAAAAACTGCTTGTAATCGAATACTACGGCCTTGTTTTCACATTCGGAAACTACAGCCTTGATACATTCGCCGAACTGTTCAAACGTAAATTTGCACAATAAATCATCTGCGTCATAGCTGATTTCGTAAAAGCAACCGTTTATATAAATATCTGCCCCGCGCTTTTTTAAATTGATATAAAAAGTGCCCTTTTGCCCGCAAATTGCCTTAAATTTGTCATAAGTTGAAATTTTTACAACTTCGGGATAATTTACTGCAGTTTCCGTTACCGCACCGTCGTCATCGAACTGCACTACGGACATAAGGCTTTTAAACTCTAAAGTTTTAAAAAGCTGCTTAACCTCCGCGGAATACGTTTTGGGTGTAACGCATTTATCAAGCGTTAAATCAACCTGACAATCGCATTTTATAGTAGCAAGTTCATATGACATATAAGCGCTGTCTTTGCCCTCAGTCAACTTTTTTTTCAGCGACGGTGAAGAGATCCCGTCGATATTTTCGTATATTGAATCCAGCGTGCCAAATTCGTTTAAAAGCTTTTTCGCAGAGGTTTCACCTATTCCCGCAACGCCCGGAATATTATCCGACTTATCACCCATAAGCGATTTTAAATCGATTATAGCTCTGGGGGGCAGTCCGATTTCGTTTTCAAAATTTTCTACAGATAACTTCAAAAGGTCGCTGACTCCGCGTTTTGTATAATAAACGTCCGTTTTCTCATCAACAAGCTGAAACGAATCTCTGTCGCCCGTATAAATATAACTGTGCACGTCAAATTTCTTAGATAATGTGCCTACCAAGTCGTCAGCTTCCACTCCTTCCTGCTCGCAGGTTGCAATTTTCATTGCCGCCAGCAACGATTTTAACGGCTTAACCTGCGACGCCAATTCATCAGGCATCGGCGAACGCGTCGCCTTATATCCGTCGTACATTTTATGCCTGAAAGTAGGCGCTTTTAAATCGAACGTGACAACAAAGTATTCGGGCTTAATATCAGATATTATCTTTAAAACAAGCTTTACAAAGCCGAATATTGCATTGGTCGGCTGACCCGACGATGTACTGAAAACCGGCGTAGCATAGTATGCGCGATTCAGAAGGCTGTTGCCGTCGATTAATACAAGTTTATCCATAAAATAATTTTTCCTTAAATAAAAAAGCTTGATTTTTAAATTCAGCTATTATATAATAATAAAGTAATTTGCTGCGGTGGTAGAATTAGCAATCACTTTGCACTCAAAATTTTATGAGCGTAACGCAACTTTTTATCACTATTCGGTATTTTACCACAATATATAGTGTGTGTCAATCGCGCTATAATCAATGCAGAAAATCATTTCTCGCATTTTACAAATCCAACTTAATATGCCGCTGTGGTGGAATTGGCAGACGCGCTGGACTCAAAATCCAGTGGTAGTGATACCGTATCGGTTCGACCCCGATCAGCGGCACCAAGTTAAGGGAAATTCTCCGTTTTTTTCGGAGAATTTTTTCTTTAACTATAGAAAGCTTTACGGATTTTGCGAGTTGATTTTCGTGTGTTTTATGTTCAATGTACACATATATGCTTTTCGTAGTAGTTGTTTGGTTATATCGAACAACTTTTGTGTTTATTAATAAAACTGTATTCGTTTTTCGAAACGGACAAATCATAAAAATGACGGACAAATATTTGTCCGTCAATTTATAATAAATTTAAGTATTAATTCCGAAATTTATTAACCGTTATCTTTCCTCTTGAATAATACGTTCATCGGCATAAATATGACGTCGAACGCTTTGCCTTTAAGCAAAATGTCTTTGCGGTATAAGAAGAAATACCCATACACATATACTGCAACCAACGCCACAATCACACACGCAATTACTATACCGGCAACCGCCCCTGCAGACAGTGACGTACCCTGCTTTGAAGGAATTTCAGGCGTGAGTTTGGGCAATTCAACACTTGATTTATCGGTAATTACCGTTTTACCGCCCTCGTCCGAGAAATAATTCGCACAGTCGGCGCACGCCCAATATTCTATATTTCCTACAGTATCCGCCGTCGCCTCTTTACGTTCAACATGCGCTAATTTATGCCCTGCCGCAACTATTTCCTTATAAGTAGTATGGTCGCAGCGTGAGCAGGTTTCGTACGCGCTCCACCCTGCTTCCGTACAAGTTGCGGCTTTGGCTTCGTGCCGTACAATATCGTGTCCGAGAGCGGATATTTCCTCTTCAGCCTCGTCGTTACAAAGCGTACATTTCTTTGACCTGCTGCCGGCCGCCGTGCAAGTCGGCGCTTTATCTACCGTCCATTCGCCGTAAACATGGTCGTGCATAGTTAACGTAAGTTTAACAGTAGCCCTGTCGCCGTCAACATTGTCTCCGCCCAGCCATGCGTAATTATCCGCGTCCGCCAATTTTAAAGTTACAAAATGAGTTCCCGCCTGCGTAAATTTCGCATTGCCTTCAACCTGATACAGCGCGTTTTGCGGCACTTGATATATGTATTCTGTTATCAATGTTTCCGCGACGTCGTCAGGTACGGCTATCTGCCGTTTTATTATTGATACCGTAAACCTTGTGCTACCACCGTAGTCCGCGTAGTTTAACGCGGAAATTTTGTATTGCACAACGTAAGTATCTACCTCTCTCGGCGCTTGCTTTCTATCCAAAGTGTTCTCTAACTGTGTGCGCGTTACGAACTCGTACCCGACGCCCCCCTCAGTTTGCCAACGCGCAAGATGGAAAACCAAATACGCCTCGCCGTAAAACGCGTCGTACCCGCTATTTTTCCATATGCCTATTCTGTCCGAAGCGGAAACGTATTTTAGCGGAGCCAACGTCGGCTCGTATTCACTGTCAAACAACTGAACGTTTCCGTTATAAACATATTCGAACCTTTCTCCGCTTAGCGTATCTGTTACATCAAGCGTACCTTTATGCACCGCAAAAGTGAATGTGCGCGTAAACGCCTGATACGCAAGTCCGTCGGCATCCTTAACCTCGGCAACGCTTACCCTTAAAACGTAATTGCCTACTGGCATTGACTTGTTGACATAATCGGCAAAATTATAACGGTAGAACGTTTCGCCAATCTGTTCGTTCATATCTACGTCGGTATATAACCCGAAGGATATACGCTTGTCGTCCTGCGAAATACTATCAATATCAAAGCTTTCGTCGCCGTGTTCAAGCGCGGGAACGGCAGTCGAAACGTCGTCGCCGAACGTCCAGCCACCGACCGAATATTCGCCGCCGCCCGGTATTAGCAGTCCGTTATTTATAGTAGCGACATACCAATCTTTGGTGATAACCGCTTTGGTACCGTTTTCGGAAATTACAATAGTCATACCGCGGCTGTCCGCAACCGCTATTTCGCCAGTGTACTTGTAGTTTAATTTGTCGTTCAGCGTGAGCGTAGCTATCGCCGTATATTTGCCTACAGCACCAACTGCTGTAGTACCCGAATAAACAATATTTGTGCGCTTGCCTGCGCCTGCAAACAGGTCGGCTATCTCGCCGCCGTTAAGAACGATATTCAGTCCCGTATTGTCGCCGCGGTATCGCACAACAGAACGCTTAACTTTCGTTCTGCCATCGGCTTCGCCTGTTACAGGGTCATAATAAAGTACCGTGCCGTTACTCTCTTCTACGTACGCGTCGCGAAGTAACGAATCTTTATCCTCGCCTAGCGTCCAATGGTACACCTCCGCATCGGACAGAGTTATTTCATAGGCCTTGATTTGTATGCTTGTACTGTTGTTAGTAAAACTGTAATCCGCGAATTTGCTACCGTCAAGCGACAGTGCGTACGTTGCCGCATTGTCTATCACTTTTTTGCCGCCGTCTACAAGCAGCACATCGTCCACCGCGCGATAATAATGTTTATTCTTATCAGGATCGTTGTCAGCACCGTTAAATCGCGCCCTCACACGGTAGCTCTTCGACGTGCCGTCGTACACAAAGTGAGAACCGTCAGTTATCACGTTCCACTCCCATATGCTTTCCTCGCTTACGACACTTGTCGTATACTCCCAAACGATGGTTACCTCACGCTTGCTTACGTTAACCGAATAATCATCCGAAATTATCGTCTGTCCGCCGACAACCACCGATAACGAAATATGCGTATCGTGTGAATGCAGGCAGTTGCCGTTGCCGTATGTAACCGTAATCTCCAAAGCGTCAAGCTTTTCAACTTTTTTATCGCAGTCCGAGCAATGCGTATAAACCGCTGCATTTTCCAAATCAAACTCGTCGAACGCCGCATAATTATTTTCTGCCGATTCTATAACAAGCTTATCCAACGTGTGGGCGTTACCGTCAATTTTTCCGTAGCTTTCGCCGCAGTTTACACAAATTTTTACAGCCACGCACGTTGCCGTGCCGCCAGTGTGGGCACTCACGAAATTTACAGTACCCGCCGTCCCGTCGCTTACATATATGCAAACATATTCGGGATTATCGGCAATGAAGAAATCGGAAGCCTTACCCGTAGTTTGCGTAAAGCCGACGGCAACTTCGCCTGCGCCGCTTATACCGATATGTGCGCCATTGGTCAACTCGCCCGTAACGACGATTTTATTATCAACTATGCCGTATATATTATTTAAGTTGCCGTTTACAGTATTTTCCTTAATTTTCGGCGCACCGTCAACGTTTAACGTACTGTTAACATAAACCCCGCCGCCGTTGTCGCCTGCTGTGTTGCCGGAAATTTTTGCGCTTCCGCTCATTTCCATAACGCCGGAAAACATGTGTACACCGCCGCCTATCGTTACCGCTTTGTTGTTTGAAATCTCTCCGCCCGAAAAAGTAAACTTGTTGCCGTCAACCTTGTTTTCGTAAAAAACTCCTCCGCCGTCGTCTGTGGATTCGTTGTACGAAATTTCGCCGTTTGTCATAACAAAGTTTCCGTCGCAAACGCACACGCCGCCACCGCAACCCGCTTTGTTGTGGGATATTTTTCCGTTATTGAAAATAAACGTTCCCTCGTTGCGAACCGCGCCGCCGTGACCGTTTAGCGAAGTGTTTCCCGCAAGCGTGCCTCCGTTCATGGTAAACGTTCCGCCGCTTGAAACGAACACCGCACCGCCGAGAGAACTCTTGCCGCCAGTTATAAGCCCGCCGTCTACCGTAACGAACTCATTAGATACCGGACTAATTATTGTGTGCGTACCCGATCCTTTATCTTCTATCAAAAGCTTGCCGTCCGCCTTAATAACCGAGCCGCTTATACCCGTATACTTTATTTCGCAACCGTTTAAATTTAAGATTATATTTTTTCCCTCGCCGACGGTTATCATACTTTCCGTCGTCACATCCGTGAAAAGCTTTACGGTAAACGGAGTCGTAAGGTCACTGTTCAGATTCGCCGCCTCAAATGCATCTGCAACCGTCATATAAAATTCTTTAAATCCGGTCGTACTCGTAACGATAGCTTTCGATATAACTCCGCACGCGCACTTGCCCGTAGATGCGGAATAACTGTGATCCTCATAAAGTTTTTGTTTGCACGCCGAGCAGATTCTGTAATGTTTATCGCCGTCTACCGTATAATTGCCGCTACGCACATGCCTGTATATAGCAACCTCTCCTACGGAAAGTTGCGGGCACTTATCAGGAGTGTCTGAATAAAAATATTTATCTGCCGCTTCGCCAGAATGGTGCGTGCTGTAATCTTTGGTTACCTTCGTACCGTTAGTATAGTCTTCAGACAAAAAAGTTATGCCTATCCGCGCATCGTTCCCAGCGCCGTCGTTTAACGCGCCGTTTACGACTATCGTGGTACCGTAATCGAAACCTAAATTGCCTGCGATTCTTTCATTGCCGTTAATATCTTCGCAACTGCTGTTCCCGTCAATTTTTACCGCACCCGAAATTTTAACGCTAGTTCTCCAAACATACACGCCGCCCGCGCCCCCTGCGGTGTTCAGGTTTTCGGTGATTGCTCCGCCAGTCATAGTAAACGCACTACCGGGATAAACTGCCGCCCTCATTTTGGAAGTTGAAACGTTACCGGCAACCGTACCGCCCTGCATAAAGAATTTTCCGCTGTTTATCATCACCGCCGCGTTTCCGTTTGCTCCTGTTATCACACCGCCCGAAACGTTAACTGTTTGCGGAGAACTTCCTTTTGCGTAACTTATAACGTCGTTCGTTGCGGCGGGATTGCTGTCTTTTAAAGTGAATGTTCCGCCGCTTTCGATAACGCTTTTTCCTTGACTGCTTACGGAAAGTTTGTGCCCGTTAAGATCGAGAGCCACGTCATAGTTCCAATCGTTCATAGACAACGTATTCGTTACCGTGGCGTCCTCAAACATTTTAACTGTAGCAGTCTTAACATCGTCACGGATTTGATCAAAAGACAGACTTTTCGCTTCTTCCCACGCCGAGGTAATGTCATCGTAACCGCTATGGAAAATACCGCTTCCGTTATATACGCGAAAACTGCCGCTTTCGATTTCCATGGCGCGCACGGTTTGACTTGCGAGCGTAAATAATGTTACACCGACGTACAATAGCACCGCCGCAAAAAAAGCGACAGCCAGCGCAATTAAACTTTTTCTCTTTTTAAAAAACATAGCAACACCTCTTCTTTGCTTGTATTTTATCATAAATTTTTAACGCTTTGAACGGCTTTACTTTTTCTTTACTATTCTTAACCTTTACAAATTGATTGTTATTATATTTTGGTATATAATAACTTTAATGAACAAGGTCGAATACAAAAGCATTTTAATAGTTGAAGACAACGATAAACTACGGGAAAATCTTACCTCTTATTTTGCCGTTATGAATAAGGTTGTGGCGTGCGAAAATCTGCAAAGTGCGATTTTGTCCGCCAAAAGCAATAAATTCGATATAGTGCTTTTAGACGTTATTCTCCCCGACGGCAACGGACTGAAACTGATAGAGCAAATAGGCGAAACGCCGGTAATCGTTCTTTCCGACTTAGGCTCCGACAGCAATATGATAGACGGCTTTACGGCGGGCGCAACCGACTATATAGTAAAACCCGCCTCTTGCACGCATATAGAAATGCGGATGGCGCTTAGGCTTCTGCCCGACGGCAAGGCGCAATTATCCTCACATGAGCTGGAACTTAATACGGCTAAGCGAACGGCGGCATACAATAAGAAACCGCTTGAACTGACTTCAAGCGAATTTAATATTTTAATGTTTTTGATGCAGAACGCGGGCACATATTTTACCGCGAACGAAATTTACGAACACGTGTGGAATATGCCGCACCTGAACACCACCACTATAAAAGTCCACATATCTAACCTGCGCAAAAAAATGCTTGCCGTATCTCCGGACTGCGCAAAATTACTCATTCAGGAGTTCGGCAAAGGCTATGCGTTTATCAATGAATAATTATCTAAAAAAAATTGTATCCGTTATCGCCTGTACCGTTTTATCGGCGCTGTTTATCCTTTTAATGTTTTTCTGTTCGCCGAAAATTGCCGCCGTTCCCGAAACCACGGGAGAAATTATTACCAACGTATACCCGGATAGCGGCGGTTCGGAAGAACGCACTTTCAACATA
Source organism: uncultured Clostridia bacterium (assembly GCA_947053545.1). Taxonomy (GTDB): domain Bacteria; phylum Bacillota; class Clostridia; order Christensenellales; family Borkfalkiaceae; genus Coproplasma. The sequence continues at coordinate 26,906 of CAMRSY010000004.1, forward strand.
GGCACTAATTTAACGGCTGTACGCATAAACGGATTAGGGAATTTGGGAAAAATTACCAAAGTTAACTACGTTCCCGACAAATTTATTACCCCTAACAATTTATGCGACGGTATCCAGATTGTCGATTTAACCAAACCGTTTAATTTTGCCGAAAAGGGTAGCCTTATATTCGTTATAATGAACCTTGACCCTTGGGCTGAAGACTATTCGGATCAACTTAAAGCACTTTCAAAGTATAAACTTGGCGACAGCTGGCACTTCACCCTATCCCTGCCGAAAGTTTTTTGCGCCTCAAACGTATATCAGAAAAATAATCTTATATCCCGACACGGCGAAATAGAAAATTATAGTTTTATAGATTATACCGACTCCTATAATATACACACGGAAAAACTGTCGCATAAAACCGACAGAACGGTTATCGACCTTAAATTCAGCACCAGCCGCGAACTGATGTCTCACACCTTGATAGCGGCGCAGATTGTTACTGTGCACTATCAGTCTACGGGCGGCACGTATTCGGGAATTACTGAAGCTCCACTTATAGGTACTGATAACGCCGTAAACGGTACAACCGAAAACTCGCAAAACCTTTTAATTGCGTTTGCCATACTCTCCGCCGTCGCGCTTGCCGTATTAGTTGTTTTATCGGTTTTAGAGCGTTCAAAAGAGTTTGTTTCAGCTATAATCTGGGTGTTCGGCATTTTTATTATGTTGCTGTCCCGCTTCTTTTTAAGCGCCGAAACCCTCGTACCCATAATTTGGACGGCGTTATGGCTTGCCTCTTCGTTTGTAATTCTCTGCGGCGCTCTTATTTCTACGGGCAGAAATTTTGGTAAAATCCCCGCTAAATACATTTCCGTTTCACTTGCGGCGGCGGGCGCGGTACTCGCATTTATCCTTCCGTTCGTAACGGTCGGGGCAGCTGTCGTTCTTGCGACCGTCTGTACCGTCTTAAAAGCCCTATCCGTAATTGCGCTTTTGCTGTTTGTAGGCTTTAGTACTTTCAGTAAAGACGCCGGCGGCAATTTTTTACGCGCAATATGTTCTACGCTTATCGGCGTCGCAATAACCGCTTCGCTGTTCCTGCCGCAGGTATTTCCCACGCGATACAACCCTATGTTCTGGATGTGTGTGGCAACAACTACCGTAACATTTATAAGCGTATTTATAGTTTTTATGGAAATGAAAAAGTCCAACGTCTACCTCACCGACAATCTGCATTTGGAAGTAGAGCGGCAGCTAAAGGACATTAAGGCGATTATTTGCCAGCGCGACAAGCTTTTGCAATTTGTTTCCCACGATATGAGAAAGCCGCTCAACTCCTCAGTATCCCTTTTGGAAACGGCTATTGACAGAGAAAAAGACGGCGAGCAGATAAAGACTTTGCAGATAATAAAGCAAAACGATTTGCGCGTGGTAAACAACCTTTCGGAAATTGCCGCCTACGCCAAGCTCAACTATATTTCCGAGCCGTCGCAGGTTACTGATTTACACGAACTGTGCACGTCCATCTGCCTATTCCATTCGTTTGACTGCAACGCCAACGGCATTGTTCTTAAAAATTTCGTCGACAAGAAATATAAGGTGTTTGCAAAAGCAACAGGGTTGGAAAGCGCCGTGTCGAATATTATAATGAACGCCGTGGAACACGCTAACTGCTCTACCGTTACACTATCGGTTAAGACAATTAAAAACAAAATAGTGCTGTGCATTGCCGACGACGGCAAAGGCATTTCCGCAGATATGGACGTTTTCAATCCGTACGTTTCCGAGAACAAGCCCGAAACAGGCGGCGTTGGACTTTATATATGCAAGAATATTATCGAGAGCATGAACGGCGGACTAACCTATGATAGCAACCGTGGCGGCACAGTCTTCTATATTTCGCTTTTAAAAGCGTAAAATTTTTAACGGTACGGTCTATTAGCCAAAACAGTCCCCTGCCGTTATCTAAGTTTCATTGTAAATAATAAAAATAACGGCGGTAATTAACCGCCGTTATTTTTATTGGTTATTCAGACATTATAAACTTATCTTTCCCGACAAAGCATAACGGACACAAAAAATCGTCCGGAACATTGCTCCATACTGTTTCAGGCGCTATTCCGCCCTCAGGATAACCTTGTTCCTCGTCATATTCCCAGCCGCAAACCTCGCAAATATATTTCATTTTCAACTCCTTTTTATACTCTCTAAATTGATTATTCCGCCTATATCGGTTATGTTTAAATATCCCATACCGCTCAACGCCCGCGCCGCTTTTGCACTCCTAATTCCGCTATGACAATATACGTATATAGGCGTAGTATTTTTGGTAACTTTCACTTTTACGTCTTCAATAGACTGAATAGGAATATTTACGCTACCCTCTATGTGATTTCGATTATATTCTTCCTTTGTTCTTACATCTAAAAGTACAGCGTTTTTATTTTGCCTGAATGCTTGCACGCCGTCAGTGATACTTATTTTGTCCATATAATAATTTTATACAAAATATTAAGGTTAATGTATGCGCCTTAATTAAGTTTAATTTTGAATGTACTTGCAATAACAATTATTAATCTTTAATTGTTTAAAATTGCCTAATTAATTATCCAAATGCCAGCAAAATCAATAAACATTGATATTGCACGATTTCATAACTTTTAATGCTGCAACGTGTCCTTCAGGATACGAAGCGCAGCAGCTGCTATCTACCCGGATATCTGTGTAAGGTAAAAATGCCATTGTACCCAAAACGTTGGCAATAACGCAGATATCGGTACAAATTCCCACAAATTCGATTATCTCGGGTTGCAACCGCTGCAAATGCAAAATAAGTTCTTTACTGGCATAGGACCGCTTTTTGAATATCTGTGAGCCAAAGCATAACTTTGAAATTGATTCCTCTATTTTTCCACCCGACTTGTCTTCCGTAAGAATTATTTCGTAATCTTCCGACATTCTTGTTTCAATTTTTTTTATCACATTGTTTATTACGTCTTCCGTGCAGCATTTTTTTATATATTCTACTTGCATATCTATAACCACAAGAATTTTACTCATATAATCTATTGTTGGCTTTATATCTAAGCTTAATGTATAAATAATTAATATGCGGTTAATTTCCGCAACAAAAAAAGCCCTGCGGCGGAAATTCCGCCGCAGGACTTTTTTTGTATCTACATATTAAGATCTGCGCCTGTTGACGACAATAACTACGGTTAGCGCTATTATTATAAGCACCGAAATTACGCTGATAACTATAATGGCAACAATATAAGGCATACTGTTATTTGTTTCCGAAACCGCACGGCTTATGTTTATCGTGTAACCGCTTACCGTTCCGTCTTCCGCAGTAACCTTAATAAAGTAGGGATTGTTACCGCCCGAAAGGCTTACCTTTTCCGATAAGCTTAGTTCATTCATCTGGCTATCGTACAACGTAACGGTTGCTCCCTCTATAGCTGCCGCGTATATCATAACCGAATCTACGTCGGCGGTAACCTCATATCCGTAGATATTGGTATTGTCGGAAACGTCCAAATCGTTTTCGTCACATTTCAAAGACGTAAGCATTTGCGAACCCAGCGGACGTAAAACGCACAATACATACGTACCCTCGTCGCCGTTAGTGGCTTTCACACTTATTAAAATAGGATTTATGCCGCCTGACAACTTAACCGTACGCTTGCCTGCCGCAGGCGTTCCCTTATCGTTTATTATCGATATTACCGTCGCACTTGCATTGGGGTCGGTAGTCGTGGGCACGATATTAAGATTTTCAACATCTTTTGTAACCTCGACAAAGAAATAATTCAAACCCGTTGATAAATCTACGGCGATTCCGTCGTACGTGAGCTTAGAAAGGGTTTTTACGTTCGATTCGTAAATTATATCGTAGGTAATCGTTTTTTCAACGATGTTGTTCTTGATAAAGCGAATAATATGCTTTGTCTTTTCAGCCCTGTTAATTTCGATATCGTAGTTAGTACCTTCAACCCTGTATTCGTCGCTGACGAACGGATCGGCTTTTATTTTAAAGTGCGTTATCTCCAAGGTGAAAGGAATTGAAACAGTAAAATAATCGGCAACCGACGTTTCGGATATTACGAGTTGATGTTCTGAAACAACGGTATTACCGTCCTTTTTTAAACCTACTGCGGAAACGTTTGACAGCGCAAGTCCGCTGGTATCTTTCGCTATAACCACAACTATAGTATAAATGTTTTCAACGCCGCTTTGAGACGTAACCTTAATTACTATACTGCCGGGAACGCTGTATTCACCCAAGCCGCTTACGCCGGAAAATTGCCCTGCAGCTTGCGCCTCTACTTTTACCTTTGTTGTTCCCTGCGGTACCGTAGCCGAATAAGTTGTTCTGTCCGGCGAAAACGATTCTGCAAAATTTACCGTTTCGTCACCGTCGGCTTTTACTATCTTCAAGGACAAAGACGACAACGTTGAATCCTCTTCTGCAGCTATTACCGAAAAAGTTATATTATATTCGGTAAAAGCAGATTTATCTTCCGAATAAACCTTTACCGTAACCGTATGCGCGCCCGCCGAAACAGTTCCCAAATTGCATCCCGACGTAGCCTCGATTACGGTGTTTCCCAGTTTGTTTCCGTCAAACATAATGTCTGCCGTCGTAAAATTACCGTTTTTAGTAAATTCGATTCTCAGGCGGTCTTTATCGGCGTAGGCAATTTGTCCCGCGTCGAACGTGCCGCCGTTAACAAGCGCGGTAGCGTTTATTTCGGGCGTTACGCTAACGGGCGTGCCGTTGTTTTTAAACGATAACGCCGATAGCGTGCGTATCTGCTCCGCCGCCTTTCTTGTTATATTTAACGTATAAGCCTGGGAAGACGACCCGTCCTCGGCGGTAACCGTAATAGTAACGGCATTTGCTCCTACGTCAAGGTTTGTTTTGCTAACCGTATATTTTGCGCCCGTGCTCACCTTAACTTTCAAATCGTTTAATGCTTTATAAGCGTACGGAACTTCGCACGTGTAACTGAACCCCGAAGGCGTAAGTAGCGTTTTATTAACGCTCAATTCGGTAATTTTACATTCGTTAGAAGGAGATACAAAATTAATTGCAAGGTTTTCGCCCGTTATTACAGGATTGGCATCTTCGCCCATAGAGTCTAACAATTCTATTTCGCTTGCGCTAATCTGCGAAGACGTACCTGCCGTTAATGACGCTCCTTCCTTGATTTTCAATGTTATCGAAGCTATCTTCCACTGCGTTTTCGACATCTCTTTGCCGTTATCGTCGCCCATCATAGTTATGTAGCCGGCATCTGTAGTCGAATTGTTTCTGTCGTATTCGGAATTTTCGATATCGGTCGACTTATTGAAACTGACAAAGGCAAATACTTTTGTGTCGAAACTAAGTTTTACCTGAGCGCCCAGCATTGTTGTGCCCGTATTGTTTTTAACCGTTGCCGACACGGTGAACTGTTCGCCTGCCGCGTTTGTTTTAATTTCCGATAATGTAGAAGAAATTACTATTTCCGAACCGCCTGCCGCGTGTGCGTTTTTAACGGGCAGCTGTATGGCTAAAGCCGCACAGGCCGAAAACAAAATTAATAACATTACCAAAAATATTTTATATACTGTCTTTTTCATAAGTCTTTATTCTCCTTCACGCTTAATCCCTCGTACAAATTTTTGGTTCCGAGGAAATAAGCGTTAAGCTGTGCCTTATCCGCCGCGCTTATTTTGCCGTCGCCGTTTAAGTCGCAGGCAAGTTTATTTACTGCGTCAAGCGTCTTTGTTCCTAAGAAATAAGCGTTTAATTGCGCCTTGTCAGCAGCGCTCAACTTACCGTCGCCGTTTACGTCGCCTTTAACTACAAGCGTTAACTGGTCGGTCGCAGTGCCGTTGTTGTACGCCTTAATAATTATTCCTGTAGCAACTTTCGTGTTCTCGATATCGGTTATTTCGGTTTCGCCGTCAGCGGTAAAAACCTTCACGTCGGTATTTTTAAACTGCGAAAGAATATCAGCAACTGTATCGTTAAGGGCCAGATTAATTAAGAAAGCGGGCTGCTCTATAGAATGGGTTTCCGCCTCAACGCCGTTTTCGTCAACTATTTTAAAAGTAGTATTACTTTCTATAAGCGTAAAAATGTCGTCTGAGGAATTGCCCGACAGAGTAAGAATAGAATTTATGTCGCTCAGCTTCGCAACGTGTTCCGCAATTTCTTCTTTGGTGGCGTTTGCGTTATTTCTTACTGCTTCGGCAGCCGCAATAGCGTCAAGTAACGCCTGATAAGATATTTCGGTCCACTTTCCGTCTTCATTAGTGTTTGCAGATACAAAAGCGTTTGCAGCGTTTATTTTGTCAACAAGTTCGGTAAGCTCTATTATGCCGAACATTGCCTCTGTCAAATCGGTTTTAACCTTTTCAAACTGCTCTCTGTCAGTGTTTCCCGAGGTCACGAATTCTTCTGCCGCAGTAATTTTTAACTTTAACAAATCAAGCGTAGATTCGGTAAATACTCTTTCACCTTCATCCGACTGTCTTACTAACTCTTTAGCCTCTTTAATAACGTCGTCAAGCGAAGCCGTATCCAGCCTTAACGCAATGCAAGCTTTTTCCAGAGCCTCTACGGCGTCTTCAACCTGCTTGTTAGTGGAGTTTGCGCTTTCGTATACGGAGGTTGCCGCCTTTATGGAGTTTTGCAGAGCGGTAAACGTTTCTTCCGAATATTTGCCGTCGTCGTTATTATATGTTTTGGCCTCGGCGATTTTGTCTTTCAGCGCGCCTATGTCCACCATACCGCTGATGGCGTTGAAAAGTGTTGCGCACACCATAGTATACGCCTCGTCGGTATCCTCTTCCGTGTCTTCGCCTGCGTCCGGATTAAAATCGTTAGCTTCCTGCAATGCCGAAATGAGATTTTCCAACGACCTCTCGGTAAAATATCTCTTACCTTCTTCGCCTTCTTCCTTGCCGGCGGCAGCCAATATTTCGGTTGCCTGCTTAATAAGTCCGTCAAGCGCCTGCGTATCAAATTTCAACGCTTCGCGCGCGGCGACAAGATTTTGATATTCAACTACGTATTCGCTGATAACGTTGTTCGTACCTTCGCAATAAGCCTTACTCTGCGCAATCTGCGACTCTAACGCGGCGTACGTTGCGGCGACGTAATAGCTCTTGTTAAGCGCTTCGCACTCGGCTATAAGTTCAAGAAGAAGGCTCTTATGAAGCACAAGGTTTTCATAAGCGTTAACCAAGGCGTTATACGCGTTATCCACGTCTTCAGTCGTATAATCGTCGGGTTTTTCTATTATAAGTTTAGCCGCCGATATTTGATTTTGCAAATTCAGATAAGATTCAACCGTATAATACTCGTAGGTATACATTTCCACGCCGATATACTCGGGATCGGGTTCGATAACGTTTCCTTCCTCGTCCTCGGCCGGTTTAATATGATGCCTGTTAAGTATTTCGGAAATTTCCGTAATATAATCCTGCAGCTTATTCGTATCGGGCTCTAACGCGGCCTCGGCAGCAAGAATAGCTTCTACGTTATCTATAGCGATATAATAACTGAACTCTTCCTTTTCACCGTTTTCATCGACGACGCCGCCGTTTAAAGCGTTTTCGGCGTTAGCTATCGCTTCTTCCAAAAGCGCAAGCCCGTCTTCCGCATACGAACCGCTTAAAAGCAGTTTCTTCTCTTCAATAAACGCCCTATAGTTTTCGATATCGGGCGCAATATTTTCAATTGCGGTTTCAAGGCTTTCCAGCACCTGCTTATATTCTTCAATTACCTCAAACTTGGTGGCATAGTCAACAACGCTCAACCTGCCGCTTGCCAACAGTTGTTTAGCCGTTGCAAGGGCGTCGGTAACAGCCTGATACGTTTCTGCCGTTATATACTGCGAATTTAAACTTTCCGCCAAATAGATAGCCATATCAAGTTTATCGGTTATAATTACCAAGCCGTCCATAGCGTTTTTAATTATGCTTATAAAGTCGTCAACGTCTTCTTCGCAGATTTTGTCGTTTATAAGCCCTTCAACCATATCAGTCTGCGTTACCAAAGCAAGATATGTTAATTCGGAATAATACTCTCTGTTAACTTCCTGCGCTCTTGCAATTTCGATAATCTCGAGAATAAGCGTAGGGTCGATAACGATATTATCTATTGCAAATACCAAATCGTCGAGTACCTGCTGCACCTCGTCCAAGGTAGGGCGGATTTTTCTTTCAGGGTCTTCAATTATTTCGTAAGTTTTAACCGCGATATCATAGGGCACTTTCAGCAAATCACGCGATGCCTGCGTAAATACTTCAGGGCGGGCAAAAATCTTTTCCGCCTTCACTATTCTGTCGTGCAGTTCGGACGAATCAATTTTCAAATCGAAAATGGCTTTTTCCAAATTTTCGGACGCCGTTTTAACGTCCTGCACGGATACCGACGGGTCGTTTACAACGTCTACCGCAGCGCTTAAAGCAGTTTGCAAATTGTTCCAGGTTCCGCTTTCATACACAACAAATACTTTAAGCTCGCCCTTCTCGTCCAAAATCCAGTTGCCGTCGTTATCCTGCCTGTGTTTCGTGTTAGTCCATACGCTAACTTCTTTTACCCTTTCGGCAAGCGCGGTTTTATCGGCTTTCATATTCGCAAACGCCGTTTCGAAATCTTTTATTGCCTTTAATACATCGTCGTTAGAAGGATTATCGCCGCTCGCGTCCAGCATTGCCTGGGCAGATGCGCCCAAAGCTTTAACCGCCGCAACGCTTTCCGCCGCGTAGCCGAGTTTGCCTATATAGTCTTCCCTGCTTTCGTCCGTTACAATCGATATGTATTCGGTAAGAATTGAAACGTCAACTTTAATGCCTTCAATGGCCGCTACAAGTTCGTTTGTCGCAGTTTTAACTTTTGCAATGTATTCCTTATTGTTTTTATCCTCTTCAGTAAACGACGAACACTCATCAACACAATCCGCCGCCGAGTTGCGCGCGTCGGTAAGGGTTGTCAATGTGTCGGCAAGATAATACTTTTTATTCTGATTCTCTTCTGCAAGAATTAAATCGGCTTCCTTAATTTTGTCTTTTAAGAAATCGAGATTGACTTTCAGATTGAGTATGGCCGCATTCAGCGCTATAGCCGCTTTGTTCACATCGTCTACAGTTGCTTCCGCATTGTCGTACACGTCTATTGCCGTATTCAACGCGTCAATAAGCTCGGCAAGGCTTTCGTCATCGTAAATGCTTTGGCTCGACTCTTCCCTTGCGATATCTATCAGATTTTTAAGATATTCCTTATTAATTTCCAAACCGTCGATAGCCGCCTGCAAATCTGCCAGCACCTTATCAACGTTTGCCGAATACGCAATAAACTGGTTGGGCTTTGCAGGGTCGCGCAGAAGCTCTTCGTTGGCAACCGTCATTGCCGCTTCAAACGTTGCCCAGCTGCTTAACGTATATTGCTCTTTCTTCTTTGTTCCGGCAATATTATATGCGTCGCTCAACGCGGTTTTATCTATCGTAAGGTTATTTAACGCAACGCTTAAATCGTACGCGCACTGAGTTACCATCGTTCCGCTGGCTTGCTCGTTTTCGTATGTTTCAACTGCAGCGTTAAACGCATTGTTAAACGAAACCGTCGATTCGAATTTGCTATCGTCAAGCTTATTCGTCGGGTCTAAAACAACTTTACCGTCCGCAAAGGTAACTGATCCGCCCAAAGATTCGTAAGCTTCCTTTATTTTCGATTCGAGGTTGCTCTTATCTATTTTCAGTTCGCTTAACGCTTTGTTTATCGCTGCGGTCGCATCGCATACCTGTTTTGCCGTAGCATTAACGTCGTTATTAACAGCTACGCCTTCCGCCCTAACCGCTTTAAGGTTGTCGATATCTTCCTTCGTATAATCTTTTTCGGCACCTAATATAATGTTGTTTGCTTTGGTGATAGCATCGTTCAGCTTGGCCTTATTGACAACAAGATTTTTATTTGCCATTTCAAGCGTGGAAAGCGCCAGTTGAGCGTCTATATTTTTATATTTGTTCGAATCTTCCTCAAGTACTGTACGCGCAAGTTCCAGCGCGCTGTCCATTGTTACGAAATTTACAAACCATTCTCTGTAAGGAACCTTATTGTTTATTATATCGTCGTAAAGTTCCCTTAAAGCCGTCGTTTCGGGCCTCAGCCCCTCGATAGCCGCGTAAATTTCTTTTATGTACTGCTTTTTCTGAACGTCGGTCATCGTAGCGGAATTTGCTTCGGCTTCCCTTACGATTCCCATCAATCTGCCGTAAGTTAATTCACTCCAGTCTTCCGCCTTATACGAAAGAGCCAAATCAATAGCTTCGTCAAGGTCGGAATTGTCTTCCGGAAGGCCGATAAGCGTAGGCAGACCGTTATTAGTATCCACATTGTGCTGCCATATACCGCCACTGTTAATTTCCCATTCGGTTAAAATATTTACGCAGTCGGTCTTGAACAAATCAAGGCTTTCAATGTAATTATCCGCCTGAATACGCGCCTGATATTTGCTGTTTTTTACAAACGTTTCAACTCCGTCCAGCGCATAATTCCTAACGGCGTTAGTGCCGGCCGTGGGAAGATTAGCCGCCGTAGAGCCGCCTGTTGCTATTTCCGCAGTCTGCAGATAGGTTGTTTTACCGCTTGTCGCCGAAATGCCGGTAGCTAAAGAAACACAATCAAGAATTTTATCGTATTTTGAAACGGTATATCCCAGAATGCCTGCTGCGTGCGAGGTTGCATAAGTAGCGGAAGGTTTGCCGCTTACTGCCGAAAGCGTTCCGCTGAAATAACAGTTATAAATACCGTTGTACGCCTGATGGAAGACTCCCACGATACCGCCGGCAAGAGCCCACTGTGCGGAAGACGTATCGCTTACGTTTCCTATAGCGTAGCTGTTATAAATATGCGTTCTGTACTCGCCGACGCCTACCAGACCGCCCGCGCCGTATCCGCTTGCAAGCGTAGCCGTAACATTTGCCCTGGCGTAACTCATATATATTTCGCCGTCGCGGAACAGTCCCACAAGTCCGCCTACATACTTTCCGCCTTCAACGCGCGCCGTGGCAAAACTGCAGCTTATAGTACTGAATCCTCTGTCGGCATTGCCTACAAGCCCGCCGATGTTTCCGCCCTGATTGGTAACACTGCCGCCCAGAACCGCGCAACTGGTAATAGAAAGATTGCCGTACGAATACCCTATCAATCCACCTACGTTAGAATAAGACGTACCGGTTTGAGAAATGTTGGGTTTAATAACGTTTACGTTTTTAAAGTTTGCAAACTTAACGTAGCCGAACACGCCTACGTTTGAAGCATTTTTAGATAGGTTGGCGCCGGTTATCTTAAAGTTTCCGCCGTCGTAATTACCTGAAAAACTGTGTTTGAAATCGTAACCTGTTATACCTATGCCGTCTATATTTATATCGGCCGTCTGCTTAATATAAATTCCGTTATAGCAAACACCGTCATTTATATTTTGACTGAATTCGGCAAAATCTTCGGTGCTTGCCAAAGGAATGGGGTTATACCGCGATCCCAAATCGTAGGAAGGCGCACCAACCGCCTTCAAATAGGGGAAACCGTCGTTAACTCCGTCTTCTCTTGCCCAAACGCTTTCAAAATCCCAGCCCAGTCCTAAAGTGTCGGACTGATAAGTTCCCGTCTGCTTGAACATATCGTAAGCTTTCGGCTCGCACGCTACGCCCGTAGTATCGTTTGCATACCCTCTCTGTTTGGAAGCCATCCAACAATCTTCACTGTAAAAGTTTGCGCGTCCGGTTATGGTTACGGGGACAACCTTGTTATACCCGTTGCCCATATAACTTGCATATCTTACGTAAGTTGCCGTAGATACGCTTACTACCGCCAAGTTGGAAGAGTATATTTTTTCGCTGATAGTTGCACAGCCGCCCACAGTTGTGGAAGCAACGTTACCTAAACCGATAATTCCGCCCGCCATTGCGTGCCTGCTTGCAACACTGTTGGTTGCCATTATGTTGCCTAATACGTAACAGTTTTCAATACGGCAACCTTTAATAGCAATCAATCCGACTATACCGCCCGCATAGGCGCTGCTGTCCTTATTGGCGTTATAAACCATTACGTCGCCCGTAGAAAAACAATCGGTTATCGAAGCGGCATAAGTGGCCAGTCTGCCCGCTATTCCACCCGCATGAGATACACCGTCGCTTACAACAGCCCCCGTAGAATAGCACTGGGAAATATTGACGCCTTCACCAAGCCCCAAAATTCCGCCTATCTGCGAACTGGTGCCGGTAACGTTGCGGTTAGACCAGCATTTAGTAATTGTTATTCGGTTGGCCGCCTTTGCCAAAGCGCGCCCTACTATGCCACCTACGTAAGCCTTGCCCTTAACAGGCGATAAAACGTTTGTATTTCCGCTTGCTTCGGGGTCAAACGTAGTGCTGCAGCCTTCAATTAAAGTTGTCTGCGCAGTAGTTGTAAGACTTATATAACCGACAATTCCGCCAACGTTGTTTGCATTTGCTTCCACAGAACCGCCTACCACGTGGCAGTTGATAATTTCGCAGTTTCTTATCAAGCCCGCAATTCCCCCCGCGCTTTCATAAGCCGTAGAAGCAATAACGGGATTTTTTAAAGTAAGGTTTTTGATAGTGGCATTTATTGCTATGGCAAACAACCCCTTATAGGCAGCCTGCTTGTTTACGTACATATTAGAAATTGTATGTCCGTCGCCGTCGAAAGTGCCTGCGAAATAATATGTGGTATTTATACCGATCGGCGTCCAGTTGTCAACCGCCGATAAATCTATATCAGCTACCAGCTTTACCGTTAACCCGGCGTAAGTATTGCCCGAATTAACATAATCGCGAAAAGCAGACAGTTCTTCTTCCGTTGCAATTTCTATTGCATCGCCGCCCACACCGGGATAACTGTACTCGTTACCCTGTAAAACGGGAAGCTCAAGATCGGGATCCCACGACCAGGTGTTTACAAAATCGTAACCCATGGTGTTCTTCCACCACGCCAAATTTGTTTCTCCGTCCTGCGAATAATAATCGTACAACTTTGCGTCGGTGGTTTTATCGTTGGCAAAATAACTGCAGGGCGCATATGTGCCGCAGCTGGAATAATTTACATTATTAGCGTAATAATTGTTGGTCGCGTTTGCAGTATCGCGTATGTATTTATAAGAATTGGTTTTAGCGGTAGGATACTGAATTACGCCTGTACCCGCTGCATTGAGTCCGCCGTATCTGTAAGGCTCTACAGTAGAGAAAAGCGTACCATACCGCTTGTGTGCGGTTTTGTTGTTGGGCTGCTGCTTAAACGAAGTGTAAAACGCGGCGTTATTAGTTAATGTAACCTCAGGCGCGGCCAATCTGGCTACCAAACCGCCGAACCTAGTTGATGTACCCGAACCTATTGCCGTGGTGGCGTTATAAACTATGCTTCCGGTATAATAGCAATTTTCTATTTTTGAACCTCTGGAGGTGCCGTCGACGTGTCCGATAAACGAGCCTTCGGCTCCCGCAGTAACATTGCTTGTAGAAAAACAGTCTTTTACATTCGAATTATTGTACAAACCACCGACAAGGGCGCCCGTAAAATATGTTAAAACTTTATGAGCGTCGTTGTACACTTCGCCAGCAGTATAACACCTTACTACGTCTCCGCCGGAAACAATCCCCGCAAGTCCGCCCGAATCGATTGTTGTCGCCGCGCCTTTTGCCGTTAAGATATGCACGTCTACCGTGGAAGAACAATCGACAATTAAACCGCCTTTGTTGAATCCGGACAAATAACCGACTATGCCGCCCATGTAGGACCTACCCAAAATACAGGATTCCTGAGCGGTAGGCTTGCTACTTCTGATCACGTGGCATTTGCTAATTTTACCGTTCCACTCTATACTTCCCGCTATGCCCCCGACAAAGTCGCCCCCTTCACCTGTAAAATACGGGTCTTCAAGGGTAATTTCGTTTAATTCGGCGCTCATTACTCTGCCGACAAGACCCTTATAATCGGTGGCTTTGGCTATTTCCATATTCTTAAGAACGTGGTTATTGCCGTTGATTATTAAATATGCGGGACTTTTGTTTAACGCCAATCCCATAGGCGTCCATTCGCCGAGCTCTATATCTTCGGTAATATTTATCGTCAGTTCGTGAATGGGCACGCCCGAGTTAACCAACTTTACAACATTTAAAAACTCGTCTCTGGTTGCAACGTCGTAAACCGTGCTTTCGTGCTCTTTGAACGTCAGCCCTTTTAATACCGGTCTACCTCCGTTTACCGAGGCGTTTATTTCCCATATTTCGGTATCGAAATCTTTGAAAACTCCGCCGAATGACATATTGTCTGCAACAGAAATTGCGCTTACCCTGTCGCCCATAGCGTTTAGATCGAGAACTATCAGGTCCGCGTTATTCTGATTTATGTATTCCGCATCGTTTACGTATTTTAGATTATCCGAATTGCCCTGCGTTGCCGTAGCGGTCTCCTCGCACGAGAAAGTGGCAATGGGAGAAAAAGCGTTACCCACAGCGTAATCGGTAGCTTCGTAGTGCGTACTCAAGCTTACGGCGTTTGTAATCGTCGCGTTACAGTCAACAAGCCCTACTATACCGGCTAAACGCGTGGCCGCTTTGGTAAAATAATAACCGTAATAATGATTTTCTGTGAAAGAAACATCGGAATAAACGTTTGAAAAAGTTATATCCGAACCTGCCCAGCCGCTTATACCGCCGAAACACAAGTCAGGCTCGCCCTCGTATTCAAAGCCGGGTCTGCCATAACTGTTGCCGCTGTTACCGTTCCCGCCGTTTCCGGGCAAGCCCTTAAGGTTGCCGACTATTTCAACTTTTCCCACCGCAAAGCAATTATCTACATTGCCGCTGGCGTCGCCTACAATGCCTCCCGACCAAACGCTTCCGCGCTGACCGCCGTTGCCGCCGTAACCGCCTCTGTTGGTACTCGTACCCGAGCGACCGCTGCCGCCGTAACCGCCGTAAGCCGCGTAAAGACGCATATCAATATTTGCGTAACAACGGGAAATACTGCCGCCATCCGTAGTTTCAGGATTAGATTCGTCATTATAAAGCCAGCCGACTATGCCGCCTATGCTTACGTCGCCGCCGTTACCGCCGTTACCGCCCTTTCCGCCAGCGCCGGAATATGCGTTACTTCCCGCGCCGCCGCTACCGCCGGCACCGCCGTAAGCGTAAATATCGCCCGTAAACGAGCACTGCTCAATAACCGACCCGTCTGATTCGGCTACGATACCACCAACGTAAGTATTGGCGCCGTTGCCGCCGTCGCCGCCGGCTTTACCGCTACCCGATTTATTGGTGCCTGCTTCACCGCCGTTGCCGCCGTTGCCGCCTTCCGCATAAACAAATCCTGTAACGCTGCAATTTGAAACGGTACTTTTTACAGCATTTCCGGCTATGCCGCCCGAACCTACGCTTACTGCCGACAAGCCGGGTTTACCGGCACCGCTTGTCGCGCCCTTTGCCCCCGCTGCGCCTGAAGGCGAAGCGGCGTATATATTTGCATTTTCGACAACAAGATTTTTTACCGAAGCATTATTAAGATAACCGAATAATCCTACGCGGCAATTTGTTTCGTTTACGTTTGCATTTGCCACGTACAAGCCGCTTACCGTATAATTTCCGCCATCGAACGTTCCCTTGAAAGGATTTGTCTGCGTAGAGCCTATGGGCGTAAACGTAGCGTATTTCAAATCGACGTTAGTTGTAAGTTTAACGTATTTACCTTCGTACGTCGTACCAGAGTTTACCGAATCGCGGAAGGCCTTTAAATCGTTTGCGCTGGAAACAAGATATGGCGAAGCCTCGGTACCCGAGCCCGCCAACGCAACCGAATTAATTTTAACAAGCGGCGCCAAAAAAGCGCCGAGCATGGCCAGCACGAACAGCGCCGATAAAATTAAAACAGCTATTCTTCTTTTAGTAGCCATAAAGCTTACCCCCGCAACTTTCCGAAACTTTTACGAAACGTTTACTAACGTAATATTGCAATATTGCTGTGCATTGCGACGCTACGCACAGATTATCTTTTTGCTCAAGAAAAAAGATATTTCGCATTTACAAAAGGGCATAATACCCCTAGTTTCATTTATTCAAGTTAATAATATCATATGTTTTTACAATATGTCAATATTAATCCCGAAAAAAATGCATAAATACACATTTTACACAAAAAAATGCACGCGGAAATTACAATTTCCGCGTGCACCGAGCCGACAGTTTATCCATCGTGATCGCTCTTTTTATCTGAAGAAGGCAATTCGCCGTTTCCCGAATCGCCGCTTTCGCAGTTTCTTACGCAAGTCGTAAGTTTTTCCGATTTTTTTTGTTTGAAAATTTTAATTATTTTTATTACTTGCTGCACTATAAACGGCACCGCCACGGCTAAAATAATAATTAATATTCCGTAACGGTTTATAAATCCGAATACTTTTCCCCACCCCGCGGAATTGAAAATACAAATTCCCAGCAAATTGCCGCTTGTTACTAAATCTTTATCAGGCTGCGGATTGGTTTTACCGTTTAACCCCTGAGTTATAATTCCATCGGCGGTTATTTCCTTTACCGCATGCACTATGCTTTGCCCTTTAAGCCGCCCGAAACCGTCGCCGGCAATAAACACAACGTAATCGCCCGGCTTCACGTCTTCGTACGAACAAGCGTGAAAAGCAATTAAATCGCCCGTCATTATATAAGGTTCCATCGAATTGGTCTGCACCAGCGCAAACGACGTGCCGAAAAAGCTTACCGGCTTATTTTTTGCCCGGCAGTAAATCATATTTATTATAACTATTGCCGCCAACGCTATTATAAGCGCGGTTAAAACGGTAAAAATTATTGAAAAAACTTTCTTTACCGAAACATTGCTCATTTTTTTCCCCGCGTACGTTTTATAGTCGTAAGCTTTTTGCGGATAACCCGCTTGGGCCTTGCCTTTTCTTTTTCTTCGGCAAGTTCCTTTTGCAGCCGTGCCAGCCTCGATTCCGCGCGTTCCGCCATACGTTGCGCCCGCTCTACCTCTTCCCATTTCAGTTTTAAAAAAAGTTTGCGCCTGCGTATTCGCTCCTGCTGCTCCTTTATCGCGGCGCGCTTTTTCTCTATCGCGCCCTGCTGAGTCTTTTCAGCGGATACGCCTTTTATCTGTTCTTCGATTAATTCGTTGAACATCTCGTCGTTGATACGCGAAACCGATCGGAAAAACTTTGAAAAATTAACGTTTAAGCGGTTTTCAACCTCGAATTCGCCCTCTTTTGCCGAAGCTGTGAGTTCGTCTTTCATCTTTCGGAAATAATATTCGTTTATAGTTTCCTCGCCCGCCTGCTCTTTGGAAAAGTTAAAATCGGGCGTAAACTCGTAACTGGTAACAATAGCAAACTCCCGCTCCTGCGGCACGGAAAAATCGATTCCGTCATATTCTTCTCGTTTTAAAATTCTGTCGGTAATAAGCGACTGCAAACTAAGCCCCGCAATTACCGTCAAATCATCGAAGTAATCGCCGTCGACAGGCAAATTTTTATCTTTAACCTCGATTGAATAGCCCAGATAAGTGTACGACGAAATATATAACCAAAGTTTATAACAGTTGTTGTAGTCGACGTTCTTGTTTAAAAGGTTTGTCTTCTGAATTGGCGGACGCACGGGTTTTGCTTTGCCGAGTTTTTTCATAAATTCGGTAGACTGCAAAACGCGCAGCCTGCGCCTTATTAAAGCAACCCTGTCGAAAAGATCCTTGTTTTTATTCGCATCCTTCTCGTCTTGCGGAGGCTCTTCAACCTGCAAATTTATATTGCACTTGAATTTGCTTTTACCGTATTCGAACTGCGACTGCACGCAAACGTTGGTCTGCTCGAAACTTTGCACCTTTCCGTTAAGGTCCTTATACCGCTGTTCCACAAATATAATAAGTCGGTTTATCAACGCGCAGATAAAGCGATTTTCGTAAATAGCCAAATCCTCGTCCAGTTCAGCCGTAAGCAATTTTTTTGGCATAACGTCGCCGTTTTTATCGATATTCTGTACGTATTGCGAATTTGTTGTAAGATGACGGACGGTTTTTGAATTTGTGCGGCGCACCTTGGCAACGTCTAAAATCAATTCGTTTTCGGCGATAAATTTACGGGGATTTCGTACAATCTGTTCGATAGAATGCAGCGAGTTTTCAAGCATTAATACCCATCCGTCGTCAAGCATAACCGCCTGTGAAACCACGTTATGCAAAACCTTGTTTTCTCCCCCGCGCAACGCGGCAAAAAAACGCGAATAGCTTTCGGCGTCGCCGTCAATTTTGTTTATGAAATTATTGAGAAATGACTTATCCATAAGTTACCTTAAAAATATAGCCCAACCCGTCGGGTCAGGCTTTCGGAGTATACACCCCTGTCAGGAAAGCTTGCGCAGTTCCTTAACGTATTCAACGCAGTAAGGCATAGCGTCGTTTCCGAATTTATCGTTAAAGAAATCGATAAGTTCTGTAAGCTCTTTATGTAAAAACGGCAGATTAAGCGCGTTGAATTTACGAAGTATTTTAGACGTGATTATAAAGTCTACGCCGCCCAACTCGGTACCGCCGCACGCCATATAAACCGGTACGAACAGTTTTAACTGTTTCATAATACGGTTACCGAAGCTGATTTTAAACTTTTCGCGTATAAACGCGTCGAGTTCCTTAATAAGCCCGTACGTTTCGTCGGAAATTTTAAATTCGTTATGCGCGCGCTCGAACAGGCTGTCGAGATAACTGAAAGAGCAGTTGTAACTTTCGGTAAGAGGTGCGTCGAAATAATCGGCTTTATTATTAAGTTCAAGCGTAACCGCACGGTCGTACACCTTGTCGGTAATGGTGAACGTGGAATCGTCGTTATTTGCCGTGCCGATAAACCATATGTTTTGCGGAACAAGGAATTTGCCGTAGGCAATATTTTTGGGGTCGTCCTCACGAGGAGCGGCAATCAGGTCGATTTTCCATTCCGCCACGTCAGGCATTTCCATTATCGACAGGAAATCCGCAAAGTAATATTCAATACGCGCAAGGTTCATTTCGTCGAGAACCATAAAATTGGGATCCTCGCGCAACGAAACCTCGTACAGCGAAGCAAGGAAATCCGTTTCGTTGAATTTTTTTGTAAATTCGTTAAAATATCCTATAAGGTCGGCTCTGTCGCGCCATGAAGGCTGAACAGAGATAATCGACGTTCCGTTATTGAAAAATTTACCCATCGCATAGGGAAGCGAGGTTTTACCTGTACCAGAAATACCTTCCAAAATTATTACCTTCGAGGTAGCCATACCCGAAAAGAAAATACGTATAGTTTCTTCGGTATAGTACAGTTTTAACTGCGAAGCAGCAAAATTGGTAAAACGCGTTACTATCTGCGGCAAAGTAAGCATATCTTCGTCGGTCATATATACGACGTTGGGATTACGCTCGTATTTTTCGTCTAAATTGACAAGTTTTGTAAAGCGGTTATTGGTTACGTCCTTTTCGCCATCATCGCCCGCCGTAGCTTCCGCTGCAGCTTCACCGCCCTCGAAACCTCCGTTCTGACCGAGCTTAAGCGCAAATATTTTGCTCTTTTCCTTTACAAGTTGGTCGGCTTGCTCTTTCAGCCTTGCAACCTCTTCCATTAGTCTGTCTTTGTCAACCTCTTTTGCACGAAAAAAAATGTAACGCCTTAAAAGCTGAAACAACCGATACAATATAAAAAATACAAACGCTATGTTTGCCGCCGAAACAATAATAAGACATATCCAACCCCACACGTCGAAACTGCCGACATGCGCGCCCAGATTTTTACAATAGTCGATAGCGTCCTCTATAAAAAGTTTATAAAAAAGATAGAAGAACGTCTTTATAAAATACCAAATGTTTTGCAACCACGTCCATAAAAAATTGACGTAGTATTCAGCAAATTGTGCCATTACTTTTTCCCTTTATCATTCAGGCAAACAGATTTTACTCCTTTTCACCGTCCGAAGAAGATTTGCCCGCGTCTTCGGCGCCGGCTTCAGAATCCGGATTTTTTTCCGTTTTAGAAGGATTTGAACCGCCGCCGATACTTTCTTCGGATTCCTCGGCAGTTTTTTCAACTGAAGCGCCTTCCGTCCGCGCTACGGCTTCGGGTTGCGGCACGGAATTTTGTGCCTGCATTTCGGCAAGTAATTCCTGCCGTATGCGCTCGCGTTCGTCCTCCGAAATTTTATCGCCGCCGGCTGCCGCCTGCGCCTTTTTCTCTCTCATAATAACAACAACCAGATTTATGGCTGCATATGCTACAATTATAAACGTAGGCAATACAACGAACACGAAAAAGCCTGCCGACGAACCCATAAAGGTAACAATTTTTCCGCCGCCCGGTTTTATGCCTGCCAGCTTTCCTATTACAAGGTTGCTTTCAACCGTTTCAACCATATTTTCGGGATTATTATCACCGTGGGTAACGTATATAACCTTACCCTTGTCGTCGGTTTGAATACTTTGTATACGGTGCGTGTTCAATACCCATTTACCGGCCACGATTTCAGTTGTTCTGAAAGTAATAACGTCGCCAACTTTTAACGATTTTTTAGCGCTGTCATCCTTAATTATCGTAACCGTAATTAAATCACCCTTTGAAAAATTATCTGATCCTACCTCGCCGGTTTCGGCATCTTCCGACATAGAGTTTGATTGAACCGCAAGGTAAGCTTTGCCGAAAATTTCGGTATAGTTACCGTAATTTTTCCTTTTCGACTGAATCATACTTATAGCCAGTATTAAAACGAAAATCAAAATTATGCCGCAAACAACGTTTACCGCAATGTTTATAATTTTCTTAGCTTTAGGTGAAATATTTAATTTTGCTGACATTTCCTTTTTCCACTGTAAAACCTAAAAAGAAGAATTGCCCCTTTTTAAGCTACTAAATATATTATACCTTATATATTTTAGCATATTGTTTTAATTAAAGCAATACCCGCAAATAAACTTTTTAAATAAAATAAACAAAAAACGGGATAATTTTTATTACCCCGTTTTTTATAGTTTAATTTAAATTTACGGTTCAACTTCTTCGGCAGCTACATCTTCGCCGTGGAATGCAAGATCAACTTTAACTTTCTGCGTGAAAATCGAATTGAAGCAGTCGCCGTCGCGTCCTTCTATCCAGATGCAAACGGTAATTTCTTTAGCCGTGTTTGCTTCAAGCTCGCAAATCAGGTTGTTTTCGTCGAAAGTATCGCTTGCAGCAGTTGTTATAGCGGTTAATCCGCCCGTTGTGTACTCTGTGGTTGCAACGTTTGTATATGCTTCCGCAGCGTCGCCCTTATTGTTAGCCTCGTAATCGCTTGCAAGATTTCCTTTTGAGAAACCTGCCGCCGTACCCTTACCGCCGAATTCGGCTTCTTCGTATGGAGCCCATATTTTACCTTCGCCGGCACCGGTCATGAAAGCAACGCGCGTAGCGTTTTTAGCCTGAGCCGCAATAGCCGCGCCCTCGTCGATTTGCGTTGCCGCTCCGGGACCGTAATCGGTTTCGGTTATGTCTTTCCATGCATAAATCGACGTAGTCGTAGCGCCCGATTCGCTTGCAACAAGGGAGTCAGCTCCGAGATAAACTTTCATAGCCGTAGAAGAACGTAAGCTTATAGTAAACTTTATGTATCCGCCTGCGCTGTTTGTGGTGTTGGCTTTTGCCGTAGGAATGCTTTCGCCGACTTTTCTTTCTGTAAACGCTTTACCATCGGTAGACGTAACCGCGGTTAAAACGGGAGCTTTACCGGTGAAAGGATTTTTAACTTCGTAAGCATATGCACCGAGTTCGCCTTCCTTATATTCGCCGGCCTTAAGTCCGTCTGCTTCCGTTTCGTCTGCAGTAAGAAGAGTTTGCGATTTAACCGCAATCTGCAAATCTCCGCCCATAGTAACCACGTTGGCTTCAATTTGTCCTACCGAAACGTTTGCGTTGGACGTAAACCATGCAAAAGTCGAGCCTGCCGAAAGGGCAACAGCCGCAACCAGCGCACAGGAAGCGCCTACAATTTTCTTTGTTGCTTTCATTTTCATTTTCTCCTTTTTCTGAAATATTTTTTGCGGGCTGCGCCCGTTAATAAAAGCCTTTACCTATATGCGGATAATCTCGTAAAAATAACCGCCGAATAAATATCAACGACCGTTAAAGTCGATACTCATCTTCATCTTTTCGCCCAAAATAGGGTCTTTACAGTCCTCGTCGTTGCCTTCAAGCCACAAAACTAGCGTAAATTTTTTAATTTCGCCCGATTTCATAGCCTTAAATCCGTTTTCGCCCGACCTGTTTATTATGGTTTTATCGCTGTCAAACGGCACTAATTTATCTTCGTATTCTATGTGGTCGTACAGCCAGTCGCGCTTGGCTTCGCTGCTTTCGGGCTTTGAATAAACAACGTAAGTGCCCTCTGAAAGAAGCGGTTCGCCTTCGATAAGCATAATTTTTATAGCGTCATCCACATGATAACCCGAATCGTTATCGGGATTTGTTACAACGCCGTCGTTGTGCATAATCATATCCACGTCAACCGCTCTGTCCGAATCGTTGTGCAGATAAAAGCTGAACGAATAAAACAAAATCTGGTCGAGGTAATTATAGCAGCTATGCATACCGTCGTATCTGGCAATATCGTTTGGGATATTGAAATGCGGCGCACCGGGCGTAGGATCGTAAAGCAATTCGGAATCCGGAATAAAGCTTATATTGGTATAATCTCCGCTTGCAGGCGCATAAAGCATTGACGACTTGTTAACCTTGTCGAAAGATAACGAAAGTTTAACGTCGTTGTCTCCGTTAGTGCGCAAAACGAAATTTTCAGCCTCGTTGGCATATACCGAAAAGCCCGCAAACACCAGCGAAACGGCAAGCGCAATGGGAAGAATGATTTTGGATGCCCGTATCCATTTTAACCGTTTAGTCCACCTCAATGCTTTCCCCTCTCGCCGCGATTAATTCTGTCGATACTCCTTTAAAACAAAAAAGCCAAAACTTATGCCCCGCGTTGGTCCGAGGGAATAGCTTTGGCAACTGACGACCGTAAGTTGTTTTAACAACCTTTAGGTTCTTAAGCTTTGCGTCCTGACCTTTCGGACAGTTTGCTCTTAAACATTTTTTACATTACATATTTTATTATATAACGAATAAAATGTCAATACCAAAAGCGTGTTTTTTTAAACTTTATTGCAAATATTGTTGAAATTTAACAAATTAATGTCATTAATAACTATTTTTTATCGGGTAAATAAATACTTTTTATATATTATATTCTTCAGGCGGTTTAGGTTTACCATAGAAATATCCCTGCCCGAAGCCTATTTTCAAGCCCTTTATATATTCTAAAATGACCTCGTCCTCCACACCTTCGGCAACCACGGCAAAGTTTTTCTTTTCCGCAAAGCCGACAAGCGTTTCCACAACGCCGCCTATTAAGAAATCGTCCTGAGCCTGTTCGATAAATTTTCTGTCTAGTTTAACCCAGTCAAACTGCAAATCCTCAAGAGTTTTAAGCGACGACATCTCCAGCCCGAAATCGTCTACGGCAATTCTGAACCCCATTTGCGTAAGCTTTAAAATATTTGAAGAAACCTCGGGAACTTTGTCGAACATAGAAAACTCGACAATTTCCATACAAATATTTTTTGCGGGGATTTTGAATTTCTTATATATTTTTCTGAATTCTTCCGCAAGATGGGGGTACATAAGCTGTTTAGGCGACAAATTAAACGAAAAGATAAGGTCACCGTCTTCAGGATGGTCTTTGTAATGCTTTGTCTGCGTGCGCAACAGCTGCTCGAACGCCCATGTTCCTATCCAGTTAATATCGCCCGTCTGTTCCATTATAGGCAAAAATTTGTATGGCGTCAGCACACCCAGCGTAGGATGCAGCCAGCGCACAAGCGATTCGTACGCAATAGGTCTGTTCTCATTTACGTCGTAAATAGGCTGATAGAAAAGCGTAAACTGGTGTTCTGAAATCGCCGTTTTAATTTCCTGATAATGTTTATATTCTTCCGTCTGCGTTTCGGCAAGTTCCTCGGAATATATTACAAATTTATTAAAGCCGCCCTTCCGCGCCGTAATAAGCGCAAGTTCGATATTCTGCAGCATCGACACCGCGTCGGCGCTGAATTCGTTGTTGCTAGCTATACCCAGATTAACATTAACGTTCAGTTTTGCCCGCGTTAAAAGCGTAACCGGCTTATTGCATTCGGATATAGTAACCATTGCAACATTGGTAAGCCCTTTGTTGTCCATATGCTCTTCTATATATACGGCAAGCTTTTCCTCGTCGTAATCGCATATTTTCGAACCGTGCGGAATAACCCTTACTATCCGCTCTCTCAACATCTGCGTTATTTTTTTAACCTGCCGTTCGCCGAGCGACGTCTTCATATCGCTAATCCCGTCAATCTGTACAAGCATCACCGAAAAATGAGTATCGTCGTTTGCCACGTCGTACTTATGCTTAAGCAGCTCCTCGAAACCGGCCCTGTCAAGCTCTTTTATCTTGTATTTTTCCGCAATCAGCCTGCGCCTGTCCCTTCTTATCCCGAAAAACAGTAAAACCGACGCTACTACGCAAAAGACGAAAAACAATATTACAAGTAATATGTAAACGCCTTTGTTTAAATTAAGATTCAATAACGAGGTTATCATAACGCTCCTTTATTTTACTTGCCGTTTTTAGCCGCCGCTACGCGCTTGTAATCGAACGTATTGACAATTTCGAGCGCGGCTTCAGGCTTCATAGACTTTCCAATAATCCAGCCCTGTATGGTATCGCAGCCCAGATAATTAAGCATATCGAACTCCTGCGTGGTTTCAACGCCCTCGCAAATCGTCGTCCTGTTCAAAAGTTTTGCAATATTGGTAATAAATTTGACTATTGCCTGACTCTCTTTACTGATTAATACGTCTTTAACAAACTCTTTATCTATTTTTATAGTAGATATGGGAAGCTTTTTAATGTAAAGCAAAGATGAATATTCGGTACCGAAATCGTCGAGATGCACATTTATGCCGTGCGAAGTTAAAATATCCAGCTTTTTTAAAGTTTCGTTAAAGTTGGTCATCAAAAAGCTTTCGGTAATTTCAACGCAAACCGAGCCGGGTTTCAGATTGTATTTTTTATAAATTTTTAAAAAGTTTTCGGTAAAACCGGCCTGCATAAGCTGAACGGGCGAAACGTTTAACGAAACGCTAACATTTTTCCCCTCAAGTTTTTTGGCAAACTGCATACCCGAATCGAAAATGAAATCGCCCAGCTGAACCATTGCCCCCGTGCGCTCGGCATATGTTATAAACGAAAACGTATCAACGTTTACGTTCCAACTCTTTTTTACCCTGAAAAGCGCTTCGAAGCCCTCTATCCTCTCTTCTTTAATATTGTACTGCGGCTGATACTCCATTTCAAATGCGCCCTCGGCAAGCATCTGTTTAATGTCGAACGTGATGAAATATTTTTCATACAGTTTTCTCTGCGACTCGTGATAGACGATATATTCCGCAATTTTGGTGTCGACAGCGCGCTGACGCGCCGCCTCGGCAGCCTTGTACGCGTGTTCGAAATTCAGCGGCGACATACTTGCGTCGCACATTGCAAAACCCGATTTGATGTCAAGCGTAAACAGATTGTCTTCCATTTTTAAAGGCGAGTTGACATACCTGTGGATATCTTCCAAATCGGCCATTAAAATATCTAGTTTTTTGCCGTCGGGATAAACAACGCCGATATACCCGAAATCAAGCTCGTATGCGTATGTAAATTTTTCGTGCGCCTTTTTTAAAATTACGCGCTGAATATCTACCGCCATCTGTTTCCCGAACAGTGTTTTTATCTGTTCGAGACTGCTGATAAACATAATGCCCAACAGCGTACGTTTGCCTTTGGATATAAAACTGTCGAACACTTTCGAAAGCGAGGCGGTCGATTTTCCGTCCGAATCGAATTTGGCAACGTTTTCCTCGCTTTGAATAAACGCGTCGGCGTTAACTATATCGGCGGCATACACAACCGAGCGGTTAGGCTGCGAATTTATTCGCATTGCAACCAGCCTGTCGCCGTAGTTGCCGTTTAAACTTACAAGATTAAACGCTATTTTATCAAGCTTTTCAGGTTCGTCAATTTTAACCGTCGTTGCAAACTCGTGCTTGAACGCGCTGTTTGAATGCAGTATTTTGCCCGTTTTATCTATCGTTACTTTATATTTAAACCTGTCCGACTTTTCGCGGTTACCTAAAAAGTACGCGCCGGCTACAAACGCAGCGGTTATTATAATTCCCGAAGCTATCAGTACGGCTACGGTATTTCCCAGCAAATTATCTATTATTTTCTGCCGCTCGTTAAAGTCGGTTAAACCGCCTATTCGAAAAGCGCTGTCTCCCAGCCGCGAAGAAGAAAAAATGTACGTCTTGCCGCCGATTTCCACCGTTCCGGCGGCTCCGTAAGACACTCCTATATCTTTCAGGCTTCCGCTAAGCTCAAGCTCCCCTCCGTCGATAATACTTCCGCCCTGCGCTTCACTGAAAATTATGTAATAATCGAAAGCTGCAGACGAACCGCACTCTTCCGCGATGCTCTCAATAAGCGCGCCGTTGCCTAAAAGCCCGTCGATATCCGCAGCGTGCGCACCGTAAATTTTTGTTGCAAGCGATTCGGATTTTTGACTGTATCCCGCAAATTCCTGCTTATATATTTTAGAAGAAAACTGACTGAATATAAACAGACCTGCCGCAACCTCTACAAGTATTATTATCGCGACGAAAACCAAAACTTTGAAAACGGAAGATTTATTCAGTTGAGGCAAAGATTTTTTCTTCTTTTTCACCGTTCTCCCCCGCCGTAACTTTATTACGGTATAATACATACTACATTATATCATTTTACGTCTAATTGTCAAGATAACATTAAAAATTAATATATTCGTATCGGTTTGCATATTAACAATGTATACTTACAAATAATTTGCCACGATATAGCCGAAAACCGCAACAGCATTTACTGCTGTTGCGGTTTTTGGTACTCCCGACGGGAATCGAACCCATAACTAACCCTTAGGAGGGGTTTATTATATCCATTTAACTACGGAAGCATGCTGTTAAAGCCATTTAATGATACAACAACCCCGTTTAAAAATCAACTTATTTAAAGGTGAAAATTCAGCACACAATTATTTATTTTTCTTCTTCCCGCAGAACATATTCAGCAATACGTATACTGCGATTAAAAGAACTATGCTTAAAATCAACACCAGATACGACACCCAAATTTCCACCTTATTTCCGAAAAAATATAAGTTTGCGTCTACCGAATCGCGAATTTCAGAAATTACCGAATCATCCCATCCCATTGAAATCATTTCTCTGAACGTGCCGTTCATGGCATGCTGGCGGACAAGCGAAGTACCGTACGTACCGGGCAGAAAGCCCAGTATGTTTTGCAGAGTTTTACCGAAAAATGATATTGGCATATAGGCGCCGCAAACAAAACCGTACCCGGCGCTAACGGCCGTACCCACCGCCGACATCTGCCCCTGCGTACTTAAAAAGAAATTAATAACCGACGACAGCGCGGTTCCGAACATGGAAAGTAAAACTATATCCGCGAGCAACAAAAATACGTCGCCTACGCTTAAATACCATCCCGAACAGGCAATATAAATCAGCGAGCCCACGCCTGCCACTCCGCAAACTATTACAGTAGTAACTGCAGTTGAAACGTAGTAACCTATTGCATGCACCCATCGGGACGCGGGCGTAATAAGAAGGTCGTTGCGAGCGCCGGTAACTTTGTCGTTAACCATTATCATATTCGAGCAAAACGCCACGGTAATACAGCATACTGCCAGAAGGGACGAACACAGCTGCCCTGCAACCATTCCGTTAATCAGTTTATCGGGGCAGGAAACCTCGCCAAGCGAACTGACGAAACTATCTTTAAAAACTTTAGACAGAAAAAAGACATACAGCACAAGCAAAATTATAGGCGTAATAAGCGACGAAAAAAACATTCCCTTATCCTTGAAATACACTTTGCAGTTGCGCTTTATCGAAGATAAAAGTTCGCTAATCATAACATACCTCCGCCAAGTTTTTTGCCCGTAACGGCAAGAAAAACGTCGTCCATTTTACCTTTTATCACCTCGTAATCGGTAAACAGCCGTGGATTATTTACTATTAAATTAGTAGCTTCGCTAATATCGGTTACCGATATACGGAATCCTCCGGCTATTGCTTCGTATTTAACGTTAAGCTCTTTAACCTTTTCTTCTTCTACTCCGTAAACCGTAATAAAATCGCCCGTGTATTGGTTTTTCAATTCAAGCGGAGTACCTTCCGCAACAATACTGCCCCCGTCGATTATAACCACGTAATCCGCGTCTGCCGCTTCCTCCATATAGTGCGTGGTTAAAAGCACGGTAACCCCGTCGTCTTTACGCAGCGAATTTATTACGTCCCAGATAAGCTTTCTTGTCTGCGGGTCAAGCCCCGTAGTGGGCTCGTCCAGTATTAAAATTTTCGGTTTATGAATTAGCGCGCGCGCAATATCCACACGGCGTTTCTGACCGCCTGAAAGTTTACCGAGCGTTCTTTTTAAAACAGGGGAAAGTTGCAAAAGCGCGCAAAGTTCTTCAAGCCTTTTTTTAAACTTTTCGCCGCTTATTCCGTAAAGACCGGCACGGTATTTTAAGTTGTCAATAACCGACAAAGATTTATCCAGCACGGAATTTTGAAAAACCACGCCTAAATTACGCTTAACGTCGTTCATATTCTTTTCTATATCGTGCCCGTTAACCGTAACTTTGCCTTCGTCAGCCCTAAGCTGTCCGCAAATTACGGAAATAGTAGTGCTTTTCCCCGCTCCGTTAACGCCCAAAAAAGCAAAAAGCTGCCCCTCTTCCACCGAAAAGCTCAAACCGTTTACCGCATGAACGTCTTTAAAACTTTTATGTAAATTTTCAATTTCTATTACTTTTTTCATATTTATTCACTCATTAAAGATTTTAATGGCGTTTTTGTTATGCGCCATACGTAATATTGATTTAACGCCTCGTACGCAACAACGAAAATTGCCGTACATACGCCGAACGCCTTCCAGTCGAACGCATAATGCGCCGTACCTTCAACCGAAGAGAAAACAATGTTTATCATAACGTTCAAAACGCCCCACTGATACGCGCTACCGATTGCAAATCCTAATACCGCGGGAAGATGATACAGTCCCAGCACCGCCAAACCGCTCTCTTTTATACTGTATCCGTTGGCTTTCAGCATTGCAACCGTCTTGGCGTTGCCGCTTATTACGGCGCTTAACGCAAGCAGTAGCGACATTGCCGCAAGCACAAGTCCGATTATCAATATCATATACCCCATCATATCGCTTGCATATGTGCGCATAGAAAGCCCCATCTGAGTCATTGCGGAAAAGCAGAAACATCCGAACCCTACGAAAAACACAAGCATTTTTCTACCTTTAATCACACTGAAAGCCAACTCGGTTAAAAAATTTCTATCTTTATCGGACTTTGTAACTTTAATACGCCGCAGCTTATCCCCGCCCTTTATAAGCGAGAGCGCGGGGGCTTTAAGCTTTATATAAGCAATTAGCACTGACAGTGCAGAATAAAACAGCGTAGGCAATACAACGGTCAGCAGCAAAACAGGTTGATAGTGCAAAACTACCGTCGGTAAAGTTTCTCCGTCGTTCTGAGCTGCGTAAAACTTTGTCATAAGTGCCCAACTTAACGCATATCCAGCCGCCGCGCCTATTAATACGCAAAGCCCGAATACCGCACAGCTTGCCGCAACCTTTAAATCGTTATAACCCAAAGCTTTTAAAATGCCGAAACGCGCGGAGTGTTCTTTTATATAATTGCCGATATAAAAGATAAGCAAAACCGCCGACGTCATGGCAAGGCAACCGCCCGTTACGCCGCAGACCACCTTACTATTTAATTGCATAGCCTTATAGGCAACCTGCTGACTTTCCGAAATCTCACCCGCGATTGCGTTTAAATCTATATGATAGTTCAAAAACATATTACATACCAAAACAGCGCAACAAACGGTTATTATAATACCTATAAATTTGAACGCGTCCTTAAAACTTACAATCATAGCGTTACCAACCTATTTCGTACGCGCCCTTTGGCGAAATGTTGCGGCTAATATCCACTATAGCGCCGCTGTTTAACCGTACGACAGTATCAGCCGTCTTAGCGATATTTTCGTTATGCGTAACCGTTATAAGCGTAAATCCGCGCTCTTTTTGCAGTTTTAGCACATAGTCCAAAAGCTGTCTGCCCGTAGCCTCGTCGAGCGCGCCGGTCGGCTCGTCCATAAATAGCACCTGCGGAAGCTTGGCAAGCGCCCTTGCTACCGCCGCGCGTTGCTGTTCGCCGCCCGAAAGCTGGCGCGGATACTTATTCAGCTTATCGGCAAGCCCGACCTCCTCTATAATCTTTCGGTATTCGGAGTTACCCGCAAGGTCGGCGCCCATACGCACGTTTTTGTCCACGGTCATATCAGGCAACAGATAGTATTGCTGAAATACAAAACCGACGGTTGCGCGCCTGAACGCGGTCAATTCTCTGTCCGAAAGCGCCGTTATATCCCTTCCGTCGTAAATTACTTTACCTTCGTCTACCCGCTCCAAGCCGCTCGTCACGTTCAAAAGCGTCGACTTACCCGAACCGGACGCGCCTAAAATTACAATATTTTCGCCGTTATTAACGGTTAAATTTATACCCTTTAAAATCTGCTGAACGTTTTCCGCGCTGCCGAAAGATTTTTTTACGTTTTCAATTTCTATCATTTCTCGTTTCCTTAATCTGCCTCAGCATGCTTTTAAAAGCAAAAGTAAGCCTGTCGCTTATTTCTTCTTCGCCGAAAAAGCACGAACCGGTAGCGCACAAAACGGCAATTCCATGAGTGTAAATCATTATATCCTTGTGCAAACCGCGCGCAGTTTCACTGTCTAATCCCCACGATTTTTCAAGCGCTTCGACTATTTTTGCGTTATTGTCGTCAAGCAGCATAAAACCGTCGAGCCCTACCGAATATTCAGACATAAACAGCAGCCGGAAAAGATTGGTTTCCTTTACGGCAAATTCAATATACTTTAATCCCGCGCCTTTGAAAGGCAACCGATATTTCAGCCCTTCCTCAATATAGCCGTCATAAATAATTTTTGCCTGCAAAACGACCTCCTCGCGCAGTTTGTCCATATTTTCAAATTCCGAAAATATGGGTGCAACCGAACAGTTAAGTTTATCGCCCAGCGCCCGCGCTGTAAGCGCGGGCATGCCTGCCGCACGGACCAAGTCCGTTGCGGCGGAAACAATTTGCTGCTTTGAAAATTTCGCTTTTGGCGGCATTGGTTTACCTCACAATAAATAACATATGTTATATAACATATACTATTATACGCGGAAAATAAACATTGTCAATAAAAAAAGCAGACTTTTGCGAAAGTCTGCTCTTTTTAGTTGATTACAAATTATAATTCAGCAAAATATTTTATAGTTCTTACCATCTGCGAGGTATAAGAATTTTCGTTATCGTACCAAGATACAACTTTAACAAGGGTTGTACCGTCGCCGAGAGGCATACATTTGGTTTGCGTTGCGTCGAACAGCGAACCGTACGTGATACCTATAATATCGCTGGAGACAACCTCGTCCTCGGTATAGCCGTAGCTTGCCGACGACGCCGCTTTCATAGCAGCGTTTACGCTTGCCGCGTCAACCTCGCCTTCGCAAACCGCGATAAGCTGAGTAAGCGAACCGGTGGGAACGGGAACACGCTGTGCGCAACCGTCCAAAACTCCGTTGAGTTCGGGGATAACAAGCCCGATAGCCTTTGCCGCGCCCGTGGAATTGGGAACGATGTTTACGGCAGCCGCCCTTGCCCTTCTCAAATCGCCTTTACGATGAGGTCCGTCCAAAACCATCTGGTCGCCGGTATATGCGTGAATGGTTGTCATATATCCCTTTTTAATTTTGCAAAGCTTGTTAAGCGTTGCAGCCATGGGAGCAAGGCAGTTTGTTGTGCAGCTTGCCGCGGAAATAACCGTGTCGCTTGCCTTTAAAGTATTTTCGTTTACGCTGTAAACAACCGTAGGCAAATCGTTGCCTGCAGGAGCGGAAATAACGCACTTTTTAGCGCCTGCGGTAATGTGTGCGGAAGCCTTTTCTTTCGAGCAGTAAAAACCGGTGCACTCCAAAACCACGTCTACGCCAACCTCTCCCCAGGGAAGGTTAGCCGCGTCTTTTTCAGCATAAATTTTAATGGTTTTGCCGTTAACGGTTATGCTGTCGTCACCTGCGACTACCGTTTCGGCATACTTGTATCTGCCCTGTGCGGAATCGTACTTTAAAAGATGAGCAAGCATTTTGGGGCTTGTCAAATCGTTGATAGCTACGATTTCATATCCCTCTGCATCGAACATCTGCCTGAACGCAAGACGGCCGATACGACCGAAACCGTTGATAGCAACCTTTACAATAGCCATAAATATATTCCTCCGAATAAAAAATATTAACTTAACAGTATTTCAGCAACCAAAGTTTTCCTGTGTTGCCAACGCAGTCATTATAGCAAACCGGCGCAATCAAGTCAACAAAATATCAAAGCAATCGCGCTTATTTTTTTACGACAATTTTTAAAATACACTTGAAATTTAAAAGCTTATGAATTATACTTAAATAAGGTAATTTTTACCTTAACTTAATTATTTTTGGTATCGGAGGTTTTGATATGGGTTTGGTTTCGGCAAAGGAAATGCTTGCAAAAGCAAGGGACGGCAAATACGCGGTAGGACAGTTTAATATCAACAATTTAGAGTGGACAAAATCGATTTTGCAGACTGCCGAGGAGCTTAAAGCCCCCGTTATTTTAGGCGTTTCGGAAGGCGCAGGCAAATATATGACAGGTTTTAAAACCGTTGCAGATATGGTTAAAGCCATGATTGAAGAAATGCACATAACAGTTCCCGTTGCCCTTCATCTCGACCACGGCACATACGACGGCTGCTATAAATGCATAAAGGCCGGATTCTCCTCCATTATGTTCGACGGCTCGCATTTCCCCATTGAAGAAAATATAGCAAAGACGAAGGAACTTGTCGCAGTTACCGCCCAGCTTGGTTTATCGCTTGAAGCCGAAGTAGGCGCTATCGGCGGCGAAGAAGACGGCGTTATAGGTAAAGGCGAATGCGCCGACCCCGAAGAATGTAAAAAAATTGCCGATTTGGGTGTTACGATGCTTGCGGCGGGCATAGGCAATATTCACGGTAAATACCCCGCAAACTGGGAAGGTTTAAGCTTTGAAACGCTTGCCGCGGTGAAAGAAAAAGTGGGCGATATGCCGCTTGTTCTTCACGGCGGAACAGGAATTCCTACCGATATGATTAAAAAGGCGATTTCTTTGGGAGTTGCAAAAATAAACGTTAACACCGAGTGCCAGCTTGCTTTCCAGGAAGCGACCAGAAAATATATCGAAGCGGGCAAAGATTTGGTTGGCAAAGGATTCGACCCCAGAAAACTGCTTGCCGACGGCTGCGCCGCAATAAAGGCAACCGTTAAAGAAAAAATGGAAATTTTCGGTTGCATAGGCAAGGCTTAAATATTAAATGATTATTCCGCCGTCGGTTTTTCAACTCCGACGGCGGATTTTTTATAAAACTGCGCATATTAAAATATATGAAAAAGAAAATTTTTGCCGTAATGCTTGCGGCCGTAACCGCATGCTTATTTTTATGCGCATTTACTTTTGACAGCGATTCTTCCGTTAAATCGCTTACAAAACCTTATATCGCCACCTACGATTGCACCTATGCACAGCTGGGAAAGGAAGATTTGCTGGAAAAATACGAATACCTTAAAATAACGTTTCTTGACGACAAACAGCTTGAGGTAAGCTTTAAACGCAAAAAGGGAAAGCGGCACGCCTATGTAAGCGATTACGTGTATGACGACAAAACAGGCGAAATAAAAGCGGAAATAGGCATTTTGGGATTTAAGTTCAGACAGGCAACAAAGATAGAAAACGGTAAATTTAATTTGAGTATGCCCATATTAGGCAGACAGCTTATAATGCAATTTTCATCGTAAAACAGCAGCCGCGGAAAATTTACGCGGCTGCTGTTTTATATTATTTTGAAGGATTAAATTTACCGTTTATTTGTTCGACGCCGCCCTCTTCCACCTGCGCGAATACCGCGCTTTCAGCCATTGAGCCGACGTCGCCCGAACTGTCGCTTAAAATATCGTCGATAGTTACCTGACGCTCGGCAGCTCGCTTATAATTAAAATGAAACACGTTTTTATCGTAAAACGCTACGTCGTATTCCATTTTACACAAATTTTCGGGTAGATACGAATTGTAAATTTTTTCTTTGTTGCGCTTTTCGGCTTTCGATTTTTGCGCCGCATACAATATATAAGTAAACAGCAAAATCAAAAAAACTCCGCCGGCGCATATCAGTAAAATATATTCGGGCTTCATATTAATATCTTATCACTTTAACACATTATTTGTCAAATACCGTACAAATATTTAATTTTTTAAGTTTATTAATCTATGCCGTTAACGCGAATAAAATTCGGCAATAATAAATACACTATGGCAATGAAAAAAATTATGTTTTGCGGCGGCGGCAGCGCCGGCCACGTTATGCCTAATATAGCCCTTTATGAAGAATTGAAAAATAATTACGATATTTATTATATCGGTACGGACGGAATAGAAAAAAATATTTGCAACGATTTCGGACTTAAATTTTATGGATTTGACGGCGTTAAACTGGTAAGAGGCAAAATTTTATGCAATCTTGCAATCCCTTATAAACTGTTTAAAAGCATACGGCAGTGCCGCGCCGTTTTAAACAAAGTAAAACCCGACCTTTTATTTTGTAAAGGCGGATACGCTTCCCTTCCCCCCGCGTTTGCCGCCGCCAAATGCGGCATACCCGTTTTAACTCACGAATCCGACCTTACCGCAGGGATAGCAAATAAAATTATCGCGGGTAAATCATTAAATATTTTAACGTCATTCTCTTCAACCGCAAAGCGGTTTAAAAACGGAATATATACGGGATCGCCCATGCGGAAAAGCATTTTCAACGCGGATAAAGGACTTGCGCGCGCAAAATTCGGTTTAGACGTCCGCCCAGTCGTTTTGGTTTTCGGCGGCGGCAGCGGATCGAAAAAGATAAACGATAATCTTAGAAAAATTATTTTTGACCTCTGCAAAAAATTTAACGTGCTACATGTTTGCGGCAGGGGAAACGCCGTTGAAAACAATATTTACGGATATAAGCAAATTGAATTTACAACGGATATGAGTGAGGTTTTTGCCTGCGCCGATTATGCCGTAGCACGTTGCGGCTCCAATTCCGCACACGAGCTTTTAGCGCTTAAAATTCCCACTCTTTTCATTCCTTTGGATAACGGCGCTTCACGCGGCGACCAAATTAAAAACGCGCGGTATTTCGAAAGCGCGGGGCTTTGCCGCGTTTTAAACGAACGGGAACTTACGCCAAAGTCGCTTTACGAAAACATTGACCTTTTAGTTGCCGACAAAAAAATAAAATCCGCACTGCAAAACTGCAAAATAGAGTGCGGAAACGAAAAAATTATTTATCAAATCGAGCAGGCAATCAACCGATAATACCCTCCACTAGAATTTTTATACCTATTCCTACAAGCACAAGTCCGCCCAAAATTTCGGCTATGCAAAGTTTGTTTTTAAACAGCTTGCCAATTTTAACGCCGAGAATTACCCCTACAAGGCTGATAATAAAGGTTATAACCCCTATTATACCCACAAGCAAAAAAACGTTTGCGTTTGTTACCCCCGACATTATGCCCATGGAAACACCGACCGCCAACGCGTCGATACTTGTTGCAATTCCCTGCAATAAAACGGTGGGATAGGAAAATTTTTTGGGCTCGACCTCACCTTCCGCCGTCCTTGCGTCTTTCACACCGTCAAGCACCATTTTGCCACCGATAAACAACAAAAGAAAGAATGCTATGTAATGGTCGTATCTGTCGATATATTTTGAAAACAACGACATGAGAAAGTAGCCGCATAACGGCATTACAGCCTGAAACACGCCGAAAGTAAGCGGTATTGTAACCGCCTTGCCTTTACTTAGCTTATTGTAACACATTCCATCGGTTATGGAAACGGCGAAAGCGTCCATAGCAAGCGAAATGCCTATAAGTGCAATTTGTAATACCAGTAACCACATACTTTTATATTATAATATAATTAAGCGCGAATGTAAATGCTTTAATTTAAACACTATAACTAATTTATTTAAATTTTTTTTATTTTTACCTTTAAAACGTTTGGCATTTATTTTTTAATTAAGTATAATAATTAAGTAATCGCGGCGTTAAGCCGAAATTGTTAACTGTATGTTTTTATTTTGAGGTGTAGCGCAGTTTGGTAGCGCGTCTGGTTAGGGACCAGAAGGTCGTGGGTTCAAGTCCCGTCACCTCAACCACAAAAGAGAATCCGAATTACGGATTCTCTTTTTTTATTTCATTTAAGGTGTTTAGTATATGGCAAGACACGTTTTTTTATTTGACGGAGGCGAAAAATTAACGACTATGGGCGCAGCCTGGTTTGTTTCGTATTGCTACTTTAACAAGATAGATAACGGACACAAAAACTGGCAAAATGTATCTACATATCAAAACAGAGCGTCCGTTTACAAAAGCACCGCAAAATACCATACTTACTGGCTGAAAAAGGTGCTTGATATGGACGATTACAACTTAAATAAAAACGCCATAGATTTAAATGCAGGACAAATTAAAAAAATGGCGGAACATTTGCTTAATAACGTAAAATAATTATTTTTTCTTTTCCTTGCGGCGTTTATCATTAATAAAATCCAACGCCACTTCATCAATCAGCGTTAATCCCTCCTCTTTTGCTATTTCAACCATCTGCGTTAAAGCGGCTTTTAAAAAAATGCGGGGTATTTTGGTAAGTTTCAAACACGCGCCTTCAGTGAACTTTACGCTGGGGTCGATTCGCGAAGCCGCGTAAATTACCGAATTAACGTCGCCCTCCTTAGCCTGAATTTTTTCGCGCAAAGGTTTTTTGAAGCGCGTATACCAGAAATCAGTGCTGTCGCGATATCCGTAATCGACCGGAACCCGCGGGAAAGCGCCGGCGCTTACGCCGCCCACAATGGCATTGTAATATTTGGATTTTATTAAAATTTTATCTATTTTTAAAATAAAATGAGCGCCGAATTTACTTGTTATGCCGTTGAAATTTCTGTAAGGCGGTTCATAACCTTCCAAACGGCCGGCCTCATCCAGATACGCTTTTTCCAAACCGTCGTCCCAGCTGCACTCAAACACCTGAAATGCTTCTTCTATAATTTTGGGTCTGTTGCCGCCGAGTTTACCTTCTTTAAGCGTAAAAATACAGTTTTTCATCTTCTCTTCGGTAGTTTCACCCGGAAATCCAAGCCTAACCGCCTCTTTGAAAAACTTTTTTTTGTCGGGAATAAAGTTTAGCGAGCACTTTTTATTGCGCAATAAATTCTGCGCCGTGTTCGAGCTGTTGCGGCATTCGAGTATCATAGCATAATAATCTTTGCCCGCTATGTAGTAGGGAAAGCAAAGCGAATAAGCACCTAAATTTGTTTGTCCGTTTTCCGACACGGTACCCACAAGCGTCGTTGGCATAGGGAAAAACGCCGACGTCTGATAAAAATTGTCTACAATCCGCAAATCTTTAAATTCTTCCATAAAACTCCTTATATAAAATTTACCGCCGACAGCGTTAATTTTGTCGGCGGTAAAATTTTATTATTTATCGTTTTTGCCCTGCGGCTTTAAATTCCATATATTTTCCGCATATTCCTTTATACTGCGGTCGGCGGAAAAGAAACCCGAAGCCGCAATATTTCTGAGCGACATTTTGTTCCATCTCGTTTTATCGTTTACATAAAGCTCGGAAATCTGATGCTGCGTTCTGCTGTACGAAACGAAATCAGCCATACACATATAAGGGTCGGCAACGGGGCTGCCCGTTAACAGATAGTTTGCCATATCGGCAAAAGACTGACCGTTGAAACCTATAATCAAAGCCTCGATAATTCTTCTTAATCTGGGCGATTCGTTATAGTATTTCGACGAGCTGTATCCAGCGCGCCAGATATCGTCTACCTCGTTGGATTTCAGACCGAAGATAAAAATATTTTCATCCCCGACGGCCTGCGCCATTTCCACGTTGGCACCGTCTAAAGTACCTATCGTCAACGCGCCGTTAATCATAAATTTCATATTGCCCGTTCCGCTCGCCTCTTTACCTGCAAGCGATATCTGTTCGGATACCTCCGACGCAGGCATAAGTTTTTCGGACATAGTTACGTTATAGTCTTCCATATAAACGACGTTTAATTTTTCGTTTATTTTGGGATTTTTACGTATGTCGGCAGAAATGAAATTTATTAATTTAATAATCTGCTTCGCCATCGAGTAACCGGGCGCCGCCTTAGCGCCGAAAATATACGTTTTAGGCTGCATCGGCATATCGGGATTTTCCTGCAAATCGAGATATACGTCGATGATATTTAAAACGTTTAAAAGCTGGCGCTTATACTCGTGAAGTCTTTTTGCCTGCGTATCGAAAAGGCTTTCGGGATTTATTACAAAACCTTGCTTTTTGAAAGCGTAATCGACAAACTGCTTTTTCTTTATCGCTTTAATTTCTTCAAGCCGCGTTAAAACGGTTTTATCGTCTTCGAATTTTTTAAATTCGGCAAGCTGAGAACTGTCGTGCACAAAGCCGTCGCCTATGCAGTCGCATAAAAGCTGCGTAAGCTCTGGATTGGCCTGGCACAGCCACCTTCTGTATGCTATGCCGTTTGTTACATTCGTAAACTTTTCAGGCGAAAAATCGTAGAAATCCCTGAAAACCGACTGTTTAATAATTTCGCTGTGAAGCGCCGCAACGCCGTTTACGCTGTGACCGCCGTAGACAGAAAGATTTGCCATTTTTATGCGGCTGTGTTCGATAATGGACATACGCGAAATTTTTGCCCATTCGCCGGGGAAAGCATTCCACAGCTGTTCACACAGCCTACGGTTGATTTCCAGAATAATGGAATGTATGCGAGGAACAATTCTTTCAATCAAATCTTCCGACCAGGTTTCAAGAGCTTCCGCCAATACCGTATGGTTAGTATAAGCGCACGTTGCCGTGGTTATAGCCCATGCGTCGTCCCAATCGTAATAATACTCGTCGATGAGGATACGCATCAATTCGGGAATTGCCATCGCCGGATGCGTGTCGTTTAAATGAATTGCCGCAAGTTTGGGCAAATCTTTCAATGTTCCGTATCTGTGGCGGTGGTCGTCAACAATATTCTGAATTGAAGCCGAGCACAGGAAATACTGCTGTTTCAGCCTTAGAGATTTGCCGTTTACATGGTTATCCGCGGGATAAAGCACTTTTGTAAGCACCTCGGCGTCGTTATCTTCGGTCATTGCCTGATAATAATCGCCCTGCGAGAAAAGCTTCATATTGAAATCCTGCAACGGCTTAGCCTTCCACAGCCTTAACACCGAAACCGCTTCGCTGTCCTTACCCGAAATCATCATATCGTAAGCTACCGCCTCGATATCCTTCGTATCGGTATAAGTTAGATGCATACCGTTATTGGTCCACTTTTCCTCTACCCTACCGTTAAAGCGCACGATAAACGATTTGTCGGTACGCTGGGTAAGCCAAACCTCGCCGCCGGGAAGCCAAACGTCGGGCAGTTCGATTTGCCAGCCGTCAACTATTTTTTGTTTGAAAAGCCCGTACTCGTAGCGGAGCGAGTAACCCATAGCGGGATAATTGCCCGAAGCAAGCGCGTCCATAAAGCACGCCGCCAGCCTGCCTAAACCGCCGTTACCCAAGCCTGCGTCGGGTTCGAGTTCGTACAGTTCGTCAAGCGAGGCGCCGTAAGACGAAATCGCTTTGTTAAAAGCCTCGGTAGCACCGAGATTGTATAAACTGTTTTTCAACGAACGCCCCAAAAGGAATTCCATACACAAATAGTAAACCCTTTTCGCACGCTTTGCTTTGCACTTTTTTTGGAAATGCTGACGCTTTTCAAGTAAGATATCTCTTACGCACATCACGACAGCCCTATAAAGTTGTTCTTTGGAAGCCTCGGCAGGCGCAACGCCGAAATAC
Organism: uncultured Clostridia bacterium; assembly: GCA_947053545.1. Classification (GTDB taxonomy): domain Bacteria; phylum Bacillota; class Clostridia; order Christensenellales; family Borkfalkiaceae; genus Coproplasma. The sequence continues at coordinate 67,153 of CAMRSY010000004.1, forward strand.
CTTGAAAGTTTTCCTTTTACAAGGTCCTTGACCTCCTTTTCGGTAATAGCTGTTAAGCTCATTATATTCTCCTGTAATAGTAAAATTATTTAAGCATTTCCATATACAGCGCCTCGTATTCCTTAGCCGATTTGTTCCAGCTGAAATCGGAAACGGCAGCCCTGTATCTGATTTTTGCCCATTCTTCTTTGTTTTTATAATCTTCAACGGCTTTTCTTATGACGTACAGCATATCGTGGGCGTTGTAATTTGCAAAAGTATAGCCGTTTTGACCAGGTTTGATACTGTCGTACAGTCCGCCCGTTTCCCTTACAACGGGCACGGTTGCGTATCTGCACGCTATCATCTGCGAAAGCCCGCAAGGCTCGGATTTCGACGGCATAAGGAATATATCCGAACCCGAATAAATCTTTCTGGAAAGGTCGCCGTTAAACTGTATATTCGCGCTTACCTTATCGGGATATCTCTTTGCAAGGTCGCGGAAGAACGACTCGTACTGATAATCGCCGGTACCCAGAATTACAAGCTGAACGTCGTCCTGCAATAACTCTTCGATAACGTTTGTCACCAAATCAAGCCCCTTATGCGATACAAGGCGCGATATCATTGAAATTACAGGCGTATCGGGCTTTACGGGCAGATTAAGCATCTTTTGCAACTCTTTTTTGCAAACCGCTTTACCGCTTAAATCTTCGGGCGTAAAGTTTGCAAACAAGCGCTTGTCAAGCTCGCTGTTATAGCCGGTATCGTCTATACCGTTTAATATTCCCCTAAGTTTAAACGCATTGTTACGTATAATGGGGTCTAGTCCGTGCGCATAATACGCGTCCTTTATTTCGTCTGCGTATTTGGGGCTTACGGTAGAAAACCTTTCGCTTACCTCTATGGCGCCCTTCATAAGATTTATGGAGTTGTTATATTCCACCAGATACTGATATTTTCCGTAAATATCGAAAAGAGACGACAAGATATCCAGCGAATACTGCCCCTGATATTCTATGTTATGAATTGTGAAAAGGGAACGGATAAACTGGTATTCCTGCCTGAAACAGTAGTTGGTTTTAAGATAAATTGCCGCCAGCGCAGCCTGCCAGTCGTGGCAGTGCATAACCTCTGGATAGAAATTCAAGAAAGGCATAATTTCCAGCACGGCGCGCGAAAAAAAAGCAAATCTTTCGCCGTCGTCAAAATACCCGTAGCAGCCGGGGCGTTTGAAATAAAACTCGTTATCGATAAAGTAGAAAATTACTCCGTCCTTTTCGTAAGAGAATACGCCGCAGTACTGGTTACGCCAGGCAAGATGGACGTATAAATTGCCTATGTAAGTAAACTTATCGCGGTATTCCTTTTTTATATCCGAATATAAAGGTATAACCACCCTTACGTCAAACCCTCCGGTCTTGGCAAGGGCTGTAGAAAGCGAACCGATAACCTCGGCAAGTCCGCCCGTCTGAATGAAAGGCGTAGCCTCGGACGCGACGAATAAAATTTTCTTTTTTTCCGCACTCGCTGTTTCTGCGGGCTTCACCGCTTTTACCGCAGATTTTGCTCCCCCGACAGACTTGGTTGCCGCCGCGCTTTTTTTACCTGCGGCGCCCGTAACGCTCTTCTTAGCCGACGACGAAGCGGCGGACTTTTTTGCCGTAGTTTTTGCTGTTATAGTTTTTTCTGCCATAATTTTCCCCCGAAATATTTTTAAATACGCGAGCCCTTATTTACAAAATAAGGCTTCTGCTCGCAACCGGCCAACGTTACGCCGCTTGAAATAGCGCAGTCTTTATCGGTTACGACGTAAGAAAGATTGCAATCTTCACCGATAAAATTCTCGCTCATGATAATGCAGTTTTTAAGATGCGCCCCTTCGCGAACTATTACGTTACGGAACAGAATACAGTTTTCTACGGTGCCCTCTATAAGACAGCCGTCATGGACAAGCGAATTTTTCACGTTGGCAGTCGCCGTAATCTTTGCGGGAGGCGCGTCGTTGACTTTAGTATAAACGTCCCTGCCGCCGAAAATTTCACTACGGATATCTTTATCCAGCAAATCCATATTCGATTTATAGAAAGACTGCAGCGAATCGACGTTGCCGTAATAGCCCTCCAGCTTATAGGCGTAAACACTGCCGGTTTTTATTGCGGGAAGAATTATATCCTTAGAAAAGCTTGTAAGCCCCCTAGCTATAACCTTTTGCAGTAAACTTAACAGATACGTCGTACGGGCGACAAATACGTTTATATAATGTTTTCTTAATCCCTTGCCCTTAGCGTTAATATCTATCGATTTTACTTTGCCGTCGCCGTCGGTATCCATTAAAATATAGGCGGGGCTGTCTCCGCACTCGTGTTCGTGATATACCATAGTTATGTCGGCGTTATTAGCAATATGTTCTTCGATTACTTTGCTGTAATCAAGCTTGTACACCGAATCGCTGTCGGCAAGCACAACGAAATCTTCTTTGGCTTTTTTCAAAAAAGCCATAGCGCCCTTTAAACCTTCCAGCCTGTTGGTATAAAGTATTTCGCTTTCGTCGCTGTACGGAGGCAAAAGAATAAGCCCGCCTTCCTTTCTGGCCAAATCCCACTCTTTACCCGAGCCGAGATGGTCCATCAGCGACTGATAATTATTTTTCGTAAGCATACCTACTGTGGTAATGCCCGAATTAACCATATTGGAAAGTACGAAATCCACAAGGCGGTATCTGCCGCCGTAAGGTATCGAACCTTTCGACCTCACCTTTGTAAGTTCGGCAACGTGTTCGTCGTTAATACTTGTAAAAATTACGCCTACGGTTGAAGACATATTCATTTTCCCCCTTTATACGTCCCTGTCTACAATTTCGCCCGCGGCGACGTTTGCGCCGTCGGAAACGGTTATGCCTCTGCCGAGCACCGTTATACCGCCCGTCTTTCCCTCAACTTTGGCCGCCTCGGACTTGGCGACGCCGACGACGGCTTTTTTACATACGGTAACCTCTTCGTCGATAATCGAATAGTTTACCTGCGCCCCCGCCTTAATTACGGTGTTGCCCATAAGCACGCTGTCTTTCACCACAGCGCCCTTTTCAATTACGCAGCCCGTACCTATTACGGAATTTATTACGCTGCCCTCCACCTCGCAACCGTTTGCAATCATAGAGTTGGATACTTCGCCCGTTACGTATGCGGGAGGAGCCAAAGGACTGCGCGAATGAATTACCCTGTCGTCGTCCCTGAGCTCGAAATTAGGCACGGTTCCCAGCAAATCCATATTCGCTTCAAGAAGCGACGTTATTGTACCTACGTCTTTCCAGTATCCTTCGAAACGGTACGAATACATCTTTTCGCCCGCGTTAAGCATCGCGGGCAGAACGTTTTTGCCGAAATCTTTTTCCGAATCGGGATTCTGCTCGTCGAGTTCGAGATATTTGAAAAGCTTGGATGCCGTAAATATGTAAATTCCCATTGAAGCCAAATCGCTTTTGGGCTGTTTGGGCTTTTCTTCGAATTCGTATATGGTGCCGTCCGGATTGGTGTTGAGAATGCCGAATCGGGAAGCCTCTTTCATGGGCACTTTCATACATGCAATGGTGCAGTCCGCACCCGCCGCTTTATGCGCTTCCAGCATTTTGTCGTAGTCCATTTTATATATGTGATCGCCCGAAAGTATAAGCACGTATTCAGGGTCGTACATTTTCATAAAGCGGATATTCTGGTAAATTGCGTTAGCCGTGCCCTTATACCACGAAGTGTCCTTTTTAGCCTCGTACGGGGAAAGGATATGTACGCCGCCGAAAGTTCTGTCTAAATCCCACGGCTGACCGTTTCCTACGTACTCGTTTAAAACAAGCGGCTGATACTGCGTTAGCACGCCCACCGTATCTATACCCGAATTGATACAGTTTGAAAGCGGAAAGTCGATAATCCTGTACTTTGCGCCGAACGAAACCGCGGGTTTTGCAATGTTGCTGGTTAAGGCATACAGTCTGCTGCCCTGTCCTCCGGCAAGCAACATCGCCACACATTGTTTTTTTCTTAGCATTTATAAAATCCCCCAGATTTTTATTTTTCTTTAATAAAATACAGACAAGCCAGTTTGGGAATATCCAACGTCAACGAATACTCCTTCCCGTGGCTTTGCCGCCTTTTCGTTTTATAAATCCTCTGCTTTAATTCGCCCGCGCCGCCGTAACGCGCCGCGTCGGAATCGAACACTTTTCTGTATTTTCCTTCATACTGCCCGAAAGTATAATGTAGCTGATTGATTCCCGAAAAATTAACAACCGCAAGAAGGCAATTGCCGTCTTTATCGTATCTGTTAAACGCCAGAACGTTATTTGTAACGTCGTCGACCACCAGCCATTCGAATCCGCTCCAGTCGGTTTCTATTTCGTACAGCGGTTTACAGTTTTTATAAAATTTATTAAGCTGTCTGACAAATACCGTCATCTGACGGTGCCTGTCATACTTTTTAAGAAAAAACTCTATGCCTTTTTTATAATCCCACTCTGAAAACTGGGCTATTTCATAACCCATAAAATTCAGCTTTTTACCCGGATGAGCGTACATAAAGCCCAAAAGCGCCCTTTCGGTTGCAAATTTATCATCGTACGAACCGGGCATTTTGTTTACTATCGAACCTTTTACATGCACTACCTCGTCGTGTGAAAGGGGCAAAACGTATTTTTCGTTTAACGAATACATCATTGAAAAAGTTATTTTTACATGATGATAATGACGGTAAAGCGGATCTTGCCGGCAATAGAACAAAACGTCGTTCATCCAACCCATATTCCACTTATAGTCGAAACCCAGCCCGCCGTTTTCAACCGCCTCGGTCACGCCCGCATACGCCGTAGATTCCTCTGCGAAAGTTTCCGCGCCGGCGAAATTGCGTTTTAAAACGCTGTTGAATTTTTTTATAAATTTAATCGCTTTTAAATTGCGGTTATCTCCGTATTCGTTAGGCGTCCACTGCCCTTCCGCTTTATCATAATCGAGGTAAAGCATAGCGGCAACGGCATCCACCCTTAAGCCGTCTACGGCAAATTTATCAAGAAAGTACGCTGCGGACGATAAAAGAAAACTGTCTACGCCGCCCCTGCCGAAATCGAACTTGCGCGTACCCCAGCCACAGTGCTCCATATTGTCCCATAACGGACACTCGTACAGGGGTTGTCCGTCAAACTCGTACAAAGCAAAATCGTCTTTGGGAAAGTGCGCGGGCACCCAGTCAAGTATAACCCCGATACCGTTATCGTGAAAAGCCTGCACAAGCGAAGCGAAATCCTGCGGCGAACCCAGCCTTGCCGCCACACAAAAATATCCGGTAACCTGATATCCCCATGAACCGTCGAACGGATATTCCGTTACCGGCATAAACTCCACGTGGGTATACCCCATATTTCTGACATAAGGCACCAGCGTTTTTTCAAGCTGTTTAAACGTATAGTACGACCCGTCTTTATGCCTTTTCCAGGACAGAAGGTTAACCTCGTATATATTTACGGGCCGCTCCCCTTTCTGCGGGGCGAGCCGCGCAAGAGGCTGCAAACTTTTATGTACAACCGACGCCGTTGAAGCGGGAAAATCCGAACAGAAAGAATAAGGGTCGGCCTTATAAATTTTTCTTCCGTCGAACGTAGTTATACAAAATTTATATCTGTCCCCTTCGCAGGCGGCAATTTCCGCCTGAAAGCTTTCGCCGTCTGACAGCCGCGCCATAACATCGGCACCGTTTTGCCAACCGTTAAAGTCGCCTACAACGCATACGCTTTGCGCATGCGGCGCCCATACGCGGAACACGCATTTACCGTCGCCTTTTGCGTGGCAGCCGAAAAATTCGTACGCACGTATGTCTTCACCGTTATGGAATATTTTCAGCCTTTCACTTTCCGTCATACTATACCTAAGTTATTTTAACATAACGGGGATAGATTTTCAAGACCGAAATGAAAAATTTGCCAAAAAATTATAAAACTTTTTGCCGTTTTACAGACGGAAGCCGCGGACATAATGCCGCGGCTTTTTCCGCCGTAATTTATTCGTAATCAACAACGTCGATCCATCTGCGCAAAAATTCCTCTTCCTCGGGCTTGGCTTTGGTAAGGCGCGAAGCCGCAACGATAGGTATCCATTTCTGAACATACTGCTTGGCAGTATCGCTTTTAAGGCAATACAGTTTTAAATATTTTTCAGCAAACTGCTCTTTGCCTTCCAGATAAAACATAAGGTATGTTCTTGCAACGTCCGCCGAAGCGTTACCCTGCGTTGCGTGCGCCCAATCGATTATATAAGGCGTGCCGTCGGCCGTAATTATGATATTGCTGGGATGAAAATCCCCATGGCAGAGGTTGAGGTGACGGGGCAACGAATCGAGACGGGTGTGTAAATCGTAACGCGTTGTCGCGTCCAGTTTCGCCTCGCTTATCCTCGAATTCATTTTGTCTTTAAGCTTATTAAGCATGGGAACGCGCTTAGAAAGTACCGACCTTTGCAGTTCGACAAACAAATCTAAATACTCATCCTCTTTTTCGGGGTGCTTTTTAATAAGCTCGGAAAGCGTTTCGCCCTTGATATAGTCCATTATTATAGACCATTTGCCGTCCACAACCTCTATCGATTTAATTTTGGGAATGTTTAAATCGGTTTCTTCAACGCGCGCCTGGTTAAGCGCTTCGTTTAATATGCCGGCTTTTGTGTAGGTATCGCCGAATACCTTTACAAAACCTTCTTCCGTTATAAACAATTCCTTGCCCAAATGCTCTTTTACAAATTGCTTGCTTGTCATAATTTTTCCTCCCCTCAGTTTTTACCGTAGTACGCGTTAAGATACATTTCTTTTATTTCGCTCATTAAAGGATAGCGGGGATTTGCACCTGTGCACTGGTCGTCGAAAGCCTGCTCAACCATATCGTCTAAGCGGTTAAGGAAATCCTTTTCGTCGATACCGTATTCTTTGATTGTCTTTTTTATTCCCACTTTTTCCTTAAGCTCATCGACGGACTTAATTAAATTTTCAAGTTTTTCACCGTCGTTTTTGCCTTCGATGCCCAGATATTCGGCAACCTCGGCATACTTTCGCAATGTTTTCGGGTGGTCGTACTGCGGGAAAGTACCCATCTTCGCGGGAACCTCCGCCGCGTTGAAACGCAGTACACCGTCTATCATTAAAGCGTTGGCAACGCCGTGCGGCAGATGGTGGAAAGCACCCAGCTTATGCGCCATAGAATGGCACACTCCCAAAAACGCGTTTGCAAAAGCCATACCGGCCATTGTCGCGGCGTTAGCCATCTTTTCCCTTGCAACGTAATCGGTCTGACCGTTTTCATACGCGCGAGGAAGAAATTCGAAAATAACTTTAAGCGCCTGCTTTGCCAGCCCGTCGGTATAATCGGTTGCAAGCATAGAAGCTATCGCCTCCAATGCGTGCGTTACCGCGTCGATACCCGACGCCGCCGTTAATCCCTTGGGCGCCGACATATGCAAATCGGTATCGATTATAGCCATATCGGGTAACAGTTCGTAGTCAGCCAAAGGATATTTTATGCCCGTCTGCTCGTCTGTAATAACCGCGAAAGGGGTTACCTCCGAACCTGTGCCCGCAGAGGTCGGAATAGCGATAAAGTATGCCTTTTCACCCATTTTTGGAAAGGTATAAACGCGCTTGCGTATATCGATAAAGCGCATTGCCATATCCATAAAATCGGCTTCGGGATGTTCGTACAAAACCCACATTATTTTTGCGGCGTCCATTGCCGAACCGCCGCCCAGCGCAATAATAACGTCGGGTTCAAACGATTTCATAAGCGCCGCGCCTTCCTTTGCACAAGCCAGCGTAGGGTCGGGCTCCACGTTATAAAACGTAGTATAGTCAACGCCTATTTCTTCAAGCTTACCGGTAATACATTTTGTAAAGCCGTTTTTGTAAAGGAAATTATCCGTTACGATAAAGGCGCGTTTTTTGCCCATTACGTTTTTAAGTTCGTCTAACGCCACGGGCAGGCATCCCCTCTTTAAATACACTTTTTCTGGCGCCCTGAACCACAACATATTTTCTCTCCTTTCCGCTACGGTTTTAATATTCAGCAAATGTTTTACGCTTACGTTTTCACTGGTTGAGTTTCCTCCCCACGAGCCGCAGCCGAGGGTAAGCGAAGGCGCAAGTTTAAAATTGTATAAGTCGCCTATACCGCCCTGCGACGACGGCGTATTAACTAAAATACGGCAGGTTTTCATAGCTTTTCGGAAAACGTCAAGCTTTTCGGAGTTTGTTACTACGTCGATATAAATCGACGACGTGTGTCCGTAGCCGCCGTCGGCGATAAGCGTTTCGGCTTTCGAAACCGCGTCTTCGAAACTTTTCGCCTTATACATTGCAAGCACGGGCGAAAGTTTTTCGTGCGCGAATTCTTCCGAAAGTTCTACGCTTTCCACTTCGCCTATTAAAACCTTGGTGTTTTCGGGCACCTTCACCCCGGCAAGAGCGGCTATTTTATACGCGCTTTGTCCCACTATTTTTGCGTTAAGCGCGCCGTTTATTATTATCGTTTTTCTTACTTTGTCAAGTTCTTCCGGTTTTAAAAGATGGCAGCCCCTGTCCGCAAACTCCTTTCGAACCTGCTTATAAATTTTTTCCGCAACGATTACTGACTGTTCGGAAGCGCAAATCATACCGTTATCGAACGTTTTAGAATGAATTACCGAATTTACCGCAAGCACTATATCAGCGCTTTCGTCTATAATAGCGGGGGTGTTTCCGGCACCTACGCCCAATGCGGGTTTTCCGCTTGAATAAGCCGCCTTTACCATTCCCGGACCGCCCGTTGCCAGTATCGTATCCACGCTGGTCATTAAAAGATTAGTCAACTCAAGAGAAGGCACGTCTATCCAACTGATAATACCTTCGGGCGCGCCCGCCTTAACCGCCGCTTCGTATACCGTTTTAGCCGCCGCGATAGTTGAATTTTTTGCACGGGGGTGCGGACTTATGATACAGCCGTTGCGAGTTTTAAGACAAAGAAGCGTTTTGAAAATCGCCGTAGACGTAGGATTAGTAGTTGGAATTACGGCGCCTATAATTCCAATAGGCTCGGCAATTTTAGTTATGCCGTAGGCTTTGTCCTCTTCGATAACTCCGCACGTTTTAACGTTTTTATACTGATTGTATATATATTCGGATGCGTAGTGATTTTTTATAACCTTGTCTTCCACTATGCCCATACCGGTTTCTTCCACGGCAAGTTTAGCAAGCGGAATACGCGCTTTGTTAGCCGCACTTGCGCAGGCAAGAAAAATTTTATCAACCTGTTCCTGCGAAAATTTCGCATAAACAGCCTGCGCGGCTTTTACACGCTTTATTTCAGCCACAAGCTTTTCCACGCTGTCTACCACTCCGTAATTACACTCCATCTATTTACCTCCGAAAAAATTTCGTTATCTTTTGTTTTTCACTTAATATTATACCAAATTATGGATTTTTAAGTCAATCTTCACGCCCATTTCAAGCTTTAACTGCGATTTTGTGAAATTGATAAAAACTTTGAAAGTAATTAACACGCTTCTTACGTTTATAAATTTAGCCGCTTTATTTTACTTGACATCCTTTTAGCGTTAATTTATAATAGTTAAGCATTTTGTTTTTAAGCGGACGTGGCGAAATTGGCAGACGCGCAGGTTTCAGGTTCCTGTGGGCAACCATGGGGGTTCAAGTCCCTTCGTCCGCACCACCTGAACACTCTATTAAGTTTTGAACCCTAACAGTCCAAAATTGATAGAGTGTTCTTTTATTTTTGTCAATTTTAGCCCATTTTACGGGCTTTTTATGTGTTTTATTGATTTTTTTAATTTGAACAGTTTTTCTTAAAACCTTTCAATCTGCAATGCAAACAACAGAAAAGTTTATATTCGAACCCCTACTGTCCTATTTTTGCTCTATTGAGTTATAATAGTCTTGCTCTTTTTTAAGCGGCGTGCTGTAACTGTTTTGGTAATGCGGACGCTTTTCATTGTAGAAAATTACGTAATCTGCAACTGCTTTATAGAATTCATTTTCCGACTTAAATTTCCGCCTATATAACTCTTCTCTTTTCATAGACGCAAAAAAACTTTCCATCACTGAATTGTCGTATGGGACATAAGGTCTTGAAAAAGATTGTTCTACGTTCAACTTTATAAGATAAGATTGAAAAGTTCTGCAACAATAATTGCCGCCATTATCAGAATGAAACATCAATCCGCTTTGCGGTTGCCTGTTTATGTATGCCAATTTAAAAGTGCTTTTGGTTAATTGCGTGCTGTTCTTTATTCCTATTTTATAACCCACTACTGCTCTGGAATACAAATCTAAAATCACACAGATATAAAAGTTCTTTTCTTTTAATCTGAACATCGTAATATCACTTACCCATACTTGATTAGGTCTTAAAGGATTAAACTGCTGTTGCAACAAATTGCGATTTCTTTTCTTCTCTTTATCATAAAGACTCTTCGCTTCCTGCCGAATACTTTTAATTCCCATATCTCGCATCAAAAGTCTTATCGTTTTTTCGCCTGCTTTTACCCCTTGTTCTTTTAAAACAGCCATTATTTTACCCGCTCCAAATATCTGATGGCTGTCGTCGTAGATTTTTTGTATTTTCTCTCTCAATTCTTCTTTCCGCTGCACATATACAGTATTCTGCTTTTTGTTTCTTAAAATATGGTTATAGAAAGTTCCCCTTGACACATCTAATGCCTCGCACAAAATATGTACGCTATGCTGTCCGTACAATTCCTCTAATGCGTACAATTTTTCTTTCAACGGCGAATTGTAATTACAGTTTACCGTTTTAAAGATTTGAATAATTTCTTCCAAACGCTTAACTTTGCCCTGCAATCTTTTATAACTTACTATGCTTATATCATTTCCCTTATCCTTTTGTACTTCACGAAACTGCTTAACCCACAAATACAGCGCACTACGAGATATGCCTATTTCGCTAATTACTGCCGTTGCACTTTCGCCCGATAAATACCTCTTTACGGCAAGTTCTTTTTGCTCTTTTGTTTTTCTCATTGTTAAACCTCCAAAAATAAAAAAATAGCCGAGCAACAATTTCCGTTGCTAGGCAATATTTTAACTTAATTGCAGATCTTTATTTGAAATAAAATCATAGCAATTTTATGAAACAAAACAAACTAAAGACTTAACCACTTTTGCTATTAAATTAAAATGGTATATCAATATCTGAATATATTGATGAATTTCGAGGTTTAGTTTGATTATATTTTCTTCTATCTAGAACATAAGATTCTTGGTTAAACTCCATCTTACTTGATGAGGGAAACAAATTTACACACTCAATATTTAATTTTCTTGCAAGTTTTTTTGTTGCCCGTTGAGTACTTGTTTCTTTATAAGCCCTGTTAAAAATAGAAATTCTACTACAAGTATAAAGGCATTTCAAATATGGAAATTTAATTTTAAAACCTTTGTCAAGCTTTTCAACTATATCAACATTTGCATCATCATTACGAATAATCAACCTAACTTCTTTTTCATGTTTCCATTGACTCTGTTTTATCAATAGCGATGCTTTTACGCAATCAATAATATATTTCGAAGATGAAATTTCCTTTATTGGGATACGGAGTAATTTTTTACAATCAATTTTGATACTTGGATTAAAGCTTTTTACATAATCTATAGAATCTATATGCTCATAAATATATTTTCCATATTGATCGCATCGTATTGAGGGTATATCGTACACAATTTTTTGAAACGGAAATTCACAGCATATGCCCTTATAATCATCTCCATAGTGAGACCACATTACAAAATTATATTTCGGTGATGCTAATGTAAAACATTTAATGCCGAAACTATTTCTTACTGCCACTATTGCAGATTTATACGCATCGTATCGATCATGTATCTCTTGTCCAAATTGAGTAAAATCAGATTGAAGAATATAGTTTTTTAGTGCATCACTTACACCATCTGGCATTGAAAATTTTAATGAAGACAACAAAGAATTCGGCATAACAGGCATCGGTTGGTAAGTACTTAAACTACCTACTATATATAAATCTTTACTAAATTTAAATTTATCAATAATTTCTTTATAGAGATTATTCCCAACTCTTAACCGCAGACATTCCTCTGCAAATTCCTTATAATCTATTTCAATTAATCCCTCAAAGCGATCATTAAAATTGTCCGCATATGATAAAAAAATTTCTCCCGCTTTCAATGTATCAATATTTAGCTTGTTACCTTTATAAAAAGCATATAAAGGTTTGGAATATAATTCTTCTACCATTTGAGATACTCCTGCAGATTTTAAACCCTATTTTTTATTGAGACACATCATGAGTCACGATGTAAGTTTCCACTTCAACAGCTAAATCCATCGGATTTTTCTCTTTATTGACCATAGACTTAAAAACTTGTTTGGTTTGTGTGCCAAAGTTTGGATTATTGTCTAATATTTGTAGAAGATACTCTTTTATCAGCTCTTTTTCCGCTTCGGTAAGTGACATTTGAGAATATCGCAACATTTTACCTAAAATCCTTAAAAATTCAGCATATCTATCTTTCATTATTCGTATGTTCCTATTTTATCTATTTTTGTAATTATACCAAATTCTATCAAAATTATCAACCGTAATGAAAATGAAATTACTTTTGCTTGAAAGTTTTATTTTTTAGAATTTTGCCATATAAATTTTATTTTCATGGATAGCAATTCACAATTTGAAGTTCAACCCCCTGTGTCTGTCTGCTACCCTTTTCGGCGGATTAGTACGCTACTTTTCATTCATCATTGACAATAAACGTGGTATGCGAACACCCCGACGAAAGAGAAACCGAGTTTTCGGTTTCTTTTTCTTTTTCACTGTTTTCGTATTGGTATAGTCCAACGTGCGGAAATGCTGTATACTTTAACGACCATAGCAAAAACATTTACAGCAGCCGCAGCAGAATAACGGCCAAGCAAAAAGGCCGTCAAAGCGCATCTATAAACACGCTGTTACAGCCCTTACCAGCCTAAGCAATTACCGCGCCGCTTACCGCTTGCCATAAATTTATAGTCTGACGGCGACAATACAACCGCGCAAAATAAGCCCCCTCGAATTACCTTGTACATTACAGTGTGTGTTTTTGTTGCTATCCGTTCCCACAATAGAAATCTAAGACGAACCACTATTTCAGCGTCAAGTTCAGGGTGCCCTTTCAATTTTAAAAAATACCCGCTAACAGGCAAAGCTAAATTTATTTTATACACTTGAATTATTCACTCAAATATAGTATAATTCTAAACATGTTAAAGGAAAAACGGTTTAATTACGCTATAGGACTAATATTTTGCATTCTGTTTTTAGGCTTTATGTCTGCACCGTTTATCGGCGACGCCTGTTGCTATGAATTGTTAGAACTTATTTCTATTATGCATACAATAAACGAATACAGCTCGTTGGTATCTGCAATTTGCTCGTTTATTATAGTATCGATTGTTGCAGTTTGTTTATTAGCCGTGCTTGCCGTAACAGGATTTATTTTAAAATGCTCTAAATATAAACAAAGCAAAGTAGAATGCATAATTTCCACAATATATTCTTCAACTCTTTTTATTGTCATTGCAATTTCTGCAAGTATGCTTATTTTAAGTTTAGTTTGGCTGATTAAAGCTGAACTAAGTATAAAATACGGTCTTATCGTATTGTTTGCCTTAATTTATTTCTTCCCCTATTTTTGCGCAACCAATTTTCATACGGCATTTATAATTTATATGATTGTTCTCTTCATGAACATTGGAATTATTTTTTATATACTTCACGAAAAAGTATTTAAGCCCCGGTGTTATAAACAAAGCCAATAAATTGATATTTAAAAATGTAACTAAATATACGACAAAAAGCGGAGGTTAATAATTCAGCCTCTGCGATATACAGCAATTCAACAGATTAAATATTTGCAAATACAGCCGCTACGGCATAATGGATAAAATATCTGAAACAAAATAAAAAATTAATTTTAAATAAACAGATTAGCAAGTGCTACCGAGTGCTTGCAAATGCAACGGCATTTTACTTATATCATTAGGTCTTGGAAGATATAAGCAAAATGCTGTTTTTTTGGAGTTACAATGAAAAAATTTTTGAAAAGTATAACTATTGCCGAATGGTTGATTTGGAGTATAAGCGTAATATCGATTATTGTGTTTTTCTTTGTTTTCAAAAACTCGCAATATCTTTATTTAGTTGGTTCGTTAATTGGTGCAACCGCTTTGATATTTGTTTCAAAGGGCAACCCTATCGGTCAATTTTTAACGGTAGTATTCAGCATATTTTACGGCATAATTTCGTACTCATTTAATTACTATGGCGAAATGATAACCTATTTAGGAATGAGTGCACCTATTGCACTATGGGCTTTAATTTCGTGGCTTAAAAACCCGTATAAAGGAAATAGAAATGAAGTAAAAGTCAATTCGCTATCAAAAAAAGAATGGTGCCTATTTTTAACTGCGGCAGTCGTAATAACGGTATCGTTTTACTTTGTGCTACAAGCATTAAATACTACTAATTTGGTTATTAGCACCGTTTCCGTGCTTACCTCCTTTATAGCGGCATATTTAACAGCAAGACGAAGCCGTTTTTATGCAATAGGTTACGGTGCAAACGATATAGTTCTGATATTAATGTGGAGTATGGCAAGTTACGAAAATATTACATATTTACCTATGGTGATTTGTTTTGTTGCATTCTTTGTTACAGATACTTACGGCTTTATAAATTGGAGTATTATGAACAAAAAGCAAAAAGCAGACGAGGAAAATTATTTAAATAAACTTGAAAAATTTTAAGCAGGCACTTTAGCGAAAGCAATTCAAACGGATAATATGCGGCACAGTTTTACAAATAATCACATTTTTAAAGCATATAAAATTATAAATTAATTTTGTCAAATAAAGTTGACAATGTTAGTCACAAATATTACTATTAGTAATACGGAGCAAATGATGGAAAACATAATTTTGGGCTTATTATTACTGCGACCGCGAACAATTTACCAGTTGCGCAAGCGCATAGATGAAGGACTTAATTTAATGTATAGCTGCAGCACGGGCAGCATACAGGCGGCTATTAAAAAATTATTGCAAAACGGCTTTATACGCGTTAATGAATTAACGGAAAATGGCAAACTGAAAAAAATTTACAGCATAACCCACAGCGGTAAAAATTATTTAAACGCTTGGTTAAACAGCCCCATCGATAACGGTGCGTCTAAAAATCCCGAACTGTCAAAAATATACTTTTTCGGATTTACCGAAAAAGAAGCCCGGATAAAGCTAATAGAAAATTATATAACCGAATTAAATAAAATGCTTTCCGACTTAACGAAAATATGTAACGAAGGCGCAAAACTGTCAAGCGAAAACCAAGATAACGACATATTCTACTTTCAGCTGCAAACGGCGAAATACGGACGCGATTTAACGGAATTTAACATCGAGTGGTACAGCCGATTATTAAAAAACATTAAGGAGTAATTTAATGAATAATTATCTGTTGGACAATTCGCCTATCGCCTATTATATCGACGACTCCGCAAAAAAGGAATGGCTTGTTTTTATTCACGCCGCATTTGTAGACCGCAGAATGTTTGCAAAACAATTTGATTACTTTTCGGGCAAATATAATTTGCTGGCTATCGATATATTGGGTCACGGCAATTCAATCCACGCAAAAAAAGGCGATAACATTGAAAAAATGTCCGATTGGATTAACCAAATTATGCAAAAGCACGATATTTTCGCCGCTCATTTTGCGGGGGTATCGCTGGGTTCGGTTTTTATACAGGACTTTGCCAACAAATACGAAAGTAAAGTATTGTCGCTTGCCTGCTTCGGCGGCTACGACATAAATAATTTTGACGCTGCAAGACAGAGGTCCAATTCAAAAGG
This sequence comes from uncultured Clostridia bacterium, assembly GCA_947053545.1. GTDB lineage: Bacteria > Bacillota > Clostridia > Christensenellales > Borkfalkiaceae > Coproplasma. Next base: position 83,084 of record CAMRSY010000004.1, read on the forward strand.
TCAAATGAAAATGCTTTTAAAAGCAATGTTTTCTATTAAATGGTTTTCGAAAGCAAACAAAAAAATTTCCGCCTATACCTACGAAGCGCAGGAAGAATTTTATAAATTGAATATTCAATTCAGAAAAAAATCTTTTATGTATATGGCGGGGATAAATAAACTTGTAAATAAATACCCCAAAAAACTTAGAGACTATAAACTATTAGTGGGTTGCGGCGAGCACGATATACCTGCTGAAATAGAAATTGTAAACGAATGGGCCGAATACGAAAAATGCGATAAAATAATTTTTAAAGGAGCCGGACATTGCGTGAATATGGACGTTCCGCAGGAATTTAACATTTATCTGGAAAAATTTTTACAAAAATGCAGCAGTGAAAGCCTATGAATTTTTACGCCGTATGAACTAAAGTTAAAATAACGTGACTTACTATTAAAACTTAACAATATTTCAGTAAAAAGCGGTGTCCGATTAGCTATCGTCGGCACCGCCTTTATTTCAAATTTTAAATGGGGAAAAATACTCCCGCGTCTTTCTTATTTCCACCTTACCGTTAACAAAATCAACCAAAGCCGCATTGAACGCAGCCTCGTCCTCCGCTTTTACCGCCGCTGTAAATTTCACTTTATCGGCATAATCAGTATTAAGCACGGTACAGCTGTTTGCCGCAAAGTACCTCAACGCCGCGTCAGCTTGAGTATAATCGAACGAATAAACGCTTTCCGCGCACATTTGATATATAACTTTCTCCGCAACGGCTATATTTTCTGCCACGCAGCCCGAATATGCGCGCGTAAGTCCGCCCGCGCCCAGCTTAATTCCGCCG
>CAMRSY010000005.1 GCA_947053545.1 uncultured Clostridia bacterium
CGCGGACCAATCGGTTATGAGCCGACCGCTCTAACCAACTGAGCTAAAGGCCCTTGCATAAATGTGCGCTTTCGCACAACGCTTGTATATAATAATATAACGTATTTTTTTTGTCAAGTAATTTTTCTGTCTTTTAACTAATTTTTTTGCTTATTGCTAATCGTTTTTTTTCTGTAAGGGAATAGTAATTACAAAAACAAAGCGCGTTACGTTTACGACAAATTTCAAAATTTTTCGCCGCAAACAGTCAGTTTTTTCAGCTTGAGGTATAGTACCATTTAAAAAAACAAAGGCGGACAAAATTTATGCAGATAAAAGAAGGTAAGCTGAACGGCGTACTTTACATAAAGCTTATAGGCGAAATGGACGAATATTCCGCTCAGAGCATACGCGAAAAGTGCGACAAACTTATAGAAGATAATTTAGGAGCAAAAAAAATAATTATCAATTTATCCGAGGTGGCGTTTATGGATTCTACGGGCATAGGATTTTTAATCGGGCGCTATAAAAAGGCTACGCGCGCGGGTATTCCGCTCTACGTAGAAGCGCCTAATTTTGCCGCGGATAAAATACTGAATATGAGCGGAATTTACACACTTATACCCAAGGCGGAGTAATATGACGAAAAATTATTTAAAACTGCAATTCTATTCCCATGCGCGCAATCAGGGCTTCGCCCGCGATGCGGTTGCGGCTTTCTGTTTAGAGCTTAACCCCACGCTTTCCGATTTGTCCGACGTTAAAACTGCGGTATCGGAAGCGGTTACTAACTGTACCGTGCACGCGTATAAGGGCAATTTGGGGCTGGTTACTATAGAGTGCGAAATCGACGACAGTACATTACATATAAAGGTAAGCGATACGGGTAAAGGAATACCCGACGTGGATAAGGCGGTGCAGCCCTTTTATACGACGCTTCCCGACGACGAGCGCTCCGGCATGGGCTTTACGATTATGCAGACTTTTATGGACGAGTTCCGTGTAAATTCGGTTCAGGGCGAGGGCACCGTAGTCTATATGGTAAAATGCTTTAAACCGGAAGTGGCTAATGCTTGACCAACAGACAACCAGCAGTCTAATACGCGCGGCAAAGGCGGGGGACAACTCCGCCAAAGAAACTTTGCTTGCCGAAAACACCAACCTTATAAAGTCAATCGTTAAACGGTATTTAAACAAGGGCGTAGACTACGACGACCTTTTTCAGCTTGCCAGTATGGGGCTTTTAAAGGCGATTAACGGCTTTGACGAAAGTTTTCAGGTTCGCTTTTCCACGTACGCCGTGCCAATGATTTCGGGCGAAATAAAAAGGTTTATGCGCGACGACGGCAGTATAAAAGTTTCGCGGCAAATTAAGGCTACTGCAAAAGAAATAAACAAATTTGTGGAAGAATACGCTTTGGCAAACGGCGCCCAGCCCACGGTAAAGGTTATTTCCGAGCAGTTTAAAATGCCGCAGTCGGAAGTGGTGTTTACAATGGGCTCCACGCATATGCCCGTATCCATTTACGCGCAAAGCGATTATAAAGACGAAAAGTCGCAATATCTTCTCGACCGACTGCCGCAGGAGGACAAGCAGGAGGATATGCTGGATATATTAGAGCTTCGTTCGGCCATTTCAACTTTGCCGGAAAGGGACAGAAAAATTATTATGCTGCGTTATTTCCGCGATATGACGCAGGCGGAGGTTGCGTCAATGCTGGGCGTTTCCCAGGTTCAGGTTTCGCGCATAGAAAACAAGATAATGCAAAATTTCAGAAATAAACTTACTGGTTAAACAAAGCCCCGCGGCGGTTGCCGCGGGGCTTTGTTTTGTCAATTTTTTTTAATATATTTTTTAATGTCGTCCAAACGCTTTTTAATGTCGTCGATTTCGTTTAACACATTGTCGGCGTTAAGTAAATTGCGCTCGGAAACGCCCAGAAGGTAGTCGCAGGTTACGCCGAAAAATTCCGCAAGCTTTATAATGGCAAAGCTGTCGGGATTTGTTTTTCCGGTTTCATAGTTGGAAAGAGTTTTTTGGTCTATTCCCACTTTTTCAGATATGTCTATCTGCCGTAAATCTCTGTCTTCTCTCAGTTCTTTAATTCGGTTCATACTAATATTTTTCCTTTTAAATAAAATTTTAGTATTATATTAGTAAAATTAGTTGACGTAGGAAATTTTTTACTTTATAATAATAAAGCAGTAAAATATTAGTATAAAGCGGATATGCGTGAGATAAAGAAGCTTTTAATAACTGCGGTATGCGTGCCTTACGCCGCGCGTGTTTTCGATGCGACGGATTATAATGTGACGGCGATAACGCGGGCGTTTCAGACGCCGGAGTATCCGTATACGGATGAACAGTATTCTCCAAAAAGGGTAAAATCCCTTTGTGTATTTCCTTTAAGCCGCCGCGCTATTTCAGCGCGGCGGCTTGCAATTTTCCGCTTTACTTTTCAATCTGCCTAATATATAATAAAAATATGATAAACCAAACAAACGTAAACTACGGCAAAACGCGCTCGGTTATCCGCGATATTTTCGAGTACGGTAAGTTGCGCAAGGCGGAAATAGGGGAGGAAAACGTATTCGATTTTTCCCTCGGTAATCCGTCGGTTCCTTCGCCGGAAGAAGTGCGGACTGAGCTTATTAAACTTATAAGCGAAACCGACCCGGTAGCCTTGCACGGCTATACCTCGGCGCAGGGCGATTTCTCCGTGCGCAAGGCGGTTGCGGACGATTTGAACGCCCGCTTTAAAACTAACTTTACCGCCGACAGTATTTATATGACGTGCGGAGCTGCGGCTTCCCTCTGCATAACTTTAAACGCGCTTTTAAACGCGGGCGACGAGGTTATAACTTTCGCACCGTTCTTTCCCGAATACGCCGTTTTTACGGCAAATGCGGGCGGCACGTTAAAGGCGGTGGAATGCGATAAAAATTTTCAGCCCGACATTGAAAAATTTGCGGCCGCGCTGACTGAAAAAACAAAGGCTGTTATAATAAATTCGCCCAACAATCCCAGCGGAGTAGTGTATACCGAAAGGGTGATAAAGTCTGTTTGCGCCGCTCTTGAAAAACATAAAAAAAATACCGGCAACCGAATATATATAATTTCCGACGAGCCCTACCGCGAATTGGTGTTCGGCGGCGCATATGTGCCGTTTATTATGAATTACTATTCCGAAAGCGTAGTGTGCTATTCATTCTCTAAAAGCCTATCTTTGCCCGGCGAAAGAATAGGCTATATTGCCGTAAATAACGCCGCGGAAGATAGCAAAGAAATTTATGCCGCCGTATGCGGTGCGGGCAGAGCGCTCGGCTACGTGTGCGCGCCCGCGCTCTTTCAGCAGTTAATAAAAAGGGTGCTCGGCAAAACAGTCGACGTGTCGGTTTATAAAATGAACCGCGACAGGCTGTGCGCCGCGCTTACCTCTTACGGTTTCGACGTGGTAAAGCCCGACGGCGCGTTTTATCTGTTCGTTAAGTCGCCCGGGCCCGACGCCAACGCGTTTGCCGAACGCGCCAGAGCGCACGAACTTTTAATAGTGCCCGCCGACAGTTTCGGGGTGAAGGGGTACGTAAGAATTTCCTATTGCGTTAGTCCGCATACGATTGAAAAATCGCTGCCCGCCTTCAAAGCTCTTGCTGATGAGTATAAGTAGTTTTTATTGTCGCGTTTCTTGAAATTGCGTCGGCAATACGCGCGTTTATAACGCGCAGTAAATTAAATAAAAGCAGGGGGAGCGGTTTAAAAACCGCTCCCCCGATTCAGTTTATTAAAATTTTTAATCATAATTAATTCGAAATTATTATATAAATTTTTTCAGCCGTTTTTTCAAACTCTTAATTTCGGCTTTTACGTTTTCCGACGAACCTCCGCCGTAACTTGTTCGTGCGTCGGCGCACGCCTTGCCTTTAACCACCGCAACTATATCGTCGCCGAATTCGGGCGCAAACGCGCGGTATTCGTCGGCAGTCATGGTCTGCAAAGTCTTGCCGTTTTCGATACAGGACCTTACAATTTTTCCGACCACGCCGTGAGCCGTGCGGAAGGGCACGCCGCGCTTTGCAAGGTAGTCGGCAACGTCTGTTGCGCAGCAGAATTCTCCCTCTGCAGCAGAGTTCATGCGTTTAGTTTTAAACGAAATCGCTCCCAGCATTTCCGCCATAATATCTAAGCAGTTAATAACCTGCTTTTCAGCGTCGAAAAAGCCCTCTTTGTCCTCCTGCAAGTCCTTGTTATAAGCTAAAGGAATACCTTTAATGGTAGTTAAAAGCGCCGTTAAATGTCCGTAAACCCTGCCCGTCTTGCCGCGCATAAGTTCGGCAATGTCGGGGTTTTTCTTTTGCGGCATAATAGAAGAGCCGGTGGAATATTCGTCCGAAATTTCGAAATAGCCGAACTCCTCGGTCGTATATAAAATTATGTCCTCGCACAGCCTTGAAAGGTGCGCCATTACCAGCGACGCGTCAAACAGGTATTCGGCCACAAAATCGCGGTCGGAAACACCGTCCAGCGAGTTTTCGCACGGGCGGTCGAATTCCAGCATTTCGCAGGTAATATTTCTGTCGATTGGGTATGACGTGCCTGCCAATGCGCCGCTTCCCAACGGCATAACGTTGGCACGCTCGCGGCTTGCCGTCACGCGGTCGATATCCCGCATAAACATTTCGGCGTAAGCATTGAAAAAGTGCCCCGCGCAAATAGGCTGAGCCTTGCGCAGGTGGGTGTACGCGGGCATAATGTGTTTTACGCCCTCGCTTGCCTTTTCTGTCAAAGCCAAAATAAGGTTTGCAAGGCTGTCGGTTAAATTATCAAACGAGCCGCGCGCGTACAGGCGGAAATCGGTTGCCACCTGGTCGTTGCGGCTGCGCGCCGTATGCAGTTTTTTTCCGGCCTCGCCTATGCGCGAAACAAGCTCGTTTTCAACAAACGAATGAATATCTTCCGCGCCCGCTATTTCCAGTTTGCCTTCCAAAATATCGGCGGCGATTGCCTCCAGCCCGCCGCAAATCTTTTTAGCCTCTTCCGTCGAAATAATTCCGCAATTTCCCAGCATGGCGGCGTGTGCGAGCGAAGCGGTGATATCCACAGCCCAAAGCTGTTTGTCAAACGGCAGACTGTCGTTAAAAAGGTCTGCGTTTTTGGCCGTAGGCGCGTCGAACCGCCCTTCCCAAAGTTTCATAAATGCTTTATCCTTTAATTGACTTAATTAACCTAATTATAGTATACTTATAAAAGTTAAGCAAGCAAATAGCGGATAAAAGGATAAAAGTGATTATTTTAGGTATCGACCCCGGGTTTGGTACAATGGGTTTCGGGGTTATAGATAAAAGGGCTAACGGCGACTGCGTGCCGGTAGATTACGGCGTTATTAAAACCCCGCAAAACGAAAGTTTTCCGGTGCGGCTGGCAATGCTGGAAGATGGGTTGAATAAACTTTACGAAAAGTTCAAGCCGGAAGAAATTTCGGTTGAAGAGCTGTTCTTTTCCAAAAACGTGACGACGGGCATACAGGTTGCGCACGCAAGGGGCGTAATACTTTTATCGGCAATTAAATATTGCGGAAAACTGTTCGAATACACGCCAAACCAGATAAAGCAGGCGCTTACCGGTTACGGTAAGGCCGATAAAGTGCAGATGATGCACGTAGTACAGTCTATTTTAAGGTTAAAGCAGTTGCCCCGTCCCGACGACGCGGCCGACGCGCTGGCGGTGGCTTTGTGTCACGCGCACACGTCGAGATTCGGCATAATGTACGGGATAAAGTAAAGGTGTAAAATGATTGGTTATTTGAAAGGTAAAGTTCTGGATATTTCAGCCGACACGGCGATAATCGTCGTTGGCGGCGTGGGGTACGAAACATATTGTTCGGCTTCCGCGTTTTCAAAGATGACTGCGGGCTGCGAGTGCGAGGTGTATACGTATTTGCAGGTATCCGAGGCAAACGGCGTACAGCTTTACGGCTTTTCGTCCCCGCAGGAAAAAGCGATGTTTTTAAAACTTATTTCCGTATCGGGCGTCGGTCCCAAGGCGGGTATATCCGTTTTATCGCAAATGAGCGTAAACGACGTGGCTGTTGCAGTAGCAACGGGCGACGTGAAAGCTTTGTCGCGGGTTAAAGGAATGGGCAAAAAGACGGCTGAAAAAATTATAGTCGAACTGCGCGACAGGGTTATAGCGCCCGTTGCGGGCGGCGCCGACAGTTCGCCCGTAGTTCATATCGAAAGCGGCGACGAGGACGCGGTTGTAGCGCTTATGTCGCTGGGCTTTAACCGTTCGGAAAGCGAGCGCGCCGTATCGAAAGCCAAGGCTGACGGTGCGAAAGATATTGAGGAAATTATAAGACAGGCGCTTAAAATAATGTGACAAAACCGTAACTGCGGGGGCTCGCCCGACGTGACGTTGTTGCGGAGTACCTGTTTCCGTTTAATTTTACATTATTTCCACGGCTTAGTTTAACTTTGTTCAGGTATTACGATTTTAAAGTAATTTGCCAAAAGGTATTTATATGTTCGAAGAAGATTACGACGAAGAAAGGCTTGTGCAGAGCACTAAGGGCGAGTACGACGCGGAAGAAAACGCGCTCCGCCCCAAAACGCTTGATGCATACGTCGGTCAAAGTAAGGTTAAAGAAAATCTTACCGTGTATATGAACGCGGCGAAAAAGAGGGGTGAAACGCTCGAGCACGTGCTGTTGTACGGCGCGCCGGGTTTGGGCAAAACCACGCTTGCGCACATAATTGCTAACGAAATGGGCGGTCAACTTAAAATGACCAGCGCGCCCGCAATAGAGCGTAGCGGCGATTTGGCTGCAATTCTTACAAATTTAAACGACGGCGACGTGCTGTTTATCGATGAAATTCACAGGCTTAACCACAGCGTTGAGGAAATTCTGTATTCGGCAATGGAGGATTACGCGCTGGATATAATCGTCGGCAAGGGCCCCAGTGCGCGCAATATCCGCTTTTCGTTAAAAAAGTTTACGCTAATCGGCGCAACCACCCGCGCGGGTATGATAGCCAATCCTTTGCGCGACAGATTCGGTATAATCTGCCGTCTGGAAATGTATACTCCGTCCGAGCTGGAAGAAATTATAACGCGCAGCGCGCGCACTCTCGGCATCGCGGTCGATCAGCAGGCCGCGCGTGAAATTTCAATGCGTTCGCGCGGAACTCCGCGTATCGCAAACCGCCTATTAAAACGCGTACGCGACTTTTCAACCGTAAACGACAGCGCAAAAGTAACGCTGTCCGACGCCAAATTCGCTTTAAACCGTATGGAAATCGATAACCTTGGACTCGACGAAACCGACCGCAACATTTTGCGCGCTATGGCTGAAAAGTTCGACGGCAAGCCGGTCGGGCTGGAAACGCTTGCGGCGACCGTAAACGAGGACGCTGGCACGATAGAGGACGTATACGAGCCGTACTTATTACAGCTTGGTTTTATTGCAAGAACGCCTCGCGGCAGAATGATAATGCGCGGAGGTTACGAACATCTGGGTTACAAAATAACAGAAAGACAGTTAAAACAGCTTTCGCTGTTTAATAAGGACGGGGAATAATGGCAGAAGCGCGCTTTAAAAAAAGTGATTTTTATTACGAATTGCCGCCCGAACTTATTGCGCAAACACCGGCCGAACCCAGGGACAGCTCGCGTTTGATGGTGTATAACCGCCGAAGCGACTGCGTAGAGCACCGTATTTTTCGCGATATTACAGATTATTTAAAGGCGGGCGACGTACTCGTTATAAACAGCACAAAGGTATTGCCCGCCAGGTTGTACGCGCATACGCAAAACGGAGGTGCGGTTGAAATTCTTTTGTTAAAGCGGCTGGAAAAGGATAAATGGGAGGTGCTTTGCAAGCCGGGGAAAAAATGCACGGTAGGCAAGTCTTTCAAAATCTGCGATAAACTGTCGTTCACCGTCGAGGGCATAACCGAAAGCGGCGAAAGAATAATAAATTTTTCTTACGACGGAGTTTTCGAAAATATTTTGGAAGAGGTCGGGTCGATGCCCCTGCCGCCCTACATAAAGGAAAAATTAAAGGACAAAAGCCGCTATCAGACGGTGTACGCAAAGACGGACGGCTCTGCAGCCGCGCCCACTGCGGGCTTACACTTTACGCCGCAGTTACTTGAAAAAATCCGTGATATGGGCGTTGAAATTGTTGAGGTGCTTCTGCACGTCGGCTTAGGTACATTCCGTCCTGTCAAGGAAGAAATAATTACCGACCACAAAATGCACGGCGAGTATTACGAGGTGACGGAAAAGGCCGCCGCCGCAATCAATAAAGCCAAGGCGGAGGGGCGGCGTATAATCGCCGTAGGTACGACTTCGGTGCGCACGCTTGAAAGCGCGTCTGGCGATGACGGTATATTAAATGCGGGCAGCGGCGAAACGCATATTTTTATTTATCCTCCCTATAAGTTCAAGTGCGTCGACGCGCTTGTCACAAACTTTCATTTACCGGAAAGCACGCTTGTAATGCTTGTTGCAGCGCTCACCGGCAGAGAAAAAATTTTGGATTTGTACAAAACCGCCGTTGACGGACGCTATAGGTTTTTTTCCTTCGGCGACGCCATGATGATTGTGTGAATTTTATTAATCGTTATTTTTTTGCCGGCAGAGGCTAATCTGTTTTGTTGTTCTGTAAAGCGTTCTGAAAAACGTGCCGAATCAGTCCCGCGCAGGCAATCCGAATTTTTAAATGCCGTAGTTTATTACTAAGAGTGACGGTTCGGCAATCCGTTAAATTAAGGTTAAAATAATGTCAAAGTATTTCAGTTACGAATTACAACACATCGATAAATACACCGGCGCACGCGCGGGGGTATTCCATACACCGCACGGCGATATTTTAACGCCCGTATATATGCCGGTCGGCACGCAGGCCACGGTTAAAGGCGTGCTTCCCAAAGATTTGAAGGAGGCTGGCAGTTCGATAATACTTGCCAATACCTATCATTTGTACGAACGCCCTTCCGACGAAATTGTAAAAGAAGCGGGCGGACTGCACAAATTTATGAACTGGGAAGGGCCTATTTTAACCGACAGCGGCGGGTTTCAGGTATTTTCTTTGGCAAAACTGAATAAAATCACCGACGACGGGGTATATTTTAATTCGTCAATCGACGGTAAAAAACATTTTTTTACTCCCGAAAAGGCTATTGAAATACAGGAAAATCTGGGCGCGGATATTATTATGGCGTTCGACCAGTGCAGCGAGTACGGCTATACCCGCGAACAGGCGGAGGCGGCAATGGAGCGCACGTCGAAATGGCTCGAACGCTGCGTTGCGGCAAAAACGCGCGCCGACCAGGCGCTTTTCCCCATTGTTCAGGGCAATTTTTACGGCGATTTGCGTTTGGAAAGTCTGCGCCGCTGTAAAGAATACGCAACGGACGGAATAGCTATAGGCGGTTTATCGGTAGGCGAACCCAAACATTTAATGTACGAAATGCTTGACGTTATCCGTTATGAACTGCCCGAAGACAAGCCCCGCTATTTAATGGGGGTCGGTTCGCCCGACTGTCTTATCGAAGGCGTAAAAAGGGGCGTGGATATGTTTGACTGCGTGCTTGCAACCCGCATAGCTCGCAACGGCACGGCGTTTACGTCGCAAGGAAAAATAGTTGCGCGCAACGGTAAATACAAGCAGGATTTTTCGCCGATAGACGGTCAGTGCGGGTGTTACTGCTGTAAAAACTATACGAAAGCTTATTTAAGGCACCTTATCAACGTGGGGGAAATGCTTTCGGCAATGCTTTTAAGTTTGCACAACATAACATTTTTGCATAAGCTTATGGCGGATATGAGGGCGGCTATTTTTGCGGACAGCCTGAACGATTTTGCAAAAGAATTTTATGCGCGGTACGGCGGATAAATATTAAATGAAAAGTATGTGTATAAAAGCAAAACAAAGTTAAAATCGCTTGCTAAAACGGCAGGATTTGATATATACTTTATAAGTAATAATAAAAACCGAAAATTTGGAGAAAGAAATGCTTAATTCATTAATGGCGGCAAGCAACATAGTATCTTACGTTTTGATAGGCGTAATGGTTTTGGTATTGGTGGTATCCATGATTTTAATGAACCGCCGCAGTAAAAAGCGTCAGCAGGAAGCGCAGGATTTAATAGACGCGGTAAAGCCCGGCAACAAGGTTAAAACCATAGGCGGCATTTGCGGAATAGTTGTGGAGGTTGACCCCGAAGACGATTCGTTCGTGCTTGAAACGGGCAGTGAAGCAAGCGGTAAATGCTATATCAAATTCGTGCGTCAGGCAATATACGAAAGCGACGCCAAACTGGAAAAGGACGTCAAGACGGAAAAGCCTGAAAACGAAACCGCAGGGGAAACCGAATCGGCGGAAACGGCGGAACAACCCGTTGCGGAAGAACCGGCGGTTGAAGCTGCTGCGGAAGAAAAAGGCGCGGACAAAGAATAATCATACGTTCTTAAATTTAAACCCTTCGCATATTTTATGGTATGCGGAGGGAATTTTTATGCGTAAAGACGGCGTTTTGCAGGTGGTAAAAGCAACTTTGGCCACTTTAATTTTTTCTTTGGTTTTCGTTATTGCGTTTACGCTTATTATACAGCTTGCTTCAATAAGTTCGGGAGTAATAAAACCGGTAAACCAGGTGTTTAAAATTCTTGCCATAGCGTTCGGCGGCTTGCTGTTCATACGCGGCGAAAAAGGTTTTTTAAAGGGGGCGGTAGCCGGACTGGCGTCGGTGTTGCTTTCTTATTTGCTTTTTGCTATTATAGGCGGCTCGTTTGCCGTAAGCTGGACGTTTATATTCGAAATTGTTCTCGGCGTAGCCGCGGGTATAATCGTCGGAATTATAGCCGTAAACATAAAAAAGTCGTAAAATTACTTGATTTTTAACGACGCTTATTTTATAATGAAATCAAGCAAACGTTCAAGGAGAATTACAATGATTAAGACAATAGCTAAACCTGCCGAGAAAAAAGTAACGGCTTGCGGCGAATGCAGAAGCACCTGCCAGTCGGCTTGCAAAACCAGCTGCACCGTAGGCAATCAAAGCTGTGAAAGAATTACCAGAGAAGAAAACCCCGAAAAGAGCGTAAAGTAATTTAATAAAATTATAATTTAACCAGAGGGCGGAGCAACAATCCGCCCTTATAAACTTTTTATACGGTTTTCGTAAAATCAGGGGTAACAGATGGTACACGTTTTTAAGTACAAAGAATTTAATTATATATACGACAGCGGCAGCGGAAGTCTGCACGAATGCGACGGAAAAACTTACGATTATCTTGCGGCAAAGCTGGGACAATCCGTTGATATATCTTATTTAACGCCGCAAGAGTTAAAGGAAATAGAGGGCGATATTGCCGCGTTGAAAGAGGCGGGGCTTCTATTCGGGGAAGAAACGAAGGCCGGACCGGCAAAGTCAAACGAGGTAAAGGCGCTGTGCATACATATTTGTCACGACTGCAATCTGCGTTGCCGCTACTGCTTCGCCGACGAGGGCGCATACCACTCTAACCGCGAATTTATGAGCGAGCAGACCGCAAAAAAGGCAATCGACTTTCTTATCGAAAACAGCGGCGGTCGAAAAGTTTTGGAGGTCGATTTTTTCGGCGGCGAGCCTTTAATGTGTCTGCAAACAATTAAAAACGTGGTATATTACGCCAAGCAGAGGGCGGCCGAGCGCGGAAAAAAATTTTTGTTTACAACCACTACAAATGCGCTTTTGCTAAACGGCGACGCGGTTAAGTTTTTTAACGAAGAAATGGAAAACGTAGTGCTTTCGCTGGACGGAAGAAAAGAGGTGCACGATGCTATCCGCAAAACGGTTAACGGCAAAGGCAGTTTCGAAGCGGTAATAGGAAATATAAAAAATTTCGTGGCTTCGCGCGGTGATAAACACTATTATGTCCGCGGTACGTATACCGCAAAAAATCTGGATTTTGCAAACGACGTGCTGTTTCTCGCTGACAGCGGTTTCGACAGTATTTCTATGGAACCGGTAGTTACCGATATCGACGATTTGGCAATTAAAGAGGAACATTTGCCCGTAATTTTAAACGAGTACGAAAGGTTGTGCGACGAATATTTGGCAAGATACGAGAGGGGGGAAGGTTTTAACTTTTTCCACTTTAACGTCGATTTGGAGGGAGGGCCCTGTCTAAGCAAGCGCGTTTCTGCGTGCGGCGCGGGCAACGAATATTTTTCAGTGGCGCCCAACGGCGATTTGTATCCCTGTCATCAGTTTGTAGGCGACGAAAAGTTTAAAATGGGCAACGTTTACGAAGGCGCGCTTGATTCCGGAATACGTAAAACGTTTGCCGAAAATTGTCTGTTCACCCGCAACAGGTGCGGTAGTTGTTTCGCCAAATATATCTGCAGCGGCGGTTGCAGCGCCAATAACTATCACTTTAACGGCGATATGAACGAGCCGTACGGCGTAACCTGCGAAATGATGAAAAAGCGTATCGAATGCGGTATGCACGTTCTTGCCCGCAAAAGAGCGCTGAAAAATACGTAAAAACAAAAAAATAAACGATAAGCGGAGTAAAAATAGTTTTCTTTCGGCAAAATTATTTGACTACTCCGCTAATTTTCTATATAATTATCAAGGTTACATAAAATTATTGTGCCAAAGTATTAATTTCTGCGGCAAAAGTATAAAAGGAGGAGCATAGATGGGCAAAGTCAAATCGGTTATAATCACCGTTTTACTTGCGTTGGCGATAGCCGTTGCGGCGTTTTTCGCCGTCGTCTCGTTCCCTGCTACAAACAAGGTAAAAGGTTTAACTTCAATTGCAAGCAACATTCATCTGGGCGCCGATTTGTCCGGTTATGCCTACACAACGGTTTATCCGGAAGGCGTTATAACTGCGGAGGAATACGTTAATCTGCAGTCGGACAAGCAGTCGGGTTATATCGTTGCAGGCGGATTATACGTCGAAGAACAGTTTTTAACCGATAACGGATTTGTCAACGGAGAAAGCGGCGAGGCGGATATAAACGCTTTTAAAAAGGCAGTGGCCGACGACGCGGACAGTCTTAACAAAAGATTCGGGCAAAAGGGTTATTCGTCTTATTCGGTAGCGGTGGAAGACGGAGTTTCAATAAAAATTTCCGTACCCACAAACTTTACCTACAACGCATATAAATATCCCGGCATGACTGTGGACGACGGTGAGAAATCGCGCAGTACCGATTTGTCCGTCGCGCAAGCCGCGCTTTCCAGCCTAACGGCATACGGCGATCTGACCTTAAGAACTACTGATACGTCCATATCGTTAACCGATTCCGACAATAACGCTACCACTTACGACTGCACTAAAAGGGGAAAGGACAAGTGGGTTGAAATTGCGCAGGTAGACGGAAAGGATACCTATTCTTTGGCAAACGGCGACAGAGAGTCGGAATATTTTAAAAGCATAAAAAGCAGTACCGTCGGCAACGTGTCGCGCATAACTTTCAACTTTACTGCGGAAGGCAGAGCCAAGTTTAAAGAGCTTACTACGCGCGCGGCGAGTTCGACAAGTAAAGTTATATATTTCTGCGTAGGCGACAGAGTACTTGTAAATTTCGAATGTAACGCGGCGATAGACGAAAAGAGCCTTGTTTTATCCGCAAACGATAAATATACTGCCGAAAATGCGGCGATAACTATGGATTCCGCCATAGGCGAAGGCGCTTTGAGTTTAATTTATAAAGATTATAGCAACACTTATATAACCGAAGCGGCGGGCGGCAAAAACGCGGCGCTTATGACGTTTATCGCTTCTGTTCTCGTCTTAGCCGGTCTGTGCGTTCTTCTGACAGTTAAGTACAAAAAGTTAGGGGCTGTTGTTTCGCTATTATCAATAGCTTTTGCCCTTGTAATTTTATACGCGCTGTTCCTGTTGAATATTCAGGTAACTTTTGCGGTAGTGCTAACCGCGGCGGTGCTTTTGGGCTTGTTTGTAATAAGCAACGCAATAGCGTTTGCAGAAACAAAGAGAATGACGGAAAGCGGTCGAACAATGCAAGCTTCGGTAAAGGAAGCGTATAAAAAAGTGCTTATGACCGTTTCCGATATTCACATAGTTCTCGTCATCGTGGCAATTTTGCTTGCTGCCGTTGGCGTCGGCGAGGTTGCCGCGTGCGGACTTATATCGGTTATAGGCGTGGCGGCAAGTTACGTTTTGTACTGGCTTACAAGGTTTATGTGGTACGTCACAAGCTCGCCGGTTAAAGACAAATTCGGTTTTGCAGGCTTGAAGAGGGTGGTGTACGAAGATGACTAAGTTTAAAGTTTGTGCAAAAATCCATCTGTTTATTATTATAAGCTCGCTGGTTATCGCGATAGGGCTTGCCGTAGGTACCGTATGCCATTTCTGTGCTAACGGATTTTTCAATTACGGCGGCGAGTTTTCATCGTATAAAAGCGTGAAAGTGCAATATGTTACCTGCACTGAGAAAACGGCGCTGTCCGTTTGCGACGAAGCTTTAAGCGGGTTAAATTCGTACGAGTTTTCCAGTTCCGAAAACAGATACGGCGGTGAAATAGTTTATAAGTTCACCTCTTCTACAGACAGTGTTAAACTGCAGGAAGCGGTGGAAATAATTAACGAAAAGTTAAATGCGCAGGTCAACGAAGGCGACCTTAAAAACGCGGCTTCACTGCACGAAGGAACTGTCAGTGAGGGCGGCGCCAGGGCAATAACCTTTGCGTCTGTCGCTTTGGCTTCTGCGGCGGCATTTCAGTTTTTATACTTTATTTTCCGGTATAAACTGCGCGCGGCGTTTTCCGCGTTGCTTGCAAGCGTGCACAATTTAGGAATATTCGTTGCGCTTGCGGCAATTACGCGCTTGCCGCTGGGCGCCGAAACGATAGCGTTCGGGGCAGTAGTAGTTTTACTTACTATGATTTTGTCGGCGGTTATTTTCGACCGTACTAAGAAAAATTTCGCAAATGAAAAATATGCGAAATATGAAAGAGCCGAGGTTATAGATACCTCTGCGGCGGAAGTGCGCGTTATAACGTTTATTGCGGTTTGCTCGCTTATGGCGGCGGCGGTAATATTCGGCGTATTTGCGGCAATAGCTCATATGTGGGCTGGCGCGCTGGCGCCTTATGCGTTAGCTTTGCTTGCGCTTATTTCGGTAGGGTACGGAATAATGTTCTTTACCCCCGCGGTGCATTCCGCAATCGACGGTGTTTGCGAAAGGGTTAAAGCGTCAATGAAAGCGGGCAAAAAAGGCAAGTCGGCAAATATCGAAAAATCCGCCGATTCGGCAAAAGACGAATAAGCTAAAAACTTTCGGGCGGGAATTTTCCCGCCCTTTTGATTGTATAAAAATTAAGGAGAGCGCTGTTGAAAAAAATTATTGCGGAAGCGGAATTTTCCGGTAAACAACTTAATGAAATTGCGGCGCTTTCCCGCGAAACGGGCTTGTGCGAACAAACCGTACGCATAATGTACGGCAGGGGGATAAATACCGCCGATAAAATAAGGGGCTTTATACGCCCGGGCAAAGAAAGGTTTTTAAATCCGCTTTTAATGAGCGGCATGAAAGAAGCGGTTAAGCTTATAACCCGCGCCCGCGACGAAGAATGGTCGGTTGCCGTTTACGGCGATTACGATGCTGACGGAGTTTGCGCTTCAACCGTTTTATGCAGGGCGCTTGCGGAGTTCGGGATTGACGCGGCTGTTTTTGTTCCCGAACGGCGCAACGGCTACGGGCTCAACGAAAGTTCGATAGACGGAATTTTCGAAGAATATTTTCCTCAGCTGTTTATTACGGTAGACTGCGGTATTTCCAACGCGCGCGAGGTTGAATACATCAAAGAACAGGGTGCCGAGGTTATAGTTACCGACCATCATGAATTGCCCGAATTGTTACCCGACTGTATATGTATAAATCCCAAATTTGCCGATGAATATCCGTATGATAATTTGTGCGGCGCAGGGGTTGCGTTTAAACTTGCTTGCGCGCTGATAGGTACGCGAGCGTATAAATATCTCGATTTTACCGCTATTGCAACCGTTGCCGACAGCGTGCCGTTAACGGGCGAAAACCGCGACATAGTAGCCGAAGGGCTTAAGCTTATTAACCTTTCGCCGCGCAAAAACTATATAAATTTTCTTAAAAAAGAGGAAAAGATAAGTTCGCAAACCGTTGCATTTTCCATAGCTCCTAAAATAAACGCCGCGGGTAGAATGGGCGACGCGCAGTCGGCCGTTACGTTGTTTCTTTCGGAGGACGACGGCGAAATTTACGATTATTCGGTAAAACTCACCGCGTACAATTTGGAAAGGCAGAAATATTGCGACGAATTGTATCTTTCCGCAAAGCGGCTTTTAAACGAGAAGGGCGCTTACGGCAGGGTTATCGTTTTGTGCGGGGAAGACTGGAACGCCGGTTTCGTAGGTATTGTCGCCGCCCGTCTTGCAGAAGAATACTGCCGCCCTGCATTACTTTTCGTTAAAAACGGAAATAAATGTAAGGGTAGCGCGCGCAGTGTGTACGGGGTTAATATCTTCGAGGCGTTAAAGGCAAGTTCGCAATATATCGAAGAGTTTGGCGGACATTCGCAGGCGGCGGGCGTTAATATTGATTATGAAAATATCGAAGCGCTCGAAGAGTCGCTTAACGCATATCTTAAAAACGAGTATTCCGCCGAAGCTTTTACGCCTTCGCACTACGTAAACGGCATTTTCGATTGTTCGGCGCCGCTTGATTTTATGCGCGAATTAAGCCTTTTAGAGCCGTTTGGAGTAGGAAACCGTAAGCCGCAGTTTGTTTTACAGGCGGAAAACTGCCGTATACGCGCGTTAAAAGAAGGTTCGCCTCATCTGACTATGAAATGCGGCGGTATCGATTTAATCTATTTTTCGGGCGCAAAATTTGCAAAAATATTAAAAAGCCGAGTTCCGAAAGATATAGTTTTCGAATATTCCGTATCGTACTTTAAAGGTAAAGAGCAACTGCAGGGCTATGTGCGCGATGTGGTGTACCAACCCGAAAGTTGCGCCGTCGCCGCGCGCGAAATAAGTTTAAACGGCGTGGCTTCGGCGGTACGGGAAGAAATCGAATGTAATAAAATTTATATTTGCATAAATGAGGCACAGGCGGAAATAGACAACGGCGGCGAGTACGGCACGCTTTTTGTCGCCGGTTCGCCCGAAACGCTTGAAAAATATAATCTGCAGGGCGTCGAAACAAATCTATTCACGCTTTCGGCAGGAAATCTTGCAAAAACGGTGCTGGTGTCTCCGCTGTACGACTGCGATTTATCCGGCTATGAAAACATAGTTTTTCTGGATTGCCCTTCGCGGATAAATATATCTTCGCTGGCAGGTAAAACTGTTAAAATTTGTAAGGATATAAACGGTGCAAAGTCGGTTTGCGGGCTCGACTGCGACAGGGAAAGGCTGCTATCCGTTTTCAGGCAGGTAAGTGCAAACGGATTTAACTTGACCGGCGACACGCTTGAAGATATCGCAACGGCTGCCGATTTCGGTGTAAGCGCCGAACAGGCTCTTTTTGCATTTAAGGTGTTCGAACAGCTGGGTCTGGTTGAGTTTAAGGGCGGTAAATTAAACGTTGTGCGCGGCGTTAAAACACAGCTTACCAATTCCGAGCTTTATAATTTTGTAAATTCACTCGTAAAGAGATAGAAAATGAAATCAGTTATCGATAAAATAAACGAAAATTACGGCGACGCAGACAGGCAGCTTTTAATAAAAGCCTACCGTTACGCCGAAAAGATGCATGAAAACCAAAAGCGCGCCTCGGGCGAGCCTTATTTCACGCACCCTTGCGCCGTGGCGGAAATTCTTATCGACCTGGGTTTGGATACGCCTACGGTCGCTGCGGCGTTTCTTCACGACGTAATCGAAGATACGGCGGCAACCGCCGACGATATCAAGCGCGAGTTCGGCAGCGAGATATATAATCTTGTTGACGGCGTAACAAAGCTTGAACAAATTAAATTTCATTCGCACGAAGAGGAAGATGCCGAAAATTTTCGTAAAATTTTCGTGGCTATGGCAAAGGATGTACGCGTAATAATCATTAAGCTTGCCGACAGGCTGCACAATATGCGCTCGTTAAACTATCTTTCAAACGAGCGGCAGCAGCGCATAGCAAAGGAAACTCTGGGTATCTTCACGCCTCTCGCCGACAGGCTGGGTATTTCGCAGGTAAAGTGCGAGCTTGAAGATTTATGTTTGAAATATCTCGAACCTGAAGCTTACGAATACCTAGTAAACAATATC
This sequence comes from uncultured Clostridia bacterium, assembly GCA_947053545.1. Taxonomy (GTDB): domain Bacteria; phylum Bacillota; class Clostridia; order Christensenellales; family Borkfalkiaceae; genus Coproplasma. The sequence goes on from CAMRSY010000005.1 coordinate 18,243, forward strand.
AATCAAAAGCGCGAAGAACGTCAGATGTTCGTGGATACGGTTGTGGCGCAGCTTAAAAAAATGTTGCGCGACAACGGCATTGATGGCGAGGTTGTAGGTAGACCCAAACATTTCTATTCGATATATAAGAAGATGAAAAACAAGGGGCTTGCTCTCGACCAGATTTACGATTTAACCGCAGTGCGCGTAATAGTGGGCGAAATAGAAAAGTGTTACGAGGTGTTGGGCATTATTCACAAAATATGGCGGCCGGTGCCCGGGCGGATTAAAGATTATATCGCAACGCCCAAGCGCAACTTATACCAGTCGTTGCACACCACGGTCGTAACCGATTTCGGGCAGTTTTTCGAAATTCAGATACGGACGGCGGAAATGCATAAGATGGCGGAGTACGGCATTGCCGCCCACTGGAAATACAAAGAGCAGCGTACCGGAGCGGAAACCTCTTTCGACCAGCGTTTAAGCTGGATACGCGACGTTATGGACTGGCAGGGCAGTCTTGAAACGTCAAAAGAATTTATCGATTCGTTAAAAAACGATTTGTACGCCTCCGAACTTTTGGTGTTTACGCCGCAGGGCAAAGTTATTTCGTTGCCGCTGGAGGCTACGCCCGTCGATTTTGCTTACGCCATTCATTCCGAGGTAGGCAACAAGTGCGTAGGCGCAAAGGTAAACGGCAAAATAGTACCGTTAAACGGAACGCTGAAAACAGGCGACGTCGTTGAAATTTTAACCGCTTCCAATTCGAAAGGACCTTCGTGGGACTGGCTTAAATTCGTAAAGTCCGGTTCGGCAAAGGCAAAAATAAAGCAGTTCTTCAAACACGCAATGAAGGGCGAAAACGTAAAAACGGGTAAATCAATGCTCGAAGCGGAGGCAAAGAGGCGCGGCTTTGCGCTTGCCGATCTGCTTACCGACGAAAGTTTTGCAAAGCTTTCCGAAAAGATGGTTTTCGCTTCGGTAGACGAAATGATGGCGTCGGTAGGTTACGGCGCGGTAGGCGTAAACCAGATTATTTATAAGCTTATCGATTTTTACCGCCGCGGTCAGCCGCTGCAGTTGCCTAAAACCGAGGCGGAAAAATTAAAGCATACACCGGCGGGCAGCGTTTCCGTAAAGGGGATGGAGGGGTTGCTTGTCAGGTTTGCGCATTGCTGCAATCCTGTTCCCGGCGACCCTATCGTGGGCTTTGTTTCACGCGGGCGCGGCGTTATTGTTCACCGCAAAGACTGCCCCAACTTGTCAGATTACGATAAAGACAGAATACAACCAGCCAACTGGACTGGCGACGCCGAGCAGGGATTTTTGGCCGGTATCAAAATTATAGCCGACGACGACGCGGGCTTAACCGCGTTTATAACCTCAGAAATATCGGCTATGCGGCTGTATATGACGCAAATCAACGGCAGGGTAGGCAAGGACGGCAAGGCGGTTTTTACCATTTCCGTCAAGCTGAACAAGCTGTCCGACCTCGATTTGCTTATTAAACATTTAAAGCGCGACAAGCACATTATCGACGTGTACAGGACAACCAACTGATGAAAGTACTAACCATTTTGCCCGCGGAATACGAAAGCAACTCTTACGCGGTAAGTCAAGACGGCAAAAACTGCGTTTTGATTGACTGCGGAAATGCACGGGTTCTTGAAAAATGCAGTGACGCGGGACTAGCCGTTAAAGCGGTTTTATTGACGCACGGTCATCTTGACCACGTTGCCGGCTGTTCAGAATTGCAGCGTAAAGGCGCCGAAATATATTGCGGCGCAGACGAAGAAAATTTTATTTTTTCCGAAGAAAACAAGTCGATTTTCGGCGTAAATCCACCTGCATTTAAAATTGACGGAACTTTGAAAGACGGAGAAGAAATAAATTTATGCGGTTTGACCGTAAAAGTAATCGCTACTCCGGGGCATACGGCGGGCGGCGTATGCTATTTAATTGAAAATTATCTTTTTACCGGGGATACTCTTTTTAGCGGCAGCGTGGGCAGATTCGATTTCCCTACTGGCGACGGTGGGCAGCTTATAAAATCGGTAAAAAAGCTTTACGGTTTAAACGGCGATTATACCGTTTACTGCGGCCACGGCGAATCAACCACTCTTCAGCGCGAACGCGTTAGCAATGCGTTTGTAAAGGCGTAACTGATTTATTATGTTAAATACCAACACCGAATATCTGCGCCCCGAAATAATGGACGTTATCCGCCTGTTCGATGCGGAAAACGACGACGTTACCCATTACTTTTCGTACGGCGCTAACGAATATTACAACTGCATAGAGTACGGCGGAGAGTTTTACGATTTTACAGATACGCGCAAAACCGAAAATCAATTAGAATTTAAGCGGTTTGCAAAGCGCTATGCAAAACTAGCCGTTTATAAAGTGTTGTCAAAGTCAAAGGGAATAAATTTTCCTTACGGCGCGCTTACGGGTATCCGCCCTACTAAACTGGCGTATACGGAAACCGCGGCGGGCGGCGACTATAAAAAACTGTTTGAGGAGTGTAAAGTTTCGCCGGATAACATAAGCCATATCGAGCGTATTTTAAATGTTCAAAAGCCTTTTTACGAAAACCGAGGAGGGCAGAATTTGTTTGTAAGTTTGCCGTTCTGTCCTACTAAATGCGAGTACTGTTCGTTTATTACGGCGCCTATATCTTCCACGCGTCAATACGTTGACGGCTACGTAACGTGCGTAGAAAAAGAAATTGAAAGCGTAAAGCCGTTACTGACAAACATAAAAAGCGTTTATATCGGCGGCGGCACTCCGTTTTCAATAAATGAAAAGCAATTAGGCCGCATATATGCCGCAATCAACGCGTTAAACCTTAAAAAATGCGAGTATACTGTAGAGGCGGGACGACCTGACACGTTTACAGAAGAAAAGCTTAAACTTACCAAAGATTTCGGGGTTACAAGGATATGTATAAATCCCCAGTCCTTCAAAGACGAAACGCTTGTAAAAATAGGCAGAAGGCACACTTGCGCCGATATATACACGGCGTTTGAAATGTCGGAAAAATACGGTTTCGATATCAATATCGATTTAATAGCCGGGCTAACCGGCGAAACGCTTACCGACTTTGAAAATTCGCTTAAACGGGCGGTCGAACTCAATCCCGCAAACATTACCGTTCATACGCTGTCGCTTAAATCTGGCGCGCGGTTAAAGGAAAACTGCAACAGGTTAGTAATAGACGACATAGGAGCAATGCTTAACCTTTCAAGGCAAATGCTTTCCGCCGCGGGTTACGAACCTTATTATATGTACTGGCAGAAATATCAGGCGGGCGGGCACGAAAACTGCGGCTGGGCAAAGCGCGGCAAAGAGTGCGTATACAATATCGACGTTATGGAAGAAATTGCCGACAACATTGCGGTAGGCGCAAACGCAATATCCAAGCGGATTTTCGCGGACGGCGAAAGAATCGAAAGGTACGCTTCGCCCAAAGATATTCCTACCTATATTGCGAAAACGGAAAAAATAATCGAAGAAAGAAATAAGCTGTTTAATTAATATTTGCGTCGGCGACAGTTATTAACTATAATTACGCAAATTTAAATATATTTAAAGAAAATATTTTATAAATCGTTTGCTATTTTTATCCAACTGTGTTAAAATACCTTTGTTACGGCTACAAGGCGGTGCGAATACTCTACGCCCGAAACTTTGTGGCACGCAAATAAAGTTCCATATGGAGGATAAATTAAAATGGACAAGCAGGAAGTTATTGCAAAATACGCAACCAAAGAAGGCGACACGGGTTCCCCCGAGGTGCAAATCGCACTTTTAACAGAGAGAATCAATCATCTTAACGAGCATTTGAAGGAGCACATACACGACAATCATTCGCGTCGCGGGCTTTTGAAAATGGTAGGTCGCCGCCGCGGTCTTTTAGATTATTTAAAGTCGAAAGATATCGAAAGATACCGTGCAATCGTTGCGGCTTTGGGTTTAAGAAAGTAAATTTGAAAGAGAGCGGGCAGATTTTTAATTGCGCGCTCTTTTCCGTATATAAAGCCCCGGGGCGGCGCCTTACGGGTTAGAAGAAAAGAAGATAAAAGGAGTAGTAAAAATGGCAAATTATAAAGAATTTAAATTTACCGTAGGCGGAAGAGAAATAACCGTTGAAACGGGTAAGTATGCCGAACAGGCTAACGGCGCGTGTGTGGTGCGTTGCGGCGAAACGGCTGTAATGGTATCCGTGTGTATGTCGGCAACGCCGAGGGACGGAATGGATTTCTTCCCTCTTCAGGTCGACTACGAAGAAAAAATGTATTCGGTGGGGAAAATTCCCGGCGGGTTTAAAAAGCGCGAGGGCAGGGCTAGTGACAAGGCGATTTTAACGGCAAGGCTTATTGACAGACCTCTGCGCCCTCTCTTCCCCAAGGGACTTTTTAACGACGTTGTGGTAATAGCCCAGGCTATTTCCGTTGAGCCCGATATTCAGCCCGAACCCCTTGCAATGATAGGTTCGTCGGTTGCAATCGCAATTTCCGATATCCCCTGGGCGGGACCTACCGGCTCGGTAGTTGTCGGAATGGTAGACGGAAAGTACGTTATCAACCCCGATTTGGCTCAGCGCGGCGCAAGCGCTATCCACCTCAATCTTGCCGGCACTAAAGACGCGATTCTTATGATTGAAGCGGGCGCAAACGAGGTTACCAACGAAGAGATGGTCGGCGCCATAATGTACGGACATAACGAAATTAAAAAGATTTGCGAGTATATCGAGGGTACAATCGTTCCCGCAGTGGGCAAGAAGAAGCTTGAAATCGAGCTGTACCATATTCCCGAGGAGTTGGACAAAGAGGTTCGAGCTTATGCGGGTGCCAAGGTCGACTGGGCTATCGAAACTTTCGACAGACAGGAAAGAGAGGTAAGGCAGGCACAGGTTGAAGAGGAAACTTTGGAGCACTTCGCCGAAATCTACCCCGACAACAAGAGGGAAATAAAGGACAGCCTTTACTACCTTACAAAGGAAAAGGTACGCGCGAAAATATTCGACAAGGGTATCCGCCCCGACGGCAGAGGTTTAAAGGACGTGCGCCCCATTTGGTGCGAAAAGCACATTCTTCCCCGCGCCCACGGTTCGGCAATATTTACAAGGGGACAGACCCAGACTATGACTACCTGCACGCTTGGTATGATGAGCGACGTGCAGAAACTTGAAGGGCTGGATGAAGAAACGTATAAAAGGTATATGCACCACTATAATTTCCCCGGTTACTGCACGGGCGAAGCAAAGGCGCTCCGTTCCCCCGGCAGGCGCGAAATAGGGCACGGCGCACTTGCAGAGCGCGCGCTTGTACCCGTGCTTCCTACCGAGGACGAGTTTCCCTACGCAATAAGGGTTGTAAACGATATCCTTTCATCCAACGGCTCTTCCTCAATGGCTTCCGTCTGCGGCTCCACAATGGCGCTTATGGACGCGGGCGTACCTATCAGCGCACCCGTTGCAGGCGTGGCTATGGGGCTTATCAAAAATCAGGAAACTGGCGAATTTCGCGTTATGACGGATATTCAGGGCTTGGAAGATTTCCTCGGCGATATGGACTTTAAGGTTGCGGGCACCACAAAGGGCATAACCGCAATTCAGATGGATATTAAAATCAAAGGCATTTCCGAAGAGATTATGCACACGGCAATCAATCAGGCAAACGAGGGCAGACAGGTAATTTTGGCTAAAATGCTCGAATGCGTTCCCGAGGTTGCTCCCCAGCTTTCAGTCTATGCTCCCAAGATTATCAGTTTTGAAATCAATCCCGACAAAATAGGCGACGTTATCGGCAAGCAGGGCTGCGTAATCAAAAAGATTATGGAAGAAACGGGCACGGAAATAGAGTTTAACGACGACGACAGCGGTAGGGGCTATATCTCTGCGGTAGGTCCTATCGAGAATGCGGAAAGGGCAAAGGCGATTATTCTTTCAATCGCTCACGACCCCGAGGTTGGCGATATGTTTGTGGGAACTGTAGTTCGCGTAATTCCTATCGGCGCGTTCGTAGAGTTTGCGCCCGGCAAAGACGGTATGATTCACATTTCCAAGCTTTCAAGCAAGCGCGTTGAAAAGGTTGAGGACGTTGTAAATATCGGCGACACCGTAAAAGTGGAAATAATTAAAATAAGCGATAAGGGCGTAGATTTCCGTCTTTTGGAAAAGCTTTAATTTAAAACTTAAAACTTGTAAAAGTATAGCGCGCCGCGCGGCAAATAGTCGTCGCCAAAAAGAAGGGCGGCACAGTTGTAGTAAATAGCGACGACCCCGAAACGAGGCGCAGGCTGAACAGGCCCGACGAAATGCTGGAAGAGCTGTTAAACCGCGACGACGGAGGTTTTTCCGCTCACGTTTATATAAACGACGACGGAATTTAATTTAAAAATAAATAGCGGCTAAGGTAAACGCTCCCTCGCAACGAAAGTTGCGAGGGAGCGTTAATTTATTCTTTTTAATTATTCTGAGCAAAAAAGCTTACCGCGCCTTTAAATATGGCGTAAGCAACCGCGCGCTGATAGCTTTCGTCGTTTAAAAGTTTGTCTTCTTCCGCGTTCGATAAAAATCCGCACTCCACGATAACCGAAGGGCTTTGCGTGCATTTAAGCATATAGTAATCGCCGTACATTGCGCCGGTCGGCTTTTTGCATTGCGGCAAAGCGTTAAGTTCGCTTTGAATTTTGTTTGCGAGCGCGCCGCTGGCTGCGCTCGATTTTTCAAAAAAGACTATGCCGCCGCGTTTCGAAGGGAGGGGGCAGAAATTCTGGTGCACCGAAATTACCATATCCGCGTTGCAGTTTTCTATAATTTCCTTGCGCTTTTTCATGTCGCGCATTTTAAATCCCTTCGAGGTGTCGCCGTAAAGTCCGGCTTCGTTGGTTCTGGTCATAACGCAGTTAAAACCCGCGGCGTTAAACTGTCCCTTCAAAAATCGGGCTATGGCAAGGTTAATGTCCGCTTCGTCCGTTTTCGTGCCTATTCCCTGCACGCCGTTGTCAATGCCGCCGTGGCCTGCGTCTATAACAACCGTAGGCATATTAGGGTTTACGGCAGACGCCTGTTTAACGGCAAACCCCGCGCATATGCCAATGCATATTCCCATAGCTATTACGGCGGTTAAAGCTATCAAAAAATTTTTTTTAAAAAATAAGGTTTTCACGCTATATACTATTGAAAAGTTGATTTTTTTATACCTGAGTGCTATAATTGTAAACGGAATAATTTGTAATTAAGTTGCGGTGTGTATGGTGTTTGACCTTTTTAGTAAAATAAGCCCCGAAAGCGCGCGGCAGATAAGCCCCGTTACGCTGGCGTTTGTCGGCGACGCGGTTTATACGCTATATGTGCGCGAACGCGAGGTTCTGCGTTGCGAAGGTAAGCTTAGCGACCTGCAAAAGCGCAGTACGGCGGCGGTTTCGGCCAAGGGGCAAAGCGATTTGCTTTTGAAAATAGAGGGGATGTTCACCCCTGAAGAGGAAGAAATTTACCACCGCGGACGCAACGCCAAAAAGAGCACTAAAAGCAAAAACGCGTCGGTTGCAGACTATAACCGTTCAACAGGATTCGAGGCGGTTTTAGGATATCTGTACGTCACGGGGCAGTATGCAAGAATAGCGCAGCTTGCAGAGGGTGGAAATAAATGAAAACAGAAGGCAGAAACGCCGTTACCGAGCTATTGAAAACAGATAAGACAATTGAAAAAATTCTTATGGAAAAAAACGCTCAGGGCAGTTTGGGAAGAATTTTCGCCATGGCGCGGGAAAAGGGCGTGCGCGTTCAGTTTGTCGATAAAAGAGTGCTGGACAAAGAGAGCGAAAGCGGCAGACATCAGGGCTGTATCGCCTTTTCTTCCGACTATAAATATTGTTCGTTGGACGATATTATGGGGTCAAAGGGCGAAAACGGCGGTTTTGTTATACTGTGCGACTGTATCGAGGACGTGCACAATTTGGGTTCGATAATAAGGGTTGCCGAATGCGCAGGAGCAGACGGAGTAGTTATTCAGTCTACGAATTCGGCAAGCGTAACGGAAGCCGTTGTGCGTATATCGGCGGGCGCGGCAAATCACGTAAAAGTGGCTAAAGTAAATTCGCTAAACCGCGCGGTAGACGAACTGAAAAAAAACGGATACTGGCTGTACGCTCTCGAGGCGGATGGCGAAGATATTTACAGGGCGGATTTCAGAGGGAACGTTGCGCTGGTAATCGGCGGCGAGGACAGCGGAGTTAAAAAACTCACGCGAGAAAAATGCGATTTCGCAGTGTCGCTTCCAATGCACGGAAAAGTAAATTCGTTAAACGCTTCGGTTGCGCTGGGCATAGCCGCATACGAGGTTTTAAGATACAGGCGGGTCAAATGCTGAGCGACGAAGAACTGGTGACGCGGTTTCGCGGCGGCGATAAAAAAGCGGTTGAAGATTTGCTTATCCGCTATAAGAACAACGTGCTTTCGGTTGCAAGACGTTTCTTTCTTGTAGGGGGCTCTGCGGAAGATTTGGTGCAGGAAGGAATGTGCGGGCTGTATTCCGCAATAATTTCTTTCGAAGGCGAAAGCGGATTTTCCGCCTATGCGCACGCGTGTATAAAAAACCGCATTTTGGACGCTGTAAAAAATTCGTGCGCGGGCAAAAACACGGCGCTTAACGAAAGTTCGCCTTTCAACGAAAACGACGGTTTAAAATCGTCTTTCAGTCCCGAAGAGCTGCTTTTGGACAGCGAGGCGGCCGAAGAGTTTTTTTTAAAAATAAAGGGCGCGCTGTCAAACCTAGAATACAAGGCGATTTGTATGTATATCGAGGGGGCGACAATGGCGGAAATAGCTTCCGCTTTAAATAAAACGTACAAACAAACGGATAACGCCCTTGTGCGCGCAAAGCACAAGTTAAGCGGAATATTTATAAAATAACAGGGGAAATTATGGCGTATCTCGCATTTTACCGTACCTTCCGTCCGACTACTTTTGACAGTGTTGTCAGGCAGGAACATATAGTAAAAATACTTACAAATCAGATACAAACGGGCAAAATCGGTCACGCTTACCTGTTTTGCGGTCCGCGCGGCACGGGTAAAACTACGCTCGCCAAAATTTTTGCAAAGGCTATAAACTGCGAAAATCCCGTAAACGGTTCTCCGTGCGGAGCGTGCGCAACGTGCAGGGCGCTTGCAAGCGGCGCAGCATTGGATATTTCGGAAATCGACGCGGCTTCAAACAACGGCGTAGACGAGATGCGCGATATACGCGAAAAAGTTCAGTACCCGCCGGTAAACGGAAAATACAAAGTTTATATTATCGACGAGGTTCATATGCTAACGCAGTCGGCGTTCAACGCGGTTTTAAAAACGCTTGAAGAGCCGCCCGCGCACGCGGTGTTTATTCTTGCGACGACCGAGCCGCAAAAAATTCCCGCAACCATACTTTCCCGCTGTATGCGTTTCGATTTTAAGCTTATTCCCCAGTCCGATCTGGAGGGGCTTGTTAAAAGCGTTTACGACAGAACGGGCAAAAGTTACGACGACGAGGCGGTTGCGGCAATCGCACGTGCAGGCAACGGCAGCGCGCGCGACAGCTTGTCGATTGCCGATATGTGCGCTTCGTATTCGCGCGGCAAACTTACCTATGACGACGTTAATAAGGTATTGGGCAAAGCCGACTTTTTCGCCGTGGCTGACATTGTGTCGGCGGTAATATCGCAAAACGGCGGCGAAACGCTTACCGCAACCGAAAACGTGCTTGCTACCGGCAAAGGCGTAGGTGTGCTTTTAAGGGATTTATTAACCTTTCTAAACAATCTCGCGGTTGTTAAAATGTGCCGGAACGCAGAAGATATCTTAAATTTGCCTAAAGACAAATTTGACAAATTAAAGCAGACGGCAGAGAGTGCCGACGGACACACATTGCTGCGTGCAACCGAGATTCTTGCAAAGACAGAAGGCGATTTGAGGTATGCGGTAGACGGAAGAATATCGCTTGAAACTGCGTTGATAAGGGCTGCTATGCCGTCGGCCGACTACGATACCGAAGCGCTTCTTGCACGTATAGAAAAGCTGGAAAGGCAGGTTGCCGAGGGGATTAAGGTGCAAATCGAATCGCGCCCGCCTTTAAATGAAGGCGCGCGCTCCGATGAGCTGTCTTCCGGCGGCAGGCGTCCGCCGGTACAGGCGGAACCGGCGTGCGGCGCACAGCCGCAGCAAGCCGCCACGGACGAAACCGGCGGTAAACCCGCGTCGTTAAAAGTCAAGTTTGCGGCAGTAGAAGAAACGGCAAGTTCTTCGCCGTTCGACGTGCCGGAGTCGGCTGGACGAGCGGATAGGCAGAATACAATTTTCGAGCAACCGTCGCTTGCCGAGCCCGCGCAGATAGGTTCGCTGTCGGAAAAAGATAAATCCACTCTTTTCGGCAGGTTTATAAAGCTTTTCCGTACAACGCGGAGAAACGCGGTGTTGTTTACGCTGTGTATGGATTTGGAAAGCGGTTTCGAGGGCGATACGTTTGTGCTTTTCACCTCGGTAGAGGCGGTGTACCGTTCGCTGAACCGTGAAGATAACAGGCAATATATAGCCGAAGCATTGCAGTCGCTGGGCGTTTTTTCGTTTGATATCCGTTTAAAACCTAAGGGTGAAGACAAATACGAAAAGGCTGTCGGCGAACTGAGAGACAATTTCAAAGGAATAGATATTCAAATCAAATAAACACCATTTTGACAGGAGGCTTTTTTATGGCAGGATTCAGAGGCGGAAACGGCGGCGGTATGCAGAATATGATGAAACAGGCTCAGAAAATTCAGGAGCAAATGCAGAAAGCCGAAGCCGAACTCGATGAAATGGAGGTGCTCGGTTTTTCGGGCGGCGGCGAAGAAGGCGACGAAACGGTTGTCGTGTATATGAACGGTAAAAAAGTAATAAACGGCATCGAATTCGGCAGTAAAATTTCGGAAATGGTTGACCTTTCGGACGAAGAAGACGTAGAGATGCTGGAAGACCTTTTAATGGCGGCTATTAACGACGGCTATAAAAAGGCGGACGCGGCTTACGAAGAGAAGATGGGCCCCTTAGGCGGAATGGGCGGTCTGAACGGATTATTGTAAAATGGACACGTTTATCGGACCTATAGGCAGGCTTATAAATCAGTTTACGAAACTGCCCGGCGTGGGTAAAAAAACTGCGCAAAGATATGCGTATAAAATTATTAATATGTCGCCGGAAGAGGCAAAACAGTTTGCCGAGTGCATTTTAGACTGTAAAAACAAAGTGCGCTACTGTTCGGTTTGCGGCAATTTTTCGGAAGAAGAAACCTGTGAAATATGCAAAAAACGCGACCACAACACAATATGCGTAGTAAAGGAGCCAAAAGACGTTATCGCGCTTGAAAAACTGCGCGAATACAAGGGCGTATACCACGTTTTGCACGGCGTTATTTCGCCTATGGACGGCATAGGTCCTAACGATATTCGCATTAAAGAGCTACTTGCGCGCGTAGGCGGCGTTGGCGAGGTTATAATTGCAACCAATCCCGACGTGGAGGGCGACGCAACTGCAATGTATATTGCAAAACTTTTAAAGCCGTTGGGCGTAAAGGTGTCTCGGCTTGCGCACGGCATTCCGATAGGCGGCGAAATAGAGTACACCGACGAGGTGACTCTTTCACGCGCGTTTATCGAAAGAAAGGAAATTTAACGCCGTTAAAATTTTTATTGGTTGTCGCGAAAATTTTGTAAATAGAATTTGGGCGAAAGGAGTAGTTATGCTTAAAATTTCTGTATTAGGCTGCGGCAGATGGGGCTCGTTTATAGGCTGGTATCAGGCTACCGTACTTAAAAATCAGGTAATTTTATACGGGGAAGAGGGGCGCGAAGCGTATGACGTTTTAAAGAAAGAGGGCAGAAACGAATATGTTGCCCTTGACAGAAGCATAACCCTTACGTCCGATTTGCAATATGCGCTTAGTGCTAGCGACGTTATTGTCATTTCCATAAGTTCGCAGGCCCTTCGCGAATTTATGCAAAAGGTTATTAAATATCCCGTGGCGGACAAGGTGTTCGTTCTTTGTATGAAGGGCATAGAAGAAAGCACCGGTAAACGCCTTTCGCAGGTATTATGCGACAGCGGAATAAAGAGCGACAAAATTGCCGTTTGGGTAGGTCCCGGACACATTCAGTCGTTTACTGCGGGCATACCTAACTGTATGATAATAGACAGCGAAAACGAAACACTTAAAAAGTATCTTGCCGAAAATTTCAAGTCGAATTTAATCCGCTTTTATTACGGAAACGACCTGTTGGGTACCGAGGTCGGCGCGGCGGCAAAAAACGTTTTGGGCATTGCTGCGGGCGTTTTGGACGGTTGCGGCTATACAAGTTTAAAGGGTCCTTTGATGGCGCGCGGCGCGTTCGAGGTGGCAAAGCTTATTAAGGCTATGGGCGGCAACGAGCTTTCCGCCTACGGATTGGCGCACCTCGGCGACTATGAAACCACTCTGTTTTCACCCTTTTCGCATAACAGAATGTACGGCGAAACGCTTGCTAAAGGTAAGCGTTTCGGCAAGCTTGCCGAGGGGGTTATGACCTCGAAAGCAATGAAGGAGTTGGGCGATAAATACAATATCGAACTGCCTATAACCAATGCCGTATACGAAGGCTGCTTTCTTGCCGATGAGTTCGGCAAAGGCGAGCACGATATAAATCATATAATTTTAAAACTTTTCGAGCGCAGTATAAAAAACGAGTTCAGGTTTTAATCCGCTTGCGTTAAAAAAATAAATTATATTGATTACAGCAAATTACGCCGTTAATTTGAATATTTAAATTTTATTATATACGAGGCAAAAAATTCAATTTATGTTAAGAGAAGATTTAAGAAACGTGGCGATAATCGCGCACGTAGACCACGGCAAAACAACGCTTGTCGACGCAATGTTAAAGCAAAGCCACACCTTCCGCGACAACCAGTCGGTTGAAGAGAGGGTAATGGACAGCGGAGACATAGAAAGAGAAAGGGGAATAACAATTCTCGCTAAAAACACGTCGCTTCACTACAACGGCGTTAAAATAAACGTTGTCGATACGCCGGGACACGCCGATTTTTCAGGCGAGGTTGAGCGCGTTATGATGATGGTAAACGGTGTTTTGGTATTGGTGGACGCCGCCGAAGGACCTATGCCGCAAACCAGATTCGTTATGCAAAAAGCGCTTGAAATGGGACACAGGCTAATAATAGTCGTAAACAAAATCGACCGTCCCGACGCGCGGCTTAACGAGGTGCAGGACGAAATACTTGAGCTGTTGTTGGAACTCGACGCTTCCGACGACCAGCTTATGTCGCCCGTGGTATGGTGTTCGGGTCGCGACGGTACTGCGACGCTCGATCTAAACACTCCCGGTAAGGATTTAACGCCGCTGTTCGAAACTATTTTAACCCACATACACCCTATGCAGGTAGACGCGGAAGGCGAAACGCAGATACTGTGTTCGTCAATCGACTATAACGATTACGTGGGAAGAATAGGCATAGGCAGAATCGAGCGCGGCGTAGCCAAGGCGGGACAGGCGGTAGTGCTTACAAACTACAACAATCCGCAACTTAAAGTTTCGGGCAAGATAGTAAATCTTTATCAGATAGAAGGGCTTGCGCGCGAAGCCGTGGAAGAGGCGAAAGCGGGCGATATAGTTTGTTTTTCCGGGCTTGAAAAAATTAATATCGGCGATACGGTTTGTTCGGTTAACTGTCCCGAAGCTCATAAATTCGTAAAAATTACCGAGCCCACGGTTGAAATGACCTTCTCGGTCAACGATTCGCCGTTTGCCGGAAAAGACGGTAAGTTTGTAACAACACGCCATTTGCGGGACAGGCTTTTCCGCGAGCTTTTGCGCGACGTTTCGCTGAAAGTAGAGGAAACGGGTTCGGCGGATAGCTACCGCGTATGCGGCAGGGGCGAAATGCACCTATCTATTTTAATAGAGGAAATGCGCCGCGACGGGTACGAATTTCAGGTGTCTACGCCGCGCGTAATGTATAAAGAAATCGACGGCGTTAAGTGCGAGCCTGTAGAAAGGCTGATAGTCGACGTTCCCGACGAGGCTACGGGAGCCATTTTCCAGAGTATGGGAAACCGCAAGGGCGAACTTTTGCATATGTCGGCGATAGGCACGCGTACAAGGTTGGAATTTATAATTCCCGCACGCGGACTGTTCGGTTATAAATCCGAATTTTTAACCTCTACCAAGGGCGAAGGCATAATGAGCAGCGTATTCTTCGAATACCAGCCGTACAAGGGCGATTTAAGCCGCCGTAATACCGGTTCGCTTGTCGCTTTTGAAACGGGTGAGGCTGTAACATACGGATTATTTAACGCTCAGGGCAGGGGAGCGCTGTTTATCGGCGCGGGCACGCCCGTGTACGAGGGTATGGTAGTAGGCGAAAGCCCCAAAAACGAGAATATAAACGTAAACGTTTGCAAAACCAAGCACCTTACAAACACGCGTTCTTCGGCGTCGGACGACGCACTCAGGCTGATAACGCCCAAAAAGATGAGTTTGGAAGAATGCCTTGAATTTATAGGCGACGACGAACTTTTGGAAATAACCCCCAAAAATATACGTATAAGAAAGCGTATACTTGACAGCGAATTGCGCGCTAAGGCAAACGCCAAAGCAAAGAAAGGGTTGGAATAATGTCTACCGATTTATCTTATATACAATTTGTTTTAGAGCAGTTACGCGGAGAAGACGCAACCTATAAAAAGATGTTCGGCGAGTATATGGTTTACGTGGACGAAAAGCCTGTTTTTACCGTGTGCGATAATACCGTTTTCGTAAAAGAGATAAAAGAGCTTGAAAACTTAATGGTTGAAGCGGACAGGGGTTTTCCGTACAGCGGCGCAAAGGAACACTATATTCTGGATATCGAAAACGATGAGTTGGTGCAAAAGATCGTTAAAATTTTAAAAGAGGTAATACCCGTTCCAAAAAAAAAGGTTAAAAAATAAGAGGATAAGTAAATTTTTGTTTATCAGTGTAAAGTGTAAATTCGGCACTGTTTTGCAGTTTTAAATCAGCATTTGTAATGTTTCATAATTTTTGCACGCGTAAAATATACTATACCGTAAAACAAAGCGAGGTGGATTATGGAACAGACGGAAGGGCATATTATCTCAATAGAAAACCGTAAAAGGTTTACTGCAACCCAGATTGAGGCGGTGGAATCGTTTTCACCCGCCCAGCTTGTTTTGTCTTATGCCGGCGGAAGAATAATAGTTTCGGGCAGCGAAATGAAAATAACGCAGTTTTCAAAATCTACCGGCAGTTTTGCGGCAAGCGGTTTGTTTGCGGGCGTAAAATATGCGCAAAAAGGCACGGGATTAAGGCAGAAATTATTTAAATAATGCAGATATTTATCTTTTTAACCTGTGCCCTTTGCGGGGTTTGCAGCGGAATTGTTTACGACGTGCTGTTTATTGCCCGCACCTTCGTATGCGGCGCGGATAAGGCGAAATTCACCTTAAAAGATAAAATTTTCACCTGTATTTGCGACTTGATTTATTTCGCCGTTTTCGCGGCAATGTTTGTTTTTACGTCGGTTACGTTCGAATTTTATTCGATAAGACTGTATATGCTTGTCGGGTGCATTGCGGGCGCGCTAATTTATTTAAAAAGTATTCATTTATTTATTGCATTTTTAATAAAAAAAGTGTATAATAACATTGCAAAAGTAAAAATCGGCAGAGGAAAGAGGCATGGACGAGGAAAAACGCAATAAAATAGTGGCGGCAGTCACTGTTAACGCAGTTTTGCTTGTGTTTATAATTATTGCCGTTCTGATTGCGCAGGTTGTGCAAATCAGCGTTTTAAAACGTCGCCGCAACCAGCTGAAAGCCGAATTGCAGGAACTTGTAACTAAATACAATAGCGCCGACGACATTCTGGAAGATTTGGAAGCTTGCGGCGAATTGTATCAGAATATTATTAAATGGCAACAACAGGGCATATATACGCGTGAAGAAATTTTTGCAATGTTAGGCGTTCCTGACCCCGAACTTAATTCCGACGCCGACCCGGTGCTTGCCGTAATTTACGGATAAAATGAAAATAGCGGTAATAGATATAGGTTCTAATTCCGTTCGCCTGATGTTATGGGCGGACGGAAAATCTTTATATAAAAAGCTTAAAACCACGCGCCTTGGCGAAGGGTTAAGTTTTGCTCCCCGCCTGTTACCGGAGGCGTGCGGGCGCACGGCAAACGTAGTTGCGGAGTTTGTAAAAGAGGCAAGGAACAACGGGGCGGAGCGCGTATACGCATTTGCCACCGCCGCGGTAAGGTCTGCCGAAAACGGTGCGGTTTTTACGGATAAGGTAAAGGATGCGTGCGGGTTGGAAGTCGACGTTTTAAGCGGCGAACGCGAGGCGCAGACGGGGCTTTGCGGCGCGCTCGGCAATTGCGACGGCGGAATTATAGACGTAGGCGGGGCAAGTACGGAAGTTACCCTGCGCTTAAACGGTAAAATTACTTATACGCACAGCGCGCCCATTGGTACCGTGCGTATACTCGACGCCGCTGGAAGAAATTTAGAAAACATAAAAAAGTTTGTTGCGGAAAGAATTGAAACGTACGGCGAGCACGATTTTTCGCAGTATAAAATGTACGCTGTCGGCGGAACGGCAACGCGGCTTGCGGCAATACGCTACGGCATAATGGAGTACGACGCGAATGCTCTGCACGGCAGGGCGCTTACATTGCGCGATGTGGAACACTTTTCAGAGCTTTTAACGCAACTGAGCGTCGAAGAAATACGGCGGACGACCATTTGTACAAAGTCAGCCGACCTTGTAGGCGGCGGCGCGACTCTTTTGGCGGCAGTTATGAAGCATTTCAAAGTCAGCGAAATTACCGTTTCCGATAGCGATAATCTGGAAGGCTACGTCCTTTCTTTAACCGATTTATGAAAATTTGCGTAATAGGTTACAGCGGCGCGGGAAAGTCGACGCTTGCGCAAATTCTCGGCAATAAATTTAATTTGCCCGTACTGCATATGGACGCGACTTATTGGTACGGCGATTGGTAAATTAAAGGCGGGTACGGAAATTTTCCGTACCCGCATTTTAAGGTTATTCCAAATATAAAATAGTTTCGTCAAATTTTGTCTTGTTTAGGTAGCGCGTAAGTATGCGCGCTCTTGTAAATTTAAGCGCGCCAAAGGGACAGTTTGCAACGCACTTTAAACACCGTTGGCATTTTTTATTTGTCTTGCCGCGTTCTATTGCTCCGTACGGGCAATTCTTAACGCATAAATTGCAGTTTTCGCATTTGTCCGTCCGCCGTATCTTTACAATCAACCTGCTTCTCAGCGCAGGCAAAAAACCTGCAAACGGAGTTTTTTTGCGTTTAGGTATTGTAACGGGAACGGGCTTTACAATTTTATCAATAAAATTGTACGGTACATTTACGGGGTCGTTATACCCGCATAGATAACTGTGCCCCGCAGGTATGTACGCCGCGGCTGTTATTCTTGCAGTTATAAGCTTTGCCGCTTCGTAAACGGCGTTGCCTGCGTTCGCCTTGCCGTAGGTTGCCGCCAGCGCAACGTTTTCGGCTTTTATATTCTTGAAAAGTCTTTTAATAAAAGCAGGGTAACTTTGGCAATGGACGGGGAAAACTATTACCGCAGTGCCGTAGCTTTCGTTTAAAATTTTGTCGTAGTTGGTTTTGGTAAGTTCGATTAGGTTAAATTGCGTTTTCAATGCGATATCTTCGGCGACTTTTCTGCTGTTGCCCGTACAGGAAAAGTAAATTACGCAGTTCATTCCTCAAAAAACTCCCGTATTATTCGGCATTCGGGTATTTCGGTAAGCGAAAAGCCCAATGTGTTTTCTATCTCGTAAACGGCTTGCTCGCGCGATATATTTTTGTCGCGGCTGGCAAGAGAAATTTCAATTGCGCTGAAAGGTATCATAGCGCTTTGCATATTGTAAAATCTTATAAATTGGCTGTATTCTTTGCAACGCTCTATTTTACAGCTTGTGTGCAAGCCCTTGCCGCTGTCCTCAGGCGCAACCCACCCGCAATTTTGCGTTAGTTCGTCTTTTATTTTAGTCCAATCGTATTTGCCGCCGCTTATCCTGTCAAAGTCCACCTGTACAAACGCGGGTATATTGCCGCTACGCGAAGAACGGCGTATACTTCTCTTCAACGGTTTTACTATTTCGGGCACGGTATGTATGGCGTTTGTAACGTTTTCAACCAATTCGTTTCTGTAATTGCTACGCTTGATAATGGCGTTTGTGCCAAAGGCAAGCTGTTTCATAGTAGTAAGAGTGTGAAACTGCCCGCGCCTCAACGGCGGACGAAAACTCAACAATCTGCCAAGATTTATTAAAAAATTCAGTTTCTTATTGTCGGGAAATTTATATACAAATTCGGGCGCCATACGGTTGAAATACAGCCCCGCAAGTTGCGCCGGCTCGTTGCCCGCAACAAAGTAGGGTACTTTCTCTTCCACAAGCAAAGGGTAAAAGAGTACGTAGGCAAGGGAGGGGCAGGCGCAGGTGTTGCCGTTTAAGCGGTAAAGCTCGCGGTAAATTTTTCGCATATCCTCCTTTTGTACCGAGCGGGTAACAAACTCCACGCCGTCCAAAAGTTTTTTTGCGTTGGCAATGCTTTTTAGCGCGCTGTCCGAAGCGTAAGGTATCTCCCAGGTAAGCGCAAGCACACGCAGGTTCTTTATCTTTGAAAGATAATATAAAAGATAGGTGGAATCTTTTCCGCCCGTATAGAACACCGCAACGTCGAAGCGCGATTTTTTGCTGTGCGGAATTTCGTCTATTACGGGAACGACGCTCCTCAAAGCCGCGGTTTTTTCGGAATGTTCGCACATAGGGCAAAGTCCGTTTTTATCAAATTGCAAGCCGGGAATAATAAAATCGTTGGCGCTGCAATTTTTGCAAAATACAGCCTCTTTGAGATTTACAGGTGGAAGCGCGGGAAGCCTTTCGTCTACCGCGCCCTCGCAAATTACCTTGCCGAGTATCTTTACTTGCTTTTCGCTCAGTTCGCAGGGCAATAATTTTATTATTCTCTCTTGCCGCGCACTCAATTTTATAACGTTTTTATTCAGCTTGTCGCCGCTGCGTATGCCGTGATATACAAGTTTGCCGTTTAATAGTTTCCACCTGAATTGTAAATAGTACATAAGCTTAAAAACGGGCGGAAATACATTCTCCGCCCATAAAATTATTTTATTTCGTACAGCCAGCCTGCGGGCGCAGAAATCTTGCCCATCTGAATACCTGTAAGAGTGTCGTAAAGCTGTTTCGTAACTTTGCCCATCTCGTTCATTCCCGAAGCGAAACAAATTTCTTTGCCGTGGTTTACAACTTTTCCTACAGGCGAAATTACCGCAGCAGTGCCGCAAAGTCCGCATTCGGTAAAGTCGCTAAGTTCTGCAAGCTCTACGGGTCGGTGCTCAACCGTCAAACCGAGATATTTTTCGGCGACGTAACAAAGTGAGCGGCGGGTGATGGAAGGCAATATGCTGTCCGATTTGGGCGTTACAACCCTGCCGTCCTTGGTAACAAACAAAAAGTTTGCACCGCCTGTTTCTTCTATAAACGTGCGCGTGCCTGCGTCGAGGTACATATTTTCGTCAAAGCCCTGTTTGTGCGCGTCAACTATGGCGTGCAGGCTCATAGCATAGTTAAGTCCCGCTTTTATGTGCCCCGTACCGTGCGGCGCCGCCCTGTCGAAATCGCACACGCGGATAGTCAACGGCTTAACTCCGCCTTTAAAGTACGGACCTACCGGGGTTGCAAACAGCCTGAATTGATATTCGTCCGCAGGTTTTACGCCTATTACGGGTGAAGAGCCGAACATATATGGGCGAAGATAAAGCGTTGCGCCGCTGCCGTATGGAGGGACATAATCGCGGTTGGCGGCGACAACCTGTTCCACAGCTTTTATAAACATACCGTCGGGCAGTAAAGGCATTTCCAGCCGCGCCGCCGACTCTGCCATACGCTCTGCGTTCAGGTCGGGGCGGAAGGTAACAATCCGTCCGTCTTGCGTGGCGTAAGCTTTCAGCCCTTCGAAAGCCGTCTGAGCATACTGCAAAACGCCCGCACACTCGGAAATTACTATTTTATCATCCTCGGTAAGTCCGCCGTCGTTCCATTTGCCTCCCTTGTATTCCGCAACAAAGCGGTAAGGGGTTTTTATATATCCGAAGCCTAAGGAACTCCAATTTAAATCAGCCGCCATAAAATCAACCATTACTAACAGTATTTTCTATAATTATATATCCGTACGGCCGTAAAGTCAAATAATTGACAAAATACTTTGGCGGTGATAAAATTTATACGCTATGTCGCAAATTACTTCGATTGAACCGCAGATTAAAGATAAAACGCGTTGCAGCGTGTTTATCGACGGCAGGTTTTACTGCGGAATAAAGCTTGAGGTTGCGGTTAAATACCGCCTTAAAGCGGGAATGGAAATCGATAAAACCGAGCTTGATAAAATTCAGCTTGAAACCGAAAAGGTGCAGGCTACCGAAAAGGCGCTTACGCATATTTCGGCAAGTATGAAAACCGAAAAACAGCTTCGCGATTTTCTCTTTAAAAAGGGTTACGTTGAAGCAGTAGTCGATTACGTTATTGAAAAAATGCATTATTACGGCTACGTCAACGATGCAGAATACTGTAAGGCATACGTCGGCGGAATTTCAAATAAAAGCAGGCGCGCAATAGAAATCGAACTATTGAAGCGCGGAGTTGAAAAATCGGTCGTAGAGCAGGCGCTTGAAGATTATGAAGACGACGATAAACAGATTTTACTGCTTTTACAGAAGAATTTAAGAGGCAAACAACTCACCAAAGAAAACGTTTATAAGGCTTGCCGCTACCTTGTATCCAAAGGTTACGAATACGACGCGGTAAAGAGAGCGTGCGGGAGTTTGGAAAACGATGAAGATTATTGAACTTGACGAAATAGACAGTACGAACGAGTACTGCAAAAGGATGAATTTCGAGGAGGACGTCATAGTTGTCGCCGAAAGGCAGGCAAAAGGAAAGGGCACCAACGGCAGGGGGTTTGTATCAAATAACGGCGGCTTATATCTTTCCGTAATGAAAAGGTACGAAAATTTCGACTTTGCCAATACCTTTTCAATTATGATATGCGCGTGCGTGGCTGTGTGTAAAACGGTGGAGGCGTACGGATTAAAACCTACGGTAAAGTGGGCAAACGACGTGCTTGTCGGCGGCAAAAAAATTTGCGGTACGCTTATTGAAAACAGACTGGGCGCGGGCAATATCTGCACCTCTATAGTAGGCATAGGCATTAACGTAAACAATGTTTTGCCGGAAGAACTTAAAGATATAGCTACGTCGATGTGCGAGCATAAGGGCAAAAAGCTTAATATAACTGCCGTTCGTAACAGACTTATAAAAAATCTGGATAAAAAATACACTGTAAACGACTATAAAAAGTACGTCGACTGGTTCGGACAGGAGGTATATCTGGACAGAAACGGAGTGCGTACCTCTGCAATAGCTCTTGACGTTGACGAAGACGGATGCCTTGTCTGTGAAATTCATGGAAAAACAAAAAAAATCAGCAGTGCTGAAATGAGACTGAGGTTAAAATGCAAATCTATTTAACAAGCGAACAGGAACGCGAAGCGGACAAAAACGCAATAAGTTTCGGGTTGCCTTCCGAAGTGCTTATGAAAAGAGCCGGCAGGGCGCTTGCCGACGAGGTTCAGGCGGCGGCGCGCCGACTTAACGCAAAAAAAGTGCTTATAGTTTGCGGTACGGGCAATAACGGAGGCGACGGTTATGTTGCCGCCCGCGAACTGTTAGCGCGCGGATTTGCCGTTACCGTTTACTGTTTCGAGGGAGAGTTGTCTACCGGCTGCAAGCGTGAAAAAAAGCGCTACACGGGTAAGTTTACCCGCACTGTTGCGGGGGAAATTATAGTCGACTGCATTTTGGGTACGGGTTTAAACCGCAAATTGCAGGGCGATTACGCAACTGTTGTAAAAAAGATTAACGCTGCCGACGCGTATGTTATTTCCGCCGATATACCCAGCGGACTGCACGGTGACAACGGCGCGGTTATGGGCGTTGCGGTGAAGGCGGATATGACGGTTGCCTTCGGTCATCCCAAACTTGGCTGCGTTTTCGGGGAGGGATTCGATTACTGCGGTAAAATAGTCATTAAAGATATAGGCGTGGTTGCCGATAACGATTGCGCCAAGGCGGCAGAAGATGAAGATATCGCCGCGTTTTACAAGCCCAGAAAGCGCAATTCGCATAAAAGCGATTACGGTTCGGCGTGTATTATAGGCGGTTCGGAGGAATATTTGGGCGCGCCAGCGCTAGCAATTTCCACCGCATTAAAGTCGGGTTGCGGCTATGTTTACGCCGTGGTACCTAAAAATATGAAATATTCGCTGGCTGCGGCATATCCCCAGTGTATTTATCCCGAAAAGCCCCTTTCCGACGCTTCCGCAATCGCCGTCGGCATGGGTATGGGATGTACGAATGAAACTTACGATACGGTATGCGCATTGTTAAAGTCGTATAAAGGTAAACTGATAATAGACGCGGACGGATTGAATGCGTTGGCAAAGTTTGGAAAGGATGCGCTGTCGCAGACGAAAGCAAAGGTTCTTTTAACTCCGCACATAGGCGAAATGTCGCGCCTTTGCGGTCTCTCTTGCGAAGAAATTTTATGCGATCCGGTAAAAGTGGCAAAGGATTTCGCTGCGGAATACAATGTAACAGTACACCTGAAAAACGCAGTGTCGGTTACAAGCGAAGGTAAAACGTCCACCTTAACGGTGCGCGGCACAAGCGCGCTTGCAAAGGCGGGCAGCGGCGATTTGCTGGCCGGACTTATTTGCGGAAACGCCGCAAGGGGGCTTTCGGTATACGATGCCGCAGTATGTTCGCAGTACGTTTTAGGGTGCGCCGCCGAGGTGTGTTCGGAAACGCTGTTCGACGGCGCCGTGGTATATAAAGACCTTGTGGAAAATTTGCATGTTGCGTTAAAACGCTTGACTAAACAAAACTGAAATGATATATTAAATTCGTTGAAAGGGAGTAGTTTAAGGCAAACTTCGTCATCACGGCTTTTAAGCTCGGAGTTTGACACCGCTATTTAAGTAGGGTAACAAGACTTTTAACTTAAAGAAATTTAAGTTAAAGGTCTTTTTTCTATTTATATTTAACAAACTATAATCAGGGGTTAAAGTTTATGGCGTTTTTGTGGATTTTTCTGTTGCTTCTGGGTTTTGTTCTTCTTGTAAAAGGAGCCGACTTTTTTGTCGACGGAGCGGCGGGTATAGCGGAAAAACTGCACGTATCGACTTTTATAATCGGTTTAACGGTAGTGGCGCTTGGTACGTCCGCGCCCGAAGCCGCGGTTTCGGTTATAGGCGGAATTAAGGCGTCTATGGGCGATATTACGGGCACGCAGGTTATTATGGGCAACGTGCTCGGCAGTAATATGCTTAACATTCTGCTTATTTTAGGCATCTCCGCGCTTGTAACTAAATTGCCCGTTGAAAAAAGTTCGCGTTATATAGAAATACCTTTTCTTATTGTAATAAGTTTCATCTTTCTTCTTCTCGGCGATTTGGGCGGCGGTTTCGCCTGGTACGACGGTTTGATTCTTGTAATTTTGTACGCGCTGTTTATGGCTTACACGATAATAATGGCAAAACGTACTAAGCAGACTGCGCTGTTGGAGCAGGGCGCCGCCGACGCGACGGCTATAGCCGTTGCTCCTCCGCGCGAGGGGTTTAAAGGATTTGTCGATAAAACGAAATCAAAATATTCTCAGTTAAAATCAAAAGTATGGTTTTTAATTCTGATAACCGTTGCGGGGCTGGCAATGGTGGTGGGCGGAGCGCAGCTTGTGGTTGATAGCGCGCAGTCAATCGCCGAAGACCTTCTGCATATCCCCACCGACATTGTCGCGCTTACGGTGGTTGCTTTCGGAACTTCGCTTCCCGAACTTGTCACGTCAGTTTCGGCGGCAAGAAAAGGCGACGTCGGGCTTGCCACGGGTAACATTATCGGCAGCAATATCGCAAACATACTGCTTATAGCCGGCTTAGGCTTTATAAGTTCGGGCGGGGTGGGTGCACCGTTCGATATCGCTTCGCTTGCCGACGGTTATGTTTCCGTACTTGCTGCGGTTTTATTGCTGGGCTTTTCGTTTTTCAACGGCAACAAGCTTGGAAAAGCTGCAGGCATAACTATGCTGCTGGTGCTTTTCGGCTATTATACCTACCGCATTTGCGCCGCTTGCGGCGTTTGCCCTATGATACAAATTCCCACTTTATTTTAGCGTAGTATAAAACCGCGTTTTGCCGTCAACAATTTATACGCGGGCAAGCGTATAATGTAATATACCCGCCCCGAAATCAAATGCAAAACAAGAGGTTTAAAATGACAATAAAACGCGGTGAACTTTACTATGCCGATTTGTCGCCTGTGGTGGGTAGCGAGCAGGGAGGAGTACGCCCCGTTCTTGTCGTTCAAAACGACGTGGGCAACAAATATTCGCCCACAATAATCGCGGCGGCGGTAACAAGTAAAATTAATAAAGCCAAACTGCCCACCCACATAGAATTGCCCATAGGAGATTTCGGATTGCAGAAGGATTCGGTAATTCTTTTAGAGCAGATTAGAACTCTCGATAAGCGCAGGCTTAAAGAGCGGATAGGCGAACTACCTGAAGGCACTATGAGCAAAGTTGACAAGGCAATATTAATAAGTTTGGGATTTGTAAAACAGTAAAAATCAGCGTAGCATACAAATGCTACGCTTTTTTTATGCGCAAATTTGCGTTTAAACACTTTAAAAGTAGCATAAGGTGTGGTATAATAAAAATATGTCCGATAAAAAGAAATTTAAATTAAAAATTCATTTCGGCAAGGCAAGCGCGATATTGCTAGGCGTATTCGCTTTGCTTTTATGTGCCGATTTGGTATTAAAATTCTGCTACGAAAAATACGACTGGAACTTTACCGTAATACCCAATCTTATTTGGGTGGAAAACGACCCGGCAAATCATAACTACGGGGCGGCGTTTTCATTTCTTTCCAACACGGAATGGGGCAGAATCTTCTTTATAGTTCTTACGTTTATTATGCTTGCCGTAATGGCGGCCGGCTTTTTACTTTTGCCCGAAAGATTTACGGGATTAAAGGCGGCGCTTGTTTTGGTGGCGTCCGGCGCTTTAGGCAACCTTATCGACAGGCTGGCTTTAGGTTACGTGCGCGATTTTGTTTGGGTAAACATTTTCGGAAACTGGGCATGCTGCAATTTTGCCGATTTCTGGATAGTATTCGGCGTTATTTGGGCGGTAATAGATATACTTTTTTTAAACGAGTGGGCGGTTTTGCCGCTTACCAAAACGGCAAAGGAAGCGGCGAAAAAGCGCGAGCAAACCGAAAAAGAAAAAAAAGCCGAACGTACGAAAGAAACTGCCGAAGATGACAAAGACGCCGAAAGTTCTGAAAAGTTTATGAAAATTAAAGACGGCGACAACGAAATGGAAGAGCGTGAAGATAACGGCGGAGAAAGCGATGCGTAACCGTTCGTTTTATGCGCAGACTGATTTTCCGCGCGCCGACGTGGCTTTAAGCGACAGTCTTTGCGATTTTACTCGTTCGGCAGTTAAAAAACTATTCGACGGAGGTTTGGTTAAGGTAAACGGAAAGATTGCCAAACCTTCGCAAAGCGTTTGTACCGGCGACTTTATCGAGGCGGCGTTACCCGATCCTGTTGAATGCGTTGCCAAACCCGAGGATATTCCCGTTGATATCTTGTATGAAGACGGTGATTTGGCTGTTATAAACAAGCCGCAGGGATTAACCGTACACGCAGGTAACGGCAATATCGACGGCACCCTTGTCAACGCGCTCTTGTACAGGTTAAACAATTTAAGCGGCGTAGGCGGTGTAATAAGACCGGGTATCGTGCATAGAATAGATAAAAACACTTCGGGACTTCTCGTGGTCGCAAAAAACGACGCCGCGCATTTAAGCCTTGCGGAACAGATTGCGGATAAAAGTTGCCGCCGCACGTATATAGCGCTTTTGGAAGGCAATCTGAAAGAGGATAACGGCACTGTTACAACTTACATAGGAAGAAGCCGCACCGACCGGATTAAAATGGCGGTGGTTGAGCCGGATAAAGGAAAAATAGCAATAACCGACTATTCGGTTTTAAGCAGGGCGGTGTTTGCGGGGCAAAGTTATACTCTCTGCCGTTTCGATTTGCATACGGGAAGAACTCATCAGATACGCGTTCACGCAAAATATCTTAACCATCCCGTGGTAGGCGACGACGTGTACGGCAGAAAAAAGCGCGAATTCGGGCTTAACGGTCAGCTGTTGCACGCGTACAGGCTGGAGTTTACGCACCCGAATAGCGGTGAAAGGCTTACGTTTACCGCGCCGTTGCCCGGCTATTTTTCCGCTGTGTTAAAAAAATTGGGCTTCGGTTTTAATTTGTTTTAAATTTGTTGCAAAATCGTCGGCACAATGATATAATCGTTTTGTCAAATTTGCGGAGGTATTATTATGGCTAAAAAAAGAACAACTACAACCACGTCTTCCGGCAATTATTCGCTTGTTAAGGTGTGCGCGTTTTGGGGCATTGTACTTGCGGGCATTGCAGGGCTGGTAAGTTTTATTTTAAATTTGCTTGCAAAATGCGGCGTGCATATCGAATGGGGCGGCAAGGTTGCTGGCGCCTGCAATATGGTTTCAACAATCGCTTTGTTTATTGCCGCATGGCTTGCCGCGTGGGATTACGTAAAGCATAAGAGCCAGAGCTGGAGAATAGTATTCTGGGTATTCTTCGTGCTTGCTTTGCTCGGTGTGTTAGGCATAGGAATTTGGAGCTGGTTTTAATTAAATGAACGGCGGTTTGCGCTTAACTGCGCAAACCGCTTTACTTTTTTTTGCGCATAAATTATAATTGTTTAAAATAAAAAAGGCAAAAATTATACTATGGCAAATCCTTTAATTGCAATCGTCGGCAGACCAAACGTGGGTAAAAGCACGTTTTTCAATAAAGTAGTCGGCAGAAAAATTTCGATAACCGAAGATAAACCCGGGGTCACGCGCGACAGACTGTACGCCGACGCCGAATGGCGCGGGCGCACGTTTTCGCTTGTCGATACGGGCGGAATCGAAATTAAAAGCGACGACCTGATGTGGAAGCATATAAAAAAACAGGCCGAGGTGGCAATAGAAACAGCCAACGTTATTCTGTTTTTCGTCGACGGAAAAGAGGGGCTTACCACCTCCGATTACGACGTGGCGGATATGTTGAGAAAAAGCAAAAAACCGGTTATTGTGGTCGTTAATAAAATAGACGATTATGTCGAAGACAAGGTTTTCGAATTTTATTCGCTGGGTTTGGGCGAACCATACGCCGTTTCCAGCGAACACGGCAAGGGTATAGGCGACGTATTGGACGAATGCGTAAGCTATTTCGAAAAAAATACCGGCGAGCAGGACGACAGCCTTAAAATTGCCGTTGTGGGTAAACCCAACGCGGGCAAAAGCAGTATAGTAAACCGTCTGCTTGGTTTCGAACGCTCGATTGTAACCGATATCGCGGGCACCACCCGCGACGCTATAGACACGCGTTTTACTTACGACGGCAGAAACTATACGATTATAGACACGGCTGGAATACGCAAAAAAGCCAAGGTTGAAGACGATATCGAATATTATTCGGTAATGCGCGCTTTCGACGCGGTTCGTCGCGCCGACGTGTGCTTGCTTGTCGTGGACAGTACCGAAGGGCTTACCGAGCAGGACACGAAAATTATCGGCTATGTGCACGAACAGGGCAAACCTTCGGTTGTCGTTATGAATAAGTGGGACCTGATAGAAAAGGATACGAACACCATAAACAAATTCGAGGACAAGCTTAAGGAAGATTTGAAATTTATGGACTATTTCAAATCGGTTTACGTTTCCGCAAAGACGGGACAGCGTGCCGAAAAAATAATGAAAGAGGTGGATACGGTATATGCAAACGCGCACATGCGTATTCCTACCGGCACGTTTAACGATTTAATTTCCGATACCGTACGCGCAAACGAACCGCCTTCGTATAACGGCAGGCGTTTAAAAGTTTATTATTCTTCACAGGTTGCGGTTGCGCCGCCTACATTCGTGCTGTTTGTTAACAGTTGCGATTTAATGCATTTTTCTTATGAACGGTTTCTTGAAAATACTATCCGCAAGGCGTTCGGTTTTGCCGGTACTCCTATAAAAATAATAACCAGAGAGAAAAAGGCCGACTGATGAAAGAGTTTTATATCTCCCAAGGCTGGTATTGGCTGATTATAGGCGCGGTTGTAAGTTACTTTCTCGGTTGCTTCAATTTTGCCGTTATTATTTCAAAAATTAAACACGACGATATTCGGCGCGTAGGCAGCGGCAACCCTGGGGCGATGAATATTTCGCGCCGCTACGGGTTGAAAGTGGGGCTTATTAATTTTCTGTGCGACGGTTTAAAGGGCGCAATTCCCGTATTGGTTGCCCACTTTGTATTCCGCAATTACTATTTTGCGGGTACGCAAATAATAGTTTCCGATTTTATGCGCTATTTCTATGCGCTTTTTGCATTGCTGGGGCACGTATTTCCCGTAACAATGCGTTTTAAAGGCGGAAAGGGTATATCCACAACGATAGGGCTTTTATGGTGTTCGCTGGCGTGCGAAACATGGTGGTTCGCCTTTGCAGGGCTTGCGCTGTTTATACTGTTGTTTGTTTACGCCGGTATAACAGAGTGGGGCTCTATGGGGTCGCTTATAGGCGTTGCGGGGTTTACAATCTGGCAGGCGATAATTTTAACGCTGCGCTACGGGGATATGCTTACAAACGTATATGTGATAATAACGTTTATAATTTTGCTTTTGTTAAACGTTTTAACCTGGGGCGCGCACCATAAAAATCTTTATCATTTAATGGCGGGCGAGGAGCATCGTACGTCGCTTAAGAAAATGATTAAAAAGAGGAAAAAATCTTAATTAAAATCAATAAGCCCCGCGGAATTTCCGCGGGGCTTTACTAACGCTTTACAACTTTTTTAAAGGTCATAATTTTTAAATGATAGGCAGATTAAGTAATATTGCCGCGGAATTAAGCGGCTTAAGCTTTCTTATTCGTGCCGTCGTTTTCAAGCGAATTTACGGTATATTCAATTTTGGGGTTGGCTTTCAGCAACGAATTTATAAACTCGTCGTACCAGTCCTGTTTAACTACTATAACAATAAATTCGCCGCCGGTAAAAGTTACGGTTAACTTGTCGGTTTTCCTGTCTAAAGTAATATTCTCTATTTTTTCCGCGTCGTACTTGCTGGTAATAAAACCGAACCGTGTTTTAAACGTTTTGCCGTCTATTATATAGGCGGAAAAAAGAAAAATGCTTAAAAGCAGAACAAACAGCACAACGGTTACGAAAAACATTAAAATATACTGCATAATGGGGTATACGGGGTCTGCGGCGTGCTGTATGCCGTTCGTAACGCAGTAAAACAGATTGACGCCGAAACCCGCGACGCACAGTACCATTCCCGCAATCATTAAAGCCTTCATAAGGCGCGTAAATTTATATTTAAAATATTTCATACGGCTATTATAACCTTAATGGAATAAAAAGGCAACACAAGCGTAAACAATTATTGAGTTTTTACCCGAATAAAGGTTGATAAAGTTTATGGTTTAATGTAAAATAAATATACTTACACTGCGGAGGTTGTTATGGTTAAGCTTATAAAAGGCGGAGTTTATTATATTGACGGCGCGCTTGTGCGTGAAAATTACGCCTTTATGGTCAATGCAAAAAAGCAGGCGGCCGTAAAGGGAACTCTTGCCTATTCGGTTATCAAAAACCATAACAAGGGCGGGGAAGAAAATCTTAAAATTTCTTTCGACGCGCTTGCCTCGCACGATATTACGTACGTTGGTATAATTCAAACGGCTAAGGCTTCGGGACTAAAAGAATTTCCCGTTTCTTACACTCTTACAAACTGCCACAATTCGCTGTGCGCGGTAGGAGGTACTATTAACGAGGACGACCACCTTTTCGGATATTCGGCAGCTAAAAAGTACGGGGGCAACTATGTTCCTCCCCACATTGCTGTTATCCATCAGTATATGCGCGAGTGCGAGGCGGGCTGCGGTAAAATGATTTTGGGCAGCGACAGCCATACCCGCTACGGCGCTTTCGGTACAATGGCGGTGGGCGAAGGCGGACCCGAGCTTGTTAAACAGCTTTTGGGACAGACTTACGATATAAAGCGCCCCGAAATAATCGCAGTATATCTTAAAGGCAAACCCAAAAAGGGCGTCGGTCCGCACGACGTGGCAATTTCGCTTGTGGGCGCAACTTTTAAAAACGGCTTTGTCAAAAACAAAATTCTCGAGTTTATCGGCCCGGGAATAAAAAATCTTTCAATGGATTTCCGCAGCGGTATCGATGTTATGACAACCGAAACTACATGTCTTTCAAGTATATGGGAAACGGACGGGATAACGCGTGAATTTTTCAAGGCACACGGCAGGGAGGCCGACTTTAAGGAAATGCATCCCGCAAATCCTGCCTATTACGACGGTGCGGTTGTTATCGATTTGTCGCGCGTCGAGCCCATGATTGCGCTTCCTTTCCATCCTTCTAACGCCTATACCGTACGCGACGTAATCGACAACGCGCAGGATATACTTGCGGAGGTTGAAAAAGCGGGCAACAGGCTAAAGGGCGGAAAGGGTAAGCCTTACAAACTTTTAAACCGCATAAAGGACGGAAAAGTATACGTAAGTCAGGGCATAATTGCAGGATGCGCGGGCGGAAGCTACGAAAACATAGCGGAGGCGGCGGAAATTCTGCGGGGAAAAAATTGCGGCAGCGGCGAGTTTATGTTAAACGTTTATCCCCAGTCGCAGCCCGTTTATAAGTGCCTTGCCGATAACGGATACGCTTCGGCTCTTATGGGAGCGGGCGCGGTGGTAAAAACGGCTTTCTGCGGTCCCTGTTTCGGAGCGGGCGATACGCCCGCCGACAACGGCTTTTCCGTTCGTCACACGACAAGAAATTTCGAAAACCGCGAAGGCAGCAAGTTGGGTGAAAACCAGCTTTCGGCGGTTGCGCTTATGGACGCGCGCTCTATCGCGGCAACGGCGGCAAACGGCGGAGCGCTTACGCCCGCAACCGAGGCGGAATACACCAAGAAGGTAAAAAAATATTATTTCGACGGAGGAATTTACGAACACCGCGTTTATCGCGGCGCGGGTAATCCCCGTCAGGAAGAAGAACTTATTTACGGTAACAACATAGCTGACTGGCCCGAGCAGTTGCCTATTGCCGACAATCTTTTAATAGAAGTGGTTTCGGTAATCAACGACCCAGTAACGACAACCGACGAACTTATACCCAGCGGCGAAACGTCCTCTTACCGTTCAAATCCGTTACGGCTTGCCGAATTTGCTCTTTCCCGCAAAGACCCCGAATACGTCGGCAGGGCTAAAGCGGTTAAGGCTACGGAGGCGCAAAGGCGCGAAAGCGGAAAACTGCCGGAAGAGGTTTTGCGTAAGGCGGGCATAAAGCTTGCCGAAGGCACTATGTTAGGCAGCGCCGTAGCGGCAAGAAAGCCGGGCGACGGTTCCGCGCGCGAACAGGCGGCTTCCTGTCAGCGTGTTCTGGGCGGCATAGCCAATTTAGCCGTTGAATACGCCACTAAACGTTACCGTTCAAATTTAATAAACTGGGGAATGCTTCCGCTTTTATGTAAACAGTTCGACTTTAAAACGGGCGATTATATTTATATCGAAAACGTTAAAGAGGGAATTAATAACTGCGAAAAGCCGTTGGCGGCAAAACATATTTCAAACGGAAAAGTAAAAAACATTTATCTGCAGCTCGGCGCGCTTACCGAAGAAGAAAAATGCATAATTTTAAGCGGTTGTTTGATAAATTATAATAAACAATAATGTTAAATGCCCTTTATACGGGCATTTTTTATGTAAAAAATTTGTTTTAACATAAAAATACGATAAACATTTACAAATTTTGTTAAAAACTTTCTTACTGGTTGACATAAAAAATAAGAGTGATATAATATAAGTGTTATAAATATATGGACGGAGCTTCTTTTTCCTACGGATAAAGAAAAGCGCAATGCAACGCATTGCGCAAACAATGTTATCTGTACTGTAGAATTTCCGTCGAAGGGGGAAAGATAAATGAACAAATTAACCAAGGTACTGTCCGTGTTTATTATCGCGGGCGCCGTTGGTGCAAGTGTTGCAGGCATCTCCGGTTGTAAAAAGAACAAGGGACATTCCCATCAGTACAGCTGGACCAACAACTTAGACGGCACGCACGACGGTAACTGCAGTTGCGGTAAGGACGCGATAGATAACGAGGAGCACGTTTTCGTAGACGGCGAGTGCGTGAAATGTCACGCGCCTCAAAACGAGGTTTTACCGGAAAACGTAACTTTCGATACAACGTCAAGCGTCAGCGCGGTAGGCAGGCAGTTTGAAATTACTGCAACTATACATGCCGAAGGCACGCTGGGCGACGAGCAGAAAGTTTTAGTGTGGGAGGTAGAAAATCCCGCGGTTGCAAGTATTACCGTTTCGGCGGACACTTTAAAAGTTACGGTAAAATGTAATTCAACTGGCTCTACTAAAATAACCGCGAAAACTATCAACAATAAGGTTGCAGAATATAACCTTACGGTTGAAAATCAGGCGACCGGCGTTGACATTGTAGATGAAGCGGGCAACAAACTCGACAGAATAGCGCTTACCCCTGAAAGCGGCGATATAAAACTTAAGGCAAACATTCTTCCTTCGGGTTCTACCGATACCGAAATAGAGTGGTCGTCCTCCAATGATTCGATAGCTACGGTTACGGCGGACGCAAACGACTCCACTAAGGCGACGGTTCATATGGTTGCACAGGGCGACGCGCCCATTCTTATAACTGCGAAAGTTAAGGGTAAGGAAATTAAGCAGACAATATTCTGTACAGCCGATACATATTACGGAACGCTTGTCAACGACGCGCAGAATTTGATAATCAACGAAAATTTCTCGCGCTATGAAACCGGCGCGCTCGTGCCGGAGTGGAACGGTGCATGGGGTACCGCGGGCGTTTACGGTAATTGCAACGGCAAGGGCACGCCCGCTTCCTCATACGGCGAAGCAAACGGCGTTAAAATTAAAACCGAAACGGAAAACAATAACAATAACCGCGCCGATCTTATCGATACAACGGACGGCGGTACAGAGCTTATTGTCGATTACGGCGCTGTGGACGGTGTAATAAAAGGTTACGCGAATATCAAAATAACCAATTACGGCAACAGCTGGACGTTTATGCAGATTCACGGCAAGGATACCGGTAAACCCCTCGGCGGTGAAATCCTCGGCTTGCGTATAGGCAAAAGCCCTACGGAATATCTTAGGGTGCGCGTTGACGGCGTGGAAAAAGACGGTTTGTTAACAAACATAAAACTTCAGACGGGCAGTTCGTTAAGGCTGTATTACGAAATAGATATTCAGAAGGATACCGCGGTAATTTATATAAACGGCGACAAATTCTTCGAAGCGGCGGCCGGAACGCTGGGAATAACCGATTTAAGCGGTATCAAGTTCCTTACAAGCGACAGCGGCTCGAAAACCGTTTCGATAGACAATATTGCCGTAACGCACGCCGGCGTAAGCGTTGAAGCGCACAAGTCCGATTTGCTTGCAAAACTCGATTCCGAATATTCAAAATATGCCGAAGCGGATTATAACGCCGAAAAATGGACCGTTTTGACCGCGGCATATAACAGCGCAAAAACGGCGATAAGCAGCGCAACTGTAAAGGATGCTATGAACGAGGCGTTCGATGCGGCTGTCGCAGCCATGAAAGCCGTTCCCACCAAGGCGGGCGAAGAGTTGTTTAACGCCAAGGAAGCATATAAGACTGAAATAGCCGAAACTTATCCCGCGGCAAGTTACACATATAATAAAGCCGCCTACGATACGGCTATCGGCAAGGTTAACGCCGCAATCGACGCTTATAGCGGAGAAATTGGCGGGCTGAAAACCGATGCGAAAGTCGTAGCCGCCGTTGCTGAACTTGCTGCCGTTAAAGACGATACGAGAGCAATGACGGAAGCTAAGGAAGCATATAAGGCTGAAATAGCCGAAACCTATCCTCAATCAAGTTATACTATAAACGCCGACGCTTATACTGCAGCTTACGGCGCCGTAATATCGGCAATTGAGAATTACGGCGGCGCAATAGGCGAATTGAAGACTAATGCGGATATAATGGCGCTTGTAACTACGCTGTCGGGCGTTAAGACCGACGCGCAGGAACTGGAGGACGCAAAAACCGCAGCGCTTGAAGAGATAGCAAATTATAAGAAAGTCGAGGTGGATGCGCTTGCTCCCGCAGACGGTATAACACAGGAAGATATCGATAAGGCGAAAGCCGATATTCAGACAACCAGAAATCTCCGTTCGTCTGCCGTAAACAGCTCAACTACGGTTGATGCAGTAGCGGCGGAGGTTGCCGAGGCCAAAAAGAATATCGACAGCTATATTGCTTCGCTCTCTGAAACTCTCGAGCAGGTAAAAACAAGGGAAAAAGCCACTCTTAAAGCCACTTACGACGAATTAATCGCAGATATAACCGACCAGGTAGTATTAAATATACTTGCGGAAGATTATGCGGCGGCTGTGGCGAAAATCGACGCGGCTTCGGTTAAGTCAAGGGTTACCGAAATAAGGGTTGAAGAGACGAACGCAATGCGCGTAAGAATTGCAAGGCGCGCGGCCTATACGGCTATAACCGAATACGCCGACGAAATAAAAGCCGATTTGTACAGCGAAAGCGCAAAAGCCGCAATCGACGAAGAAATAAAATACGATATTTCTACGCTTACCGATCAATCCAAGTGGTCGGCGGATATGTGGGTTATACACAACGCATCTACGATAGTCGGAGTTGAAGAAGCCAAGCAGGTTGTTTTAGACAAAATAGATAAAATTGCAGAAACCGCAAAAAATACCGTATTTACGGTAACGCTGGGCGAAACCGGCGAAACGCTTTCGGTTAAATACGGCACCGAACTTAAGCTGGGAGACATATTCGTAACGGCTAAAAAAGTTACTGCGGCAAGTTATAACGATACTCAAATAACCGCCGACGCTGGCGTAATGGTTTACGACGATATTGAAATTTCCGTAACGACTGCCGAAATTCCCGATTTCACGCCTATGGCAAAATGGTCGGTAGGTAAAGACGCTACGGCGCCTTCGGAAGGAATTGTAATCGATAACGGATTGTTCTCTGTAATAGCGCCTGCAGGCACGACGTACGGCGCGGCAAACACGGGCTTTACTAATGTGGCCGGCGAGCCTAACGCATTGCAGTATATTGTTCCAAAGGCAACTCTCGGAGCAGACGGTAAAGTAGCGGTTAAAGGCGATAATAAAGACAATCCTTACAAAATAGTTGCGAAAAGCACGTTGGCTAAACTGGATATCAGCGTCCTTCTTTCCGACAGTAAAGCAACCGGTTCCAGAACGGGCGATATTTATTACAGTTTAGACGGCGGCGCTACGTACGAAAAGGCAAGCGGCACCAACGCCAAAATAGCTTTAACTAACGTCAAGGCGGGAACGACAGTGCTTATCTATGCGGACAACGCGTCGATTAAGAGCAGCGACGGCACAGCTATGGACGCAAGGCTTTATCTCGGCAAAGTTGAAGCGGCTATTGACGAAAGCAAGGTGGCGCAAGACGTAGTCGTCAAGTGGGTAGGTGCCGGCGACAACGGCGCGGATATCGACGAAACCTTCCGTTATTACGAAAGTATTGCAATTCACGAACCTCCCGCAGGAAACGGCGAGTTTGTCGGTTGGTTTGACGGTGAAACAAAATTCGAGGGCGGTAAACTTTCGTCCGGCACCTATACGTTTACGGCTAAATATGAATATACGCTTAAAGTTACTTATAACGACGGTGCAAAGGATTGCGAGGTTTATATAAATGCCGCGAACGGCAACGATGTCGAGGCTCATTTACCTACGCTGCCCGCTGTAGGAAACCGTATTCACATTGGTTGGTCGCTGACGGATGGCGGCGAAAAAATAACCGATTATTCCACGGTAGCAGTGGGAACGCCAGAAAGTCCTAAGCAAATTACTCTGTATCCAGTTTATGAAGAGTCTACAGCGGTTTTAGTTACTCAAATTGTGGTAACGGCGGACGGTGACGCGGTTTCGCTTGAATCTGGCAAAACCTTACAGCTTACGGCAACAACAAACGCCGACGCCGATAATAAGGAAGTGGAATGGTCGTCAAGCGATAGCGGTAAGGCGACGGTTGATGCAAACGGTTTGGTTACCGGCGTTTCCGAAGGTACGGTTATTATAACCGCTACGGCAAAAGACGGCAGCGGCGTAACCGGTACTATAACGTTGGAAATTACGGCGCCTAGCGGACCGGTATTATTGCAGACTATAAGTTCATTCAGCAATCCTACAACGACTATAGCATTAACCGGCGATGCCTCCGGATATATTGAAGGCGATTCAATTAAGGCAAGTAAAGGTTCTAGCGGAGCGAGTGCCAACAGCAATAAACAATTGAAAATGGAGAGCGCTACCAAGCTTAATTTAACTACCGTAAAGGCATGCACATTAAAAATTACTTTAGCTGCCGGAGCTGCACTTAACCTTGACGGAGTTGCTGTAAATGCGGTTGACGGTGTTGTAACATTAAATTTAAGTGCCGGAAAGTCTTATGAAATTATGAGAAAGACAGGAACGACCACTATTTCCAAAATCGAGATTTATTCTGCGTAATAAATTAGATGTAATAAGAATTGGTACGAAAATTCAAAAAAGCCCTGCGGCATATTGCCGCAGGGCTTTTACTTTGTTCCGCAGTTTGATTTACTGCCGTGGTATCTTCAGTTTTACAATTAATTGCCTTTACGGGGGCAGGGCAGAGGCTTAACCCGACCTCTTCCGTGCTTTCCTCCGCGCGAAGGCTTTTCGGGACACCTGCCGTCGGGACATTCGTCTTCTCGTTCGGGGCACTTACCGTCGGGGCATTTTCCGTCGTTTTCAAGGCGTTTTCCGCTTGTGCGTTTTTCGTCGCAATCACCGTCGGGGCACTGCGTATTTTCGTCCATCCGGGTTTCAATTCTCTGTTCTGTGCCGTGTTTATCGGCATTGCCCGAATCTCCGCCCATACAGCCTGTTAATGAAAGCGCCATCAAAAGCGCCGCACTGCATATAAGTGATAATTTAATTCTTTTCATAATTTCAGTATGCAATTGCTTGAAAAAATTATTCGCTTATGTTAAAATTTTGTTATCTGAATTCAAAGGTTCGCCTGAGGACAAAGAGTTTAATAATCACGGCTCGGATGTAAATTTGTAGCTCTGTTTTTTGCTCTCTCTTACGGCGTAGGGGAGTTTTTTTATGTCTGAAAACCGCATAGCAATTATAAGCATAATTGTCGAAGACCGTTCGGCAAGCGCGACAATCAATAAAATTCTGTCCGATTACGGCGATTATGCCGTTGGCAGAATGGGCATACCGTATAAACAAAAGGGCGTTTCGGTTTTATGCGTGGTTGTAGACGCACCTACCGAAATAATTAATCTTATTACCGGTAAAATAGGTATGATTGCGGGAGTTTCCGCTAAAACGGTAACCTCAAAAAAATAAAAATTTGTACTTTTAAATAGACAAGCGCCCGATTACTTAATGCAGGGTGCCCTCTCGGCGGAGTTTTGGTATTAAAAATGTCTTAAATAAGGAGACGAAATGAAAAAATTGTTAACGTTGTTAATAGCGACAGTGCTGTCCGTCGCCTGCGCGTTAGGCGCGGCGGGCTGTAATAAGGGGAGCGGAAATAAGCTGTCGGTTTACGTCCCCGACGGCGCGCCAGCGCTTTCGGTTGTTTCTTTGGCGGAAAGTGACGCGTTTAACGTAAAAGTAATTGCCGCAAATACCGTAAACGCATATATAGGCGGCGAAAATCCTATGGCGGATTTTGCAGTTGTTCCGGTTAACGCCGCGGTAAAACTTTTGGGTAGCGGCGAAAAGTATAAATTGCTGGGAACCGTAACGCACGGCAACCTCTTTTTACTTAAAAAGCAAGGCGGCGAAGATATTTCCGCTGTTTCCGATTTGCAAAAGCTTAAAGGCAAAACGGTTGGCATAATAAATTTGGCTAACGTTCCGGGATTAACGTTTAAAGTGATTTTACAGGATAACGGAATAGAATATAACGAACTTAAAGACGGCGCCTTGGCGGAAGGCGACAAAGTTAATTTGAAAAACGTTTCCGATCAGGAGGTTTTGCCGTCAAATACCGCTTGCGATTATTTCGTTGTGTCCGAGCCCGCCGCAAGCACAAAA
Source organism: uncultured Clostridia bacterium (assembly GCA_947053545.1). Taxonomy (GTDB): domain Bacteria; phylum Bacillota; class Clostridia; order Christensenellales; family Borkfalkiaceae; genus Coproplasma. Next base: position 56,701 of record CAMRSY010000005.1, read on the forward strand.
ATTGCCGCAACGCAGGGTAAACTGTCGGCGGCGGGCAGTTTACAAACGCTTTACGGAGGTCAGACAGGGTATCCTCAGGCGGTAGCGGTAGTTAAAAAAGAAATTGTTCAAAATAACGTGCAAGCGGTTAACGATTTTATTTTAAGTTTTAATAATTCGAAAAATTGGATTTTAAGCGAGCAAACCTCGCCTGAACAAATCGAGGCTGCAATTAATAAAATTACAGAAGGCGATTTGCAGCACACTTTCAATGCGGGTAATCTTTCCAAATCTGTCATAGCAAACTGCGGAATAAATTTTGTCGCGGCGGCTGACTGTAAAATTGAATTAAACGCTTATATGCAAAAACTTAACGCAGTTTCAGGCAATGTCTGGGGAACTGCGTCCGACGAATTTTTTTACCTATAATGAAAAGACTTTTAACCTACAGCAAATTTAATATTTTATATTCGCTGTCCGCAATAATTTTAATGTGGACGGTATGGATTGTTGCGGCTGCAACGGTAAAAAACGAATTCTTGGTGGCGCCCGTAGGCGCGTCGTTGAAAGAATTTTTTCTGCTGTTTTCCAAAGGATTTTTCTGGAGCGCGGTCGCGCATACGTTTGCGCGTACGCTGGTTGCTTTTCTTATTTCGTTAATATTGGCTTCTGGCTGCGCATGTCTGGCGGCGGTATTTAAACCTTTTGCCGCGTTTATGCGTCCCGTAACCGCTTTTTTCCGTACTTTGCCAACAATGGCGGTTTTGTTGCTGATTTTAGTGCTGCTTACGCCGCGTACCGCACCTGTGGCGGTGGCTTTGTTGGTGCTGTTTCCTATGTGCTATTCTCAGCTTTCAAACGGAATAGCAAGCGTGGACGGCGAACTTTTGCAAATGGCAAAGGTATACAAACTTTCCTTACGCAGTAGGCTTGCAAATATTTATCTTCCGCACATAGCGCCTGCCGCAATAAAAGACGCAGGCACAAACATTTCGTTCGGGTTAAAGCTTATTATTTCCGCAGAGGTTATGGCTTCCACGTATACCGCGGTGGGCGGACTGATGAGCGAGGCGCAGGCAAATATCAATCTTCCGCGCATAGCCGCGCTTACGCTTGCGGCGGTGTTGTTCGGAATTTTAACCGAGGCGTTTTTCCGTCTGTTAGCGGATAAATTATTCAAATGGAAAAAGGCGGCGCGCTGTGATTGAAATTAAAAACTTATCGGTAACTTACGGTAAAACACGCGTTTACGACAATTTTAATTTAAATTTGGAAGAGGGGAAAATTACCTGCATGCTTGGCGAAAGCGGTTGCGGAAAAACTACCCTTTTAAACGCCGTGGCAGGGCTTGTTACCTACGGTGGAGATATTTCACCCATAAGCGTTTCGTACGTATTTCAGTCGCCGCGCCTGATTCCGTATGTAAACATATTAAAAAATTTAACGGTTACGGGTTCGACGGAGGAAAGCGCCGTAGGTATGCTGGAAAAGGTTGGACTTAAGGATAAACGTTTTGCCTTTCCTTCACAGCTTTCGGGCGGCGAGGCGCAAAGGGTGTCGCTGTGCCGCGCCTTTTTAAAAAAAAGTGATATACTGTTGATGGACGAACCTTTTTCGTCGTTAGACTACAAAACCAAACTTTCGGTAATGAATTTATTTAAAACTTTGCAATCGGAAGAAGGGAAAACAACCCTTTTTGTTACGCACGACATAGACGAGGCAATTTATCTTGCCGACAGAATTGTTGTGCTCGGGAAAGGTGAAGCGGTCGTTGATTTTATAGCCGGCGAAAAAACGTGTTTCGGCGCAAATTCTTCTATCAGAGAAAAAATTTTGAATATTTTGGTGCAGTAAAAACCCCGCTTGAAAAGCGGGGTTTTAAATATTAAATTATGATTTAAACGTTAAATCTGAAAAGTATCACGTCGCCGTCTTTAACGACGTAATCTTTGCCCTCGCTGCGTACTTTGCCTTTTTCGCGCGCGCCCACAAGTCCGCCGCAATCCAATAGCGTTTGCCATTCAACCACCTCGGCGCGTATAAACCCTTTTTCGAAATCGCTGTGTATCACGCCGGCCGCCTGCGGAGCCTTGTAACCGTTTACAATAGTCCATGCGCGCGTTTCTTTTTCGCCTGCGGTGAGGTAGGAAATAAGCCCTAATAAACGGTAACTTTTTTTAATAAGGCGGTTAAGTCCGCTTTCGGTTAAGCCAAGCTCTTCCAAAAACATAGCGCATTCGTCGGGCGGCAGTTTAGAAAGTTCTTCTTCTGTTTTTGCGCAAATAACCATAACGTCGCTGTTTTCTTTTAACGCATGGTTTTTAACTTTAACAACGTTTGCAATTTCGTCTTCGGGTTTACCCATATCGAATTCGGAAATATTGGCGGCGTATATTACGGGTTTTGACGTAAGTAAAAACAAATTGTCCAAAAACGGCTTCTCGTTTTTATCGCACTCGAAAAGTCTTGCTGGCTTTTCCTCCGATAAAAATTTTTCCAGCCTTTCCAACAGCGCGTACTCTGCCGCAGCCTCCTTATTTGCTCCGCCGCGCGCGGTATTGCGTATTCGGTCCTGCCTCTTGTTTACGGCTTCAATGTCGGCAAGAATAAGTTCGAGAGTGATGGTGGTAATGTCGGCGACAGGGTCGACCGAATTGCTTACATGCGTAACGTTTTCGTCTTCGAAACAGCGCACAACGTGAACTATCGCGTCGCATTCCCGTATATGCGATAAAAATTTATTTCCCAGACCTTCCCCGCGTGAAGCGCCTTTAACAAGCCCCGCAATGTCAACAAACTCTACAATAGCGGGGGTAACTTTTTTGCTTTGATACAGCGCCGCAAGCTTGTCTAGCCGTTCGTCAGGAACTGCAACTACCCCGACGTTGGGTTCGATAGTGCAAAACGGATAGTTTGCGGCTTCGGCGCCAGCGTGCGTAATAGCGTTAAACAGGGTAGATTTGCCTACGTTCGGCAATCCCACAACACCTAATTTCATATATTGGCTTCCTTAAAATCAATTTTCCCTAATTATAATATAAACGCCAAAAAAATCAAAACGCTTTGCGCTAAAAGTTGCCAAAATTTTGCCCTTATGATAAAATGTACAAAATTAAAGGTAAAGTTATGGATTATAAAAAATATATTGCAGACAAAATAGTCATCGACGGAATTTCAAAGGCGGAAATAGTGGAAGCTATTGCCGTTCCCCCCAATACCGAAATGGGGGACTATGCATTGCCTTGTTTCAAGTTTGCCAAAATTTTACGCAAACCGCCTGTTCAAATCGCCCTTTCGCTTGCCGGAAGTATTTCTTCCGACAGCGTTATAGGCCAGGTTACCGCGCTAAACGGTTATCTTAATTTTAAAATAAACAAATCTTATCTTGCGGAAAGTACGCTTGCGGAAATAGAAAAGGCGGGCGCAGGTTACGGCTCGTCTGCTGTAGGTAAAGGTAAAACGGTTTGTATCGATTATTCTTCGGTAAATATCGCAAAGCCCTTTCATATAGGTCATCTTTCCACAACCGTTCTCGGCGGCGCACTGTACAAAATATATAACTTTCTGGGATACAATGTCGTAGGCATAAATCATTTGGGCGACTACGGCACCCAATTCGGCAAGCTTATATGTGCATATAAACACTGGGGGGATAAGCAGCAGGTTGAAAAGGGCGGTATTCACGCCATAAACGAGCTGTACGTACGCTTTAACAGCGAGGCAACCGACCAAATGCAGGCTGAAGCGCGCGAATATTTCCGCCTTATCGAAAGCGGAGATAGTGAGGCTAACGAAATTTTCGGGTGGTTTAAGTCGCTTACTCTTGCTTACGTCGATAAAATTTATAATCGCCTCGGCGTTAAATTCGACAGCTATAACGGCGAAAGTTTTTATCTTGACAAAATGCAGCCCGTTATAGATGAACTTAAAAATAAAGGACTTTTAAAGACAAGCGATGGAGCGGGCATCGTTGATTTGGAAGAATACGGAATGCCGCCTTGCCTTATACTTCGTTCGGACGGAGCTTCTCTTTACGCCACGCGCGACCTTGCCGCAGCTTATTACCGTAAAAATACTTACGGTTTTTATAAATGTTTATATGTTGTGGCATACCAGCAAAACTTGCATTTCAAACAGATTTTCAAGGTTTTAGAACTTTTGGGTAACGACTGGGCTAAAGATATGGTACACGTGGCTTACGGTATGGTATCGCTGGAAGACGGCGCCATGTCTACCCGCAACGGTAAAGTCGTATGGCTGGAAGACGTTATAAACAAGTGCGTGGAAAAGGCTTATAAAGTAATAGAAGATAAAAATCCGTCGCTTGAAAACAAGCGGGAAATCGCCGAAAAAGTGGGCGTGGGTTCGGTTATATTCGGGGCGCTTTATAACAGCAAAATTAAAGACATAGTGTTTTCATACGATAAGGTGTTAAGTTTCGAGGGCGAAACGGGAGTATACTGTCAGTACACTTGCGCGCGTGCAAATTCGGTTTTGCAAAAGGCGGGGGATACAGCCGAATATTCCGCAGTATGCGAGGACAAACTTATGTCTCAGGAATACGAGTTGGTAAAAACGCTTGCCGCTTTTCCCGACGTGGTTAAAGACGCGGCGGAAAAATACGAACCCAGTTTAATTGCGCGTTACGCCGTAGACCTTTCGCAGAAATTCAATAAATTTTATTTCGACTGCAAAATATTAACCGCGGAAGACGGAACAAAACGTTTCCGTTTGTCGCTTACAAAAGCCACAAAGCAAACGCTTACCAATGCTCTTTCGCTTTTGGGAATAGGCGTTCCGGAAAAAATGTAAATATGTATAAAGCAGTAATTTTCGATTTGGACGGCACTCTTTTAGACAGCCTTAACGATATTGTAGCGGTGCTAAACGACGCTTTAAAGCATTTCGGGCTGCCGCCAATTAGCCGCGAACAGGCGCAGACCTATATTGGCAACGGCGCTAAAGAACTTGTACGCCTTGCAATAGGTGAAAAAAATTGTAATAGACTTTCTGAAATTTTAGCTTATTACAAAGACAAATATTCGCAAAGCGACAATAATTACGCCCGTCTGTACGAAGGCGAAGAAGAAGCGCTTACGTTGTTGAAAAACGCCGGCGTTAAAATTGCGGTATTGACGAACAAACCTCACGAAGCGGCGTTGAAAGCTGAAAAAATTTTCTTTGCGAAATACGGTTTCGACTGTGTGACGGGGCAAATTGACGGCGCGCCTTTAAAGCCTGACCCGCATACTTTAAACGAAATTATAAAAAGGCTTGGAGTAAGCCGTTGCGATTGCCTTTTTGTGGGCGACGGAGAAGCGGACGTTATAACCGCGAAAAACGCGGGAATCGATTGCGTTTCGGTGCTTTGGGGTTATCGGACAAAAAAGCAGCTCGAACTTTCGGGCGCCGAAATATTTGCCGAAAATTTTACACAGCTTACAAATATGATACTTAAGTAAAATTTTAAAAAATTTTGTTTTCGACTATTGATATTTTCGGATAAATGCGGTAAAATAAGATAAATCAAAAATAAATTTTTTAGGAGTGTATTTCAATGAAAAGATGTACAGTATGCGGCGAAATCGTAGCCGACGACGTGGAAATTTGCCCAGTATGCAAGGCTAAAACTTTTGTTCCCGTAGAGGAAAGCAAAACCGTTTATGTTGCCGAGCACCACGTAGGCGACGGCGTTGTAGAGGATAAAGAGGTAATGGACGGCTTGCACGCCAATTTTGCCGGCGAGTGCACCGAGGTAGGTATGTATCTTGCTATGTCAAGAGTAGCGGACAGGGAAGGTTATCCCGAAATAGCGGAAGCATTTAAACGTTACGCTTTGGAAGAAGCGGAACACGCGGCAAAATTTGCCGAACTTTTGGGCGAGGTGGTTACGCCTTCCACAAAGAAAAATCTCGAACTGCGCGCCGCAGCCGAAGCGGGCGCGTGCGAAGGCAAAATGGCAATTGCCAAAAAAGCCAAGCAGCTCGGTTACGACGCCATTCACGATACGGTTCACGAAATGGCTAAGGACGAAGCGAGACACGGCGCCGGCTTTGCAGGTCTTTTAAAAAGATATTTCGGCGAATAATTTTATTCGACAATTTATAAACAGCCTTGTAAAAGGCTGTTTTTTTGTTGGGTTTCCGACAAAAATGTTGCGACGTCAACAAAAGCATTTGACAATCGTCAGGCTTTGCGTTATTATTTAAAACGTTGACGTATCAACAAGATGCGCATGTCGGAGGTAATATGAATTTTTTTAAAGCGGCTTACTGTCGCATATTTCAAGGCGTGTTTAAACTGGCTCTGCCATTTTTGCCGTATAAAAATCCCAAAACGGTTTCAAGTTTAAAAGATATAGCGAAGGTAATTAAATCAGAAAAAAAGTATAAACCGCTTTTGGTTACTGATAAAACCGTATACGGTTTGGGGCTGTGTTCTTCAACCGAAGAAAGTTTAAAGGCGGAAGGAATAGAATATTGCGTTTATTCCGACGTGGTAGCAAATCCCACGTCGGATAACGTTGACCGGGCGTTGCAAATATATAAAGACTGCGGTTGCGACTGTCTGATTGCTTTTGGTGGCGGCTCGCCTATGGATTGTGCAAAGGGAGTAGGCGCGCTGGTTGCCAGACCTAAAAAAACGTTGAGCGACTTGCGCGGCATATTGAAAGTAAAAAAGAAAATTCCACTTTTAATTGCGGTGCCTACAACTGCGGGTACCGGCAGCGAAACTACTTTGGCTTGCGTTATTGTGGACAGTAAAACCCGTCACAAATACGCAATCAACGATTTTCCGTTAATTCCTTCGTACGCCGTCCTCGACGAAGAGGTAACTATGTCGTTGCCCCCTAAAATTGTGGCAACTACTGGAATGGACGCGCTGACTCATGCAATAGAGGCTTACGTAGGAAAAAGCGGCAACCGTTTTACCCGCCGCGACGCTTTGGAAGCTATTAATATAATTTTCAATAATCTCGAAATTTCCTATTCTGAAAAAACACGCGAAGCCAGAAAAAATATGTTGATTGCCTCGCATAAAGCGGGGAGGGCTTTTTCAAAGGCATATGTGGGGTATGTGCACGCCGTTGCGCACTCGCTCGGCGGCAAATACGACACGCCGCACGGCTTGGCAAACGCCGTACTTTTACCCGTAGTTTTAAGAGAATACGGTAAAAGCGTATACAAAAAGCTTAAAAAAATAGCCGTATTCTGCGAATTGGCAGATAAAAAATCGAATACGGCTAACGCTGCGTTAAAGGTTATTGAAAAAATTGAAAATATGAACAAAGTTTTCGGTATACCTGAAAAATTCGATTTTATCAGGCGCGAGGATATTCCGCAACTTGCAGCTTACGCGGAAAAGGAGGCAAATCCTCTTTATCCCGTACCTCATCTCTGGAGCAGAAAAAAACTGGAAGAAATTTATTTGAAGGCGGGCGGATATGCAAACTGATATAGGTGTTATTGTAGAAGGACAGCGCAAATTTTACGAAAGCGGTAAGACGCTTGACATTAAAACAAGGTTGAATTATCTTAAAAGGCTTTATACGGCTATAAAGCAAAATCTCGACGTTATTCACAGCGGTCTTTACGCAGATTTGGGTAAAAGCGCTAGCGAAAGCTATATGTGCGAAACGGGACTTGTTTTAAGCGAACTTTCGCACTTTATAAAAAACGTTAAAAAATATGCAAAAGCTAAACGCGTTAAAACGCCGCTTGCGCAGTTTGCTTCTAAAAGCTACAGGCTGCCCTCGCCGTACGGCACAGTTTTAATTATGAATCCGTGGAATTATCCTTTTTTGCTGTCTATGGACCCTTTGATAGCTGCCGTCGCGGCGGGAAACACGGTTGTATTAAAGACAAGTGCCTATTCGCCGAACACAAATGCGGCTATTGAAAAGGTAATATCAAGCGTTTTTCCCGAAGAATACGTTTCCGTGGTTTTCGGCGGTTCGCAGGTCAACCGTATTTTGTTCGAAACAAAGTTCGACTATATTTTCTTTACGGGAAGTAAAGCTGTGGGGAAAATAGTTTATAGTAAAGCGGCGGAAAATTTAACGCCGGTTACACTTGAACTAGGCGGAAAAAGCCCCTGTATCGTAGATGAAACGGCAGATATATCTCTTGCCGCAAAACGAATTGTCTGGGGCAAATTTTTAAATCTAGGACAAACGTGCGTTGCCCCCGATTATGTTTTGTGCAGCGAAAAGGTACGGGAAAAACTTATTTTAGAAATAAAGAAACAAATAAAAAAGCAGTTCGGCGAAAATCCGCTTAAAAATCCCGCTTACGGTAAAATGATTAACGAAAAGCATTTTTACCGCGTTTGCGGCCTTATCGAAAGCGAAAAGGTTGTTTGTGGAGGAAAATCTGATTTAGAAACGTTGAAAATAGAACCGACGGTTATGGACGGAGTTTTATATTCCGATAAAGTTATGTCGGAAGAAATTTTCGGACCCGTGCTGCCCGTAATAGGTTATAACGAAATAAGCGAGGTTGTAAATTACGTTTCCGAAAATGACGCGCCGCTTGCGCTGTATGTTTTTTCGTCGGACAAAAAACGCATAAAATCATTGACGGAAAAACTTGGCTTCGGCGGCGGGTGTATAAACGACACGGTAATACATCTTGCAACCTCTTATATGCCATTCGGCGGATTTAAAGAAAGCGGTACGGGTTCGTACCACGGTAAAGCGGGATTCGATACGTTTACCCATTACAAAAGCATAGTGGATAAAAAAACGTTTCTCGATTTATCTATGCGCTATCAGCCGTTTAAAAAGATTAACGATAAACTTATAAAAATGTTTTTGCATTAAAAACCAATCCGCCGTACGAAATGCACGGCGGATATTTTTAAAATAAGTTAATTTTTTTCATAAAATATCATAATAATATCACATTGATTATTTATAATATCCGTTACGCGAATGATTGACATAAATTTATTTTGCAAGTAAAATTCTTTATCGTATACGTATTGGTTTTGAGGTGAAATTTGATAAAAACATTATTAAAAAGCGTAAGAGAATATAAAACCGTTTCAATTTTAACGCCGCTGTTAATGATAGGCGAAGCGGGAATGGAAATAATAATTCCTTTTTTAACTAAGTTTTTGCTTGAGGAAATCGACAATATAGGCGCTCCCGGAGGAGTAAACGTTAATAATATCATACTTTATTCGTGTTTACTGGTCGGGGCGGCTGCGTTTGCTTTGGTGTGCGGAGTGATAGGCGCGCGCCTGGCTTCGCGCGCTTCCGCGGGTTTTGCGCACAATTTAAGGGAAGATATGTATAATAATCTTCAAACCTTTTCGTTTGCGAATATCGATAACTACTCTACGTCCAGCCTTATTACGCGTATTACTACCGATGTGTCTAACGTGCAGATGGCTTATCAGATGTGTATAAGAATGTTGGTGCGCGCCCCGATATTATTTGTGGCGGCTATAATTATGACCGTTCTTATCGAGCCGTCTATGGCTTTAATTTTCGTGGGCGCGGCGGCAATTTTAGGCGTTATCGTATTTGTGTGTATGTTTAAAGTAATGCCTTATTTCCGCACTATGTTTAAAAAGTACGATAAATTAAACGCCGTGGTGCAGGAAGATTTAACGGCAATACGCGTGGTAAAATCGTACGTGCGCGAGGAACACGAGTTTAAAAAAATGCGCGAAGCAACGCAGGATGTTTATCACTATTCCGTAAAAGCAGAAGGCATTTTAAACTTTATGATGCCTGCCGTACAGATAGTTATGTACGCAACGATGATAATTATTTTACTCGTCGGTTCGGATATGGCTATAAACGGCTGGGGCAAAGTTAATTTTTCAAATCTGCAAGCGCTTATAACGTATGCAACCCAGATACTTATGGGTGTAATGATGGTTGCAATGTGCCTTAATTTCGTATCTATGTCCAAAGGTTCCGCGGACAGAATATGCGAAGTTTTAAACGAGCATACAACTTTGCCCAAGGCCGCAAAACCCGTATCGGAAATTACCGACGGTTCTGTCGATTTCGACGACGTAGACTTTTTCTATTCGCAGAAGGCTGACGTTGCGGTGCTTAAAGATATAACGGTGCACATTAAATCCGGCGAAACCGTTGGAATAATAGGCGCGACCGGCAGCGGCAAAACCTCGCTTGTATCGCTTATACCGCGACTTTACGACGCGGCGCAGGGAACCGTTAAAGTGGGCGGAATAGACGTTAAAAATTATGATCTTGACGCTTTACGCGGCAAGGTGGCAATGGTGTTGCAAAAAAACGTTTTGTTTTCGGGAACCGTAGCCGAAAATCTGCGTTGGGGCGACGAAAACGCTTCCGACGAAGATTTGCGTTTAGCGGCAAGGCAGGCCTGTGCGGAAGAGTTTATCGAAAATTTACCCGGAAAATACGAATACGATCTGGGTCAGGGCGGCGTAAATGTTTCGGGCGGGCAGAAGCAGCGTCTGTGTATAGCGCGCGCTCTTTTAAAGAAGCCTAAAATAATTATTTTCGACGACAGTACGTCGGCGGTGGATACGAAAACCGACGCGCAGATACGCGCGGCTTTAAAGCAGCACGCGCCCGAAGTTACGAAAATAATAATTGCCCAGCGTATAGCTTCGGTTGAGGATGCGGACAAAATAATCGTGTTGGACGACGGCAGAATAAATGGAATGGGTACTCACGGCGAGCTTATTAAAAATAACGAAATCTATAAAGAAATTTACGAATCGCAGGTTAAAGGTAACGCCGAAGATGACGAAAACGCAGTGGCAGGGGGTGAAATAAATGGCTAACGCAATGGTCGGACCCCGCGGAATGCGCGGCGGAAAAGGCGCCAAAAACCCCTCGAAAACACTGGGCAGGCTTTTAAAGTACACGTTTTCACACTATAAACTCGCAACGGCGTTTATGTTGATTGCCGTACTTATTTCCTCGTCTGCTAACGCCGTAGGGTCGGCTATGCTTGCGCCGATAATAGCGCAGCTTAAACCCGTGGACGGAGTTATTGTTGCCGACTGGTCGGTTATCGTAAGATACGTAATTGTAATAGCGTGCGTGTATCTCGCGGGCGCGCTGTGCGCTTTTGCTTATAACCGTACAATGATGTATATTGCCAACGGCACCCTTAAAAAACTGAGAAACGAGATGTTTGAAAAGATGCACGGATTGCCGTTAAAGTATTTCGATACGCATACTCACGGCGATTTGATGAGCCTGTATACCAACGACGTGGATACAATGCGCCAGTTGCTTTCCCAAACCATACCTCAGCTTGTCGCGTCGGTAATAACCATCGTAGCCGTGCTGGTTATGATGATATTATTCAGTTTTACGCTCACCGTCGTCATGTTCGTAATGCTTTTTATAATGTTGGTGCTTATAAAAGGTATAGGCGTTAAATCTGCAAAAAATTTCGTTCGCCAGCAGCAGGCTTTGGGTGCGCTTAACGGGTTTGTCGAGGAAATGACCGAAGGACAGAAAGTTATAAAAGTTTTCTGTCACGAGCAGAAAGCGCGCGAGCAGTTTAAAGTTTTAAACGACGAATTAAACGTTTCGGGCAGAAAAGCGAACGGCTATGCATTTATGATGGGACCTATGACCAACAATATAGGATATTTCCAGTATATACTGGTTGCTATTATAGGTTTGGTTTTGCTTATGACGGGCAACGAATTCTGGTTGCTGTCCGCTTACGGAAAATTCAGCGGCGGTACAATAGCCGTATATGCAGGCGTGCTGGTTTCTTTTCTGGGCTTTTCACGCTCGTTCAATATGCCTATAAATCAGGTTGCGCAGCAGTTTAACGCCATAGTAATGGCCCTTGCCGGCGCCGAAAGAATTTTTGAAATGACCGATACCGCTCCGGAGGACGCGGGCGGTGAAATAACTTTGACGTACGGTGAAAGCGCGGAAAACGAATGGGCGTGGAAAAAACCTAAAGCTGAAGGCGGTTTCGAATACGTTCAGCTTAAAGGCGATATCCGCTTTAACGACGTAGTTTTCGGTTACAATGAAGATAAAGTAATTTTAAAAAATATTTCGCTATATGCAAAACCGGGGCAGAAAATTGCTTTTGTAGGCTCGACTGGCGCAGGCAAAACAACGATAACAAATCTTATAAACCGCTTTTACGACATACAGTCGGGTGAAATAACATACGACGGCATTAATATTAAAGATATAAGAAAAAGCGATTTGCGCCGTTCACTGGGCGTTGTATTACAGGATACTCACCTGTTCACTGGAACGGTTATGGATAATATCCGTTACGGCAGGCTCGACGCTACCGACGAAGAGTGCGTAAAGGCCGCCAAGCTTGCCAATGCCGACAGCTTTATAGTCCATCTGCCCGAAGGCTACAAAACAGAAATAAAAGGCGACGGTTCAAATCTTTCGCAGGGGCAGCGTCAGCTTCTGGCTATTGCCCGCGCAATGGTTTCCGACTGCCCCGTGCTTATTTTGGACGAGGCTACGTCGTCAATCGATACGCGTACCGAAAAACTGATAGAACAGGGCATGGATAAACTTATGGAGGGCAGAACGGTGTTCGTGATCGCCCACAGGCTTTCCACGGTACGCAATAGCCACGCAATAATGGTTTTGGAACACGGCGAAATTATCGAGCGCGGCAATCACGACCAGCTTATAGAACAGAAGGGGAAATATTACCAGCTTTACACAGGCGCGTTCGAGCTTGATTAGTAAATTAAAACACGGTATTGCAATTCTGCATAAACCGTGATACAATGTAATAAATTATTTGCGGTTAAAAGGGAGGAAAAAGTTGTGAGACTGGGTAACCCCGCAGTAAGAAGGTATGCAAATCAGGCTGAAAACGGCGTTTTGGAAGCGTACGACAAAAAGGCGACGTACGGCGGAGTTTATCTTAAAGCGTCGCTTTATGCCGCTCTGACAATAATAGCGGCTATATTATCCGAATTTTTAATTTTGCGGTTTGTTAGTACCGAAAACGCTCAGGCGCTGGTAACGGTGGGAATATTAGCGGCGGTGAGTATCATACCGATGATAGTTCTGTCGCTTATAATTGCTTTCGTGCCGTCGACAGCCAAAGTGCTGGGGTGTATATACGCAATTATACAGGGCTTGCTGCTTGGTATACTGGCAGCCTTTGTAGATATGGTGTTTCCCGGCTTGGCTTTTGCCGCTTTTCTGGGCACTGTAATAGTATTCTTGGTTGCTCTTGTGGTAAACAGCGTGTTTAAAGTAAAAATTTCAAGCAAATTTGTCCGCGGAATTATGGTTGCATTGTTCAGCCTCATTGCTGTGGAAATGATTATGTGGGTGCTGTCTCTGTTCGGGGTATTCAGCTTTACACAGTATATGTGGGTGCAAATTGCAATTTCCGCGCTGTGTATCATATGGGCAACACTGATGCTTTTCTGGGATTTAAGCAGCATCGATTATATAGTGCAGTCCGGCGCGGATAAAAAGTACGAATGGACGGTTGCCTTTTCGCTTGTCACAACGCTTATTTATCTGTATGTGGAAATTTTAGAATTGCTGGTCAGGGTGGCGGCATTGTTTTCAAGAAATAAATAAAAAATAATCGGCGCAGATTTAAATTCTGCGCCGATTACAATAGTTGACGAATTTGTATGTTAATTATTTTGTAATATATGCCGTTAAAATTATTTGACAATTCATTTTGCGTAATGTAAAATTTAGCTTGTTGATAAATCAACAAATTTTATATTGCGGAGAGTTGTATGAACGATAATCTTTTTACGCAAATGGTTTACAGAATAATTTTTTGCGTAATTTCGGCATTGGCGTGCGTGCTTACGTTCGGGTATTTTACGCATACCTACGGCACCGATAATTTTACTATATCAAACGATTTCTGGCAGTACTATACTAACATTTCAAACTATTTCTGTTTCGGCGTGGGGGTGGCGACGTGCGCGGCGACGGTAAAAAAGGTTAAAAACGGCGAAACCCGAGGCTTTGTTAAATGTTGCAGAACATTAAAATTTTGCACGACGGTAATGATTGCCGTAACGTTTTTGGTTTATATTTCGCTTTTGGGCGATTTGGGTTCGTGGTCGTTTTGGAACGCGTTAGGCAATTTAACTTATCATGTGGCTGTGCCCGTACTGTTTATCGTTGACTGGGCGCTTTTCACCGAGCATAAATCGGTTAAAATATTAGACCCGTTAAAATCGTGGATTATACCGCTTTTATACGTTGTGTATATAATTATTTACGGCGCGGTTTATCAGGCCGCTACGGGTGCTCAATTCAAATATCCGTATTTCTTTTTAAACGTAAACGAACTGGGCTACGGAGGCGTATGCGCCTGGGTGGCGGTACTGTTGCTTATTTTCGCCGCGCTGAGTTATATAATGTTTGTGTACGACAAACTTATAAAAGACGAAAACGGTAAATGGAAATTCGATTTTAAAAACCTTAAACTTATTTAATGTACAACCCTCGGACTTGCAGTGTCCGGGGGATTTTCTTTTTAGTTATACAGCATTGGGTTTTTATGGAATTAGACAAGCCGTAAAAAACATAACTTATAAAACTTGAATAAAAGGGGTGTGAATTATGTTTTTCGATGTTGTAGGACTGTTGCTTTCCAAAATATTTTTCTTTACCGGTGTTGTGCGCCAGAAAGGCACGTTTCCCAAACCGCTTTCGCCGGAAGAAGAAAAAAAATACCTGGCTCTCGCCCGTGCCGGCGACAAAAACGCAAAAGACATTTTGGTTAAGCACAATATGCGGCTTGTGGCTCACATTGTTAAAAAGTATTCGGGCGCGGCTGAAACGGACGACCTGCTATCCGTCGGTTCGATAGGGCTTATCAAAGCCATAAACACATACCGTGACGGAAAGGGTACGCAGCTGGCAACGTATACCGCGCGCTGTATAGAAAACGAAATTTTAATGCTTATACGTTCAAGTAAAAAATACAAAAGCACAATATCAATAAACGACCCTGTCGGCACCGATAAGGACGGTAACGAACTTACAGTTATGGATTTGCTTGCGGAAAAGGAAGAAAACGTGTTTTCGCAGGTGGAAAAATCTATTCAGCGCGAAAAGTTTGTTGCGCTTTTGAAGGGTTTTTTGAATATGCGCGAATATACGATAATAAATATGCGTTACGGGTTGGAGGACGGAATGCCTATGCCCCAGCGCGAGGTTGCCAAAAAGCTCGGTATATCGCGTTCGTACGTTTCGCGAATAGAAAAACGCGCTCTTGAAAAGGCGCGGCAGAGCTTGAATAAAGAAGATTTTTTCACCGATTAAAGCTTAAATATTTGCAAACCGCACAATTTGTTGATATACTTATTAAAATAAATTTACGGCTTGGTGCAAATATGGGAATTTACGAGGAGCTGAAAGAGCGCGGGCTTATTGCGCAGGTTACCGACGAAAATGAAATACGCGGATTAATTAACGGCGGGGGCGCTCGCTTTTATATAGGGTTCGACCCCACGGCGGACAGTTTGCACGTCGGCCATTTTATGGCGCTCTGCCTTATGAAACGGTTACAGATGGCGGGCAACAAGCCCGTAGTTTTAATAGGCGGCGGTACGGGTTATATCGGCGACCCCACGGGCAGAACGGATATGCGTTCGATGCTTACACCCGAGCTTATCGAGCACAACTGCGCCTGCTTTAGAAAGCAGATGGAAAGGTTTATCGAGTTCGGCGAAGACAAGGCGGTTATGGTTAACAACGCCGACTGGCTGTTAAAACTTAACTATATCGATTTGTTGCGCGAGGTAGGGGCTTGCTTTACCGTTAACAATATGTTGCGCGCAGAGTGCTATAAGCAGCGTATGGAAAAGGGTCTGTCCTTTCTCGAATTCAATTATATGATTATGCAGTCGTACGATTTTTACCATCTTCACGAAGCTTACGGCTGCAATATGCAGTTCGGAGGCGACGACCAGTGGAGCAATATGCTGGGCGGCACCGAACTAATAAGGAAAAAGACCGGCAAAGACGCGTACGCAATGACGATTACCCTGCTTTTAAACAGCGAGGGGAAGAAAATGGGAAAAACTGCGAAGGGCGCAGTGTGGCTGGATGAAAATAAGACCTCGCCCTACGAGTTTTATCAGTACTGGCGCAACGTCGACGACGCCGACGTTATGAAATGCATTAAAATGTTAACTTTCATTCCTATTGACGAAATACGGCAAATGGAACAATGGGAGGACGGCAGAATCAACGAAAAGAAAGAAATTTTGGCTTTCGAGTTGACAAAACTTGTTCACGGAGAAGAGAAGGCGCAAGCGGCAATGGCTCAGGCAAAGGCGGCTTTCGGCGGTTCGTGCGAAGAGCTTCCGTTTACGGACGTTAAGGTTGAAACGGCTACGGTTATCCCCGTGCTTGTTGCGGCGGGCGTTTGCTCAAGCAACGGCGAGGCGCGCCGGCTTATTCAGCAGGGGGGCGTAACGCTTAACGAAACCAAAGTAACCGATATAAACGCGCCTGTAAAAAGCGGAGACATTATTCATAAAGGCAAAAAAGTTCATATTAAAATTAATTTAATATAATTTTCGCTTTAATTTAAGCAGTTTAATACACAAACCGGCAAAACACAATAAAAAGTTTAAATTCCGTGCGGTTAGGCAAAATGATTGAAAAGTATAAATCGGTCGCGGGTGAAACCGTGACCGAAAAAATTATAGAAAAATCACGCTTTATTACTGTAACCCGAAATATATGCGGCGAGGATGAGGCTAAGGCGCTGATAGAAGAAATGCGCAAAAAACACGCCGATGCAACCCATAACTGCTATGCTTACGTTGCGGACAGTTTGGGAAATTTATTGCGCTTTTCAGACGACGGAGAACCGCAGGGCACGGCAGGTATGCCTATGCTGGAGGTGTTGCGAGCCAACAACTTGCGCAATGTCGCCGCCGTTGTCACCCGCTATTTCGGAGGAATAAAGCTGG
>CAMRSY010000006.1 GCA_947053545.1 uncultured Clostridia bacterium
GGCGGATTACAATAAAGACGTTTTTGCGTTTCCATACGGAATCGGTTCGGTTTACGGCGCCGGCTGTAACAAACTTATTAAAAACGGCGCCTATCTTTGCGACAGCATCGACGACGTATTTTCGGTTTTGGGGATTGAATGCGGCGGATCGGTTTCCGAAAAAACCGCGGCGGCGGAAGGCGACGAAACCGAAGTGCTTAATTATTTAAAAAACAACGGCGAAACTCACGCCGAAAAGATAGCCCAGTCTCTTAATTTAAAGCTTACCGACGTTGTTACGGCGTGTTCGATGCTTGAAATTAAAGGGCTTATAGTAAGAACGGGCGGCAACGCTTTTGCCGCAATTTAAAAAATTTCCGCGGGCTGTGCCGCGGCAACGGGTGAAATTATGGATTTAATTATAGTTGAATCGCCTTCTAAGGCAAAAACAATTTCAAAGTACTTAAAAGGTAAATTCCGTGTAGACGCTTCGGGCGGGCACGTAAGGGATTTGCCGGAAAAAACGCTGGGCGTAAAGGTAACCGAAAATTTCGAGCCGCATTACGAAATAACTCCAAATAAAAAGGACGTTATAAAAAGGCTAACCGACGAAGCGAAAAAGGCCGACCGCGTTTATCTAGCAACCGACCCCGACCGCGAAGGCGAAGCTATAAGCTGGCATTTGCAGACGGTTTTGGGAATGGATCCGGAAGGCGCCAACAGGGTGGAGTTTAACGAAATATCTCCGCGTGCGGTGCAAAACGCTTTGAAAAGCCCCAGAAAAATAGATTATAATCTTGTAGACGCCCAGCAGGCAAGGCGGGTACTGGACAGGCTTGTAGGCTATAAACTTTCACCTTTTTTAAACAACCGTATTCAGGACGGGCTTTCTGCGGGCAGGGTGCAGTCGGTGGCGCTGCGCCTTATAGTGGACAGGGAGCGCGAAATTTCGGCGTTTAAGCCCGAAGAATACTATACGTTTAACGCGCAGCTAAGGGATTTGCCCGCACAGTATGCCGCGTTTAAAGCCGTTTATCAGCTGAAAAAGAACGGCGTTTCGATTGCCGCCGCCGATGCGGATAAAGTTGAAAACGAAATTAAAAACGGCGCTTTTGCAGTTACTAAAGTTAAAAGCGGAGTAACCAAACAGCATGCTCCGGCGCCTTTTACAACGTCGTCGCTGCAACAGGACGCTTCTAATAAATTCGGAATGTCCTCGCCCGAAACTATGCTGGTAGCTCAGCACCTGTATGAAGGTATGGACGTCGGGGGCGACCATATCGCGCTTATAACTTATATACGAACCGACTCTGTCCGCGTGGCTGTCGAAGCGCAACAGAGCGCGTTGGAATTTATCGAGCGCACTTACGGAAAGGAATACGTGCCTGCAAAGCCCAACTTTTATGCAACAAAGAAGGGCGCGCAGGACGCGCACGAGGCTATCCGCCCTATCAATCTCGAAATAACTCCCGCAAGCGTAAAGCAGTATCTTGATAAAAAACATTACAATATATACAAGCTAATATACGACCGCTTTGTATCGTCGCAGATGGCGGAGGCGCAGTACAATTCTATGCAGATAGAGGCCGCCAGCGCGGGCTATGTGTTTAAGGCAAGCGGAAAAGCCGTGCTTTTTGCGGGCTTTACGGCGGCTTATCAACAGGCGCAGTCGGGTGAAAACGACGAGGAAGAAAGCGGAAAGCTACTGCCTCCTTTAAACGAGGGCGATAAACTTAATCTTGTTTCGCTTGCTAAAGAGCAGAAATTTACGCGCCCTCCGTTAAGGTATACCGACGCGTCGCTGGTAAAGGCGATGGACGAACGCGGAATAGGCAGACCGTCGACATACGCTTCGATAATTTCCGTGCTTACGAAACGCAAGTATGTGGAAAAAGACGGCAAGTATATGGTTCCCACCGAAGTTGCGTATAAAATTACGGACATTCTGGTGCACTATTTTTCCGACATTATGGACGTGGATTTTACCGCTAAAATGGAGGAAGATTTGGATAAAATAGAGGACGGCGGCGTAGACTGGCACAAAATAATTTCCGATTTTTATCCTACATTTGCCGAAAAGCTGCGCACTGCGGCGTGCGACGGCGACGAGGAAACGGATATAAAGTGCGAAAAGTGCGGCAGCGTTATGATAAGGCGTATGGGCAAATACGGCAAGTATCTCGCCTGCTCGAATTATCCCAAATGCTCGAATATTGTTTCCGAAAGCGAAGTGGAAATTTCCGACGTCCGTTGCCCCAAGTGCGGCGCCAATATGGTTGTTAAAAGCGGAAAGTTCGGTAAGTTTCTGGCCTGTCCCAACTATCCCGAATGTTCGCAGATTTTGCCGATTGACGTAAAAGTTACGGAAGAAAAGTGCCGCGAATGCGGAAGCTTTATGTTTATTAAAAAGGGCAAATACGGCGATTATTACGAATGTTCGTCCTGCGGGGCGAAACAGCCTGTAAACAAGCCCGACGGAAACGCCCGGGCCAACGAACACGTTGACGGCAAGTGTCCCGACTGCGGCAAGCCTATGCGCAGAATGCGCTCTAAAAACGGTAAAATTTATTACGGATGCACAGGTTATCCCGATTGCAAATTTTTAAGCTGGGATATTCCCACGGGCGAAAAGTGCCCTAAATGCGGTAAGGGGTACGTTGTAAGAAAGGGCAATTTATTTAAGTGCTCGGAAAAGAACTGCGACTATTCGGCGCCCGCGCCCGAAGCCAAGCACGATGACGAAAATTAAAGTTATAGGGGCAGGGCTTGCCGGCGCGGAAGCGGCTTACTATCTGGCGGAACACGGATATAAGGTAAGTTTGTACGATATAAAACCAAATAAATTTACGCCCGCGCATTCCGACAAAAATTTCGGCGAGCTGGTGTGTTCCAATTCGTTAAAGGGAAGGGACGCGCATTCTAATGCATGCGGACTATTAAAGGAAGAAATGCGGCGCATAGGTTCGCTTACAATGTCCGCGGCGGAGATTGCCGAAATTCCCGCGGGCGGCGCCCTTGCGGTTGACAGGGAAAAGTTTGCGCAGTTTATAACGCAAAGTCTGCGTTGTCATACAAATATCAAAATTATATGCGAAGAGGTTGAAAGTTTGCCCGAAGGGCCCTCGATAATTGCAACCGGACCGTTGACGTGCGATAAGCTTGCGGAAAATATCCGTACAAATTTCGGCGGAGAGTTGCATTTTTACGACGCGTCGGCGCCCATCGTTTCGCGTGAAAGCGTTGATATGAATTACGCTTTTTTCGGCGACAGATACGGTAAGGGCGCCGACGATTATCTTAATTGTCCGCTAAGTAAAGAGCAGTACGATATTTTTGTGCGGGAAATAGTAAACGCCGACAGGGCGGTACTGCACGAGTTTGAAAAGCGCGAAATTTTCGAGGGATGCATGCCCGTAGAGGTTATGGCGGCGCGCGGCGAACAGACTTTGCGCTTCGGTCCTTTTAAGCCCGTGGGGCTACGCGACAGCGGCGGAAACAATTTTTACGCCGTTTTGCAGCTGCGTAAAGAAACCGCAAGCGGCGAAGCTTACAATCTTGTAGGGTGTCAGACCAACTTGAAATTCGGCGAGCAAAAGCGTGTATTCTCGCTTATTCCGGCCTTGAAAAACGCGGAATTTTTGCGTTACGGAGTAATGCACCGCAACACTTATTTAAACTCGCCTGAAATATTGAACGCCGATTTTTCGGTTAAAGGCAAGCCTCTAATGTTTTTTGCCGGGCAACTGACAGGCGTTGAAGGCTATGTTGAAAGCGCGGCAAGCGGGCTTCTGGCGGCGGTACATATGTGCGGAAAGCTTGAAAATAAGCCGCCCGTTTTGTTGGATAACGCAACCGTCTGCGGCGCTTTGTCGGCACATATATCGGGGGCAACCGAAAATTTTCAGCCTATGAACGCAAATTTCGGCATACTAAAACCGCTTGAAAAAACCGTGCGCGACAAAAAACAGAGATATGCCATGCTGGCGGAACGGGCGCTGGAAAGTATTGACGGGTTCGTAAAAAAAATATGTGAGTAATTGGTTGTATGCGTTTAAGCTTAGGCGCAAAGGGTTTATGAATAAAGTGTAAAATTATGGGCATTGCCGCGGGTAAGCCCCGGCAACGAAGGTAACAAGAGGTATCATATGACTGAATTTCACGCAACTACAATTTGCGGAGTTAAACGAAACGGTAAAACGGCTATCGCCGGCGACGGACAGGTGACGATGGGCGAAAGCGTTATATTTAAAAACAGCGCCACAAAAGTAAGGCGCATTTACGGCGGCAAGGTTATTTTGGGGTTTGCCGGCTCGGTTGCCGACGCATTTTCGCTGAGCGAAAAATTCGAAGGTATGTTAAATAAATTTTCCGGCAATTTAATGCGTTCCGCCGTCGAGCTTGCAGAACTTTGGCGGGGCGACAAGATGGGCAGAAAATTAGAGGCGTTAATGATTGTGGCCGACAGCGAAAGTATGCTTATAGTTTCGGGTACGGGCGAGGTTATAGAGCCCGACGACGGCATAGCCGCGATAGGAAGCGGCGGCAACTATGCTTTGGCGGCGGCCCGCGCTCTTGTACAGAATACAGACTTTTCGGCGGAAGAAATTGCGCATAAGTCATTGAAGATAGCCAGTGAAATTTGTGTTTATACGAACGATAACATAAAGGTTGAAACTATATAGTTCGGGATTGGGATTACGTAATTTACTTTAATTACTTATTTCCGGTTACTATTTTTCTAATTTTAAGGAGCAGGTATGGACTTAACACCCAAACAGATAGTACACGAGTTAAATAAATATATAATAGGTCAGGACGAGGCGAAAAAGGCGGTTGCCATAGCGCTTAGAAACCGTTACCGCCGTTCGCAGCTTTCTCCCGAATTACAGGACGAGGTTACGCCAAAAAACATAATTATGAAGGGCCCTACGGGCGTAGGTAAAACCGAAATAGCCCGCAGACTTGCAAAACTTGTAAAGGCGCCTTTTTTAAAGGTTGAGGCTACCAAGTATACCGAGGTCGGCTACGTTGGCAGAGACGTCGAGAGTATGGTACGTGATTTGGCAGAGTGCGCCATTCGCCTTGTTAAGGAGGAAAAGACGCAGGAGGTTAGCTATAAGGCAACCGCTATTGCCGAGCGGAAGATTGCCAAAGTGCTTGCCGAAAATATGAAAGCCGAACGCGGCGAACTGTCTAAAGAGGTGTTCGAACAAAATCTTGTAGACGGTATTCACACGGGCAAATATGACAATACGGTA
Source organism: uncultured Clostridia bacterium (assembly GCA_947053545.1). Classification (GTDB taxonomy): domain Bacteria; phylum Bacillota; class Clostridia; order Christensenellales; family Borkfalkiaceae; genus Coproplasma. The sequence continues at coordinate 5,238 of CAMRSY010000006.1, forward strand.
ATAGAAATAGAGGTTGCCGACAATCCCAAACCTTTGGAACTTTCCCCCGGGCAGGGCGCGGCAATTGATTTAGGCTCGATATTTTCCGGACTTGGGATGGATAAAAAGAAGAAGCGCAAGCTTTCGGTTAAGGAAGCAAAAAATCTTTTAATCGCGGAAGAGGCGGATAAACTTATTGACAACGATGCGGTTAATACCGAGGCTATAAGGCGCGCCGAAAACGACGGAATTATATTTATCGACGAAATTGATAAAATTGCAGGCAAAGGCAATCAGGGAGCCGACGTTTCGCGTGAAGGCGTTCAGCGCGACATACTGCCCATAGTGGAAGGCTGTACGGTTATGACAAAGTACGGGCCGATTCGTACCGACTATATACTATTTATCGCGGCAGGCGCTTTTCACGTTTCGAAGGTTGAAGATTTAATACCCGAACTGCAGGGCAGGTTTCCCATTCAGGTTGAGTTAAAAAGCCTTACAAAGCAAGATTTTATAAATATTTTAACCCAGCCGCAAAACGCGATTACCATGCAATATGCTGCGCTGTTGGCAGTGGATAATATCGATTTACAGTTCAAAAGCGACGCGATAGATAAAATAGCTGAAATTTCCGAGGATATCAACGCCACAAGCGAAGATATCGGCGCAAGGCGTTTACACACGGTTATGGAATATTTGCTTGAAGATATTTCGTTTAACGCGGGCGGCAACGACTACCCTGTAGTTACGGTAGAGGTAAACGCAAAATACGTTGAGGAACATCTTGAAAAGATGTCCAAAAACCGCGATTTAAAGAAATACGTGCTGTAACTCCCGGTAGGCGGTTGAAATACCGGCGAGAGAGGTGATTTTATGATATCTATTCCCAAGGGCACGAAAGACGTTTTGCCCGAACAGAGCCATCTGTGGCAGTTTATAGAGGATACAGCGCGCGGGGTGGCGGTAAGTTTTAACCTGCGTGAAATCCGCACGCCGGTTTTCGAGCATACCGAACTTTTTCTGCGCGGCGTGGGCGAAACCACCGATGTAGTAACCAAAGAAATGTATACGTTCGAAGACAAGGGCGGCAGAAGCATAACCTTAAAGCCGGAAGGCACGGCGGGGGTTGCGCGGTCGTTTATCGAAAACGGCTTGCAAAATTCCGCGTTGCCCTTAAAATCATACTATATTACACCCTGCTATCGCTACGAGCGTCCGCAGAAGGGGCGGCTTCGCGAGTTTCATCAATTCGGAATAGAAATGTTCGGAAGCGCGCAGCCCGAAGCCGACGCGGAGGTTATATTCGCGGCGCATACTTTTCTGGACAAGCTGGGCATAAAGGGAGCTAGGCTCGAAATAAATTCGATAGGTTGCAAAACCTGCCGCGCGGAGTACAACAAAGCGCTGAAAGAATATTTCCGTCCGCACCTCGGCGAAATGTGCGCAACCTGTAACGAACGGTTTGAAAAAAATCCGCTGCGAATAATCGACTGCAAGGAGGAGGGGTGCAAAAAGTTTACGGCTAATGCGCCTGAAATACTCTATTATCTTTGCCCCGACTGCAAGCGGCACTTTGAAAAAGTACAGTCGTGTTTAAAGGCTTTAAACATTAAATTTACCGTTAACTCCAACATAGTACGGGGTTTAGACTATTATACGCGTACCGTTTTCGAGTTTGTATCCACCGAAGTGGGCACGCAGGGCACTCTTTGCGGCGGCGGAAGGTACGACGGTCTTATAGAAGAGCTCGGTGGCGGCAGCGTTCCCGCAATAGGTTTTGCCGCGGGGTTGGAGAGATTGCTTCTTGCGGGCGTAACCGCGCTCGACGCACCGGTGCCGGAAATTTATTTAGGCGGCATGGACGAAATTTCCCGCCTTAAGGCATTTGAAATCGTAAACGGTTTGCGCTCAAACGGGATAGCGGCAGAGTGCGATTTAATGGGGCGTTCGGTTAAGGCTCAGTTTAAATACGCCGATAAAACGGGCGCGCGCTTTACCGCAATAATAGGCGGCAGCGAGTTGGAAAGCGGCGAATGCAATATAAAAAGAATGAGCGACGGCAAAACTTACAGCGTGGCTTTTTCGGATATTTACAATTTTTTGGCAAATAATAAATAAGAGGTTTTAATTATGGTAGAAAAAATAAATGCGGAAAAATTTGACGAGCTTTTAAAGGGTGAAATTCCCGTTGTGTGCGATTTTTATGCCGATTGGTGCGGCCCCTGCAAGATGCTTGCGCCCGTTATCGAAAAGTGCAGCGAAAAGTATTCCCAGGCAAAATTCGTTAAAGTTAACGTTGACGAAAGCTACGAGCTTGCGGCGCGTTACGGGGTTATGAGTATTCCTATGGTGGGCGTTTTTAAGAACGGCGAACTTGCCGATAAATCGGTCGGCTATGCTTCGCAGTCGGAAACCGAAGAATTTTTAAACGGCGTACTTTAAAAATGGCTTAGTTAAAGTTTTAAATTTAATATAAATAATTGCAAAGGTTGCCGTACGGGTGTATAATATACCCGTATGGCAATTTATTTATCCGGTAGCGAAAAGACTACCGTTGAGTTTGCAAAAATATATGCAAAAACGTTGCGTGCGGGCGACGTGGTTTTGTTAAACGGTGAAATGGGCGCAGGCAAAACCGTATTCTGCAAGGGCGTTGCGCTGGGGCTGGGCATAAAGGATGAAATTCTTTCCCCTACTTACGCTTATATGAACGATTACGGCGGAAAGTTGTATCACTACGACTGTTACCGTTTAAACAGCGGCGTCCAGGCTGAAGCGTTGGGACTTACGGATTATTTCGGCGGCAGCGGCGTTTGCGTGATAGAATGGTCGGAAAATATTGCCGACGTTTTGCCCGAAGGTTGTAAAACCGTTACGATAAAGAAATTGGGCGCGCTTAACAGGGAGATTATCTGTGATTAATTTTTTGGCCGTAGATACGTCGGCGGGCTATCTTACAGTTGCCGCCTGTAAAGGCAAAACAAAGGTTGTAAAGCACCTTCCCGACTGCGCGATGAATCATTCCGTAGTATTGATGGACGAAATAGACAAAGCGTTGGACGAAGCCGGACTTTCGCCCGCGGAGTGCGATTTTTTTGCCGCGGTAACTGGCCCCGGTTCGTTTACGGGGATAAGGATAGGGTTATCGTGCATTAAGGGATATGCCGTTGCGTTAGGCGGGCGCGCTGTAGGCGTAACTACTTTCGATATGCTTTCATATAATGTCAACAGCGGTTGCGATTACCTTATCGCCCTCGACGCGGCGCACGGAAATTACTATGTCTGCGGCTACGATAAAAACGGCGTATGCAATTTAAACCCTTGCTGTCTATCCATAGGCGAGGTTACTGCTCTGGGGAAACCGGTTTACGGTGTAGAGCAGTTACCGTTTGCCTGTTATACTGCGCTCGCCCCCGACAAATGTCTGGTACCCGCAGTGTTAAAGGCGGCGGAAAGTTCAAATTCCGCGCTTACAGCTTTGTACGTTAAAAAGTCGCAGGCGGAGGAGGAGCGCTTGAAGCGCTTAAAAGGTGTATGAATATCCGCAGATGCAAGTACGAAGACATTTTAAGAATCTCCGAACTGGAAAACGAGTGTTTTGCGGGCGAGAGCTGGAGTTTCGGAACAATAGCTTCGGCTTTTGAAAATTCTGCTTATACTATGCTGGTGGCTGAGGATAACGGCGAAGTTATAGGTTACGGGTGCGCTTGCACCACGCTTGAAACGTGCGATTTGGAAAACGTGCTTGTCGCCGAAGAGTACAGGCGGAGCGGAATCGGCAAGGCTGTCGTTAACGCTTTGCTTGACGACGCGGCGGAGCGCGGCGCCGAAAAAGTTTTTTTGGAAGTGCGCGTATCCAATTCTGCGGCGTTGCGGCTGTACCTTTCCTGCGGATTTAAGGGTGTGCACGCGCGTACGCGTTACTATTCCGACGGCGAAGATTGTCTGGTTATGGTTAAGGAATTAAACCGCGAATAATTTTCGGGGTGGCATTTCATTTTTTTAAACGGCGGATTTGTAAGCGTTACGGACGTAGGCAAAGGCAAAAACGTGCTTTTATTGCACGGGTATTTATCCTGTAAAGAAAGCTTTTATTATCAGGCGCGGACGTTGGCGCAAAACGGTTACCGCGCGGTTATTCCCGATATGCCCGCTTTCGGTGCAAGTTCGCCTATAAGCAGGCCGTGGTCGGTGGGTGACTATGCAGAATGGCTGAAAACTTTTATTTCGGAGCAAGGACTTATCGGTTGCTACGTTGTGGCTCATTCTTTCGGAGCCAGAGTTATTTTTAAATTGCTTTCCGAAGAGGCGGAGATTGCGGAAAAGTTGCTTATAACGGGCGGAGCGGGGCTTGTAAAACAGCGTTCGCCCGCATATATGCGGCAGGTAAAGCGTTACAGGCGGGTTAAAAAGCTGTTTCCCAAATATGCCGAAAAGCATTTCGGCAGCGCTGAATACCGCACTCTTTCACCCGTGATGCGTGAAAGTTATAAGTTTATAGTAAACGAGGATTTGCGCGGGTGCGCGGCAAAAATAAACGTGCCTGCACTGCTTGTTTACGGCGATAGCGACAACGTTACCCCTGCGGGCGAAGAAGGAAAAATTTTTAACTCCGCGATTGCTGGCAGCCGGTTGGAAATTATCGGCGGCGGACATTTTTGTTTCAGCGAAAACAGCGAAAAATTCAATGCGTTAATGCTCGATTTTTTTAACGGCTAAAGCGCAACGGTTAAATATATGTTTTTTATTAATTGGCAAATTACATTGGAATGCGTGCTTATAGCGTCGGCGTTCGCCTGTTTTTTAAGCCTTACCGCGTTTAAAACGCTGGGCATATTACAGGGGTTCGGCTATAAAAACGCAAAGCTTTTCGGCTGGGCGGGGCGCAAAAGCAATTTAACGCAGGCGCGCTTTTCCTTGCTGGCGCTGGCTTCGGCGCTGGCTTCGGCGGTTATATCGCTATGTTTCGGCTTTGCTGGCGGGCACTGGGCTGCGGTTATCGGGCTTGCGGCTTACCTTATATTTTTTGTGTTGTATCTTGCTGCGGAAAGTGGACGTTCCATAAAAAACAGCGCAACGCTTACCCCCAGATTCAAGCGTCTTTTTATAACGCTGTGGTTTGTATTCGCCGTTCTGGTTTATTTTGCGGCAACGCTTTTAAATTTCGGCGAGCACGTTTGGAACGCCAATCTTTTTTCAACTTTAAAATATTGTATTTTAAGCATATTCCCGCTTAGTATTATTCCTATAGTTTGTCTTGCAAACTTAATTACGCTGATTTGGGAAGCGCCCATTAATAAATCGTACGTAAAAAAGGCAAAAAACAAGCTTGCACAGTCGAACGTAATCAAAGTTGGTATTACCGGCAGCTACGGTAAAACAAGCGCCAAAAACGTGTTGGCGGCTATGCTTTCAAAAAAGTATAAAGTACTGTCAACGCCGTCTTCTTTCAATACGCCTTTGGGAATTGCCAAAACCGTTAACGGCAAAAATTTAAACGAATACGACGTGTTTATTGCGGAAATGGGTGCAAGGCATAGGGGAGATATAGCCGAACTGTGCCAAATTTGCCCGCCGGACTATTCGCTTATTACGGGTATTTGTCCTCAGCATCTGGAAAGTTTTAAAACTATTGAAAACGTTGTCGCCGCTAAGGGCGAAATTATAGCGGGTACGAAAAACGTCTGCTTCATTGCCGGTGACTGCTTCGGTTATTTTAAGGATGAGTCGGGACAAAAAGTTGAGTGCGACTGTGTATCCGACGTGAAAGCAGACTGTACCGGCACAGAATTTACGCTTAATTTGGGCGGTGAAAGCAAGCGCGTAAAAACTAAACTGCTGGGCGCGCACAATGCCTGTAATATCGGAATTTGCGCTCAGGCAGCTTTTGAAATGGGCGTGGATTTACAGGCAATAGCTTTAGCGGCGGAAGAGCTGGAGTTTACCGAACACCGCTTACAGCTTATACAAAGCAACGGCGTAAATATTTTGGATGACGGTTACAATTCAAATGTGGTGGGGGCTAAGGCGGCTTTAAACGTGCTGCGGCTTTTCGGCGGTAAAAAAATAGCCGTAACTCCAGGATTGGTTGAACTGGGTATTTTGGAGGAGAGCGAAAACGCGGCTCTCGGTAAGGAGCTTGCAGGGCTGGACTATGTTATTTTAGTAGGCGAAACACTGGTTACGGCGGTTAAAAACGGTTATACGCAGGCGGGCGGCGACCTTGAAAAAATTTCGGTTGTGCCCACGCTTGCCGCCGCTCAGGACGTTTTGAAAAACGTTATAGAGAAGGGCGACGCCGTATTGTTTTTAAACGATTTACCCGAAATATATAATTAAAATTAAAAACGCTTACTCAATTTTATATGTCAGATTTTTCACCAAAGCAAAAAAATATTTTGTAGAGGTGAATTTTTTTATGCAAAAAAAATATGACGCGGCAGTTTTGTTCGGCGGAATTTCTTGTGAAAACGAGGTGTCGGTAATAACGGGCACAATGGTTTGCAACGTGCTTAAAAACGGCGGCAAAAGCGTTTTGCCAATTTACATAGACCACGGCGGCGTATTGCGCGCCGACGAAAAACTGTGCGATATTTCGCAGTACAAAAACGGCGGATACCAAAACAGTACGCAGTGCGGATTCGTTTCAGGCGGAGCCGTAATATTCAACAGGCGCGGCAAGCCGTATAGGAAGGTTGGGATAGACTGCGTAATAAACTGCTGCCACGGCGGCGCGGGCGAAAGCGGCGCGGCGGCAGGGCTTTGCAATTTATTAAATATTCCTTTCGCTTCGGCGGGCCTGTTTGAAAGCGCGGCTTTTATGGATAAATATTACACAAAACTTGTGCTTGAAAGTTTGGGCGTAAAGGTTGCAAAATACGCTTATTCGCGGGATATGGCGGGGGCAATTGAAAAAGCAAAAGCATTGGGATACCCTTTAATTATCAAGCCGGCAACTTTGGGGTCGAGTATAGGTATTAGTAAATGTAACGACGGGCAACAGCTTAAAGACGCGCTGGAAACGGCGTTCGAGCTTGACGGAGGAGTGCTTTTAGAAGAGTATCTGTCGCCCAAAACAGAAATAAACTGCGCGGTTTATTGCGCGAACGGTCGGGAAATAATCTCGCAATGCGAAGAGGTTAAATCGAACGGCGACCTTTTATCTTACGACGATAAGTACTGCGGGGGAGGGGAAAGAAAGTTTCCTGCCGAGATAGATAAAAGTTTGGAAGAATGCGTGCAAAATACCACGGCGCGCGTATATTCGGCGTTGAATATGCGGGGCATAGTGCGCTTTGATTACATAATATGTAGGGGGCAATTATATTTAAGCGAAATAAATACCGTGCCCGGGTCGCTTTCGCAGTATTTGTTGTCGGACGGGTATAATAGCTTTTACGGCGTGCTTTGCGGCGTAATGGAACAGGCAAAAGACGATTTTGCCGCGCAAAAATCGAAACGCATTATTTCAACGGGGATTTTAAATAACATAAAAACTAATTCGGGAATAAAAAAGTAATTTAAATTTATACTTTTTGAAATGTAATTCACGCATAAAAAATAAAGTTGATATACGCAATTAAAGCTATCCCCCCGGCGAATAATTCGCCGGGGGGATAACTTTTTTTAAGAAAATTCGCTTATGCAAAGAATTTCGTTCGCGTCTAAATCCAGCGCCGCGCAAAGCTTAGCAAACGTATCAAGCGCAGGCATTTTGTTTTTGTACAGGTACTGACTTATTGCCTGATGGCTAACGCCTATTTTTTCTGCCAGCTCGCTGTGTTTAAGTCCGCTTTGAGATATAGCTTCAAGCAACTTAATTCGTATTTTATCAAGAGTAATCATCATAAAGTTTTTCCTTAAAATTTATTTAATTATGCAACCATTGCTTGCAATTTGCTTGACTTGCAAGCAATGGTTGCGCTAATATTCAATTAATATTTCTTCGGGTGGGGGGATAAAATGGAATCAGTAATAGAAAAAATATTTAATAAAGTTTTTGAAAACGGCGAAGAATTTACGGATAAAGATGGCTATTTGAAAAAGTTGAAACGTGTTTCTGAATTTTCTGCCCTACTTTACGACGGGTTAACTAAAGAGCAAACAGAAACGTTAAACGAAATTTTTTACGCATTTGCCAAAAGCGATTACGAAATAGGTCTTGCAAATTTTAAAGGCGGATTTAAAGCGGGGTTCGGTTTGGCGTTAGAACTTTTAAAATAATAAGTTTTTTATTTACTTGCAATAATATTTGAATTTATAGTAAAATATTTAAAAAGCAAAAGGAACTTTTATGGCGAAAATAAAAATGAAAACGCCGCTTGTCGAAATGGACGGCGACGAGATGACTCGGGTACTCTGGAAATGGATTAAGGAAATTTTAATCCAGCCTTACGTGGATTTGAAAACCGAATATTACGATTTGGGTTTGCCCGAGCGGGACAGAACGGACGATAAAGTAACCGAACAAAGCGCGCTTGCTACGTTAAAGTACGGCGTTGCGGTAAAATGCGCGACAATAACTCCTAACGCCCAAAGGGTTAAGGAATACGGTTTGAAGCAGATGTGGAAAAGCCCCAACGGCACAATCCGCCGGATTCTGGACGGCACGGTTTTCCGCGCGCCCATTCTTGTAGACGGCATAACGCCGTACGTGCCCTCATGGCAAAAACCGATTGTGCTTGCGCGCCATGCCTACGGCGATATTTACAATTCGGTGGAAAGCAGGGTAAAAGCGGGGCAGAACGCCTATCTGTTGATAACCGATAATGAAGGAAACGAGGTAGAACGCAAACTTATTCATTCGTTTAACGCCGACGGAATAGCGCAGGGCGTACATAACATTGACAAGTCGATCGGTGCGTTTGCGCGTAGCTGTTTCAATTTCGCTTTGGAAAATAAAATTTCTATGTGGCTGGGCGCCAAGGACACAATTTCAAAAACCTACGACCACCGTTTTAAAGATATTTTTGCGGAAATTTACGAAAACGAATATCGCGCGGAATTTGAAAGAGCGGGTATATACTATATGTATACGCTTATCGACGACGTGGTTGCGCGTATTATGAGATCGGAGGGCGGAGTTTTGTGGGTATGCAAAAACTACGACGGCGACGTTATGAGCGATATGGTTGCCACTGCCTACGGTTCGCTTGGCATGATGTCCAGCGTGCTGGTTTCGCCGGACGGCAAGTACGAGTTCGAAGCGGCGCACGGCACGGTTACACGGCACTACTATAAATGGAAAGACGGCGAAAGCACGTCTACCAATTCGGTTGCCACAATATGGGCGTGGACGGGCGCTCTTGCAAAGCGCGGCGAACTGGACGGCATTCCCGAACTTACCGCGTTTGCAAAAAAGCTGGAGGCGGCAACTGTAGCCACCATCGAAAGCGGTTATATGACGGGCGACTTAATTCCGCTTTTTAAGCGGGAGGGAGTTACCCCCGTAAAGACGGAAAGCAGAGAATTTCTTAAGAAAATTGCAGAGAAATTGTAAATTTAAGTGACGCAGTTTGATAATTTAGCTTAAAATGTTTAAAAGCTTATTAAGCCGAAGACGGATAAAAAGTATGTTGACTTATTCGTAAAGAAAAAACGAAAAATGAAATAAGGTCCCGCGCAACCTAAGTTGCGCGGGGCCTATTGCTACTTTTACAGCGCCTTTTCGAAATTGACGCCGTAAAAGTGGACGGGCTCGGTTAGCGTAAGACATTTTATAACAAATCGGCTTGCCGCTTCGCAGCTTTCTGCAAGGCTGTTGCCGTTAAGATAGTGCGCGGTGAATACCGAGGCGAAAATATCGCCCGTACCGTGGCGCTTTTCCGGCTGTTTGGGCAACAAAACGCGCTCGATATTGCCGTTGCGGTAAATATACGCGCCTATCTTGCCTTTCTGCTCGTATCCTGTAATTATTACAGTGCCGTCTGTAAGCCGCGAAAGCTTTTCGGCAAGCGTTTTGAAATATGTTTCGTCCTGCTCTTCCCTGTATTCTGTTTCCGTTAAAAAACATGCTTCGGTTACATTAGGTAAAATTATGTCCGCGCGTTTTATAAGTTTACGCATTTCGGCTACGTAATTTAAGTCGAATCCGCCGTACAGTTTTCCGTTGTCGCCGAACACCGGGTCGATAATTACGGGCGCGTTTGCGTTTGAAAATTCGTCAAAGCACTTTACGGCTAAATTCATAAGTTGCGCTTTGCCCAGATATCCGAGCAAAAAACCGTCGAATTTAATGTCGTTGGCTGCCCAGTTATCAAATATTGCGGGAATTTCGGGCGTTAAATCCAAATAACTCCAACTTTTAAACATAGTGTGGTTGGAAAGTACGGCCGTGGGCAGTACGCACGTTTCTATTCCGTAGCGCGAAAGCACGGGCAGAGCGACAGTAAGCGAACACTGTCCCACGCAAGATAAATCCTGCATTGTTAGTATTCTTTTAGTTTTCACCGTTTACAACCTCTTTTTTATCTGCGTTTATAATTTCCCTTTTAAAGTCGGGTAGCAGTCCGTTTTTTTCTAACTGTTTTTTAAATGTGGTGGCATAGCACAAAAAAGTTGCTATCGTTATTCCTGTTATTTCCTGAATTATGTTTCTGGCAATGCTGGCAACGGCAACCGATACTCCGCCGGTTATGCTGCGGTAAGCAAAATACCCTGCAACTACGATTACGCCGCCGATTATCGCGCATAGTACCGCTTTAACCCATTCTGCCTTTTTTAATTTTACAGGGGGAACACAGTGTAGCAGCGCCGAAACAACGGCGCCCTGCAGCCCGTGTATCAAAAGCGTTGCCGCCATCATATGCGGCGCATGGTACGCGTCGTATAATAGCGAACCTATTCCGCCTGAAATAAACGCTGCGACAGGGTCTAAAAGATATGCGGCCAGTAAAACCATTCCGTCTACCCAGTAAATTCTGCCCGCAACGGTAGGCACGGCGGGTATAGCCATTGTCGCAACCACCAACGCGGTCGAAAGCGCGGTGTACGCTATCCACTTTGCGGAAAATATAATTTTATTTTTAACTTTGTTCATTGTTTTAAGCTTTCACTTGAAATTATTGACATTATATGCTTGTTTTGATACTATTAAAATATCCAAAACAAATAAAATTTATAATATCAGATTATGTTAACATATAATTTACCCGACAAAAATAAATATTACGCGCTGTATCTTGCAATAAGGGAAGATATTTCCTGCGGTGCATTGAAATCGGGTGAAAAACTGCCTTCCAAGCGCGCGCTGGCCGAACATTTGGGCGTTAGCGTAATCACGGTGCAAAACGCTTACGAGCAGCTTTTGGCCGAGGGGTATGTTTTCAGCTGCGAGCGCAGCGGGTATTTTGTTGAGGAAATTAATGCCGTTAAAAGCGTTTTACCGCATTCGGATAGCGTACAAATGCGGCAAGTAAAAAAGTTTGCAATCGATTTGTGTTCGGGGCGCGCACCAGCAAAGCTGTTTCCGTTTTCGGTTTGGGCAAAACTGATGCGCGAAACGCTGTCGGAGGAGGGCGAACATCTTTTGGAACGTGTTCCCTGCGACGGCGATTATTCGCTTAAAAAAGCTATCTCTGATTATTTATACCGTTTTCGTGGGTTCAACGTCGACCCGCGCAGGGTGGTAATAGGCGCGGGTGCGGAGTACCTGTACGGCGTGGTTGTGCAGCTGTTGGGCAGGCAAAAGCCATACGCCGTCGAAAATCCGGTATATGGCAGGGTGCCGCGTACTTACGCCTTAAACGGCGCTGAAATTTTGCCCGTTCCCGTCGATTCCGAAGGTATTAGAGTGGAGGCCGCGGAACTAAGCGGCGCGTGCGCCCTGCATATTTCGCCCTCTCATCAATATCCTACGGGCGCTATAATTCCCGCCGCCAACCGTTCGCGGCTAATCAGTTGGGCGGAAAGGACGGACTCTTACATCATAGAGGACGATTACGACAGCGAGTTCCGCCTTTTCGGCAAACCTTTGCAGACAATGGCCGGCATGAACGGCGACAGGGTAATTTATATTAACACGTTTTCCAAAACGCTTGCCCCGTCGCTGAGGATGGGATATATGGTTCTGCCGCCTGCGCTCTACGAAAAATACCGCGCTCTTTACGCCGAAAGCGCAAACGTAGTGCCTCTGTTCGAGCAAAAAGCCCTTGCGAAAATGCTGGACGGCGGATATTTCGAGCGGCACGTTAACCGTCTTAAAAACTATTACCGCGGAGTGCGCTCTGTTCTGCTTGAAATTTCTAAAAATCTGCCCGTCAAAAGCGAAATAATCGAAACCGGCGGAGGGCTGCATTTAACCGTGCGACTGCCCGAATTTGATAGCGACGAGCATATAAAGCGTTCTTCAGCCGAGCGCGGCATTAAATTAAAATGCGTATCCGATTACTTATTCTCACCCGACCCGCGATATGATAAAATTGCGGTAATAAACTATTCGAGCGTAGAAAAGGAAGCGTTATCGTTGCTTTTGGAAATTATAAAAAATTAAAATTTAAGGCGTTTAAATTGACTAACGCGATTATGCGTAGAAAAATTTAAGCGGTGCGAAAGGGGGGCGGAAATGAAAGATTTTAAACTTAATTTCGGGTTGGTGCCCGACAGCTGCTGGTATTCGAATTTGCGCAGTTGTCTGCCGAAGGACGCGTGGGATAGAATAAGAAGAAAGGCGTATGCGCGCGCGGGCGGTAAGTGCATGATATGCGGCGCGCCCGGTCAGAGGCTGGAAGCGCACGAACATTGGGAATACGACGACAAAACAGGCGTACAGAAGCTGGCAAACGTGGTGGCGGTGTGCAAGGCGTGCCACGAGGTTATTCACATTGGCAGAACGCAGCTTACCGGCAGAGAGAAGGAGGCAAGCGAACATTTTATGAAAGTTAACGGCTGTACGTACGCCGAATACCGCAAAGCGCTTGGCGAGGCTAACGAAAAGCACCGCGAAAGAAGCCGTAAGGAGTGGAAGCTGGACGTTTCGAGGTTGCCGGAATTTATGTAACTAAGGCATATATAGGGGGCAATTAACGGTATACGTGAATAAAACGCGGCGGGCGCAAACTATTTGCGCCCGCCGCATACGCTTTTTAATCGGTTATGTTTATGCGGTATTTGTTAAGCAAACGCCGAAACTGGCGGCGCGTAAATAAAATAGCGTACAAAACGCAACAATATTAATGTAAAAGTCAAAATATTACGTAAAAGAGCGCGTATTTTAGCGGACGGTGTTGTTTTGTTAAATATTTTCAAACTAACAAATACAACATGTAGAAAGATGTTAAAAACTTTCATACAATATATTGTGTTTAAAAGGTTGACTTAAAAAAAGCGCGAGAATATAATAGGTAACGCTTGCGCCTAAACGGCTAAAGGGTTAGGGCAGGTTTGATATTTTATTTACTTTGCATATCGATAACTAAAAATTATACAATATATTGTGGGTAAGGTGTTGACAAACAACAATATGTATGCTATATTGAAAATGTTCCACATTTTCGGATGTTATTACAAAAGATTAAGGGAAGGTGAATGGAAATGAAGGTTATTAAAAGAGACGGTTCGACGGTAGATTTCGACAGAAGCAAAATTGCAAAAGCGATTAAGAAAGCCAACGAAGCGGTTGATATCGAAGACAGAGTTTCGGACAGGCAGATTGACGAAATAGTGGACGAAATTTCCCGCCGTCACAGGGCCCGCCTTCTGGTTGAAGATATTCAGGATATGGTGGAAGAAAAGCTGATGGAGCAGCAGAAATACAGGCTTATGAAGGCCTATATTCTCTACCGCTACGAGCGCGCTTTGATAAGAAAAGCAAACACCACCGACGACAGCATTTTGTCGCTTATAAAAAATGCCAACAAGGACGTAATGGAAGAAAATTCCAACAAGAACGCCCGTACGGCGTCTACCCAGCGCGATTTGATTGCGGGCGAGGTTTCGCGCGATTTAACGCGCCGTATCCTGCTTCCCGAATATATTTCCAAAGCGCACGACGAGGGTGCTATTCATTTCCATGATTCCGATTATTTCGTGCAGCCCATTTTCAACTGCTGCCTTGTAAATATCAGGGATATGCTCGACAACGGCACGGTTATGAACGGCAAGCTTATAGAAAGTCCCAAGTCGTTTCAAACGGCGTGTACTATCGTCACGCAAATCATTGCCTCGGTCGCTTCGTCTCAGTACGGCGGACAGTCGGTAAACGTTGCGCATCTGGGTAAGTATCTGCGCCGCACCAAGGAAAAGTATCAAAAGCAGTGCGATCAGCTGTTCGGCGACGAAAACCCCGAAGAGAAGGCCAAAATTGTTGAAATGCGCCTTAAAGACGAACTTAAAGCGGGCGTTCAGACCATACAGTATCAAATTAACACGCTTATGACCACAAACGGTCAGTCTCCGTTCGTAACTCTCTTTTTATATCTCGATGAAAAAGACGAGTATATCGAAGAGAACGCTATGATAATCGAAGAGATTTTAAGGCAGCGTTACAAGGGAATTAAAAACGAGGTGGGCGTTTATATAACTCCCGCGTTCCCCAAGCTTGTTTACGTACTGGACGAAAACAACAATCTGACGGGCGGCAAGTACGACTATTTAACCAGACTTGCGGCTAAATGTTCGGCAAAGCGTTTTTATCCCGATTACATTTCCGCAAAGCAGATGCGCGCAAATTACGAGGGCAACGTTTTCTCGCCTATGGGCTGCCGTTCCTTCCTTTCCCCCTGGAAAGACGAAAACGGCGAGTACAAATTCGAGGGCAGGTTTAACCAGGGCGTCGTATCTATAAATCTTCCGCAGTGCGGAATTTTGGCTAAGGGCGACGAAAAGAAATTCTGGGAAATTTTAGAGGACCGTCTGCAACTGTGCTTCGACGCTTTAATGTGCAGACATAACGCTCTTTTGGGCACCGTTTCGGACACGTCCCCCGTGCACTGGCAGTACGGCGCGATTGCAAGATTAGATAAAGGAGAGAAAATTGATAAGTTCCTTTTCGGCGGATATTCTTCGATATCTCTGGGATATATAGGGCTTTACGAGGTTACTAAGCTTGTAAAGGGCGTGTCGCATACCGACCCCGTCGGCACGGAATTCGCGCTTAAAGTTATGAATTGTTTACGGGACCACTGCGAGAAGTGGAAGAAGGAAACAAACATAGGGTTTGCTTTGTACGGCACCCCTGCGGAAAGCCTTTGCTATCGTTTCGCGCGTATCGACAAAGAGCGTTTCGGTACCATTAAAGACGTTACCGACAAAGGGTACTATACCAACAGTTACCACGTCGACGTACGCGAAAATATCGACGCGTTTTCGAAATTCACGTTCGAAAGCCAGTTTCAAAAAATTTCTTCGGGCGGCGCTATTTCCTACGTTGAAGTGCCCAATATGAACAACAACCTCGACGCAATGGAGGACGTTATCAAGTTTATTTACGACAATATTCAGTACGCCGAATTCAATACCAAAAGCGACTATTGCCAGGTTTGCGGTTTCAGCGGCGAAATTCAGATTAACGCCGATAACGAATGGGAGTGCCCCAACTGCCACAATAAGGACCACCGCAGAATGAACGTTACCCGCCGCACGTGCGGATACCTCGGCGAAAATTTCTGGAACGTCGGCAAGACGAAAGAGATAAAAGCAAGGGTTTTGCATTTATAAAATAAGGTTTTTTTCGCCGCCGCGCAGCAGCGCGGCGGCGGTTTTAAATAAGGACGGATAGGGGGAAATAGATTGTTTACCTGTTTACTTGCCGGCACCGACGTTCTTACCGTTATTACGGTGATTAGTGTCGCTGTCATTTTACTTACGGCAGGCTGTTTATGGTATTTCTTTTTTGAGCGCTCGATTACAAAAGAAGAGAAAAATTATCTTGAAGGCGACAACGAAAATTTTATAATTCATTATAAACGCTATTTTGTCGGAACCGCCGTATTTTTCGTGGGCTTTTGCGGGATTGCAGCCATAGCGTGTTCGGTTCTGTATTTAGTAAAAGTACCTGATTATATGTCTTTCGGCGAAACGGTCGGGATAACTTGTTCATTTTTATGCATTGCTGTGATATTTGCAGTTATGGCAGTAATTTTCAAAAGATGGCGGGTTTTGGTCAACGGCGAAAAAATCGTTTTTCAGCCCTGTTTAGGGAAAAGACGGGAATTTACGTTGCAAGACATTTGCAAAGTGGAAGGCGTAAATTCGGTAATCGGTATTACGGCAATGCGAAGGATTTATTTGAAAGACTGCAAAAAGCCTGTGCTAACTTTAAACGGATTGACTGCGGGCGGCGACTTGTTAATTAAAAAACTGCAAAAATCGGGGAAGATATTTTTATGAATTTTGCAACTATAAAATATTACGACATATCCAACGGACCGGGGGTGCGCGTAAGCCTGTACGTGTCGGGCTGCCGCAATCACTGCAAAAACTGTTTCAATCCCGAAACGTGGGATTTTAACTACGGTAAGCCGTTCACCAAAGCGGAGGAAGATAAAATTATCGAGGCAATGAAGCCCGAATATATCAAGGGGTTTACGCTTTTGGGCGGCGACCCGTTCGAGCCGGAAAACGCCAAGGCTCTGGCGCCGTTTATGAAACGCCTGCGTGAAATTTATCCCGAAAAATCGTTTTGGTGCTTTACCGGTTACGATTTCGAGCGCGACCTTTTAACGGGAAAACAGGGCGACCATGACGACGTTATGGATATTCTGCAAACGTTAGACGTGCTTGTAGACGGCAAGTACGTCGAAAGTTTAAAGGATTTGAATCTGCGGTTTAAGGGTTCTTCCAACCAGCGTACTATCTTGGTGAAAAAGTCGCTTGAAACCGACGAGGTCGTGCTTTGGGACGAGGTTAGCGTTATTTAACAAAGGTTTAATAATGATGATGCAGCGGTTTAGTTATCCGCACGACATAAAAATACAAAAGGAAAAAATTATGAAAATAAACGTTAAAAAATTAAACGAAAAAGCTGTTATTCCGTCGTACGGCAGCGAGTTTGCGGCCGGCGCGGATTTGTACGCGTGCATTGACGAAGAGGTAACGGTTGCACCGCACACTACCGTTATGGTGCCCACGGGGCTTGCCTTAGAATTGCCCGTAGGTTACGGCGGTTTTATATATGCGCGCAGCGGACTTGCTTCAAAACGTAATCTGGCGCCGGCAAACAAGGTTGGCGTGGTAGACTGCGACTACCGCGGCGAGGTTAAGGTTGCGTTGCATAACCACGGCGAAACCGCGCAGACGGTTGCCGTAGGCGAAAGAATTGCCCAGCTTGTAATTGCGCCCTATATCACGGCTGAATTTCAAGAAGCCGGCGAATTGTCGGAAACAGTCCGCGGTGACGGCGGCTTCGGTTCGACAGGCAGTAAGTAACGTACAGGAAAAATGTGATTTTATAATAAAACGAAAACGCGGAACGGCAATTTAAATTAAAAGCCGCGGTTTTGTATTTATTTATATTTTATTTAATATGGATTACTTTTTAGGTATCGATATCGGCGGCACGTTTGTTAAGGGCATTGTTATCGATAATAACGGAAAACTTTTATGCGAGGGCAGCGTTCCTTCGGGTTGTGCGGAGGGAGGCGACAAACTGTGCCTAAATATTCTTTCGCTTTGCAACCGTCTTGAAAGCGAGGCGCGCGTTAAGCCTGCCGCGGCGGGCGTTGCATGCGCGGGAATGATTTCCGACAGCGGCGACGTTTTGTTTGCGGGCAATCTGTTTTTAAAAAATTTTCCGCTTAAAGAAAAGCTGACAAACCTTCTACAAATTCCCGTAACCGTGGTAAACGACGCAAATGCGGCGGCTTACGGCGAGGCGGTGTTCGGAGCGGGCAAAAACTTTTCCGACAGCGTTTTTATAACTCTGGGCACAGGGGTAGGCGGCGGCATTATAATAGGCGGCAAACTGTTTACGGGCGGAAAAGGCGCGGGCGCGGAAATAGGGCACACTGTAATAGTGCACGGCGGCAAAAAGTGTACGTGCGGAAGAAAGGGGTGTTTCGAGGCGTACTCTTCGGCTACGGCGCTTATCCGCGACACGCGTACGGCCATGCAAAACAATTTATCTTCGCGGCTTTGGCTGTGCGGCGGACTTGACAAAGTTACAGGGAAAACGGCGTTCGATTTTGCGGAAACCGACGAAGCGGCAAAGGACGTGGTAAACGCATACGTTTATAATTTGGCGTGCGGAATAATAAATCTCGCAAACGTTTTCCGTCCGCAGGTTATCATTTTGGGCGGCGGAGTGGCCGAGCAGGGGGAAAGTTTGATTGCGCCTTTGCAAAAGCGTTTGGACGCAAAAATTTTCGGCGGACAGGAATACGCGCCCGTAAAGATAGTTAAAGCAAGTTTGGGTAATTTAGCCGGGGCTCTCGGCGCGGCGGCTTGCCGAATCAACGACAGCAGTGTTAAAGGCTAATTTTAAAGCGCGGGCAAACGCGAGTAAAGCAAATTCATAATAAAATTTTAACGTCATATTATATTAAACTATGGCGGAGAAAAAGATAAAAAACAAAAACGGAATATTTGCGGCTGTCGGCGCGGCAACGGGCCTTGGCAACGCATTCAGGTTTCCCGCGCTGTGCGTAAGCTACGGCGCGGCGTTTGTTTTTGCGTACGTAATTGCGCTGTCCGCCGTGTGCTATCCGTTGCTGGTGGCCGAGTTCAAATTCGGCATAATAAAGTTGCAGGGCAAAGCTGCGAAAATATGGTCGGCAATACTGCGCGCCGCGGCGGTTAATTCGGCGGTAATTGCGCTATATTACGGGGTTATTGCCGCAAAACTCAGTTCCGCATGCCTGTCATTTGCCGTTTTCGGCGGTACGGATGGCATAGGCTTTTCACCTGTTTTTTGTCTGTGCGGTATACTGGTTACGGGTGTGGTTTTCTTAATTTTAAGAAGAGCGCCGCGCTCGTTAAATTTTACCGGCAAGCTTTCCGTTTTTCTTTCTTTGGCACTTTTCGCTTTTTTGTCCGTAAACGGAGTACTGCGCGGCGGAACGTTTTCGTCTTTCGACGCGTCGGTGCTTTGCTGCGGCTCGGTATGGGCCGACGCCTTGGGTCAGGCGTTGCTTTCCGTCTCTCTTGCGGCGGGAATTATGCCCGATTTTGCGCGCGCCCAGCCTCATATGTTTTCTCCGCATTCTGCGGCTTTTAAAATTATTGCGGCAAATTTAATAGGTTGCCTGCTGTCAACCTTGTCAACTTTGCCTTATATCACACATTTTCCCCAAACGGTCGGGATAACATGCGCGTTAGCCGTTTATCAGCAGGTAATTTCGGCGGTGTTTTCAAATAGTATTGCGGCAAGGATATTCGGGGTTTTTACGTTCGGCGCCCTGTCGGTTGTCGCGGTTCATTCGCTGTGTTCGCTTGCCCGCCCCGCACTTATGCGTTTGTCGCGTAAATTTAAGTTTGCATCTGTCGTTTTTGCGGCGTTAAGCATGTTGTTAATGCCGCTGTTTATGCTTAACAATTTCGAAATTCTTTCATCCTGCGATATGATAGCCTGTTCGGTTTGTGCTGTTATAATAGCGCTTTCGGAATGCTTATTTTTTGCTTCGCAAAGGCATATAAGGGGGGTAACGGGCTTTTTTGTACGGTTTATTTGCCCTTTTACGTGCGGTTGTCTTGCGTTTTTTTCGCTGTGTTCGGCGCGCTTTTCCTGCTTTTCGTCTTTTGCAAACGTCTGTGCTTATATCTGCTTGCTTTTAGTATGCGTCTCCGTTTTTGCACCGCGTTTGACTTTGCTTTTGAAACGATGTAAAATTAAAAACGGACTAAAAATTTGAAATCCGTATTATGAAAAAAACTATTTCGTATTTAAAACCGTATTCGGGAATAGTATCCGCGGGGTTGTTATTTAAGTTTATAGGCAGCGTTGCCGAACTTTTTCTGCCGCTTATTCTCGATTATATTATAGACGAGGTCGTACCGGTAAAGGATACAAAAATGCTTGTTATCCTTGGTTTTGCAATGCTCGGCTTCTCGCTTGTAGCGCTGTTCGGCAATATCATAGCCAATCGTTTCGCCGCTAAATCGTCGGGCGGAATGACAAGGGATTTAAGATATGATTTATTTAAAAAGACAACCGCATTAAAAAGTTCGCAGGTAGATTCGTTTACCCTGCCGTCGCTTGTTTCAAGACTTACGTCCGATACTTATTACGTCAATCAGGCCGTCGCACGCTCTCTCAGACTGGGTGTACGGGCGCCCATTCTTTTAATAGGCGGGCTTGCGCTTACGTTTGTGCTCGACTGGCGGCTTGCGCTGGTGCTTCTTGCTTGCGTTCCTTTGGTTACCGTGGCGGTGGTGCTCATAACTAAAAAAAGCGTGCCTATGTATACGCAGGTGCAAAAAAGCGGCGACGGCGCGGTGCGCGCAATGCAGGAAAATATTTCGGGCGTGCGGGTTATTAAGGCGCTTTCCAAAACGGAGTACGAGGTGGAAAAATTCGGCGCGGTAAACGACAGGCTTACCGCCGACGAATTTAAAACCAACCGCTTGACGTCGCTTACAAATCCTATTGTAACGCTAATATTAAACGCGGGGCTTGTAGGTGTAATCGCCGTAAGCGCGGTTTTGGGCGCCCAGGCGGGAACCGTGCTTGCCTTTCTTTCTTTTTTTACGATAATATTAAACGCAATGCTGGGCATATCAAAAATTTTCGTCACCCTCTCGCGCGGGGTTGCCAGCGCGGAGAGGATAGAGAGGGTTCTGTATACCGACGAAATTATGCCTGCGGGCGAATATCCCGAAGGAGCAAGCGGATTTAAAATTGAGTTTGACAACGTAAAGTTTTCATACAACGG
Organism: uncultured Clostridia bacterium; assembly: GCA_947053545.1. Classification (GTDB taxonomy): domain Bacteria; phylum Bacillota; class Clostridia; order Christensenellales; family Borkfalkiaceae; genus Coproplasma. The sequence continues at coordinate 26,021 of CAMRSY010000006.1, forward strand.
TAAGGAAAACAACATTGACGGAGTTTCTTTTGCCGTCGATCAAGGCAAAACGGTTGGCGTTATAGGCGGCACTGGCAGCGGCAAAACCACGCTTATCAATTTGCTTATGCGTTTTTACGACGTGGACGGTGGAGCGGTTTACGTGGACGGAAAAGACGTGCGCTCGTATCCGCCGGAAGAGTTGCGCTCGAAATTCGGCGCGGCGTTTCAAAACGACTTTTTAATTGCCTCTACCGTGCGTGAAAATATCGATTATTTCCGCGGACTACCCGAAGAGGATATTTTAAAGGCGGCGGAGTGTTCTTGCGCCGACGAATTTATAAGCGGGTTGGAAGGCGGTTTGAATTTCGTCCTTGCCCAAAAGGCGGCAAACCTTTCGGGCGGACAGAAGCAAAGGCTTCTTATTGCCAGAGCGCTTGCCGGCAACCCCGAAATTTTAGTGCTGGACGACAGCTCGTCGGCGCTCGATTACGCAACCGACGCAAAACTCAGAAAAGGGCTTAAAGAAAAATATCCCGGCTGCACGCAGTTTATCGTAGCCCAGCGCGTAAGCGCGGTTATGAACGCCGATTTGATTATAGTTATGGACGACGGGAAAGTTGTCGGCGCAGGCACACACGAACAGCTTTTGCAGACGTGCGGCGAATACAGGCAAATCTGCCTTGTGCAAACGGGAGGCGACTTATGAAAGAGCCCCGCGTAAATTTAAGCGACAGGCGCACGTTCGCTAATAAAAAGGTTAACGTAAAATATACGCTTAAAAGATTGCTTTCCTACCTTAAACCTTCGTTGCCGCTGTTTACTGTCGTTTTTGTAGGCAACCTTCTGTCCGTGTTGCTTTCGCTACTGGGTCCGTACCTTTGCGGACTTGCGGTAGGCGAAATAAAGGCGGACGGCATTACCGATTTCAATAAGATAATTTATTACTGCGTTATTCTCGCCGCGGTTTATATCGCGTCCGAGCTTATCAATTACGCAACTACCGTCGGAATGGCTTACGTCGCTAGAAAAATGACAGGTAAAATGCGCGCCGACCTGTTTAAAAAACTTGTGCATCTTCCTGTCGGCTATTTCGACGCGCGTCAGGCGGGCGACGTTATATCTGTGCTTTCATACGACATCGATACGGTGGGCACGTCGCTTGCAAACGACGTTGTGCTTGTTTTAAAGAGTGCGGTTTTAATCGTCGGGTCGCTTACAATGATGCTGGTTATAGCCGCACCGCTTGTGCTGGTGTTTGCGGTAACTATTCCGCTTTCGCTTATAATTACCAAAATCATTACAAAAAAGGTGCAGCCGCTTTACCGCAAACGTTCCGCTAAGCTTGGCGAACTTAACGGTTTTGCCGAAGAGGTGCTTTCAGGGCAAAAGACGACTAAAGCGTACGGAAGGGAGCGTGAAATTTTAAACCGTTTTCAGCAAAAAAACGAACAGGCGGCGCAAGCTTATACTACCGCGGAATATTACGGAACGGTTTCCGGGCCCTGCGTTAACCTTATAAATAACCTGTCGCTTACGCTTATAAGCGTTCTCGGCGCTTTAATGTATGCGTTCGGTTGGGGCGGCATAGGTATAAGCCAGATATCGTCGTTCGTTCTATATTCGCGCAAATTTTCCGGTCCCATCAACGAAATAGCGAATGTTATAGGCGAGTTTCAGTCGTCGGTAGCCGCCGCCGAAAGGGTGTTTACCGTGCTCGAGGAAAAAGAGGAAGAGCTTTTTGCCGAAGGAGCCCTTTCGCTTGACTGCGTTAAAGGCGACGTCGATATAAAAAATGTAGATTTCGGATATATTGCGGGGAAACCCGTATTAAAAAACTTTTCGCTTAGCGCGGGTAGGGGCGACGTTGTGGCAATAGTCGGCAGAACGGGCGCAGGCAAAACAACGGTAATCAATCTTTTAATGCGCTTTTACGACGCGGACGCGGGCGTTATAACCGTTGACGGGCACGACGTAAAAGACGTAACCCGCGCTTCGTTGCGCGGCGCGTTTACAATGGTATTGCAGGATACCTGGCTGTTTGCGGGCACGGTATACGAAAATTTGGCGTACGGAGCGGAAAACGCCACGCGTGAAAGGGTGGAAGAGGTATGCAAAAAGGCAAAAATCCACTCGTTTATCACTCGCCTGCCGCAGGGATACGATACCTATCTTTCGGATAACGCGGTAAACATTTCTAAGGGGCAAAAGCAACTCTTAACTATTGCGCGCGCAATGCTTTCGCCGTCGCCTATGCTTATTTTGGACGAGGCGACAAGCAACGTAGACACGCGTACCGAACAAATTATTCAGTCGGCAATGACCGAGCTAATGAAGGGTAAAACCTGTTTCGTTATAGCTCACAGGCTGTCAACGATAAAAAACGCCGACAATATTTTGGTTATGGACGGAGGAAACGTTATCGAACAGGGCACGCACGGGCGGCTTATGGCTTTAAACGGCGCTTACAGAAAACTTTATGATTCGCAGTTTGAAAGTTACTGACGTAAATTTAAATAAATAAAAATACCGCGCGGAATTAAAAATCCACGCGGTATTTTTACGCTTTTACCTTATCTGAAAAATTATTCCAAAAAACGACAAATTTCTTTAAAGAGGTTGCAATTTATTATAATAATGTGATAAAATCAGCAAGTAAGTATTTTTAAATAGGAGTGTTAATATGTCACAAAACAGTTTTAACGGCACCGGCGAGCAGGAAAAGGCTTTGCGCGAAATAATAGCTAAGCACCGTTCCGAACGCGGCTGTCTTATGCCTATTCTGCACGAAGCACAGGGGATTTACGGCTATCTTCCCGCCGAAGTGCAAACGATAATCGCGGAAGAGCTTAATATACCCCTTTCCGAGGTGTACGGCGTTGCCACGTTTTATACGCAGTTTTCGCTTCAGCCCAAGGGCAAGCACCGCATAAGCGTGTGTCTCGGCACGGCGTGCTACGTAAAGGGCTCCGATAAAATACTGGCGGCCGTGGAAAGGGAGCTGAGAATCTCCTGCGGGGAATGCACCCCCGACGGCAGATTTTCGATAGACAGTTGCCGCTGCGTCGGCGCGTGCGGACTTGCGCCCGTAATGATGATAGACGAGGACGTTTACGGCAGATTGACAGAAAAAGACATTCCGGAAATTCTGGAAAAATATATGCAGGACTGAGGGGAGGCGGAAAATGACCGTTAAAGAATTCGAAGAGAGGGCGGCTAGGAAAGCCGACCTTATAAAGGTTAGAAAAATAATCCGCGAGCAGGCGGAAAAACTGTCGGAAAATACCGGTTACCGCAAGCAGGTATTGGTGTGCGGGGGTACGGGCTGTACATCGTCGAGCTCGCTTAAGGTTATCGAACAGCTTGAAGCAAGCTTTAAAGAACTTAATATCAGCGACGTTTTAATAGTAAAAACGGGCTGTTTCGGTTTGTGCGCGTTAGGTCCTATAATGATAGTCTATCCCGAAGGAGCGTTTTATTCGCAAATGACGCCCGAGCACGCCAGAACGGTTGCCGAAAAGCATCTTGTCAAGGGCGGCGAAATAGTTAAGGAACTGTTATATGCGGGTACAGTGCACGAGGACGGCAGCGTTATTCCGTTTTCAGATATTCCTTTCTATAAGCATCAGATGCGTATCGCGCTTAGAAACTGCGGCGTAATAGCGGCCGAGGATATTGACGAGGCTTTGGCGGCGGGCGACTACGCGGCGCTGAAGAAGGCGCTTTTCGAAATGACGCCCGACGAAATAATATCAGAAATTAAGGCTTCCGGCTTGCGCGGACGCGGCGGCGCAGGTTTCCCCACGGGCTTGAAATGGCAGTTTTCGAAGGAGGCGCCCGGCGACGTAAAGTACATTTGCTGTAACGCCGACGAGGGCGACCCCGGCGCGTTTATGGACAGGTCGGTTTTGGAAGGCGACCCGCATACCGTGCTGGAAGCAATGGCAATAGCGGGCTATACCGTGGGCGCGCACGAAGGATATATTTACGTGCGTGCGGAATATCCCATAGCGGTTGAAAGGCTTAATATAGCCATATCGCAGGCGCGCGAAGCGGGTCTGCTAGGTAAAAACATTTTAGGCAGCGGATTCGATTTCGACGTGTTTGTGCGCCTTGGCGCCGGTGCGTTTGTCTGCGGCGAGGAAACCGCGCTTATGACCTCTATCGAAGGTCACCGCGGCGAACCCCGTCCCCGTCCGCCCTATTCGGCGCAGTGCGGCTTGTTTCAGAAACCAACAGTATTAAATAACGTGGAAACGTGGGCAAACGTAGCGCCCATAATTTTAAACGGCGCAAAGTGGTTTGCGGAGATAGGTACGGAAAAAAGCAAGGGCACAAAGGTGTTTGCGCTGGGCGGAAAAATACATAACGTAGGGTTGGTGGAAGTTCCTATGGGTACAACGCTTTCCACGATTATCAACGACATAGGCGGGGGTATACCGGACGGTAAGGCGTTTAAAGCGGCCCAGACGGGCGGACCTTCCGGCGGCTGTATTCCGGCGAAATATATAGATATTCAGATGGATTTCGACAATCTCGTTTCCATAGGTTCGATGATGGGTTCTGGCGGACTTATCGTTATGGACGAAGACACGTGTATGGTTGATATCGCAAAATTCTATCTCGAGTTTACCGCCGACGAAAGTTGCGGCAAATGTACGCCCTGCCGTATAGGCACTAAGCGTATGCTTGAACTTTTAACAAAAATAACCGAAGGGAAAGGCGAAGAAAAAGACCTGGAAAACATAAAGGAAATCGCCGAGCACATGAAAAGTTCGTCGCTTTGCGCGTTAGGTCAGTCGGCGCCAAACCCCATACTTTCAACTCTGGCGCATTTCGAGGAAGAATATATCGCGCATATACGTGATAAACACTGCCCCGCGGGCGTGTGCAAATCGCTTCTTAACTACTATATCAACCCCGACAAATGCCGCGGCTGTACAATGTGTATACGCAACTGCCCCGCAGGCGCAATAAGCGGCGCCGTAAAAAACCCGCACGAAATCGATTTGAAGAAATGTATTAAGTGCGGACAGTGCATAGCGCACTGCAAGTTTAACGCAATCGAGAAAAGGTAAGGGAGGAAACAGTTATGGTAAATTTGAAAATTAACGGCATAGCGGTAAGCGTGCCCGAAGGTTCCACTATTTTGCAGGCGGCAAAACTCGCAAATATCCGTATTCCCACCCTGTGCTATTTAAAGGAAATACAGTGCATAGGTTCATGCCGTATGTGCCTTGTAGAAGCAACGGGAGCAAGGGGTCTTGTAGCCGCTTGCGTGTATCCCGTGTCCGAGGGAATGGAGGTGCGTACCAACACCCCCCGAGTAAGAAAGTCGAGAAAAACTTCGCTTGAACTTATTCTTTCCACCCATAAGAAAAAGTGCCTTTCCTGCGTACGTTCGATGAACTGCGAATTGCAGAAACTGGCTTTGGAGTACAATGCCGAAGAGGATAAGTTCGGTACCGACCACGACATAAAACCCATCGACGATTTATCGCCTTCGGTTGTAAGGGATAATTCGAAATGTATTATGTGCACCCGCTGCGTTGCTGCTTGCGAAAAGCAGACGATAGGCGCGATCGGCTCTAAAAACAGGGGCTACGCAAAGACGATCGGTTCGCCTTTCGACGTTTCGCTGGCGCATACTCCCTGCGTAAACTGCGGTCAGTGCGTTGTCGCCTGCCCCGTAGGCGCGTTGTATGAAAAGAGTTCGGTAGCCGACGTGTGGGGCGCTATCGTTGACCCTTCTAAAAAAGTAGTGTTCTTTACCGCGCCTTCCGTAAGGGCAACTTTGGGCGAAGCGTTCGGTTTGCCCGTTGGTACAAACGTTGAAGGAAAAATGGTTACGGCTATTAAGCAGCTTGGCGATATAAGTTGTTTTAATATGGATACCACTGCCGACCTTACTATTATGGAAGAGGCGAACGAACTGCTGTCGCGCCTTAAAAACGGCGGCGCAACCCCTATGTTCACTAGCTGTTGCCCCGGATGGATAAAATTCTGCGAGCATTATTATCCAGAGTTTTTACCCAATCTTTCCACGTGCAAATCCCCGCAGGAAATGTTTTCGGCACTTCTTAAAACTTATTACTGTAAGAAGAACGGAATCGACCCCAAAGATTTGTACGTAGTTTCGGTTATTCCCTGCACGGCTAAGAAATTTGAAATTACGAGGGAAGAGCTGGGCAATTATACCGACAGCGCAATCACCACGCGCGAGCTTGCAAAAATGATTAAGGAGGCGGGCGTAGATTTCGTAAATCTTGCCGATAGCCCTTATGACGACCCGTTCGGACTGGCTTCGGGCGCAGGCGCGATTTTCGGAGCGACCGGCGGCGTTATGGAAGCGGCTTTGCGTACCGCGGCGATGGCGCTGGGCGACGCGGACGAACCCATAGTGTTCAACGAGGTGCGCGGCACGCAGGGTCTTAAGGAAGCTACGTTTACGCTGGGCGGTAAAACGGTTAGCGTGGCTATTGCAAGCGGCCTTGCCAATGCAAGAAAAATTATTGAAAGCATTAAAAGCGGCGAAAAAAATTATACCTTTGTTGAAATTATGGCCTGCCCCGGCGGCTGCGTAAACGGAGGCGGACAGCCCTATGTTCACGACGAGGTGCGCAATTCTATCGATTTGAAAACGCTTAGGGCGCAGGCGCTTTACGATTACGATTCGGACAGCGCGGTACGCTGCTCGCACGATAATGCAACCGTAACAAATTTGTATAACGAATTTTTCGGCGAGCCCAACAGCCATAAGGCGCACGAACTGTTGCATACCTCCTATGTTGCAAGACCCAAATATTAAAATTAATCTTTTTGACGTCTTAAGCAAAGTTTTTTTATTGCTGTAACTTAAAGCGCGGTCGGCGCAATTAAATTAAAAATATAAAGCGGCGGGCAATTTATATTGCCGGCCGCTTTAATTATTCTTTGTTAAGCGCATCTTTCAAATCCATTCCCGTTTTTATGCCGAAATAAAAAAGCCGTTTACAAATGTCGTAAAATATGTAGTCGAATTTATTTATAACAGACAGTTCAAAATAATTTAAAAGATTGCGTTGTTTCTCGTTAAGCTGTTTCATAAAAGCTGTTTTTTCTTTTTGCGGTTTCGTCATAACGTTGCAACGATCGGTTTGTTCTATTTCTTTACGCCATTTGTAAATTAAGTTCGAATTTATAAAGTCAAAATGCTCGGTAATATTCATAGGTCTCCTTAGTTTTATAGATATCTTTTATTTATTATAGTGTAAGACATATCTAATGTCAATACAATTCTGTTAAATATATCTTACAATTCAGCTATGGAAAATCTGTTTAAAACAAGACTTGATGAATATTTGAAAGAAAACGGAATAAGTAAAAGAAAGTTTGCCGAAAAAGTGGGAGTGTCTGCTGCAAGCGTATCCGATTGGACGACAGGTAAAATTCAGCCTAATGCTGAAAGCATTTATCTTGTCTGTAAAGCTTTTGGCGTAAGCGCCGATTATTTACTGGGTTTAACCGATTAAAATATATCTGTAAAATAGTTATAAATCAGAAAAATATTTTAATGCCGTAGGTGTTAAGGTAAAATTTAATTATATACTGGCTTGACAGTAAAAGTTTATATTAGTAAACGCGGCGCGACAAACTGTCGCGCCGCGTATTTATATTGTCAACGTCATTGCGAGGGGCGCTTAAATCGCACCGCGGCAATCTTAAATTTTAAGTTCAATTATCATGTTTATTAAGGCAAGCCGATTGTAAATACTCGTGCATTGCGTAGGCAACGCGTTTGCTCTGTTCCACCGCTTCCACCACCGTTTTCGCGCCCTTTACCACGTCGCCGCTGGCAAACACGCCTTCACGCGTGGTTTCGCCGTTGTCGGCAATTTTAGCAAGCCCGCGTTCGTTAGTTTCAAGCCCTTTGGTCTGCGTTAAAATCATATTCGAAGGGCGCTGCGAAATGCAAATCATAACGCTGTCGCAGGGCATAAGGGAGGAGAAGTCGGAAACCGAAACAAGCCTGTGCTGTTCGTCGCAAACCGTATCGGCGAACATAACTCCGTCGTCGGTTATTTCTACGGGCTGTTTGTTATAAACAAATTCCGCGCCTTCTATTTCGGCGTATTCTTTTTCCTCGTCGCTGGCGGAATAGGTGTCCGAGCGTACGGTTATTTTAACGTCTTTCACGCCCATTCGCAAGGCGGTGCGCGCCACGTCCATAGCAACGTTGCCCGCGCCTATTATTACCATACTCTTGCCCAGCTGGTCGCGGTAAGCCTCTGGCTTTTCCAAAAAGTGAACGCCGTAATGCACGTGCCCCAAAGTTTCGCCTTTAATATTAAGAGCAATGGGCCAGGTTACGCCTGTTCCTATCGAAATGGCTTTAAATCCGTCGCGGAACAGCTCTTCTATACCAAACGCCTTGCCTATGGTTACGTTAAATTTAAGTTTAATGCCCAGCCTCAGCATAAGCGATTTATATCTGTCCACAATCGATTTAGGCAACCTGAATTCGGGTATGCCGAAGCGCAGTACGCCGCCTATGTCGCTTTTGCTTTCAAATACGGTAACGTCGTAGCCGAGCTGCGCCATTTTTATGGAAATGGTTATGCCTGCGGGCCCCGCGCCTACAACGGCTACTTTTATTCCGTTTGAAGGCTGGCGCTGCAGTTCCAGACTGTCAAGATATCTTTCTGAAATAAAGTTTTCAATGGTGGACACTTCAACGGGTTCGCCCTTCAAGCCGCGAATGCAGTGCCCCTGACACTGGTTGCCGTGGTTGCACACAATCGAGCAAACAACCGAAAGGGGGTTATTGTCAAACAGCATTCTGCCCGCTTCGTCTATGTCGCCCTTTAAAAACGTTTGTATAAAGTTTGGAATAGGGGTGGATATGGGGCATCCCTGCATACATAAAGGTTTTTTGCAGTTAAGGCAGCGTTTTGCTTCCGCTATTACGTTATGAGCCATTTGCTTACACCTCGTTTAATGCGTCTTTTATTTTCTTAATCATTTCGGCATACTCGCCGTCGGTCAGGTACGTCTTGTCAGGATTCATCGTAAACGTGCCGCCCCATTCGTCGCCGCCTTTATACTTGGGGCAAAGATGAACGTGCAGGTGGCAACCCGTGTCGCCGTACATACCGTAGTTTAATTTGTTGGGCGAAAAAACTTTATGAATAGCTTTGGCGGCGCGGTTTACATCGGCAAAAAACGCGTTGCGTTCTTCGTCCGAAACGTTTACAATTTCGCTTACGTGGTCTTTATAGGCGACGATGCACCGCCCCGGTTTAGACTGTTCTTTAAACAGTATTAGTTGCGAAACTTTCAAATCGCATATTTTAATGCCGAATTTGGCCAAAGGTTCGCCGCCTACGCAGTATCCGCAGTTGCAGTCTTTCATAATTTCTCCCTTAAAACATTATTGCCGTTTTTTTGTATTTTTCATTATATCACGCGTTTTTTTATATTTCAATAGTAAAAATAAATTTTCTGTATTATGCTCTGCGCTGTTTCCTATTTAATATAATTAAAAAATTTTTCCGCATAATTTTCACAAAACGTATTGCAATTTATCACAGTATATGGTAATATTCTTTCACAATGCGATAATATTTCGCAAAAATACAATCCGAGGGGAAATTTATGGTTATTGAATTGCTCTTAATCATAGTGGGCGCGGCAGTTATTCTCGCGTGCGCCTGCGCGGCTCTCAACTATTTCACCACGAAAAAGTTGAAAGAGGGAACGGAAAGAATGCAGGAAATTGCGGCGGCTATCCGCGTCGGCGCAAACGCCTTCATTAAGTACGAGTATAAAATCGTGGCTATTATCGGCTCGGCAGTAGCCGCTTTGCTTATAGCTTTCGTAAGCTGGCAGACGGGTATCGCGTTTATAATAGGCGCGCTGGTTTCGGCGGCTGCGGGTTTTGTAGGTATGAAAATAGCTACTTACGCAAACGTTCGCGTAACAAATGCCGCAAACGAAACGCGCAATACGGGTAAAACTTTAAAAGTGGCTTTCAGGGGCGGCTCGGTTATGGGCTTGTGCGTTGCAGGCTTCGCTCTTATGGGCGCGCTTATCGTGTATGCCGTTTTCGGTATAGGTTGCCATCAGGTTGACGACATACTCGGAAAAACCGAACCTATCTGGACAAACTGGACAAAACTTGAAGCGGGTTTGACAATGACGCTTTCCGGTTACGCGCTCGGCTGTTCGATAATAGCGCTTTTCAACCGCGTAGGCGGCGGTATTTACACCAAGGCGGCGGATATGGGCGCCGACCTCGTAGGCAAGACGGAAGCTCACATTCCCGAAGACGACCCCCGCAACCCCGCTACAATCGCCGATAACGTTGGCGACAACGTTGGCGACGTTGCAGGTTTGGGTTCCGACCTTCTGGAAAGCTTTGTAGGCGCTATGCTTTCGGGCGTAATTCTTGCGGGTGAAATGTGCGGTAAAGGTATAATTGCCGGCGCGTCGGCCAGTTTGGAAGCAATGTCAACTGCCGTGCGCACTATGCTCCTGTTCCCCATGGTGTTTGCAGGTTGCGGCCTTTTAGGCTGTCTGGTTGGTATTTTCTATCTTTTATTAAGACCTCTCGGACCTAAGACAAACGTGCATATGCAGCTTAATATCGCTACTTGGATATCTGCAGGGCTTTCAATTTTAAGCTGTTTCCTGTTAAGTTTCTTTATGTTTCAGGGCGAAGCTTTTACGGACGATCTGTTTAAGATGATAGGATTTAAGGCGGCAAATCTTTCGCCTTGGATAGCGGCAATACTCGGCATAGCTGCGGGTATCGTTATAGGAATAATTTCCGAATACTATACCTCTTACGATTACAAGCCCACTAAAGCGATATCAAACTCGTCAAAAGAGGGCGCGGCGCTGACAATTACCGAAGGTATGGCAACGGGTATGATAAGCTGTATGCTTCCCGTAGTAGTTTTGGGCGTTGCAATTTTCGGTTCTTACGCGGTGGCGGGAATGTACGGCGTTGCTATTGCCGCAATCGGAATGCTTTCGTTTGTTGCGGCTACCGTTTCGGTAGACACTTACGGTCCTATATCGGATAATGCGGGCGGCATTGCCGAAATGAGCTTCTTAGAGCCCGAGGTGCGCGAAATCACCGACAAGCTCGACGCCGTAGGCAACACCACGGCGGCGATAGGAAAGGGCTTTGCAATCGGTTCGGCCTCATTTGCAACGCTGTCAATGCTGTGCTCCTATCTGTTTGCGTTCAACGTAATTCCCGTTGAAGCTATAGCAGATATGAAATGGGTAGAATCTTTGATGTTAAACGTTATGAATCCCCTCACGCTTGCGGGCGCGCTGATAGGCGCGGCAATCCCCTTTATGTTCTCTGGTATGCTTATTAAAGCAGTTGCCAAAGCCGCAAGGCATATGGTGGAAGAGGTTCGCCGTCAGTTCAGGGAAATCCCCGGCATACTCGAAGGCGAAGCTAAGCCCGATTACGAAACCTGCATTCAGATTTCTTCCAAGGGCTCCATTAAGGAAATGCGTATCCCCTGTCTTATAGCTATTGCAATACCTGTTGTAACGGGCTTCCTGTTCGGTGCTGAGTTTGTAGGCGGTCTGCTTGTAGGTGCTATAATCTCGGCAATTATGCTTGCAATTTACACCGGTAACGCGGGCGGCGCCTGGGATAACGCTAAAAAGTATATCGAAAGCGGCGGCGTTGAAGGCGTTAAGAAGGGTGAAGAAGGCTACGATGCTGTTCACGACGCGGCTGTCGTAGGAGACACGGTAGGCGACCCCTTGAAGGACACGGTAGGACCTTCCTTGGATATACTTATTAAAATAATGTCTACTGTTTCGCTTGTAATGGTAGTCCTTTTCAGAGATTACAATTTATTCGCAAAACTCGGTATAATTTAAAATATGAATTTCTGCCCGCGGCAAACAGCTGCGGGCAGTTTTTTTTGTTTAGCGGTTTCGTCGTAAAACTTAATATTAGTCTACGTTGCCTCGCCGTTTTTTTACCCAATATTCACAAACTTGTTTTGACATTTACTTTTGGGCATAATATAATATGAGTACCAAAATTCAGCATTAGCGCAACCGGCGCACGGAAAAATTTATGAAAAAGAAAATTTTAGCAACAACTTTGGCTGTCGCCACTCTGTCACTCGGTGTTTTTGCAGGTTGTTTTGCCGAGCGCGGCGTTTACGTAACGTCTATCGAAAAGTCGCAGACCATCGGCACGGTCGATTACTATACCATAAAATATTCCGACGGCACAACGTCGGAAATTACTGTTACTAACGGTAAGAACGGCAGCGACGGCAAAGACGGCAGCGACGCGCAGGACGTAACCGCCGAGGACGTATACGAAACTTACAAAAAAATCTACGGCGAAGAGCTTACGTTTAAGCAGTTTTGCGAAAAATATCTTACGGTAAATACCGATAATACTGCCGCGTTGAATTCGGCTTTGCGGTCATGCGCGAAAGTTTATACCGTTTTTCACGAAAAGGGATTCGATGATTTCGGCAGATATCTGGGTGTTATAGAAACGTCGTATTGCGGTTCTTCCGTAATATATAAAATGGAAGACGAATACACTTACTTTTTAACAAATTACCACGTGATATACGACGAAAAGGCGGCAACCTCTTCGGGCTATGATAATTTCACCGAAAAAACCTGGGTATATATGTACGGCAGCGAATACGCGCCCGTGCAGAATCCTTACACCTACGAAATTACTATCGAAGAGCAAGACGCATACGCAATAGAGTGCGACTATATCGGCGGCGCTATTACGTACGATGTAGCCGTTTTAAGGGCGAAAACGGCTGACGTTTTAAAGGTTAACCCGCAGGCTGCGGCGGTAAAGGTAAGCTACGATTTTTCCGTCGGCGACAACACTTACGCTGTCGGTAATCCCGACGACGGCGGTATAAGCGTAACGGAAGGCATCGTCAGCGTAGACAGCGATTATATTAACCTTGCTATCGACGGAAAATCGCGCAGTTACCGCTCTATCCGTACGGACACGGCTTTGACGCACGGCAGTTCCGGCGGCGGACTTTTCAATATGCGCGGCGAACTTATCGGGCTTAACAATGCGGGCGACGAAGAAATTACAAGTATGAATTTTGCTATACCCGCCTCGGTTTTAACGGCGGTTGCCGACGGCGTTTTGTATTATAACGCTGCCGATTCTACGGTTAAAACCACTTTTATAACGCGTTTGGGCGTAACTGTAAGCTCTAAAAATTCGCGCTATGTCTACGACGCGGCTACGGGCAAGGGCAGTATAAAAGAAGATACGGTTGTTTTAAGTTGCGAGGCGGACAGCCTTTCCGCGCTTGCGGGCTTGCAGAAAGACGACGTGATAATTTCTATGACTTTAAACGGCAAAACTACGGTTATTACAAGGCAGTTTAAAATGACAGACGTTCTTTTAAGCGCCAGAACGGGCGATATTATTAAAATAGGATATACCCGCGGCGGCGTTGAGGCGGAGTCTCAGGAAATAACTGTGCGCCCTGTGGACGTAAAAGACGTTGATAAGCTTAACTGAACTGCGGGCAACCGAATGCCGTGCGTATATGCCGTTTAACTTAAACCGTTAACAGAAGCACAATGTTTCCGTCCGCAGAATTAACAACGCGGGCGGCTTGCGTTTTTATAAAAATAGTGGTAAAATATACCAAAGTAAAATTTTTAAAGGAGAGTGAATATGGAAGAAATAATAAAAACGCTTTATTCGGGCGTTCAGCCGACAAACAATTTAACCATCGGCAATTATATAGGAACTCTCCGCAGTTGGCGCGGTTTACAGGAAAATTATAACTGCATTTTTGCGGCGGCAAATATGCACGCTATAACCGTCAGACAAAACCCCGCCGAGTTAAGGCAAAAAACGCTTTCTTTAGTCGCGCTTTTTTTAGCATGCGGCGTAAATCCTCAAAAAAGTATTGTGTACGTCCAGTCACACGTGCCTGCGCATGCCGAGCTGTGCTGGGCCCTTAACACGTTTACTTACGTGGGCGAAATGGAGCGTATGACGCAGTATAAGGATAAATCGTCGCGGCATGCCGATAATATCAATATGGGGCTTATGGATTACCCCGTATTGATGGCGGCGGATATACTTTTATATCAGACGGATTTGGTGCCCGTTGGGCTTGACCAGCGTCAGCATCTTGAAATTGCGCGCGATATTGCCGTGCGTTTCAACAACGCTTATACCCCCACGTTTACCGTGCCGGAAGGGCTCTATCCCAAAATGGGCGCCAAGATAGCCGATTTGCAGGATCCCGCTAAAAAAATGTCGAAATCGGCGGAAAATCCCAACGGCGCCGTATTTTTGTCGGACGATAAAGATACGGTTATGCGCAAATTCAAACGCGCCGTAACCGACAGCGAAAACGCCGTTAAGTACAACCCCGAATCAAAGGCGGGGGTAAGCAATCTGTTAACCGTTTACTGCGCGTTTTCGGGTAAAAGCTTGGAGGAGGCGGAAAAGGAGTTCGAGGGCAAAGGCTATGGCGATTTCAAGCTTGCCGTGGGTGAAACTGTCGCCGACAGCCTTGCGCCTATGCAGGCTGAACACAAAAGGCTGCTTGCCGATAAGGCGTATCTTGAAAGCGTGATGGCGGACGGAGCCGATAAGGCGGAAAAACTTGCCCGTAAAACTTTATCCAAAGTCTACAAAAAAATAGGCTTTTATCAAATTTAATGTTTGGCTATGTTAATCCGGACGGTCCTTATCTGTTTAAAAAGGACGAAACATTATACAACGCTATGTATTGCGGTATGTGCAAATCGATAGGCAGGGGGTGCGGCAACTTTGCAAAGTCGGCGCTTACCTTCGATATTGCTTTTATGTCGGCGCTTTTGCACAATATCGCCAACTGCGACGTTAAAATAGAAAAACGCCGCTGCGCGCTGCATTTAATAAAACGCCGCCCTATGGCGTTGCCGGACGATATTTCGGTTTTGCTGGGTTGTGTAAATACGGTGCTTGCATACTACAAGTTGCTTGACGATAAGGCGGACGGCGACAAAAAAGGCGTGTTTGCGTTTTTATACAGGAGCGGGTTTAAAAAGGCTTTAAAGCGGCATCCGCAGGCTGCGGATATTGTTAAAAGGCAGACGGAAGGACAACGCGCTCTGGAATTGTCCGGTTGCGCCGTAATTGACGAGGCGTGCGAGCCGACGGCGCGTATGATGCAGGAACTTTCGCGCTATTGCCTTAACGCGTATGCGGACGAACATACCGACGCGCTTACCTACGATATAGGCAAGTGGGTATATCTCGCCGACGCTTTGGACGATTACGACAAGGACGTTAAAAGGGGGCGGTATAACGTTTTATATAACGCTTTCGGCGAAAGCACAAAGGCGGAGGCGGTTGAAAAAAACGGCGAAGAAATAAACTTTATTTTCAATTCGCTGTTTGCAGATATGCGTTTGCAACTTTCAGCAATAAAATTTTATTTCAATCACGATTTAACGGACAATATAATATTAAGGGGAATTCCGCTTAAAACCCGAAAGCTTGTTTACGGCAAGTGCGGAGAAGGTAAGAAAAAAGAAAATGAACAAACATAATCTCGAACTTTTGGGGCTGGAAGAGGGCGCTACGCGCGAACAGGTTGAAGAGGCTTATTCATCGCTTAAAGCAAAGCTTTCCGAAGACAGGTTTTTAGACGGTGAGGCAGGAAACGAGGCGGCAAGACGGCTTACCAAAATAAAGGTGGCTTACGACGAGCTTTTATCCGAGTTTGCCGAGCTGGAAAGAGGCGACGGCATCGACGGCGAGGGCTCGGCGTATGCTAAGGTCGAAGAATTAATAAAAAGCGGCGATTTAGCTGAAGCTCAGCGCATTTTGGATATGTTCAACGAGCGCGGAGCTCAGTGGCACTACCTGCAGTCGGTGGTGTTTTACCGCAAAAACTGGATAAACGAAAGCAAAAAGCAGCTGGAAATTGCCATGCGGCTTGACGGTGAAAACCAAAAGTATAAAGAGGCGTACGAAAAGCTTAACGAAAAAATAAAGTACGACGCTTCTCGTCAGGGCGCCAACGCCGAAAATAATAGCGCTTACCGCGCGCAGGATATGAACGGCGCTTATTCGGACAATCAAATGGGCGGCAGTTTCTGCGCGTCGTGCGCGGAGTGCTGCGCTCTTAACGCCTGCATAAACTGCCTTTGCAACGGCTGTTGCAGGTAGTGCGGTATGCCTAAAAATAACCGCTTCAACTCGTTTGAAATAGCACTTTCGGGTATTTCGTGCGGTATAGCGGTACTGTTTTTATCACTGGGTATATTAAGCGGTTGGTTGCTTGCCACAGGATATTTTATAGGCGTGCTGGCAATGATGATTCCCCTTTCCAAAAATTTTTTTAAGGGCGGATTTTTAGCGTATTTAGGCACCTGTATTTTAACGGTTATAATGGGCGCGGCGGCAAAATTTTGGGATATAGTTCCGTTTGTATTGTTTTTTGGTATACATCCTTTGGTAAACGCTGTTATCAAAGCAAAAAAGTTTAACCGCTGGGTTGCGCTTGTAATTAAAATATTATGGTTTGATTGCGCGCTTATCGCAGGGTATTATCTAATTTTTCACGGAGTTTTGGGCGGCTCGCTGTTGCCGCAAAACGTTTACGATATTTTCAACAAATATATATTTTTGTTTATATTTACCATAGGTTCGCTTGCGGGAGTTATATACGATTTTCTGGTATCCCGCTGTCAGCTTGCCGTCAACGCGTTGGTATTTAGAATTAGAAAATAATTTCGGATAATTTTATATTATGGAAAAGAACAGGGAATACATAGGCGAAGTCCTCTCTCTCGGAACCGAGGGGGAGGGCATTATAAAAATAGGGGAAGAAACGGCGTTCGTGCCCTTTTGCGCGGTTGGCGAAAGGGTTTCGTTTAAGGCGCTTAAAGTTAACGGTAAAACCGCATACGGCAAGCTTACCGAAGTGCATACTGTTTCGTCCGAAAGGGAAACGCCCGAATGCCCGCATTACGGAAAGTGCGGCGGCTGCCAGTTGCAGCATATTTCCTATACCGAACAGTTAAATTTCAAAAGGCGGCTTGTACATAACTGTCTTCAAAAAATAGGCGGGTTGCGGGCGGACGTGTTGCCAACCGTGGCAAGCCCTTTGCAATACGGTTACAGAAACAAGCTGGCTTTACCTGTCGGCACCGACGAAAACGGAAACACGGTCTTGGGTTTTTTTGCGCCGCGGTCGCACAGAATTGTGCCGGTTAAATCGTGCGCGTTACAGTCGCAATGGTCGGGCGCCGTAATTTCCGCCCTTATTTCTTTTATGGAAGAAAGCGGATTAAAGGGATATGACGAGGGGGCGCGCGTCGGCGATATCAGACACCTGGTCGTAAGAGAAACAGACAATAATTTTATAGTTACGGTTGTTGCAACCGGACGGATATCTGTTAACGGATTTGCCGACAAGTTAGAAAAAATCTTTAAAAATTTTACTCTCTGGCTAAACGTAAACCGCGGTACGGGTAATGCCGTTTTCGGCAAAGAGTGGCATATATGCCGCGGTGAAGGCTATTTTACGGGCGAAGATTGCAATATTAAATTCAAAGCGGGCGCGCAAACGTTTTTGCAGGTAAACGACGGTGTTCGTAAACTTTTATACGGCGAAATAGTTGCGGCGGCAGGGGACGAAAACACCGTTGCTATTGATTTGTACAGCGGCGGCGGTATGCTTACGGCAATGCTTGCAAAGGCGTGCCGCGCGGCGTACGGAATAGAAATTGTTCCGGAAGCGGTTGAGTGCGCCAACCGTCTTAAAACTCTTAACGGACTTAACGAAAAAATGTTTAACTACTGCGGGGCGGTGGAGGACAGATTGCCTGAGGTGCTTGCAAAAACCGCAGGCTATAAGCGCGTTATAGTATGCGACCCGCCTCGAAAGGGCATAGAGCGTTCGGTTATAAAGGCAATACTAGAAAGCGGAGCGGACAAGCTGGTGCTGGTGTCGTGTAATCCCGCAACGCTTGCGCGCGATTTGGGGCTTCTGTGTGGGTGCCTGACCGAGAGTGAAAACAAACTTGTCAAAAACCCCGAATACTTAGAATGCGGTATGAAAAATTATTATAAAATCGAGCGGATAACTCCTTTCGATATGTTTCCGCAAACTAAACACGTGGAGACGTTGGTCGTTCTTTCGAAAGTAAATTAAGCCGTTATTGTTGCGCCGGTATAAATTATACGCCGTTGCCCATACTGACAGTATGGGAAAAAATAACAGCAAAAAAATTATTAACGAGGTTTTCGAAGGTGCAATCAGCGCCAACGAGTGTACGGGTGCATTGCAAAAAATTTCGGTTGACCCGAAAGAAGTGGCGCGCTTTCATGCCGAATATACCGGTGAAAAAAAGAGCGAAGTAAACAAATAATTAAAATCTCCCCCGGCTTAAATTTTAAGCCGGGGGAGATTTATTTAAATTTGCGTTTAAAAAACGATAAATTTTAATTTCAGTCTGTGTTAATTAAACCGTGTCTTATAAAATAACTTAACTTTCCTTTCGATTTTGGTTTGCCGTTTTCGACGTATATGTATTTTTTTGTGCGTTTTTGAATTTTATCGTATAGTATTACACTGTCAATGTCGCCTTGTTGCGCCGCTTTAAAATAATAACCGCAAATAAACCTTTTAACAAGCCGTACGGCGTTTGCGCAAACCGACGGGTACCTGCTTACGGGTGCAAGGTCGAATTGCACGTATTCGCCTCCGTTTTCGCGCATAACGGAAATTTTATCCCCTGCCAGCGAAAGGTCGAAAGCAACGTGGCCCTTTACATTCAGTATGTTTTTTCGGGCATAAAAGCCTTCCGCTATATATTTATGCATAAGCTCGGCGTATTTCCGCCGTAAAATTATTTCCCACGTCAAAATGCCGATAAAATATACTGCAAGTAATGCAATTAATATATAAAATAATATTTCCGACCAACTTGCTCTGCCTTTGGCGGTAGCCGTTCCCCAAATTGCTATGGCGGTTGCGGCTACTGTAACAACGCACATCATTATGTTTGTGGCAAACGTGGTGCGCTGCAATTTTTTAAAAGCCGACTGAGCTTCGCGTGAGGATAAATCTATCATTTTACCAGTCCTTTTTTTATAAAATAATCGGTCTTAAGAATTTTATCGTCGGGTTCACGGTCTGAAAATATTTCAAAAACAACCGGCGCCTTTTCCATATTATCCGTAATCGTTACGCGGGCGTTTTTGTTTTCTTTACCGTGCAAACTGTAATAGGCGCGTAAAAACTTCAACAGATTTGCGCCTGCGGTTGCGTATACGGAAGGAAGAGTTTTAAAAGGTGTTAAATCAAATTCTGTTTTTGCGCCCGTTTCGCCTAATTTTAATTCGGATTGGCTTTTTGCGGGGGAAATAACTATTTCGCCCGTATAGTTTTTGCGCGTCAACGTAAGAATATTGCCCGAATAGTCGGCAATTAATTCTATGTGCTCGCCGCGTTTAAGCATTTCTTCGCGTGAAAGCAAGCCTTCTGCCATTATCTTGCAAAAGCGGTATTTTAACTTTCTGCCGGCGGGTAGGGTGATGGCGAATAATGAAACCAAATAAGCGCATAGCAGCACGCCCCAAAGGCACAGTCCCCCCGCAAACAGTCCAAAATTGCTTTCGGCATACTGCGAGCATACGGCAAGTATAACTGCGGTTATAAAAAGAAAAGTTAAAAACGCGGTGTTAATTCCGTTGCATATTTTTTTATGCTGTATTGCCGCAAGCGTTTCGGTATCGTTGAACGTAACCATAAATTAATAATAAAGCTATTTACCGTTGCTGTCAAGGGAATATAAAAACGCGTAAAAAAACAGACGGAACGTCGCGGACACACCGTCTGTCTTTATTTTCTTTTTAGTTTTAAATATCATTTGTATTTATCTGCCGCAATCGAGAACAACGTAGGAAAGAGCGTTTATGCCCAGCTCCTCGTCTTGCTCTTGCAGATAGTTTAACTTATCGTATATAAACATATTCTTACCTCCTGTAAGCAACGCGCATATTGTCGCGTATGTGATTTCTTTAAGTTTACCGTCGGTCGTATCCGATTTCGCAAGCAGTATATCACCAAACAAAATGTCAGTCAATAACATTTTTAAAAAATTTAAAAAATTCAGATCTGTTAGTTTGTAACATATTTATATGAAAATAAGTATAAAGTATGTTATTTTTTCTGGTAAAATTTATAAGAGTGTTGAAAATTTTCATAATTTACAAAAAAGTTTAAAAGTTAACAATTTGCCGCCTGTCCCTTATGAAACACTTTAAATAATATTGACAAGCGTTAACAAAAGCAGCGCCGTATAAATTTCGGCGCTGCTTTACGTTGGGTAACGAAATAGGGGGGGATATTTCGTTACGGGTGAACTGCAGTAAGTTTTTATTTGTCGGCAATGTCTAAAAATTCGGCGGGATTTATAAGTTTACCGTTCCTTTCAACTTCGAAATGAAGGTGGGGGCCCTGTTTATATTCCGAACCGGTAGCTTCGGCAATCGTACCTATCTGTTCGCCGCGTTTAACCTTATCGCCTTTTTTCAAACCTTCTCTTGCGGTTACAAACATATATCTCGTTTTAATATTGCCTTCGTGCGCAATGGTAATAACGGTTGCGTCAAGTTTGTCGTCTACCGTAACGCTTTCAACCGTACCGTCAAGGCAAGCAACTACTTTGTCGCCCACTTTTCCGGCAAGGTCAACCGCTTCGTGGAAGTGCCAGGCGCCCATCAGCGATTCGTCTTTATGAAAGTCGTAATCTTTAATTACGTCAAAAGTGGTTACGGGGTGCAAAGCCGAATTGTCGGTATCCGTAGGTTTGTTGGGTTCGTCGGGCTCGCCGGGTTTATCGGGATTGTTCACGTCGCCGCTGTCAATGGAAATCTGGGGTTTAAACCAGTCGTTTACCGCGCACACCGTGATAACCGTAACCGCAGCAATAAGCAGTATGCACGCCGCCAAAATGAGATATCTTATCAATAATTTTCTCTTAGGTGTCTTTTTCTGTTCGCTCATATTTATTGCTCCTTTTAATTTTTTTGTTGTTTTGCCTGAGCTTCTGGTCGATTATTGCCGACCGGTGAAAAACTTATACCAACCTTGTAAAATTTTTTCAGTACCCGCCGAAAATTATGGGAGAAGCCACGGTAACGCCCTCTTGTTTAACGCATATATGCAGGTTAATTGACGTTCCGTACAGTTCTACCGAGTAAGGCAGGTCGGCTTTGCAGTAGTAGTTGGCGCTGTCGTCCATAGTTTCGGTAAATACTATTTCACCGTTTACGCTCTTTAAAAATTCGTCAACATCCAGCGAATTAAAGAGGGAGCTTTCTCCGCAGACTCCGTTAAGCGCAAGGCGCGTTATTCCCGCTTCTGCGGCGGTGCAGGTAACCACCTTGCAGTTTTTCGACGTGTCGCCTACGTAAAACGTATAGCTTTCGCCGCCTTTAAAGGCAAGCCTGTCCGGCAGGGCGGCAAGCAAAACAAACAGTGCAAGCGCCGCAAATGCGGTAAACGTTAAAACGGCAACGCCTTTTATTTTGCGCATAAAAAAGCCCCCCTGTATTTTTACAGAGGGGGTTATTGCCTGCCGCGGCAAAATTTATTCAATTATTTTATTTTTTTGTTTATTCGGTCTGCTGAACTGTAATAATTGACGCCTGCCGTTAAAATTCAGACAATACTTTATACGGTTAAGCGTAGACAATGAAAGTGCGGTACAAACGGTTCAGCGGCAGCCGCCGCACGTTTTACAGTTGCCGCTGCACTTTTTATGTTGTTTGCCCGTAGACGAAAACATTTCGCCGCAGTACAGCCTTTCGGCGTTGTTACCGCATTCGGGGCAGGCAACCGCGTCGTCAAATTTTTTAACGAGTTCGTCAAATTTTTTGCCGCAAATAGGGCAGATATACTGTAAAATCGGCATTATTTTTTCTTCCTGTTTCGCTTTTGCCGCTTTGTTTTGCGCGCCGCAGTGCGTGAAAGCGCGTTTGTTTTTAGCATTATTATCGCTACCGCCGCGGTTATAGCCAAAGTTCCGGCTATTACAACCCAAAACCAAAGCTGCGAAGTTTCGCCGTTAAACGCCTGAAACGGTACCGGCATATTCATACCCCAAAATCCCGCAATCATAGTGGGAATGGCAAGCAAAATGGTAATTATGGTCAGTTTTTTCATCGAGTCGTTGGCGTTGTTCGATATAACCGAACCGTATGCGTCCATCGAAACCGATAACGTGTCTTTGTATATTTTACACATTTCAATCGCCTGATTGCATTCGATAACAAGGTCGTCGTATGCGTCCTGATAATCTTCGCTTTTAATAACGGCCTCGGCTTTGGCAAGTTTTTCGTGCACTTTGGCGTTGGAATTTAACGACGTGGAAAAATAGACAAGCGAGTTTTCCAGTTCCAAAAGTTGTAAAATATCGTCGTTTTTCAATTTGCTGCCAAGCTCTGCCTGAACGCGTTGGCTGCGCCTGTCAATCTGTTTAAGGCAGTACAAAAAGCGTTTTGCGTTACCCATTAAGAAACTTAATATAAACTGTACCGGTCTGTCGCATTTAACTTTGGTGCGCCCCGTAATAAAGTCTTTCAAAACGGGATTGCCTTTCAGGCAAACGGTCATTATACAGTTTTTGTTGTAAATAACGGCAAGCGGCAGTGTGGAGTAAGCGTCGCCCGCGTCGCTTTCTTCTATAACGGGGCAGTCTACGACGAACATCGAGCAGCCTTCGTCAAATTCGGTACGCGCCATTTCCTCTTCGTCGAGGGCGGCTTTAATCATATCTTCGGGTATGTCTGTCGCCGCGGCGACTTTTTCAACTTCGCCGTCGGTGGGGCTTACCATATCAACCCAGCAAAGGGGTGTAAATACGTCGCTTTGAGAAAGCGCGGCGCCGTCGCCGTTTACAAAGTACTTAACCATAATTCACCTCAAAAAAACGTGCGGAAGAAAGCTCCCGCACGTCCTTAAAGGTTTAAGTTGCCCTAATTATACGGAAGTTAATTCTTCAATTTAAATTGTATAGATGGATAACCGTCCATAATATTCCCTTAAAAATATTATTCTAATATTCAGTATAGCGTAAATTAAAAATATTTGCAACAAAATAACGCGGTTAAATGCCGTGCGGCTATAAGTTGAAACCGTTTTAAAGTTCATTCCGTTTTATTATAAGATATTTATTTTTTTATGGT
The DNA here is from genome assembly GCA_947053545.1 of uncultured Clostridia bacterium. Lineage (GTDB taxonomy): Bacteria > Bacillota > Clostridia > Christensenellales > Borkfalkiaceae > Coproplasma. Next base: position 49,230 of record CAMRSY010000006.1, read on the forward strand.
AAAGCTCCGCGCGGAAAGTTTTCCGCGCGGAGTTGTTTATTTTGCGTTTAATTATATTATTACTTTTCCTTCGATATAGCTTGTAAACAAGCCTTCTATATCGTGCTGTGCGGCAAAGTGCGAAACAAGCTCTTCGGGAGCGGCTATTTTAAAACGGTTGCTTTCAAAATAACTTTTAGCGGCGGCGAAAAACTTTTTGTCGCCCATGGCCGAGCGCGCGGCTTCAAACATCAACAGTCCTTTGTTGTAAGCTATGTTTACATATTCGTATTCGCTTGCAAACTCCCCTAAATTTCTTGTCATAGTAGTGTCCGCTTTTCCGAAAATCTGATTGTATACCGAATAATATGCCCTGTACGCTTTAATTGCTCCGCCCAGCGCCGAAGTGCGGGTGAATCCGTAGGAGGGGTGGTTTTCGAAGAAGCAGACTGTAGAATATTCCGCAAGCCCTTCGTCCTGCCAGGCGCAGTTAACCTGGTCGTTACCTATCATAGCGTACCACCACTGGTGAGCGTTTTCGTGCGCGATTGTGTAAACGGAGTCCGCCTCGTCGAGCGTATTGTTTATCATGGTAAGCGCGGGATATTCCATTCCGCTCACGCAAAGAGGCGTAAATACGACGGAAAGAGTGGGATAGGCGTATTCGCCGAACGTGCGCGAATAGTATTCCAAACTTTCGCACGCCGCGTCCATTTCCCTTTTGGGTTCGCTGTCTCCGCAGTAGTAAAGCGTTACCTCGCATTTGCCTGCGTCGCGTTTTACGGTTTTAAATTTATCGGATAACACGGCTGCGAAATCGCGCGCTTTTTTAAGCTCGTACCGCGTGGTAACGTTGTCGCCCGATTCGCTGCGCGAAAGCTCTTTTCCGCTGGTAGCCGCGGTATATTGCTTAGGCAACGTAAAGGTTACGTCGTAATCGGCGCATTCCGAAACAAAGGGGTCGCCGTTGCTATAATAGGGCGTTTTTATAAATCCTTCCTGCGAATAGGCGCACAGCACGGGGTAGAAATTGCCCAAATTTACCGTGCTCGCGGTAACGCCCGTGCGGTGGTTTATTTTTGCTAAATCCAAAGTGTACGATATGGTAACTTTGGCAGTTTGTTCGGGATAGACGGGAGAGTTTAACACTACGTTTAAAATGTTTTGGTCTTCTCCGCCTATTTCCCAGCTGGCGCAACCTTCAACCTTTTCTACCGTTTCGCCGCCGTACGACGTGCCCGCATAGTACGCTTTCGAAGCAAGCGCGTCGGAAACCGGTTTAAATTTCGCGTCTTTTCTGTAAGCGTTGCCCCAAATGTTAAACTGTAAATCGCTTATTTCGTTTTCGGTGGAGTTATAAAAGGTGAAATCGGTAACTCCCGTCAGCGTGTTTTCCTTCTCGTCGTACGTTGCGCTTATAACGTATTTCGACGTGCCCTGCTGTGCGTTCCTGTTACATGCGGTAGTAAACGGCAGCGCCGCTAAAACTGCCGTTGCCGCTGCTAAAATGATAAATGTCTTTTTCATATTTTTAAGTTATGTTTTATTGCTGCGGTATAGAACGGGCGCAGTAACTTTTTTGCGGTAAAAAAAATAGAATATAGGGTATATGAAAATTTGCGTGGTAACCGATAAACGGCGGCAGATATCAGTTAGGCTGCCCCCGTGCGATTTTGCGCTTTTCGGGTTCGGGGCTTTGGGCTTTGTTGATTACGAGTGCGAGCTGGACGGAAAAAGCGATAAGCTGGAGCAGGCTTCGAAACTTTCCCGCGCGGCACGTTGCGGCGTGCTGTGCGGATGCATAACCAACAGCCGCGGACTTTTAAGAAAGTCGGTTGCCGTAGCGTCAGGCGGAAAGTTGCTTGGAATTACCGACATGTTAAATGTTTTTGACGGCGAGGAGTACAAAAGCGGAGCTGCCGTAGGCGTATATTCCGTCGGCGGCTATAAAGTGGGGCTGTGTATCGATAACGATTTGTTTTTTCCCGAGTGTATTAAAACCTGCGCCCTGTGCGGGTGTAATTTAATCGCCGTGCATGCTGAAGAGGTAGCGGACGGTATTCCGCCGCTTTTAATACGCTCGTACGCATATCTTTACGGTATGCCGGTTGTCTTGTGCGCGGGCGGCACGGCATATTTTGCCGATATTAACGGAGTGTTGGCAAGTTCTAATCAGGAAGTCGCGGTCTTCGAAACGTCGCCGAAAAACAGTTACCGGCTTGTAACCTCGCGCCGCCGCGGTCTTTTTACCGCGGAAACCGAGGACTTTTAGCCTGCAATTATTTGAAAAGCAGGTTGTTTTTGTCGTAACGAAAGTGCAAATTTAATTCGGCGCGCCTATTATATTCTGTATTAAAAATTATCGTTTTGCTTGTGTTTTGCTTTGCGGTATTGTATAATATATAAGTAAAAATTTCGTTTCGGGGTAAAAGATTAAAATGTTCAGTATGACGGGCTACGGCAGGGGTGAATACAGCGGCGGCGGACTTGAGGTTACGGCCGAAATAAAAACGGTTAACAACCGCTATCTCGACATCTCCGTAAAGTGCCCTAAAATATTTAACGCAAGCGAAGAGATTATCCGCGCGCTTATAAGGGAAAAACTTACCCGCGGACATGCCGACGTGTATATTTCGTATACGGATAAACGCGAAAGGGCTAAAACACTGTATCTTGATATCAATGCGGCGCGCGCATACGTTGAAAGCGCAAAGACGATTAAAACGGAATTTCCCCATTTGCAGGACGATTTTACCGTTTCGTCGCTTATGCGTATGAACGACGTTTTGCGGCAGGAAGACAACTATACTGCCGACGACGAGCTGATATCGGCGCTGAAAACTGCATTGGGCTCTGCCTTGGACAAGCTTAATTCTATGCGCGAAACCGAGGGCAGGAAACTTGCCGACGATATGTCGGCACGCGTTGACACGATAGAAAAATTGGTTAACGGCGTGCGCGAACGCGCGCCTCTTGTTGCCGAAGAATATAAAAACCGTTTGCAGGAAAAGTTAAAGCTTTACACCGAAAGCGTTAATCCCGACGAGGGCAGGCTTTTAACCGAGGTGGCGATATTTGCAGACAAAAGCAATATTGACGAAGAACTGACAAGGCTGTATTCGCATATTTCTCAGTTCCGCGAAATAGCCAAAGAAAGGCTTGTGGGAAGAAAGCTTGACTTTCTTGTGCAGGAGTTTAACCGGGAGAGCAATACAATTTGTTCGAAATCCAACGACATTCCTATTACAAAGCTGGGGCTTCAGCTGAAAAATGAGATAGAAAAAATAAGGGAACAGGTGCAAAACGTTGAGTAAGGGCAAACTTATGGTTATAAGCGGACCTTCGGGCGTGGGTAAAGGCACTATTGTAAAAATGCTTTTAGCCCGCCGTCCGCAAGCGTCGCTTTCAATATCCTGCACAACTCGCCCTCCGCGCGAAGGGGAAAAAGACGGTGAAAGCTATTTTTTCGTATCCGAAGAAAAATTTAAAGCCATGATTGCCGACGGCGGTTTTTTAGAATATTCGCAGCATTTCGAAAATTTTTACGGCACTCCCAGACAGTTTGTGGAAAACAGGTTAAATACGGGAGACGTTATTCTGGAAATAGAGGTGGACGGCGCTTTAAACGTAAAAAAGGTTATGCCGCAGGCAGTGCTTGTAATGATTGCCCCGCCCGACAGACAAACGCTTTACGCCCGTTTAAAGGGGCGCGGCACGGAGGACGAGGACGTAATTTCGCGCCGTATGGACAGGATGGAGTACGAGCTGGGTAAATCCCCGCTTTACGACTATGTTATAATAAACGACGACCTTGAAACTGCGGTTGACAAGGTTGAAAGCATTCTTGAAAAGGAGATATAATTATGATAAACGTACCCGCGGTAGACACATTGATTGACAGATTGGGACACGACGGTCAGCCCGCTTCGCGCTACGAGCTTTGCGTAGTGGTTGCAAAGCGCGCACGTCAGCTTATCGAGCGTAACTCGGTTAACAACGTAAACGAAAACCCCGGCAAGCTTAAGGAAATAGCCCTTGCCTGCGAGGAAATAGACGACGGTAAAATAAAGTCGGTTAAAGACTGACGGCAATAGAGAATTAAATTTTGCAAACGGAAATTTGTGTTTAAGGATGCGGTTTCCGAAACAATTTTTTTAGTTCTTAAAAGATAATTAAAAAATGTACGCAAAGGTAATCGTAGATATCGCCCACTCCCAGGTGGACAAGGTTTTCGAATATTCCTGCCCGCCCGAAACGCGAGTGGGGTGCAGGGTGAAAGTGCCGTTCGGCGGCAGAATTATCGAGGGGTTCGTTATCGGTGTAAGCTCCTCGCCAAATTTTGCCGCGGAAAAAATTAAGCCCGTAACCTGCGTCTACGACGAGCCGCCCGCCCTGGTGGAGGAGTGTTTTTCACTGATGGAGCGGATAGCTCGGCGCTACCGTGTGCCCAAAGCCGCTTCGTTGCGGCTGTTTTTACCTTCTGAAATGCGGCTGGGCAAGGTAAACGAAACGTATATCCGCCGCGTAAAACTGACGGGATTACAGCCAGCACTTACAAAAACGGCAAAAAAGCAGAAGGAAGTTTTTTCGTTTTTAACAGAAAACGGCGATGCGGATTTTACGTTGCTTATAAAAAAATTCGGCAACGCCGCCGTAAAAGCTCTTGTGGATAAGGGCGCGGCGGAAATTTATAAAGTAAGGCGTAACCGCGCGCCCGAATATCCGGAAAGCGGCGACAGCGAAAAGGTTTTAACCGAGGCCCAGTCCGAAGCGGTAAAATATATCGAAAATTCGGATAAACGCGTAAATCTTATTCACGGCGTAACCGGAAGCGGTAAAACGGAAATTTACTTAAAAATAATAGCCGATAAATTAAAAGAGGGGAAATCGGCAATATTTTTAGTGCCGGAAATTTCGCTTACGCCTCAAATGCTTTCACAGCTGCGCGCGCGTTTCGGCGGCAGCGCGGCGATAATGCACAGCGGGCTTTCGGCCGGCGAGCGGTTTGACGAGTGGTGGCGCTTAAGGACAGGCGAAGCGAAAATAGCCATAGGCGCGCGTTCGGCAATATTTGCTCCGCTTGAAAATTTGGGCGCCATTATTATAGACGAGGAGCACGATTCTTCGTACCGCTCGGAAACTTCGCCCCGTTATTCTACGGTGGAAATAGCAAGTATGCGCGCCGAATATAACGATTGCAAACTTGTGCTGGGCAGCGCGACGCCTTCGGTTGAAAGTTTTATAAAAGCAAAAGACGGCGAGTACGGGCTGGTTACTTTAACCGAAAGAATAAACGGCAGACCGTTGCCGGAAATAATTATTGCAGATATGCGGCGCGAACTTAGGCGCGGCAATCCGTCAAATCTTTCGCGCGCATTGCGCGGAGAACTCGATAAAACTTTGCAGGACGGCAAACAGGCGATTATCTTTTTAAACCGCCGCGGCTATTCGCAAACCGTAATTTGTACGGACTGCGGGTACGTTGCCAAATGTGAAAACTGCGACGTTTCACTGACGTATCACAGCGAAGAAAACTGCCTTAAATGCCATTACTGCGGCGCTAAATACCGTATGCTTGCGGCTTGCCCCGAGTGCGGCGGCGCTCATTTAAGGTACAGCGGTACGGGCACGCAGCGCGTTGTAGCCGAACTTTCGCAGCTTTATCCGTCGGCGCGTATAATCCGAATGGATAACGACACCGTATCAGGTAAAGACGGGCATTACAAAATTTTAAAACAATTTTCAGAAAAAAACGCCGATATCCTTGTAGGAACACAGATGATAGCCAAGGGGCACGATTTTCCCGCAGTAACGCTTGTGGGAATTTTAGACGCCGATATGAGTCTGCATTTTTCCGATTACCGCAGCGGCGAGCGTACTTTTCAGCTTATTACGCAGGTAGCCGGCAGAAGCGGGCGCGCCGGCGACAAGGGCAAAGTGGTGCTGCAAACTTATTCGCCCGACAATTACATACTGCGTTTCGCCGTAAGTTACGATTACGCAGGCTTTTTCCAAAACGAAATAAAAATGCGCAAGGCGGCGCTTTTTCCGCCTTATTCGCTTATCTGTCGGATTATGGTTGTTGCCGACAGGGACGAAAAGGCGATAGAAGCTTTGAAAAACGTTTTTTTTGCTATTGACGAAATTAGAAAGACCGACCCTCAGGAATTTATATTTTTCAACAAAATGCATTCGCCTATAAAAAAAATACAAAACAAAGTGCGCTATCAGGTTTTGGCGCGAATGAAATCCGAAAAATATCTTGCGCAAATTTACGACATCGCAGTTAAAAACAGTTCGGACGCGGCACTTGTCTACGTTGAAGAAAACCCCGCGAATTTATCGTAAAAAATAAAAGGCGTTAAAGCGGTTAATTATTTCTGAAATTTAATTCTGTTTTTTTAATTTTTAAAAACAAGAGGTTTATTTATGTCATACAGATATGTTGTTCAGGTGGGCGACGAGGTTCTTAGAGCAAAGTGCGACGAGGTTAAAAAGTTTGATTCGCAGCTTTGGGAACTTTTAAACGATATGAAGGAAACCGTTCGCAAAGAGGACGGCGCTGGGCTTGCCGCTCCGCAGGTGGGCGTGAATTTGCGCGTTGTCGTAATAGATTTGGAAGAGGGATTTTTCGAAATGGTAAATCCCAAAATTCTTTCCGTAAAAGGCGAACAGCGCGGCGAGGAGGGTTGTTTGTCGGTTAAGGGCAAGTTCGGCATAGTTACCCGCCCCAATAAGGTAAAGGCGGAATACCGCGACCGTAACGGTAAAAAGCATACGGTAACTGGCACCGGACTTTTTGCCCGCTGTATGTGTCACGAATTCGATCATCTTGACGGCGTTTTATACATCGACAGGGCGGAGGCGGTTTTTGACAATCCGGTTAAGGACGACAAGGGGCAGAGCGGTAAATGAAAATAATTTACGCGGGTTCGCCCGAATACGCCGTAGCGCCGCTTGCCGCGCTTTTAAACGGCGGTTACGACGTTGTCGCAGTATTAACTCAACCCGATAAACCCTGCGGCAGAAAGCGCGTTTTAACGCCAACGGCTGTAAAAAAATACGCAACGGAAAAGGGCGTTAAGGTTTTCGATTTCGAAAGGGTGCGCGACCGTGCCGAAGAACTTAAAGCCGTCGGCGCCGACGTTATGTTTACCTGCGCCTACGGTCAGCTTTTAACCGACGAAATATTAAAAATTTTTCCTGTAGGCGTGTACAATCTGCACGCTTCGCTGCTACCCGAATTCCGCGGGGCAAGCCCAATTCAATCGGCGATTCTGGCGGGGGGCGAATATTCGGGAGTAACGGTTATGAAAACCGAACTCTCGCTTGACAGCGGCGGAATTTTGCTTGTAAAAAGGTGCCGTATAGGCGGAAAAACTAGCGGCGAGCTTTCTGCGGAACTTTCGGCCCTTTCGTCCGAAGCCGTGGTCGAAGCCGCTGAAATTTTAAAGAAAGGCGAGCCGCAGCTTTTGCTGCAGGACGAGGCGCGGGCAACATACTGCAAAAAGATTTCGAAGAACGACGCCCGAGTGGATTTTTCTGAAACTGCGCAAAAGGTTGCAAATCTGATAAACGCATTCAGTCCTTCGCCTGCGGCGTACGCAAATTTAAACGGCGTGCCCGTTAATTTTTTAAAGGCTTCGTCAACCGACGGAGCGGGCGCTTGCGGAGAGGTTATAGCAGCGGATAAGCGCGGCGTTACCGTGGCTTGCGGCAGCGGCGCGGCGGTAATTACGCTTATGCAGTTTGCGGGCGGTAAAATTATATCGGCATCCGACGCGGTTAACGGCAGAAAAATTAAGGCGGGCGACAGGTTTGACTAATCCGTTAACAGACCCGTATCTGGTATTATCCAGGGTATATTCGGGGGGCAAATACTTAAAACAGGCTCTTTCTGAGACCCCTACCGAACCGTTAAACCGGGGCAGAACGACAAAAATAGCGTACGGCGTTTTGGATAAAGACGTGTATTTAAGCTATATTATAGCGCAAAACGCGCAGTCGGCGCCTAAGGCGGCGGTTAGGCTGATACTTAAAATAGCGCTGTATATGCTGGAGTTTATGGATAAACACGGCTATATGGTTGTAGACAGCGCGGTCGAGCTTGCAAAAAAACTGGGGAAAAGCGGCGCCGCAGGCTTTATAAACGCCTTTTTACGTTCGTATAAGGTGCCGGAATACGACGTGCATTGTGCAAACGGTCTGGCAATAAAGTGGTCAACTCCGCTGTGGCTTGTTAAAAAGCTTAAGCGCAGCTATAAGTCGGAGGCGGAGGATATAGCAACCTTTCAGCCTTTGGGACAATGCGTACGCTTTGTGCGCGGCGAAGAGAAATATCTTATTGCCGAACACGCGGAAACGCCGTTTAAAGGCGTTTACATTTTTCGCAATTTTGTGCGCGACGAAGGCTTTTATGCGGGTGATTACACCTTTCAGTCGGTAGGTTCGGTGGCAATTACCGCGGCAATATCCCCCTGCGAACGCATTTTGGACGCGTGCGCGGCGCCGGGCGGTAAATCGGTTGCGCTTGCGGGGAAGTGTAAAGAGGTGGTTGCGTGCGAGCTGCACGAACACCGCGCGCGCCTTATAGACGATTACGCAACCCGTATGGGCGTAAAAAATGTTTTTTCGGTAAACGCCGACAGTTCGGTATTCAATAAAAATTTCGAAAGCGCTTTCGACGCGGTGCTTTGCGACGTGCCCTGTTCGGGTACGGGCGTCATTGCCGAAAATCCCGACATTAAAATTAACCGCAAAGAAGAGGATATCGCCGCGCTTAATAAAATTCAGAAGGCAATTTTAGATAATTGCGCGCGTTATGTAAAAAGCGGCGGTACGCTGTACTATTCTACGTGTTCGGTTCTGCCCGAAGAAAACGACAGTATTGCGGTAAATTTTTTGCAAAGCCACGCTGATTTCGAACTTAAAATTCCCAAGTCACCGCTCGGGCACAAATCAACCGGTTACGGTTTGCAGTTTCTGCCGCACATCTCATTGGGAGCGGGATTTTATCTCGCCTCGTTTGTAAAAAAATGAAAAAGATAATTCAGGATTTAAATTATTCGCAACTTGAAAAATTAATTGAAGAATACGGCGAAAAAAAATTTCGCGCACAGCAGCTTAACGTCGGGCTTACGCGGGGCGGAAAAATTTCCGGAATAAATATTCCCGCGGCGCTCCGTGAAAAAATTTTACGTGACTATGAGGACGAGCCGGTTAAAATTATCGATACTTTGGCGTCTTCCGACGGAACCGAAAAATATCTATTCCGTCTTGCCGACGGCAACATAATCGAGGGCGTGTTGATGAAATATAAATACGGCAACACGCAGTGCGTATCCACACAGGTGGGTTGCCGTATGGGCTGCAAATTCTGCGCCAGCACACTTGGAGGCAGAGCGCGGGATTTATCGTCCGGCGAAATTTTGTCGCAGGTGCTTGTAGTAAACGCGCTGCACGCAAACGGCAGGGAGCGGGGCGTTACAAACATAGTATTAATGGGCAGCGGCGAGCCGTTGGATAATTATCAAAACGTTGTAAAATTTTTAAAAGACGTAACCTCGCCCGACGGAATAAATATTTCCGCGCGCAATATTTCGCTGTCAACCTGCGGGCTTGTGGATAAGATGTACGATTTGGCCGAAGAGGGGCTGCCTATAAATTTAACCGTTTCGTTACATTCTACTACGGACGAAGAGCGTGTGCGCACAATGCCTGTGGCAAAAAAATGGAAAATATCCGAAATTTTAACGGCGTGCGAAAATTATTTTAATAAGACGGGCAGACGCTACATTTTCGAATACGCCCTGATAGAGGGTGAAAACTGCGACGAGAAACACGCACAACAGCTTATTGCTCTGTTAAAAGGCAAACCGTGCCATGTAAATCTTATTCGCCTTAACGAGGTAAGCGAACGCGAGCTTTCCGCCGCCGACGAAAAACACGCATACCGATTTTTGGGACTGCTTGAAAAGGGCGGGCTTTCGGCAACATTGCGCCGCCGCACGGGTGCGGATATAGGCGGCGCGTGCGGCCAGTTAAGGGCTAGCTATTTAATTAACAAGGAGTGAAATATGTCAGATATTAAGGTTGCGCCTTCGATACTTTCCGCCGATTTCGCGGCGATGGGCGAAGCGATTAGGGAAATAGAAAGAGCAGGCGCCGATTTGGTGCATTGCGACGTTATGGACGGTTCGTTTGTCGCCCCCATAACTTTCGGCGGACAGATGGTAAAAAATATCCGTAAAATAACCGAACTGCCGCTGGACGTGCATCTTATGATAGAGCATCCTCAAACTCAAATTAAGTTTTTCGCCGACGCGGGGGCGGACGTTATCACCGTGCATTACGAGGCGTGTAAAAAAATTTCGCCTTGCTATCTAAAAGAAACGCTGGAGCTTATAAAATCGTACGGCGTAAAATGCGGCGCAGTAATAAATCCAGATACGCCTGCGGAATGCATTTTCGACGTATTGGACTTGTGCGATATGGTGCTGGTTATGTCTGTATTCCCCGGTTACGGCGGCCAGAAATTTATTCCCGCTACGCTTGAAAACGTTAAGAAGCTGCGTGCCAAAGCTCATTTGCTTGACATAGAAATCGACGGCGGAATAACTGCGGATAACGCTCAAACGGTACGGCAGGCCGGTGCAAATATTTTAGTTGCGGGTTCGGCGGTGTTCGGCGCGCCAGACAAGGCGGCGGCTATTGCCGCAATCAGAGGTTCGGTTTGAAAGGCGTTTTACTGCTAAACGGTTGCCCGTATTCAGGAAAAATCGATTGCGAAGACGCCTTCGTTTTATGTTGCGACGGCGCGTACATATGGGCGCGCGACAAAGTGAAAATAGATGAAAACGTAGGCGATTTCGACAGCCTGGACGTTTTGCCCTATCCGCCGCCTTCGCAAATTTATCCTTCCGAAAAAAATTTTACCGACGGCGAAATAGCTATGAAAAGGTTGCTTGAAAAGGGTGTTTCGTCCGTTGAAATTTACGGCGGCTTCGGCGGACGGGAAGACCATTTCATAGGTAATCTGCACTTGTTGTATATGGCGCATTCGCTTGGGATAAGCGCGTGTATGATAAGCGAAAACACGCTTGCTTTTTTGGGTAGCGGCACAATAAATTTGCCGGGATTCAAAGGCAAAACTTTTTCGCTGTTACCTTTCGGCGGCGCCGTGCATATAATGGATAGTACGGGGTGCAAGTACGCCTATCCGGAAAGTATCGGTTACGGCGAGTGCCGCGGCATATCGAATATTGCCGAAAGTGACCGCGTAACTATTACCGTAGGCGAAAGCGATTGCGCCCTGATAATTGTAAACCGAGGGGAAATATGACCATTATCTGTATTAAACCGCCTAAACCTTTGCGAAAAATTTTAAAAATTATATGTCGCAAATAAAATATGCCGACCTGCATTGCGACAGCGTTACGGTAAGCTGTAGCGGCGGCGGAAATTTCAACCTTTTCGAAGGGCAGGTCAGCATTGAAAAACTTAAGAAATCGGGGTGCGCAGCCCAGTGTTTCGCGCTGTTTACCGAAGGAGAAAACGCTGCCGCAGACTTTGAAAAGTTTGCGGAGTATTACTTTACGCAAATATCGGTTAATCCCGAAATATTGCCCGTCGAAAAGTTTGCGGACATTAAAACCGCGGAAAACGACGGAAAAACTGCTGCGGTTTTAACTGTGGAAAATCTGGGTTTTTTAAACGGTGATATAAGCGGCGTAAAAAAACTTGCGGAAACTGGCGTAAAAATGGCTTCGCTTGTTTGGAATAACGCCAACGCTTTAGGTTATCCTAACCGGATTGTCAAAGGCGGCTTACCTGAAATTTCCGCGCGCGAAAAACTCGGGCTCACCGCTTTGGGAAAGGACGCGGTTGAAGCGCTTAACGATTACGCGATTATCGTAGACGTGTCTCATCTTTCCGACGGTGGAGTGGACGATGTTGTCGGTATATCGGCGGCTCCGGTTGTGGCAAGCCATTCAAACTGCGCTGCCGTGTGCAACGTAAGCCGCAATTTAACAGACCGGCAAATAAAAAAAATAGCAGATAAAGGCGGCGTTGTGGGCTTGAATTTCTGCCGCGCGTTTGTCGTTCCCGGCGCTATTGGCGACGATATAAGTACCGGTATCCAAAAAGGCGTAAGCGTTTTTGAAAGCATTCTTAACCATTATAACCATTTGGTTAAAATCGGCGGGGAAGGCGTGGCGGCGCTCGGGTCGGATTTCGACGGAATATCCGCATACGACGAACTGCGGGACTGTACCAAAATTCCCGAGCTTTTAAACTTTTTAAATTTGCGCGGAGTTAACGGCGGCGCGCTGGAAAAGTTTGCCCGTTTAAATTTTTACAGGGTGTTTAAAGAAGTCGTAGGTTGATTTTCATATAAATATCATAATATAAACCTTGCAAACGCTGTGCGGATATGATAGAATATACGCGTTATGAAAAAGCTTTTATGCGCGGTTGCGCTTTTTGCGGTTACATTGTTTTCCGCCGTTGCTTTGGGCGGTTGCAAGCCGGGTGAAGCGTTTGTGGAATATAAACTGTCGGAAGACGGAACCTATTATATTGTAGACAAAGTTTCGGGCGATAAGCTGGGGCTCAACGAATACGCCGTTCCCGAAACCTATTCGGACGAAGAGGGCGGACAGGCTTTGCCCGTAAAAGAAATTGGTTACGAAGCGTTTTACGAATGTTACGAATTAAGTAAAATAACGTTGCCCGAAACTATAGAAAAAATAGGCGACCGCGCGTTTGCAAAGTGTGCGTTTTCGCAATTTATTATCCCTGAAAGCGTTAAGGAAATTGGGTTTGCGGCTTTCGGTTTGTGTGAAAGGCTAACCGAAATTACTGTGCCGCAAAGCGTGGAAAAATTGGGCGCGCTGGCATTTTACTGTTGCTCGTCACTCGAAAAAGCGGTAGTAAAGGCTAATATTACAATATTAAACGAAAGGGTTTTCTATAATTCTGTGGCTTCGCAAGGGGGTAACGTATTTACCGATACGGCGCTTACTGAAATTTATCTGCCCGCGAGCTTGCAAAAGATAGAGGTTGTTATGCTAAGAAACCGTTTAGCTTCCGCGTTGGACGGCAACTTTTTAACCGACATATATTTTGCCGGCAGTGAAAAACAATGGGATGATATGTACTTTTTTCAGACGGTGAAGAAAGAGGGTAAAGAGGACGAATACGAAGAAAAGAAGCACGAAAAAAGTTTGTTTATAGGCGAAAAGGTAAATATTCATTACAACGTAGAGTTTTAAAAGTTAAAAATAAAAAGCCGTGCGCTAAGCGCACGGCTTTTAAATTGCTTTTAAATTTTACGCTCTTTCCACGGTTTTAAGGCACCTAGTGCAAACATAACCGTTTACAGCCTTGCCTTCGGCGTTAACGTAATTTACTTTCTGAACGTTTGCTTTAAACGTTCTTCTCGTTCTTCTTTTGGAGTGGCTTACGTTGTTACCCGACGTCTGACCTTTTCCGCATACGCTACAAACTCTGGACATATTATTCTTCCTCCCGCTAAGGTATTTGTCTTTTTTAAAGGGTTAAAAATAACGCCGTATAATTCATACAGCTTATCTATCATATCACGGCAATTAAAAAAAATCAAACAAAAATACGTAAAACGATTAATTTTTTTTATGTTAATTCAAAATAAATTTAAGGCGCGTTAAATAAAATGGAGTAAATAAGATAAAAGTACTTGCCAAAATATTAAAAAGCGTTTAAAATTGTGTTAAATGGGTAATGTTTTTCTGATTGCCCGAAAGGAATAATTATTATGTCGGTAAACACCAGTAACGTTTACGGTAAAATTTCCATATCCGATTTAGCAATAGCCAAGGTGGCAGCCAACGCCGCCCTGGAATGTTACGGTATCGTGGACACCGTGTCGCGTCGCTTTACCGATACCATGTCCGAACTTTTGAAAAAACAATCGGGCAAGGGCGTTAAAGTGGTAACCAGCGGCGACAGAATTTTTATCGACGTTTACGTAGTAATTAAATACGGCGTGTCGATAAACGCGGTTGCCGAAAGTTTGAAGGAAGGAATTAAATATAAGGTTGAAAAGTTTACGGGAATGATTGTGGATACCGTAAACGTCAACATCATAGGGGTTAAACTTTAAAATAGGGTTTAACTCCGTTTTATGTGCGGAAAATGAGTTCCGCCCCACACCGCCTGTCAAATATTGCGTAAAGAGGCGGCAGGAAGACTTTAAGGAGATAAAATGCAGAAAACCGTTAACAGCACCGAATTCCGCAAAATGGTTGCTCTCGGTGCAAGAATGCTTGAAATAAACAGGGCTAAAATCGACGCCCTTAACGTTTTTCCCGTTCCCGACGGAGATACGGGAACAAATATGTCGCTTACTTTGCAGTCGGCGGTAAAGGAGATGAACGCCTGTACGTCAAACCGTTTTCAGGAAATTTGCGACGCGGTTTCAAAGGGCGCTCTGCGCGGTGCAAGGGGCAATTCGGGCGTAATTTCTTCACAGATTTTCCGCGGAATCTGTTCCGTATTAAAGGACTGTAACCAAAATTTCGACACAAAAACTTTCGCAAAGGCGTTAGAGGCGGGCACAAAGGTTGCTTATTCCGCGGTTTCTATTCCCAAGGAAGGCACAATTTTAACCGTAGTGCGTCTTATGAGCGAAAGCGCCGGGAAGCTTGCTTCGAAAAATAAGGACTTTGTCGACTTTTTCAAGGCGGTTATCGCCGTCGGCGAAGACGCTTTGGCTCAGACGCCCGAGCTTTTACCGGTTTTGAAAAAGGCCGGCGTAGTCGATTCGGGCGGCGTGGGTTTAATGACCATAATGCGCGGCTTCCTTGCCGCTATTTCGGGCGAGGAAATAGGCACCGAAATACCCACTGAGGTTCAGGTAAAGGAGAAGGAACCTGATTTTGACGACAATTCTGATATAATTAATCTCGATTTGGGCGATATCGAGTTTGCCTACTGCACCGAATTTTTCGTTATTAATTTAAAACCGCAAACAACGCTTGCCGATATAGACAAGCTGAAAGAAAAGTTAATGGGGATAGGCGACAGCGTAATCTGCATAGGCGATTTGGAATTTATTAAAGTGCACGTGCATACCAATACCCCCGGCATTGCGCTTACCTATGCGCTTGAACTTGGCGAACTTGACAGGCTTAAAATAGAAAATATGCTGGAAGAAAACCGCCAGCTTAAGAAAAAGCTTGAAGCGGAAAAGAAGCAGATGGGTATGCTTGCAATATGCGCAGGCGAGGGCTTGGCTGAAATTTTCAAAGATTTAATGGTGGACAGAGTGATAGAAGGCGGTCAGACCATGAACCCTTCCGCGCAGGACATAGCCGAAGCTGTTCAGAAAATAAACGCTTCTAACGTATTCGTTTTCCCCAATAATTCAAATATTATTTTGGCGGCGGAACAGGCTAAGGGGCTTGTAAACAACCGTACCATTCACGTAATCCCCACCAAAAACGTACCGCAGGGCTTTGCCGCAGCGCTGGTTTTCAATCCTGAAGAGAGCGTGCCCGAAAACAAGACTAATATGACGCACGCTATCGATAACGTTGCGTCCGGTCAGGTTACCTATGCTGTGCGAAACACCACAATGAACGGCTTTAAACTTAAGGAAGGCGACATTATAGGGCTTAATTCGAAAAAGATTTTGGCAAAGTCGGACAATATCGACGACACCACGCTCGAGCTCATAAGAAAAATGAAAAACAACGAGCACGAAATGATTACCTTGTACTACGGAGAGGGGGTTGACGAAGCGGCGGCGGAAGCGCTGGCGGCAAAGGTGGGCGAAACTTTCCCCGACTGCGAAGTTGATTTCCATTACGGCGGGCAACCGGTATATTATTATATGGTAAGTTTGGAATAACCGTTTACCGGCAATGAAAAAGTTACAGAAAGGAAGGCTTTTTGCCTTCCTTATATTATATTTATGAAATTAAGCGATTTAAAGTACGTTTCGGAAACGCGCGAAAAACAATTTAATAAGCTGGGAGTGTTTTCGCAGGAAGATTTACTGCGTCTTTATCCGCGCGATTTCGTTGACCTTACGCATATAAACTCTATAGCCTACGCGTACCACAATTCGGTTATTTTAACCGTGTGCGAGGTGCTGGGTATCGAACAAAACCGCTATGCCCGCAGGCCGTACGTCAAGGCTATGTGTCGTCAGGGCGAAAACTTTTTCCACGCTATTTGGTTTAATCAACCGTACGTCGCGCAAAAGCTTACGGCGGGCGAATACCTTTTGTGCGGACGCGTTCAAAATAAGTACGGTATGGGCGCATCAATGGTAAATCCCGCTTTCGAAAGGGTGGATAAGGTCAACAATTTAAAGGGCATTTTGCCCGTTTATCCGCTTAGCGGCACGCTTACGCAGGGCGTGGTGAGAACGGCGGTAAGGCAGGCGCTGAAAAACATAAAAACGGAAAGCGCAATCCCGTATTCTCTGCAAAAAAAATATTCGCTTATGCCGCTTAACGAGGCGTATTACAAACTGCACATGCCTTCTTCGCAACAGGATATAGCGTCGGCAAGCGAACGAATAGCGGTAGAAGAATATTTTCTTTTGGTGTCTGCTTTCAAGGTTATAAAGGGCGACGGCGAGGTGGTAAGAGGTAACCGTTACACAGTTTCCGACGCGGACGTGAGCGAATTTATAAACAGGTTTCCTTTTGCGTTAACCGAAGGACAAAAGCAGGCTGTTGCCGACGTTTTGAACGACTTGCGCTCGCCTAAAATTATGAACAGGCTTTTGCAGGGCGACGTGGGATGCGGAAAGACGGCGGTGGCGTTAACGGCGGTATATATGGCGGCTAAATCGGGATTTCAGGCGGCAATGCTGTCCCCTACCGAAGTGCTTGCCCGTCAAAACTGCGCCCAGCTTAAGAAATTTCTTCCCGAATATAACGTGCGTTTTTTATCGGGCTCTACCCCCGCGGCAGAAAAGCGGGAAATTAAAAAGGGTTTGAAAGAAGGCTTAGTGCACGTAGTTTGCGGCACGCACGCGGTTATACAAAAGGACGTTGAGTTTGCAAATTTATCGTTGGTTGTCTGCGACGAACAGCAACGGTTCGGCGTCGCCCAGCGGTCGGCGCTTACTGAAAAAGGAGTTAACTGCGATTGCCTCGTTATGAGCGCCACGCCCATTCCCCGCACGCTGTCGCTTGTTTTTTACGGAGATTTGGATATAACTACTATTAAGGAAAAACCGCATTCGCGGCAGGATATATCCACGTCAATTATAAAAAGAAGCCGATATGACGATATGTTGCGTTGGATAGGCGGCGAAACTAAAAAGGGGCGCCAGGCGTATTTTGTCTGTCCTAAAATCGACGGGGACGACGAAGGAACAGTTATGTCGGTAACCGAGCTTTTCGACGATTTGCAAAGGGCGTTGCCGTCTGTGCGTTTCGGTTTGCTGCACGGCAAGATGAACGATAAAAAAAAGGAAGAGGTAATGTCGGCTTTCCGCAGCAAAGAATTCGGCTGCCTGGTGTCTACAACGGTTATCGAGGTAGGCGTGGACGTTCCCGACGCTACCGTTATGGTAATTTATAACGCAGACAGGTTCGGGCTTTCGCAACTGCACCAGTTGCGCGGCAGGGTAGGCAGAGGCTGTGAAAAAAGTTACTGTTTCCTGTTGTCAGAAAACGAGAGCGAGCTATCGCGCGAGCGGTTATCGGTACTCAAAAACAATTCCGACGGTTTTGCAATCGCCGAGTACGATTTGCAAATAAGGGGAGGCGGCGATTTTATGGGTACGCGGCAGAGCGGCAGAATTTTGTCAGAGCTGAAAACTCTGCGTTTTCCAGTGTCTGCGGTGTTTACGGCAAAAAAGATATCCGACGACGCTTTTTCAGGTGCGTTTGACACTGCGGCGTTACGCCATGCCGCCCTTAAAAAGTACGACAGTTTAAAGGACGTAATTTTAAATTGACGGTAAATTAATATTCGTTTGCCTTAACATTAACGGCGCGGCGCGTGCCGTTAAAATTGATTTTAAACTTGCCTATTGACAAAATATTGCGCGCGTATTACAATAATTCAAGAAATAAGAATTTGCCGAGGGGTATACCCCTCGCACCGCGTTTGCGGTGCGGGAAAAACTCTATCGGTGTAAAGGGGTAGAATATGAAAATAAAAAAAGCATTTCCCGTGTTTATGTCGCTTTTAATGGTTGGCGGTGCGTTTGCCGGGCTTGCGGGCTGTAACAAGGGCGGAAACGACGAGCAGGGCACACAGCATTCGCACGACTACAAGTGGAAAGACAATGGCAACGGAACCCATAGCGAAAAGTGCCAGAATACAGGAGGTTGCGACGCGCCCGTTAAAGGCGATGCGGAAGCGCATGCGGACGGAAATAACGACCAAAAGTGCGATAAATGCGGGGCTGGCATGCCGTCCGTTCCTTCCGATACGTCAACGCCTTTGCCCGCAGGCAAAAAGATTTATCTAGTAGGCGACAGTACCGTTTGCTCGTTTACCGACGATTATTATATTCCCCGTTACGGTTACGGTACCCAACTTTCGGAATATTTAAACGTTACAAGCGACCAGATAGTAAATCTTGCGCTTTCGGGAAGAAGCTCGAAAAGCTTTTTAACCGAAAGCAATTATACAACTTTAACAAGTTCAATAGGCGAGGGGGATTATTTAATAATAGGTTTCGGACATAACGACGAAAAGAGCGCCGAACCCGCAAGATTTACCGACCCCAACGGCACGCATACCGAAGAAACTACGGCAAAGGGTACGTCTTTCAAATATTGTCTGTACCAAAACTATGTTAAAATGGCAGTCGATAAGGGCGCTACTCCCATACTTTGCACGCCTATCGTAAGGTACGATTCCAGCGGAAGCTATACGGGCGCTAAGGTGCATAATACGGCGGACGGCGATTATTCCGAAGCGATTAGAGCGCTGGGAGAGACTACGGGCACTACGGTGGTTGATTTGACAACGTTAACCAAAAACGTATATTCAGCCGATAATTCTGCGGCGCAGTATTATCACGCGCATACGTCGTATACCGGAACAAAGCCCAACGAAACGCCTACCGGCAGGGACGACACGCACATAAACAAATACGGTGCAAAAATGGTTGCTTATCAGCTTGCCAATGCGATAAGCGGTACCGAAAACGGTTTGAAAAAACACGTTAAAAGCGACATTTCGGCGCCGGTTAAAGACGTGGAGTACGAAGCCGCAAAGAATACAAACTATGTGGTTCCCGATTATACGCCGTTCGACCCCGCCAATACTACCGCGCAAAATCTTACCGGCAACTGGTTTGCCACTGTTATGGGCGACGTGGGCGGAGCCGACAAGTTGGCTAATTTCAATGTTTCTTACGCGGCGAATAAATTCACCGTGGGCAATACAAGCGGACACGGTAAATTTGCAAGCGGCAGCGACGGCTTTGCCTCGGCGTTTATGCAGATAGATGCGGGTAAAAACTTTACTGCTTCTGCTAACGTAAAGGTAACTAACGTTGGTACGACCAGCAATCAAACCGGTTTCGGAATGATGTTGCGCGACGATATTCTTGTTAACACTCATGACAATACAATAAAAAGCAATTACGTAGCCGCAGGCGTTCTCAGCCTGAAAGGCGCCCTTTTCTCGCGCGAGAACGGGGCGTTAAGCGGCGCGTCGGGTGTAAACGCCAACGCGGTTGCGGTGGGAGACACCTACGAAATTTCTATAACCAGAGTCGGACAGACGGTTACGGTAAAGGTGGGCGAAACAATTAAAACCTATACCGATTTCGATTTCACGGCAAGGGATAACGGATATATGTATTTATGTCTGTTTGCAAACCGCGGCGTAACGGCTGAATTTTCTAACGTGCAGTTTGAAATTACGGGCGACAGTCAGGGCGCGTAAATATAAATTAATTAGCATTTTAATAATACGGTAAAGGGCGGCGGAGCTGAAATATAAGCTTCGCCGCTGTATTTCTTATTGTTGTCCGGCAAATATGCGCATAAAAAAAGTTTACTCAAAACGTTTGACAATTTTTACCGCCTTTGGTACAATATCAGTCGCTCACTGTAAAAAGTGGGTCTTTATGTGTTGTAAATAATTCAGTTCACTCGCTGTTTTGCATTTAAGGGTAGTGCAATACGGGAGATATATTCCACAAACCTTATAATTTTAGGGTTGAGTAAAACAAGGAGGAACTTTAATGCCCACAATTAATCAGCTTATAAAGCACGGCAGAGAAAAGCAGGTTTTTAAGAGCAAGTCGCCCATTTTGGATAATTGCCCTCAGAAGCGCGGCGTATGCCTTTCGGTTACGACCACAACGCCCAAAAAACCTAACTCGGCTATCCGTAAGATTGCAAGGGTAAGGCTTACCAACAAGCAGGAAGGTACCGTTTACATTCCCGGCGAAGGTCATAACCTTCAGGAACACTCTTCGGTGCTTATCCGCGGCGGACGTGTAAAGGACCTGCCCGGCGTGCGTTATCATATCGTGCGCGGCGCACTCGATACCGCAGGCGTTGCGAAAAGAAAGCAGGCGCGTTCGCGTTACGGCGCAAAACGCCCTAAATAATTAAGTTCACGCGGGTCTTTTGCTCCAAAATCCCCGCCGTGAGTTTATAGTGCGGTCGTAAAACGCTTAACGGTCGAAATGAATCCGACCTTGCGTTTTTCGGCGTAAATCATTTAAACCCCTACTTGTCGGAATATATCTACCCTTTAAACCCGATAAAAGTAGGCAGTATTCGTCTTTAGCGTAAGGCGTTAAGGCGGAGAAGATTTGCTACCCCGAAAATCTTTAATCGGGGCAAGCGATAGCTTATTTAAGGATAAACCTTAAAATTAAAACAGGAGGTAAAAATTATGCCCAGAAGAGGAGGCGTTCCCAAGAGGGACGTATTACCCGATCCCGTGTACAATTCGAAGGTTGTAACAAAGCTTGTCAACCAGATTATGTACGACGGCAAACGCGGCACTGCGCAGGCAATCGTCTACGAAGCATTTAAAATAGCGGGCGAAAAGCTCGGACAGGACCCTATGGACGTGTTCAATCAGGCTATGAACAACATTATGCCCGTATTGGAGGTTAAAGCAAGGAGAGTAGGCGGCGCCAACTATCAGGTTCCTATGGAAATAAGGCCCGAAAGGCGTCAGACCCTTGCTATCCGCTGGTTGGTTATCAGCACGAGAAAGCGTTCGGAAAGGGAAATGAGCGCAAAACTTGCGGCGGAGCTTATGGACGCGTATAACAACGCGGGCGGCGCGGTTAAAAAGAAGGAAGACACCCACAGGATGGCGGAAGCAAACAAAGCGTTTGCGCATTTCCGCTTCTAATCGAGGTAGGTTATGGCAAGAGAATACGATTTATTGCATACGAGAAACATCGGTATTATGGCGCACATCGACGCAGGTAAAACCACCACTACCGAAAGAATTCTCTTTTACACCGGTATTAACCACAAGATAGGCGAAACGCACGACGGTACCGCCACTATGGACTGGATGGTACAGGAGCAGGAGCGCGGAATTACCATTACTTCCGCGGCAACTACCTGCCATTGGACCAGAACGGGCAAAACCAAGGCCGACGAGTGCAGGGTTAACATAATAGATACCCCGGGACACGTTGACTTTACCGTTGAGGTTGAACGTTCGCTCCGCGTTTTGGACGGAGCCGTTGCAACGTTCTGCGCCAAAGGCGGCGTAGAACCTCAGTCGGAAACCGTTTGGCGTCAGGCGGACAAGTATAAGGTACCCCGCATCGCGTACGTTAACAAAATGGATATAAACGGCGCAAACTTTGCGCGCGCCGTACAGATGATGAAGGAAAGGCTTAACGCAAATCCCATTCCCATCGAACTGCCCATCGGCAAGGAAGATACCTTTAAAGGTATTGTCGACCTTGTAGAAATGAACGCGGAAATATACGATTCCGACGACGGCAAACAGTATCACAGGGATGAAATCCCCGCCGAGATGAGAGACGCCGCCGAGGAAGCGCATATGGCCGTTATGGAAGCGGCTGCAGAGGGCGACGACGAGCTTATGGAAAAGTTCCTCGAAACAATGGAACTTACACCCGACGAAATCCGCAAGGGTTTGCGCGCGGCGACCATAGCTATGAAATGCACCCCCGTGCTTTGCGGTTCGTCCTATAAAAACAAGGGTGTTCAGATGCTTTTGGACGCGGTTATCGATTACCTTCCTTCGCCCGTCGACGTAGACCACGTGAAGGGCGTAAACCCCGATAACGGCGCGGAAGAAGAAAGAAAAACGTCTGATACCGAGCCTTTCGCAGGGCTTGCGTTTAAAATTGCAACCGACCCGTTCGTTGGCCGTCTTGCATATTTCAGAGCATATTCCGGCGTACTTTCCGCAGGTTCGTACGTGTACAATTCCACCAAGGGCAAAAAGGAAAGGGTTGGCCGTCTTGTACAGATGCACGCCAACACGCGTATGGAAATTCCCGAAATTTATTCAGGTGATATCTGCGCTATAGTCGGACTTAAAGATACGACTACGGGCGATACGCTGTGCGACGAAAAGCATCCCATTATTTTGGAACAGATGACTTTCTCCGACCCCGTTATCCAGCTTTCAATCGAGCCTAAGACCAAGGCGGGACAGGAAAAGATGACGTTGGCGCTTATAAAGCTTGCAGAGGAAGATCCTACGTTTAAGACGTATACCGACCAGGAAACGGGTCAGACAATTATCGCAGGTATGGGCGAGCTTCACCTCGACATTATCGTAGACAGGTTACTGAGAGAATTTAAAGTTGAAGCAAATGTCGGCGCTCCTCAGGTTGCCTACCGCGAAACTTTCCGTCAAGCTTGCGACGCGGAAGGTATGTATAAGCGTCAGTCGGGCGGTAAAGGACAGTACGGACACTGTAAACTGCACCTTATTCCCGGCGAACCCGGATCGGGTTATACGTTCGAGGATATGACCGTCGGCGGTTCTATTCCCAAGGAATATATCCCTGCAATCGACAAGGGTATTCAGGGCGCCGCTAAAAACGGTTTCCTTGCCGGCTATGAAATGGTTGACTTTAAAGTACAGGTTTACGACGGAAGCTTCCATGAGGTCGACTCCTCCGAAATGGCTTTCCAGATTGCCGGTTCAATGGCGTTTAAAGACGGTATGACCAAGGCAAAGCCCGTTCTTTTAGAGCCGATTATGAAAGTAGAGGTTATTGTTCCCGACGATTATTTCGGCGACATTATGGGTAACGTAACGGCGCGCCGCGGCACTATTGTTTCAACCGATGACAGAGCGGGCGCAAAAGTAGTAGACGCGGAAGTTCCCCTTTCGGAAATGTTCGGTTACGCAACCGACCTCCGTTCTAGAACGCAGGGCCGCGGACAGTTTACTATGCAGTTCGACCATTATAACGAAGTGCCTAAGTCGGTAGCTGAAAAGGTAATCGGTGAACGCGCGAAGAAAAACTGAGTAAAGCAGTTTTGAAATGAAAGGCACTTCGGATAATGGAAAGCGCGAAGAGGAAGAGCTTGAAAGAGTGAAGAAGTTTGCGCGCTTACCATAATAGTGCCTAAGTCGGTAGCTGAAAAGGTAATCGGTGAACGCGCGAAGAAAAACTGA
>CAMRSY010000007.1 GCA_947053545.1 uncultured Clostridia bacterium
GTATGTAAAGATTTTTGCAATAGCGTAGCGAAACAACTAAAAACATTAAATATACCCAACGCCTGCTTTTTTGTTGATTTTAATGTCTACTCGCAGGAAAAAATGGAGGCCGGCATTAACGGAGCAGATAAAATTTGCTTTATGTTTTCGGCAAACAAGGGTGAGCCGCCGAAGCCTTTAAGCAAGGTAATCAGCGGCGGCGAAATGAGCAGATTTATGCTTGCGGTTAAAACGCAGTTGAAAGGGCTTAACGGCATTTCTACCTATATTTTCGACGAAATTGACTCGGGAATAAGCGGCGTAACGGCAAAAACTGTTGCCGAAAAATTTGTTTCTATCAGCTTAGACACACAAATTATTGCCGTTTCGCATTTACCGCAGGTGTGCGCGGCGGCAAGCGCCCAGTATCTTATTTTTAAAGGCGACAGTTCAGACGGGAAAACGGTAACCGGCATAAAAAAATTGGATAAACGGGAAAGGGTTCAGGAAATAGTCAGACTTACGGGCAGTATTTCAACCGAGGCAGCCGTAAGGCATGCCGAGGAACTGCTGGCGCAATTTAACAATTTTTAGCATTATATTAATTTTTACAACCGAATAATTTGCAGTTAACTGCCCACAATATCAGTATGCTTTCTTTGAAAAAGTTTACTAAAATATTGTTGGGCGTTTTTTTTGTACTCGCGTTTACGTGCGGAATGTCTGCAATGCAGGTATTTGCATATCCTGGTGACGAATTTTATTTAGGCGGATTTCCCGCAGGTTTTGTCCTTAATACGCAAAATGTGGAAATTATTGGAATGTGCGAAATTAATACCGATAAAGGTATGGTGTGTCCTGCAAGAGAAGGCGGGTTAAAGAGCGGCGACGTTATTAAAAATTTAAACGGCATAGAAATTACTTCCGCAAGCCTTCTTACCGAAACTTTGGCGGAAAATTTTGCGACTTACGAATTTACCATAGAAAGGGCGGGTGAAAGTTTAAAAATTAACTTAACTCCCGCAGTTGAAAAATCTTCAGGGAAAAAGAAACTAGGTCTTTTGGTTAAAGACAGTATTAACGGCATAGGCACCGTGACTTATATAGACAAAACCAACAATAAATTCGGTTCACTGGGTCATCCGGTAAACGACGGAACGGGAAACATTATGCCTATAAACGGCGGATGTCTGTACGGCTGTACGATATACGACGTTAAGAAAGGATTAAGGGGAAATCCGGGGGAATTGAAAGGGTTTTTCGATAACTCTCAAATGCTTGGCGTAGTTAAGGTAAATACAAAATACGGAATATTCGGCGACATCTCTAAAAATTTCAACGTTTCGGGGCTAACCAAAATTAAAAAGGGCGACGCTGCGGACGCAACGATAGGAAAGGCCCATATTTATACTACTTTGGACGGAGATAAGTGCGATAAGTACGAAATATCGATAGTTAAAGTTGACAACGAAAACAAGGATAACCGCAATTTCGTATTGAAAATAAACGATAAGCGCATTTTGGAAAAATCGGGGGGAATAGTTCAGGGAATGAGCGGCAGCCCTATAGTGCAAAACGGTAAATTGATAGGCGCCGTAACACACGTGTTCGTAAACGACCCTACCCGCGGATACGGAATTTCAATAGATAACATGACAAGTTCATATTAAATTGCTAATCCTCATATAATTGTATATGAGGATTTTAAAGTGCAATAAATTAAAGTGGGATTTCAGGTACCTTATTGCTTATGTCGTTGTTACTTTAATAGCAATTATATGTGGCATAGTACTATACAAACTGAATAGTATCAGCAATTATGTATATGATTTTGCCAATGTTTACATTTTTTACGTCTTTAATTTTAACAGCGGCAAATTATTTGTTTCGCATATTTTAAGCGAACTTGTATACCTGTACGTTGTATTTCTGTTTGCGTATTTTACTAAATTTAAAATTCTTGTTTATCCTCTGCTTTTTCTGCGTACTTTGTTTACAGCGGTATACGTAATAATTTTGTGCTCTTTGTTCGGAACCGAAGGCATAATAGTCGCAATACTGGTATTTATTCCGTCTTTTTTCTGTTCGCTTTTCTTTTTTATTTTGCTAAGCGAACAGTGCAGGCAGCTTTGTCCGCCGTATTCGTTTATTTGCCCTGCGGTTCTGGCGCTGGTTAATACGGTAATTTTGTTGCTGCTTGTTAACGTAGTTTTCCGTGTTATTGTAGTTATAGTATAAAAATCAGTTTAAATGACACACTAAGTAGTATGAAAAAAATTTTTACTACGGTGCTTTCTTTAAGCTTATTAAGCGGCATTACCTCGCTGTGCGCCATTTCGGGGCGCAGCAGCAATGTTTCGGTTTATGCCGACCAGGAAAAATTAGCGTATAATTGTAAAAGCGCATATCTTTGCGATTTCAATTCGGGCGAATGCATTTACAAATTAAACGAAACCGAACGTATGCCGATTGCAAGCGTATGCAAAGTAATGACGTTAACGCTTTGTTTCGACGCTATCGCAGAAGGCAGGCTGTCGCTTACCGACAATATAACCGTAAGCGAGCGCGCGGCAGGGATGGGCGGTTCGCAGGTGTTCTTACAAACCGGTCTTTCGTATCCGCTATCCGAATTGATTAAAAGCATTATCGTATGTTCCGCTAACGACAGCTGCGTTGCCGTGTCGGAATGTATCAGCGGCAGTGAAGAAAGTTTTGTTGCCGCCATGAATAAACGCGCGGAAGAATTAGGCTGCGCAGACACCCTGTTTTCAAACTGTACAGGGCTTCCTAAAGAAACCCAATATTCCTGTGCGAAAGACGTAGCGGTTATGTTTACAAATCTTATCCGAAACGAGGAATATTTCAAATACAGTAAAATTTGGCTGGAAGATTTCAGTCATCCAGACAACCGCACTACTTCGATTACGAACACGAATAAGCTGATCAGAAAATATTCCGCGTGCGACGGCGGCAAAACCGGCTTTACCAACCAAGCGGGTTTCTGTCTTGCCTCAACTGCAAAAAAAGACAGCATGCGTCTGGTATCTGTAGTTCTAGGGGCGGATAACAGTGACAACCGATTCAAATCAGCAATAAATATGTTTAATTACGGCTTTGCAAATTATAAAAACGCAGTTGTTTTGGACAAGTCGGTAAACTTAAACGACAAATTTTCCGTTGACTGTTCCAAAAAAACCGCGATAAGCGTTCATCCCGCGCGCTCGAGTTATGTATTTACGGCGTCAAACGCAACGCCCGAAATAGAGCGCCACGTAATAGCACACGATTTGAAAGCGCCAGTCAAAAAGGGAGACGTTGTGGGTCACATCGAAATTTATAAGGACGGCATTTTGTACGACACCGTTGAATTGCTTGCAGCGGAAGACGCTGACAAAGCAACGTACGGCGATTTCTTTAAAAAGGTTGCGCAAAACTGGACTCTTTAAAAAGTGATGCCAACAGCACACAATTATATATTTATATAATTGCCAAAATTTTTAACAATATATTTGACTAATTTTACAGCCTTTGATAAAATTTATGCATACAGATTTTATCAAAGGCTTAATTTTTATGAATAGCAGAAATACTTTAAAAGCAAATGCGCAGGGGCATTTGGAAATAGGCGGTTGCGATACGCTCCAGCTTGCCGAAAAATTCGGAACGCCTTTATACGTTTACGACGAAACTTATATACGCGAAATGATGCGCGTATTCAAAAATACAATAAACAGCGAATATTCCGGCAACGGCAAAGTTTTATATGCGTCGAAAGCTTTTTCATGTATGGCTATGTACCGTATAGCCAAGCAGGAAGGAATAGGCTGCGACGCGGTTTCGGGCGGAGAACTATATACGGCGTTAAAAGCGGGTTTTAACGCTTCGGATATATATGTTCACGGCAACAATAAAACGTATGACGAGCTTGTGCAGGCTGTGGATGCCGGCGTGGGCGGCATTGTAATCGACTCGTACCGCGAAGCCGATATTTTAAACGAAATTTCTCAAAAACGCAATGTAAAAATTCAAGTGCTGATACGCGTTAATCCCGGAGTTGAAGCCCATACGCACGCCTTTGTGCAAACGGCCCGCACCGATTCTAAATTCGGCTTTTCAATAAAAGACGAAACGGCTTTAAATTATACCCGACACGTGCTTTCACTTTCAAATCTTAAGTTGGCGGGTTATCACTGCCATATCGGTTCGCAGATTTTTGAAAAAGAATCGTTTTCACTTGCAGTAAAAAATATGATTGAATTTATCGCCGAAGTAAAAGCGAAATTGAATTTCGAAGCCGATATTCTGAATATGGGCGGTGGATTCGGAATTTATTACACCGACGAAGACCCCCGGTTTTGTAAAAAAGATTATGCCGAATATCTTATTGAGCTTATAAGTGCCATAAAGGATAACACAGAAAAATTGAGTTTAAAGCAGCCCTATCTGTTAATCGAACCGGGACGTTCCATTGTCGGAGAAGCAGGGATTACCCTGTATACGGTAGGTGCGATTAAAGATATTCCGGGTATAAGAAAATACGTAGCGGTCGACGGCGGAATGTTTGAAAATCCGAGATACGCTTTATATCAGTCGAAATATACGGCAGTTAAGGCGGCCGACGTAAATGCAGAAAACATACAGAAAGTAAGTATTGCGGGAAAGTGCTGTGAAAGCGGCGATTTAATAGGCGTTGATATTCCGTTGCCGGAGGTAAAAAGCGGCGATATTATTGCAGTATTGTCAACCGGCGCTTACCATTATTCGATGGCAAGCAACTATAACCGTAATTTTATTCCTATGTCGGTGCTGGTTAAAGACGGTTCGGCGGAAATAATTATTAAAAAGCAGACGTACGAAGACATTGTAAGAAACGACGTTATACCCGACAGGCTGAAATAATGGTATACGATATAATATGGCTTCTGGCAAGTTTGATTGCCGTTGTATTCTTTTTTGCCCCGCACGAGTATGCGCACGCGTTTATCGCCTACAAAAACGGTGACCCTACGGCAAAAATGCGCGGAAGACTAACATTAAACCCTTTTAAACATATCGACCCTGCCGGTTTTGCGCTGTGCGCATTGGTAGGTTTCGGCTGGGCACGACCGGTGCCGATTGACCCTTATAATTTCCGTAATTATAAAAAGGGAATGTTCACCACGGCGGTTGCGGGCGTTATTGTCAATTATATAGTGGCTTTCTTTGCCTACTTGCTTTACGTTTTGATTTGCAGATTTTTCGACGCGGGCTCCGATAAATTTTTAATTTATTTCATATATTTTTTGCGCACTATATTTTACCTTACTTTTGCGTACAGTTTATATTCGTTTGTATTCAATCTGTTGCCGCTTTATCCTTTAGACGGGTTTAGGGTAGTGGAAGCGTTTACGCGGCAGGTTAATCCGGTTCAGCGTTTTCTTCGCAATTACGGACAGCTTATTCTGATAATTCTTTTGATAGAAAGTTTTGTTTGCAGAATAGTTGTAAGTCGCGTACCCAATCCGCAAGTCGCGGCTATAGTAAATTATTTTAATATACTTGGATATATCGGTTGGTTTGCCGAAAAAATTATAGGATTCCCCATAACCGCCGCCTGGGGATGGATTTTAAAAATATGAGTATCGACCCTAAATACGAAAATTTTGAATCGGTTGTGGACTACGACACCGTGTTGGACGATTTCGAAGGCCCCCTCGATTTGCTATTGCATCTTATAAATATAAATAAGATAAACATCGACGAAATTTTCGTTTCAAAAGTAACCGAACAGTTCCTCAACTATATCGAGTATATGAAAACTCAGCCCAGCCGCGACGTTGACAAAGAAAGCGAATATCTGGCTATGGCAGCCCAGATTATCTATATAAAATCGAAATCGCTAGTGCCGCCCGTTGAAATAGACGGCGAAGAAATAGGCGGCGCCGAAGACGAACAGCAAGAGCTTATTGAACAGCTTAAGCAGCGCGAATTCGAACTTATAAAAGAGCAGACACCCAAGCTTAAAAGTTTGGAAACGGTAGGATATTATTTCAAAAATCCTGATAAGGAAATTAGTAAGGTTAAAATAGTTTATAAAGATTTCAGCGTGGACGCACTTCTGCAGGCTTTTGCAAATCTGCTGTTGAGAAACGAAAGTTTGCAGCGTGAAAAAGAAAACATAAAGGAAATTCCGAAAGACGAATATACCGTTCAGGACAGGGTAAGCCATATTAGGGAAAAGTTGTTGGTTAAAGAAGAATTCGATTTCGACGAACTGTTTGTCAGCTATTCACGAAACGAGGTAATAACAACTTTTCAGGCGCTTTTGGAAATGCTGAAATTTCAGTTTGTTTTGGTTGAACAGCCCGATACGTTCGGAAGCATAAAAATCAAACGCAATCCCGAAACCGATTTAAAGGACGTAAGCAATGAACAATTTGACGAATATAATTGAAGGTATAGTATTCGCCTCGGGCGAGGCGGTACCCGTAAAATACATAATCGAAAAACTGAACTGCACGTTGAAAGACGTAAACGCATGCGTAGCGGAACTAAAGAAAAAGTATACTGAAGAAAGCGGTATTCAGCTTTTAACTTTCAACGGTAAAGTACAGTTTGCATCCAATCCCGCTTATAGGCAACAGATTTCCGACGTGCTTACCCCGATAAAGGAAAAGGAATTTACCAAAACTATTTTGGAATGCGCGGCGTTAATCGCATATAAACAGCCCGTAACAAAAGGCGATTTGGAAGATATACGACAGGTTAACTGCGATTATGCCGTTCACACGCTATTGGAACTGGGTATGATTGAGCCGTGCGGAAGACGCGACGCCGTAGGTAAACCAATACTGTACACTACTACAGACAACTTTCTTAAACGGTTCAGACTCAATTCGATAGACGATTTGCCCGACTACGACCAGCTTATGGCACAGATTGCCGAGCTTAACGATACGATACTGCGCGAAGAGGAAGGCGGCAACTATCTTTACAGAAAGGACGAATACTCCGGCGAGGACGTACAGGATGAAGGTGCGCAAACCGCTCAGCCTGCCAAGCCCGAGAAAAAAGTTGCTACCACGGAAGAGGGTTACGAACTGCCGGAATTTTTAGACGGCGAAGAAAACATTATTAAAATTAAATAATATAAACAAGTTTAAAAGGCCACCGCTGTATACTTACGCGGCGGCCTTTTGTGTGCGAATAATTAATTTATTATTACAGATAATATTTACGTGAGTGAAGCGTTGGTTTATATTTCCGCAATCGCGTTTTTAATTTTAATTTTTCCCGTACACGTGCTTTGCTACGTTTACGTTTCAACTGCGGAAAAATATGCAAGCTTAAACGTAACCGCTTACAGGCTGTTTACAGTTTTAAACTTAAATACTGTAAGGCCGCCGAAAGACGATAAAACGGCAAAAGACGAAGAGAAAAAAGAAGACGATAAGCTTATGACGCCTGTCAACTGGCTGAAAATGTTTAATAATCTTTGCCTTACAAAAATCGTGCAACTGGGAGATTACGGTCTGCAAAATTCGGGTAACGCCTATGCGGCGCTTATAAACGGAGCGCTTACCAACGCTGTGTACACTTTCGTAAAAGCTAACGACGGAAAAACCAAGCTTAAAAATTATTCGGTTTTAAATTACGAGCACTCGGAAATTAATTACTACTTAAAACTTGTCGGCATTATAAACGTAATTACGCTTTTAAAGCTGACTGTTGTATTCTATTGGGGGAAAATAAATGAAAAACAAATTAAAAACCACACAAAAAGACGGATTTGAAAAGCCCGCTTTACAGGTTGAAAAACTTGCGGACGCCGATACGGTAATAGGCGAACCAATAACAACCGTAAGCGGCACCCAGGTAATTCCTCTCTCGTCGGTAACGGTTGTAAATTTAGGGGGAGGCGGAGAATACGGCGACGTTAAAACTTTCCGCGAAGCCGACGGGTTTAAACTGGCGGGCGGAAACGGCACCGTTATTACCGTTAAGCCCAAAGGATTTTTGGTTGACGACGGTAAGGAATGCAGGCTATTAAAAATGGAAGAGGGCGCCATTGACACGCTTATAGAAAAGACGGGAGAACTGGTTCATAAACTTTCGGATAATGTTTAAAAAATTTTTAAAAATTATTTCAGTCGGATTATGCCTGACGGTTTTTATTTCCTTAATCTGCTCCGACGGCGCAGTTTATACCAAAGCCGACGGTGTTGCTGAAATTGCTATGGAACTTGAAAGCGGCAGAATTTTGCACGCAAAAAATATTG
The DNA here is from genome assembly GCA_947053545.1 of uncultured Clostridia bacterium. Classification (GTDB taxonomy): domain Bacteria; phylum Bacillota; class Clostridia; order Christensenellales; family Borkfalkiaceae; genus Coproplasma. The sequence continues at coordinate 8,238 of CAMRSY010000007.1, forward strand.
ACGCCCGTCTGCCCATGGCAAGCACAACCAAAATTATGACCGCGCTGATTATTGCAGAAGACTGCGATTTAAGCGAGGTTATAACCGTACCTGATAAGGCTGTAGGCGTTGAAGGCTCAAGTATCTATCTTAAAAAGGACGAACGCCTTTCAGTTAAAGATCTGCTTTACGGATTAATGCTGCGTTCGGGAAACGACGCGGCGTGTGCGCTTGCCATTCACCACAGCGGTTCTGTTGAAAAATTCGTAGTGAAAATGAACGAACGAGCCAAAGAACTGGGCGCCGAAAACACGAATTTCAAAAATCCCAGCGGTTTGCCGGATAACGAACATTTTACAACGGCAAAAGACCTTTGCAACATTGCCAGATGCGCAATGAGAAATCCCGTATTCAGGGAGGTTGTATCCACAAGAAATTATAGCGGAGATTTCAGACAGTTTATCAATAAAAACAAACTGCTTTCTTCGCTTGAAGGTGCAAACGGCGTTAAAACCGGTTATACGGAAAGGGCGGGCCGGTGTTTGGTTTCGTCGGCGGAACGCGATAATATGGACGTAGTTTGCGTAGTTTTAAATTGTTATGATATGTTTGAACGCAGCGCGTTATTAATTAATAAAAGTTTTGAAAATTACGGCGCCGAAATAATTTCATCTGACAGAATATTCAATTTTAATGGAACGCTGTGTTCGCTCGGCTGCGATTGTAAAATAGTAGTGGATAAGAAAAAATCATTAAAATTTGAAATATGTTCCGCTGAAACGGAAGACGAAGCAATAGCCAAATTGCAGGTATACTGTGAAAATGACTTGATTTTCAGCCACAGTTTGTATAAAATGAAATAAAATACAAATAAAGTTGAAATTAGAAAATGAGAATAAACAAATTTCTTGCCGCGTGCGGGGTAGCTTCCCGCAGAGAATGCGATAAACTTATTGAAAGCGGCTCGGTATGTATAAACGGTAAAACTGCGCAAATCGGTGCGGACGTCGCCGACGGCGATTCCGTAACCGTAAACGGAAACGCTGTAAATGTAAAGAAAAATGAATACTATTTGTTAAATAAGCCAAAAGGCTATATCTGTTCGGTTAAAGACGAGAAGGGCAGAAAAACCGTTTTGGATCTTATGCCGCAGGATACGGGCAGAATTTACCCTGTGGGAAGGCTTGATTTTGATAGCGAAGGATTAATAATTTTGACCACCGACGGCGAACTTGCGCAACATTTAACCCATCCGTCCAACGAGGTTCCTAAAACTTATCTGGTTAAAATAGAAGGAACGATAACCGAAGCGGGGCTAAACCCAATAAGAAGCGGCGTAGATATAGGCGGCTACGTTACTAAAAAGTGTAAAGCGCACATTGTTGAAACAAACAAGGAATATACCAAAATTCACGTAACGATAACCGAAGGTAAAAACCGCGAAATAAGAAAAATGTTCGAGGCGATAGGAAAACAGGTTACTTTGCTTAAACGCATAAAAATAGGCGAATTGACCTTGCGCGGACTTGACAGGGGTGCATACCGCAAACTTAGCAAACAGGAAATAGCTTATTTACTGTCAATTTAAAAAATAAAGGGGGAAGCTGTAAACTTCCCCCTTTCATAATATTTTAATTAAATATTTCGTATAAGACCGACAACCTTACCCAAAATAGAAACCTTATCAAACACAAAATCCTGCATATCGTCGTTTTCTGGGTGCAGAATAAATTTGCCGTTTTTCTTGAAAAACCGTTTAACAGTCGCGCTGTCGTCAACCAGGGCAACAACAATGTCGCCGTTGTCGGCAGTTTCCTGCTTTTTAACGATAAGCTTATCGCCGTTAAACATTCCGATTTTAATCATAGATTCGCCCTTTACTGTAAGCATAAACATATCGTCGTTTCCAAACAGGTTTGAGGGAACGGAAAAATAATCCTCGTAATTTTCTTGTGCGAAAATGGGTTCGCCGGCGGCAACAGTTCCTACAAGCGGAATTTTTACTGCGTTTTGCCTTACGGTCATAGCGCGCCTCTTATTTTCGCCGACTCTGCTTTTTTCTATCAGCCCGGCATCCGCCAGCCTGTTAATTATCAAAAAGCACGTGGCGGTAGAGGGAATATTGCAGCCCTTGCATATATCGCGGACAGCGGGAGCATATCCGTATTCAGTTATGTAATCTTGAATAAATTTTAAAACAACCTCGTCGTTATATCTTCTCTTAGCCATTCTTGCAATTCTCCGTAACTAAAGTATATCATTCGATTTTGCATTTTGCAAACTTTTGTTTCATAAATTTACAAAATTTTTAAAATTAGAACAAAAATCATTGACTTGCCGTTTAAGAAAATATAAATTATAATAAATAGTAGGGAGACATATAAATGAATTTAGGCTACGAATGCGTTTTGAACGACGAAAAAATTTGTGACGGTTGCGGCGAATGTGAAATATGCGACCTTGACGAAAACAAAATTTGCGATAACTGCGGAAAATGTCTGGATATCCGCGACGATGCGGTAATAAAAATCGACGCGGTTATCACCGACGACAAATTATAATTATTTGTTTACGAATTGGGCAAACTTATCTGCATATATTATTTCGGTTTTAATTTCGGCGTTTAGTCCGTTTTCTTGAAATTCACGCGACAATTCGGTTGCATATCTCTTCAATTTTTCATATTCGTTCAATCTGTTAAAAGGAACGGTGACTTTAAATCTTTTGAAACGCTCTTCGAAAGATTTTTTTATTTGTTCCTTTAAAGCCGAAATACCAGTTCCGTTCTTTGCAGATATAAGTATACAGTCCGACGGCAGTGCGTTTAAATCGTTTACGCAATCGCATTTGTTTAACACTTTCAAATACTTTTTATCAAATCCCAGCTCGCTAAGCGTTGATAAAGTTGTATCAAACTGCAGATAAAAATCGTCGCAAGCGTCAGCCACAAACAGTGCCAAGTCGCAGTTTAACGCCACTTCGAGCGTAGATTTAAACGCCTCGACAATGTCGTGAGGAAGTGCTTGAATAAACCCGACGGTATCAATTAAAACGTATTCCTCGCCGTCGATTACGCATTTGCGCGCCGTAGGGTCTAAAGTAACGAAAAGCGCGTTCTGCGAAACCACGTCAGCGCCCGTAAGCAAATTGAGCAAAGTTGATTTACCTGTGTTGGTATATCCGACAAGAGCAACCGTTTTAGTATTATCTTTCAATCTTCTGCCGCTTTGAAGCTGCCTGCGGCTGCGCGTTTCCTTTAATTTGTTTTCAAGATACTTAAGTCTGTAAGCAATGTGCCGCCTGTCCGTTTCAAGCTGCGTTTCCCCCGGCCCGCGCGACCCGATTCCGCCGCCCAAACGCGAAAGCGCCGTGCCTTTTCCTTTAAGCCGCGGATAAATGTATTTCAGTTGCGCTATTTCAACCTGAATTTTACCCTCGCCAGTTACGGCGTTGCGCGCAAAAATATCTAAAATGATGGTGGTACGGTCAATAACTTTCCGGTTATTTAAAGCCGCGGATATATTTAATGTCTGCGAAGGGGAAAGGTCGCCGTTAAACAGTACTGTAAGCTCGTCAATACCCGCAATTGCTTCGGCAATTTCCGAAAGCTTACCCGAGCCGATAAACGTAGCGGCATTTATTTCCTTAATATTCTGAAAACAAGAGCCAACGTAAACGCCGCCCGCGCTTTCGATTAAGGCAATAGCTTCGTCGTGCAAGCGCTTGTAATTTGCTCCGAACACAGGTTGTATAATATAAACTTTTTCTAATTCTGACATATTGTAATTTCTAAATTTATTCGTCGTCGCGCCTTAGTTTAACCTTCCCGGCAACGGCGCGGCGAGTGTCCTCGCTTATTGCGGCATAGTGCTTACGCGTTGTATTTACGTCCTTGTGCCCCAAAACGTCGGCCACGATATAAATATCGCCCGTCGCCTTGTAAAGCTGCGTACCGTATGTAGAGCGTAACTTATGCGGCGATATCTTTTTTAACGGCGAAACTATTTTAGCGTATTTTTCAACCAGATTTTCAACGGCACGCACCGTAATCCGCTTTTTCTGTGAAGAGAGGAAGAGGGCGTCGTCGCCTGCGTCTGCAACGTCGCATTCATCCTTGTAATCAAGATAGCGTTTCAACGCATCCGCAACGTCGTCGTCGAAAAACAAAATAGATTTGCTTCCGCCCTTGCGGGTAACCAAAAATGAATTATCTTTGAAATTCAAATCCGCATTATTTAGGCCCACAAGCTCGCTGATTCGTATTCCCGTACCCAAAAAAAGAATTAAAATCGCAGTGTCGCGCACCTTGTTCTTTTCGTGAAACGCACGCTGACGGGGAGTAAGTCCGTTGCCGTTTTCAGCCGTGTCAATTATATTGAAAACCTCGCTTCCATCCAGCCTGATAATTGGCTTTTCGTGCAATTTTGGGGTGGCAACCTTTGCTGAGTTGTCTACAGAAATCTGCCCCTTATTGAAAAAAAACTTAAACATTGCGCGCACTGAGGAAAGCTTTCTTGCCTTTGCTCTCTCGCTACAGGCGTGCGAAACTCCGTTATAATCGTAGTGTGAGAGGTAGACGAGAAAATATTCGATATCGTTGTTCGTAATATTTTCCAAGTCGAGAAGCGTGATATCTTTTACCTGTTTTTTTCCGCCGTAGCGTTTTTTACACATAAAATCGAAAAATATTTTAAGATCGTGAGCGTAATTAAGACGGGTAAGGGCAGACGTCTGCGAATCTATGCCCATAAAATAGTCCTGACAAAATAACGGCAAACTTTCATTTAAAAGTCTGTCTGTAGTATCGATATTCTTTCTGTTGCGCTGTGCGTAAAAATCTGAATTATTTTTCATATTATAATTATAAATAATGAAAAGGCAAAAGTCAAATGCATATTTTACGAAGAATTTTATTAATTTTTTAATCAATTTCAAGTCTAGCCTAATGGAAGAAATACGTAAAATTATATTTAACAAAAGTTTATAGTTAGTGAATGGTAGTATTTTAAAGCAAATCTATCTATTCGTAAAACACAGCTTTTACGAATAGATATGGGCAAATTAAGGCACAATAAGGCACAGCTTGAACCAGTCTCAACAATTTGATAAAAAGCTTAACTAGAATTTCAAATAATTTTAAGCGAATATAATTTACAATTTAAATAAACAATATGAATTTAGCTACTATGCGTGACATAAATACGGTGAAAAACGACTTAAAATAATTGTCCAGCCCGTTCACATTTATTTTACTGCATTTTTTGCTGTTTAACCTTAAAATCGATAACGTGTCGTTTTGCAAGTTCTGCAACAACGTCTTTCGGCTGTATATCCATTTCAGCCATCAAAACCATTACGTGATACGCAAGGTCGGCAATCTCGTAAACTGTTTCCGCCTTATCGCCGCCTTTGCCGGCTACAATAACTTCGGTTGATTCCTCGCCGACCTTTTTCAGAATTTTATCAATTCCTGATTCAAATAAATACGCTGTATACGAACCTTTGGTATTTTCTTTCTTGCGTTGCATTAAAAGCCCGTACAATCCGTCAAATGAAAACTCCGGCAGTTTATCGCTTTTGAAAACCGGATTATTGAAACAACTGTCGTCTCCTTTATGGCACGCGGGCCCGTCTTTCACAACCTCTATAGTCAATGCGTCTAAATCGCAATCGGCAATGATGGATACTATATGCTGAAAATTTCCACTTGTTTCGCCCTTGCGCCAAAGGCATTTACGGCTGCGCGACCAAAAACATGTTTTGCCCTCGTCAATAGAAATTTGTAAACTTTCCCTGCTCATGTATGCGAGCGTAAGCACTTTTTTGCTGTAAAAATCCGTGACAATAACAGGAATCAGACCGTTTACATCAAATTTCAAGGTTTCTAAATCAATCATATCTCACCTCAACGCCATTATTTTTAAGTTCATTTTTCAATTTTTTTATAGTAAATTCGTTAAAATGAAACACCGAAGCGCCTAGACCAGCGTCTACGTCGGTATATTTAAATAATTTTATAAAGTCGCCGACACAGCCTGCGCCGCCGCTTGCGATAACGGGAATGTTTACAACGTTGCATATCGTATTGAGCATAGGCAAATCAAATCCTTTTTTCACACCGTCGGTATCTATACTGTTTACTACAATTTCACCCGCACCGCTTTTTTCGCCGAATTCCGCCCATTTTACCGCGTCGATTTCAGTTTTAATTCTGCCGCCTTTGGAATATACTCTATAACCCTTTTCAGTCAATTTAACGTCCATAGACAAAACTACACATTGATTTCCGTATCGCTTAGCGGCGCGTTCAATTAACGAAGGGTCGTTTATCGCACCGCTGTTTACGCTAACTTTGTCGGCGCCGCACTTTAAAACTCTGTCAAAATCGGTCAAATTATTTATACCGCCGCCTACCGTAAGCGGAATAAATACATTCGAGGCTACGGCCTTCAAAACGTCGCAAAATAATGATCTTCCCTCCGAACTGGCCGTAATATCGTAAAAAACCAGTTCGTCGGCCCCGCACTCCGAATAATAAGACGCAAGTGAAACAGGGTCGTCAACATCTGAAAGATTTGTAAAATTTTTACCTTTAACAACTCTTCCGTCTTTTACGTCCAAACACGGAATAATTCTTTTAGTCAGCATATTTCATCTCCGGCTATATTAATTACAGCCTTTAAATTAAGCTTATTTTCATATAGCGCTTTACCTAAAATTGCGCCGTAAACACCTAATTCTTTTAATTTTATTATCTCAGACAATTCGGTTATCCCACCTGAAGCAGTAATTTTTGGATATTCTGTCTGACATAGTACTTTGTAAATATCTAAATTTGTGCCGTTCAACATACCATCTTTACTGATATCAGTATAAATTACGTTATTAACGCCAATTTTTTTAAGATGTCTGCAAAAATCGTTAGCGTCGATGTCCGTAATTTCCTTCCATCCGTTTATGGCAATTTTTCCGTTAATTTCATCAACCCCAACCGCAATACTGTCCCTAAACTTTTCAACTGCCTTTTCAGTAAATTTAAAATCCTGTACGGCTGCCGTCCCCAGAATTATTCGTTTAATGCCGCAATCCAAATATTTGTTTATTTGACCTAGGCTTCTTATGCCGCCGCCGACCTCTACAAATAATCCGCACTTTAAAACTATTTCTTCTATAATTTTTGCATTGTCCGCATTCCCGCTTCTGGCGCCGTCCAAGTCAACTATATGCAAATATTTTGCACCTTGTTCCGCAAATTGCTCGGCTGCTTCCAGCGGCGTTTTGCCGTAAGTTTTACTATTTCCGTATGCGCCTTGGCAAAGCCTTACAACTTTTCCTCCTATAATATCGATTGCTGGGAATATTTTCATTTCAGCTCCTATAATTCATTAAATGCCTTTAAAATACTCAGTCCGTTTTCACCGCTCTTTTCCGGGTGAAACTGTACGCCAAAGATATTTTCGTTTCTTACCGCTGCGGTTATATCAATCCCATAATCGGTTGTTGCCGACACTCCCTTTTTACACTTTGCATAATACGAATGTACAAAGTAAACGTAACTTCCCTGTTTTAAATCACGCAAAATAGGGTTATTGTCAACAATTTTTAGACGGTTCCATCCCATATGCGGAATTTTAAAACCTTTAACATAGTCGGCGAGAGGAACTATCTCTCCTTCTATTAATCCCAAACCTTCGTGCGCTCCGTATTCATAGCTTTTGTCAAACAATAGCTGCATTCCAAGGCAAATACCCAAAAGCGGTTTACCCTCCGCGCATTGCTCTTTTATAAATTTGTCCATACCGTTTTGTTTTATTAGCTTTGACGCGTCGCCGAAGGCGCCTACGCCGGGTAAGATCAGTTTATCAGCCATGCTAATTTTATCAAAATCGGACGTGACTACGCTTTCAGCGCCTACTCTCTCCAAAGAACGGCAAAGCGAAAACATATTTCCCACGCCATAATCAATAACCGCAATCATAATATTCCCTTGCTTGACGGAACCTCGCGCCCTGTAATTGCCGCCGCGCATTTTAAGGCTCGGGCAAACGCCTTAAAAGCACATTCTATAATGTGGTGGGTATTTCTGCCGTAAAGTTTTACGATATGCAAAGTTATCTTTGCCTCGCGAACGAACGATTGAAAAAATTCTTCGATAAGTTCCGTATCGAACGTTCCCACCGCCTTTTGTTTTATTTCATTACATTCGTCCGACACTTTCGCACAATCTATTTTCAAATCATAGTTTAAAACACCGCGCCCGCTTATGTCTACGGCGCAAAGCACTAAACTTTCATCCATTGGAACCGTAACGTCGGCATATCGGTTTATACCCCGTTTGTCACCTATTGCATTGTTAAAGGCCTGTCCTAAAACAATTCCGGCATCTTCGACCGTATGATGGAAATCAACTTCGACGTCGCCGCGACAGTATACGTTAAGCCCGAAACCGCTGTGAACGGCAAAAAGCTCGAGCATATGATTCAAAAATCCGCAGCCTGTATCTATCGACGTATCGCCGCCGTCAATACTCAGTTTCAATTTTATATCCGTTTCTCTTGTCTTTCTTTCAATTTCCGAAACTCTCATTTCCGTTTTCCATTAAAATTTTTTTAAGTCTGTCAACTAATATTACTGTTTCCTCGTCCGTACCTATGGAAATCCGGACATAATCGTTTATCCTGCTGTCACTGAAATGTCTAACCAGAATACCGTTGTCTTTCAGTTTCGAATATAAATCGCTACCGCCCAGCGCCGCGCTTTTAACCATTAAAAAATTAGCCGCCGAAGGCAATACTGAACAGTGTAATAATTTAAGCTCTTCCGCCAGTTTATCTCTCGTTTTCTTTATCTTGTTTACTGTTATATGAAAATACTCGTCATCCTTTAAAGCCTGTGCGGCCAATGCGGATGAAACGCTGTTTACATTGTATGGGTGAAAAGAGTTTTTTACCTTTTTTAAGTCGTCGATTAATGCACTGTCCGCTACAACAAAACCCACTCTGGCGCCTGCAAGCGAACGCGATTTGGAAAAAGTATTTATAACCAGTAAATTTTTATATTTTTTTATCAATTCAACGGCGTTAAAGTTACCGAAATCAACATAAGCCTGGTCAAATATAACTACGTTATCCGAATTATTTTTTATAAGACTTTCAACCGAACTTTTATTTAATTCTATCCCGGTTTGAGCATTGGGATTAGCCAGCACAACGGTTTTTCCGCAATTTTCGTATTTTTTAATATCAACCGTAAAATCATCGTTTAAAGGCACGTGCTTTACATTCAAATCGAACAGTTGCGCCAAAACGTCGTAAAAACCGTAAGTTACGTCGGGATATTGCAATCCGCACTGCCCGTAAGCGTAAAACGCAAAAGCTATTGCTTCGTCAGAACCGTTTGTAACCAAAACATTACCGCTTTCAACTCCGTAATAATCCGCTATAGTTTTAGTTAATTCGGTACATTCGGGGTCGGAATATCTGTTTAAATTCTTAAGCGTGCTTTCGTTAATAATTTTAACCGCTTCAGGCGACGTATAATAAGGATTTTCGTTAGTGTTAAGTTTAATATATTTTCTTTCCCTGAGCTGCTCGCCGGGCGCATAAGGGGAAATGCGGTTAATCAAAACCGATGTAAATTTGCTCATTTTTTCAACCTGACCGCAACGCTTTCTGCGTGCGCCCCCAGCCCCTCCGAATTTGCAAACGAAATAATATCGTCAGCCGATTTTCTAAGCGCGCTTTCCGTATAATAAACGTACTGCGTTGTCTTAACAAAATCGTCTACGCCAAGCGGCGAAGCAAAGCGCGCAGTTCCGCTTGTCGGTAAAGTGTGGTTTGTTCCCGCATAGTAATCTCCCACCGCTTCGGGAGTGCTATAACCCATAAAAACAGAACCCGCATTTGTAACGGCGTCAAGCAGTTCAAACGGCTCTTTAACTGCAAGCTCCAGATGTTCGGGCGCATACCCGTTGCTTATTCCAATAGCCGAAATCAAGCTGTCCGTCACAATAATCCTGCAATTATTTTTAATTGATTGGCGCGCTATGTCTTTGCGTTCCAAATTTTCAATACGCCGTCCTATTTGCGCGGCAACGTTTTTTGCCAAACTCTCGCAATCGGTTATCAATATGGCTGTTGCAATTTTATCGTGTTCCGCCTGCGACAACATATCGGCGGCTACGTATTCGGCATTTGCAAATTTGTCGGCTATTACAACAATTTCACTGGGTCCCGCAATCATATCTATACCGCAAGCTACGCCGTAAACAAGTTTTTTTGCCGTTGCAACGTAATCGCGGCCCGGTCCTGTAATGACGTCCACTTTAGGCACGGTTTCGGTTCCGTATGCCAGCGCGGCAATCGCCTGCGCGCCGCCCATTTTAAAAATTCTGTTTACGCCGCAAAGTGAAGCGGCTACCAAAACCTCGTCCCTTACTTTACCGTCGGCTTTAACCGGCGTTGCCATGCACAGGCATTTAACACCGGCTATTTTGGCAGGTACAGCGTTCATTAATACCGTAGACGGATACGCTGCCGTTCCACCCGGCACGTATATTCCCGCGCGCTCTACTGGCGTAATTTTTTGCCCTATAATTCTGTCGCCTGAATTTATCTCGAAGCCGTTTTTTAACTGCTTTCTATGAAAATCTTCAATATTTTTAATCGATTTTTTCAGCGTGGCGACATATCCGGCGTCAATTCTTTTAAAAGCTTCGTCAATTTCGCTTTGCGCAACTTCAAGCTCGCCACCGCTAAATCCGTCAAATTCGGCTGAATATCTCATTAAAGCTTTATCGCCGTTTTCCCTGATATCGGAAATTATCGCTTTAACCGCCGCTTCAACGTTCGAGGTAATCTCTTCCCTCCCGCCAAAAAGCTGCCCGACAGTTTGCCCCGTATACTTTATTATTTCAATCGATGTCATTTATCGCCTCTTGCAGTTTTCTGCAAATATTTTCTATTTGCTCGTTTTTAAATTTGTAGGCCGATTTATTAACTATCAGCCGCGCGCTTATTTTTAAAATTTCACTTATAACTTTCAAATTATTTTCTTTTAAAGTTGTTCCTGTTTCCACAATATCCACTATTACGTCGGATATACCCAAAACTGGCGCCAGTTCAATCGAGCCGTTCAATTTTATAATTTCTATGTCTCTGCCTGTTTTTGAAAAATATTTTTCCGCAATATGCGTAAACTTTGTCGCCACGCGTAGAGGAACTGACATATCGTCGGTAAAATCTTCCTTCGCCGCTATGCACATGGAACATTTCCCCATTCTCAAATCGGCTAATTCATATACGTCGGGTGAAAATTCGTCGATAATGTCTTTGCCTGCAACGCCTATATCCGCAGCGCCTAACTCAACATAAACAGATACGTCTGAAGGTTTTACCCAAAAATAACTTACCCCGCTGTTTTTGTCGCTGAATATCAGTTTTCTGCTGTCTTTCGAAAACTCTTCGCAACAAAATCCCGTTTTTGAAAGCAGTTCGTAAATTTTTTCCCCCAACCTACCTTTCGGCAATGCAATATTTATCATTTTATGCCTCCGTCCGAAAGCTTTATTATTTCCGTGCAGGCTAATCCGGCAGGCACATCAACCGAAATTCTAACGCTTTTACCTTTGGCTATAAGTTTCTGAGACATATCCAGCGCTTCGCTCTGGGTTGAGTTATCATATACTATCAGGCAGTCCACCTTTTTTTCGTCTTTAATTAAAAAACGCTCTATTTCGCCAAGATATAACGCAAATCCTATCGCTCCGCCCGATTTATTGAATTTCTTCAACAGATTGTCATACCTTCCCCCCGTAAGAACGCAATGCGGAATCCCGTCAATATAACCGTTATATATTAATCCGTTATAATAATCCGCATTTGAAAACGTAGATAAATTGACATTAATTTTATCCCCGAAGCCATATTTTTCAACCATTCGGCACAATGCTTTCATTTGATTTACAGCATTTTGCATTAAATCGTTTAAAATAACTTTTTCCATTTCGCAAAGCGCTTTTGACGGAGAGCCGCAAATATTTATAGCGCTTTTAAAAGCCTGTATTATTTCCTCCGAATAATTTTCACTTTCCGCAAGCTCATAAAAATCGTGCAAATTTTTTGTTTTTACAAATTGAGTCAATTCGCATTTTTTGCCGTCGACCTCGCTTAGCAGACCTTCAATAAACCCCATATGCGATATATCGACTACATACCTGTCACTTAACGCGTTTAAAGTTTTACAGATTAAAAGCGTTAGTTCGGCTTCGACGGCACTGTCTATACAGCCTAAAACTTCAACGCCTGTCTGGCTTATCTCTTTAAATTTCTTTCCGCCAGTAACCTGCCTGTAAACCTTTTCGTTGTAAAAAAACTTTTCGGTTGACTCCCCGTTTATTTCGTTATGTCGTACAAGCGAAAGAGTTACGTCGGGGCGCATAGCCAAAAGTTTTCCGTCTAAATCAGAAAAAGTTATAACGTTTTTACCAAGTAAAAAATCTTTATTTTCCTGATAAATCGAATACTCTTCAAAACAACCGGGTTTATACCTTGTGTAACCGTATTTTTTATAAAGTTTGGAAAGTTCGGAAATTATTCCGTCTTCACGCTTATTTAACAGCATACTAATCTTTCCTTTCGAACCCCAAAAATTTTTTATATCCGCCGCTGCCGTGCGATATTGCCCGCGAAATACGAGACAGCGTTGCGCTGGAAATTTCCGTCCGCTCTATTATTTCATTGTACGTACAACCTTCCAAAAACAATTTAGCGGCATATAAACGCTGCGCCATCTGCTCAACCTCTTTATATGTGCATAAATCGTCTAAAAGCGCTTTGCAGTCTTCAACCGTATTAACTTTAACTATAGTTTCGTACAGTTTAGTCAAATGCGAATCGATGTCTTTCATATTTTATTTCCTCTGATTCAGATTATACTTTATTACGCTAAAGTTGTAAAGTATTTTTAAAATAAAATATGCGGAAAAATTAATTTATTTTCCGCAAAACTCAAACATTTAAATTTTATAAGCTACCGGTTGCCTGTTTTTATAATAATAAAGCCTGCTTACACCGACTGATTTTAAAAAATCTTTCATCACACCGCTTCGTCTTTGATAATCGCCGACTTTATGCGCGTCGCTGCCGAAACTGAGTTTTTCGCCGCCGAGCTGCAGATATCTGCTAATAATGTCAACGTCGGGCAAAAATTTGTTTTCGGAAATGCCGACCGAAGTATTTAATTCCAAACATTTACCGCGGACAATTATTTCCTTTAAAATTTCGTCGATAATATCTGAAAAATCTTTATAACAAAGTTTACCGCCCCTGCGGTACCGCGAAACATACCCAATATGCCCGACAATCTGATAATCGAAATCAGCTTTCACACTTTCCAGCACCGCCGACAAATAATCGAAATAACTTTGCCGCAAAGTACTCCCTTCAAAAAATTTATCGTGAAAACAGTCACCCCTGCCGGCTAGCGTATGCACGCTGTTAATAACGTAATCGAAATTGAATTTATCTATTAGTTCCCGATATTTACTTACGGCGAAATCGCGGTAACCGAATTCTATACCGAATAATATTTCGACGTTCGAATTAACGCGCTTTAAGTCGGCAAGCGTACTAAAATATCTGTTTAAATCCGCAACGGCAATGTCCGCGCCGTCTATAACGGCGTCGTAATCGTAATGCTCGGAAAATCCTATTACGTTAACGCCCGACCGTATGGCGGCATTAACATAATTTTCAGGTTTTTCGTTGCTGTCAAACGATATTTCGCTATGCAAATGTACGTCGATCAACATTTTATTTGCCGTATTTCTTTTCTATCGCCGCAATTTTATCAACCCGACGGCTATGCCTGCCCCCTTCGAAATCGGTCGATAAAAATGCGTCGACGATAAACATAGCATAACCTTCGCCTACTACTTTTTCGCCCAGGGCAAGCATATTTGCATTGTTGTGACGGCGGGTAAATTCGGCGCAATACACGTCGTGACAATGCGCGCATCTAACACCCGGCACCTTGTTGGCAACAATCGATACGCCTATTCCGGTTGAGCAAACTAAAATTCCTCTTTCACACTCGCCGTTTGCAACAGCTTCCGCCGCAGGCAAAGCGTAATCGGGATAATCGCAACTGTCAAACGCGTCTGTACCGAAATCGATGACCTCGTAGTTTTTCTCTTTAAGATAGGCGCCGATTTTGTTTTTTAAGTTAAGACCGCCGTGATCGCATGCAAGCGCAATCTTCATAAATTTACTCCTTGTATTTTAAAATGTAATCGTCAATTATTTTCTCACATGCAATTTTCAAAATATTGCATGTCATTCTGTATATGTCCAAGCCGCAACCATACGGGTCCGGAACGTCGTAACCGCATATTTCTTTTATGCTTTTAACATTTCCGTAACCGCTTAACAAATTTTTCTGACTTTCAGTCATCGTAATAACCAAAGCGCATTTGTCTATTATTTCTTTTGTTAACTGTCGGGGTTTAAATCCGGTTAACTCAACGTTTTGCTCTTCAAGCGCAAGCGCGGAATTCGGGCTTAAAGCGCCCCCGACGTCCGCGTTCAGCCCGCGCGAAGCTACGTCCCACCATTTTATTTTTCTCTTTTTGATTTCCGCGCGCATCAACGCCTCCGCAACAGGACTGCGGCAAGTGTTGCCCGTACATACAAAAAGTATCTTTTTCCGTTTCATTATTTATCCGCAAGCCTTTTTAAGTCTGTTCATTACACCCGTCATAACTCCGTCTTGCTTTTGCGGCGCTATTGCAATTATTAAATCGGCAACACGTTCGCCTTCACGCAGTTTATCGTATAAATTAGCGGCTATTTCGTTTTCCGATTCACCCAGTTTAAGAATACGTTCGCAATCAGATTCAACGGCAACCGTATCGTCGCATAAAATCCAAACGTTAACGCCTTCTGCATTTTTCTCTTTATACAAAGCGTACGCCGAGTATCTGTCGTTAAAATCAAACAAACGGGTAGGACATGCGGGAGAATAATGCTTGTATTTCATTCCGGGGGAACGCACCTTTCCGCCGTCCTTTAAAACGTATTCGTCGCATTCGCCGACTACGGCTGCAACCATTTCACGTGTAATCAATCCGCTGCGCAATACGCACGGCACGTTGCCGGTACAGTCAAGCACAGTGCTTTCTATCCCGCCCGAACACTTACCGCCGTCTAAAATTAACGGGATCTTGCCTTTTAAATCATCATAAACATGTTTTGCGGTTACAGGGCTAACATGTTTCGAAACATTTGCGCTGGGCGCTGCTATTGGCAAATTCACCTGTTTTAAAAACTGTTGGGCGCCGCTATGCGAAGGTACGCGTATGGCAAGTGTGTCACCTCCGCACGACACCGCCGCACTTACCGTTTGCTTACTTCTATAAACCATTGTCAAAGGTCCCGGCAAAAAAGCTTTTGCAAGCGCCTTTGCATATGAAGGTATATCGGTTACAAGCCCCGCAATATCGTAGGCGCTGTGAACGTGAACTATCAGAGGGTTGTCGTTAGGGCGGCCTTTAACCGTAAAAATGCTTTTAACCGCATCTGTATCGTATGCGTTGGCGGCAAGTCCGTACACCGTTTCCGTGGGAAAAGCGACTATACCGCCGTCTTTTATTAACTTTTCCGCAAGCGCCAGTGACTCGGCGTTTATGGGTAAAACCTGTGTGTTCATATCTCAGAAAGGAGGATTTTCGTCATCGGAAAAATATGCGCCGCCGTCGCTTTCTTCCGAATGAGGCGCGTATTCGGGGGGCGGCGCGTTGTCATACACGGGTTCATCGATTCCGTCCCCGGGTTCGGGATTTACAAATTTTGTAAGTTCGCCCTTAAATCGCAGTTTAATTCGGTCAAGCCCGCCGTTTCTGTGCTTAGCGACAATCAAATCCGCCATACCTTTAATTATATTGCCCTTTTTAAGCTCCTCGTCGGTCGCTCCTACGTCGGGGCGGTTAATAAACATAACTATATCGGCGTCCTGTTCAATCGCTCCCGATTCACGAAGGTCTGAAAGCTGCGGCTCTTTACTCTGCATTCGCCTTAGCTGCGACAGGGCAATAACCGGAACGTCAAGTTCCTTCGCCATTATCTTCAGTTCCCTCGTAATATCGGCAACTTCCTGCGTCCTGTTCTGTTCGGCATTCTTTTTACCGCTTGACATAAGCTGAATATAGTCAATCATAATTAAGTCGAGCTGACCGTTGTTTTTCGACTTTATCCGTCTGCATTTCGATAAAATTTCGGCAGGCGTGACGCGGGACGAATCGTCTATGTAAATTCGGCTTTTTCTTAACTTTTCCGAAGCTTTTGTCAATTTTTTCCAGTCGTTGCTTTCAAGTTTTCCGGACAAGGCGTCAGACATAGACACCCCTGCAAAACCGCACATAAGTCTTTGAATAATTTGCACCTCAGGCATTTCCAAAGAAAATACGGCGCACACCTTATCATTATTTAAAGCCGCATTTTCAACTATGTTCATAGCCAGCGACGTTTTACCCATACCGGGACGGGCGGCAAGCACTATCAAATCCGATTTCTGCAAACCGTTGGTCAGACGGTCTAGTTTAATAAGTCCCGTCTGAACACCGCGAAACGCGTCTTTATTATCGCTTAGTTTCTGAAATTTCTGCAAAACCAAATCGATTCCGTCGCTTTCCCTTATATCTTTCACCGACGAAGAATCGTTTGTTTTCGAAATGTCGTAAACCATCTCTTCCGCATATTGAACGCTTTTAACATTGTCGTCGCTCGACTGCGCAAATTTAATAATTTCGCGCGAAGCCCTAATAAGTTTTCGGTTTACGGAATCGCGTCTTATAATATCAAAATAATAATTATAATTCGCTGAAGAAGGCGTAACCTGCGTAAGCTCGGTTAAATAGGTTAAACCGCCGCTCTTTTCCAAATTGCCCTCAATTTCCAGTCTGTCGGCAAGCGTAACCAAATCCAAAGGCTTGTGCTCAAGATACACAAGTTTCATCGCAGATAAAATGTATCTGTGGCTTTCATGATAAAAATCGTCTTCCGAAAGTTTTTCCAAAACGTCGGCGAGAATCTGATTATCTATCAGCATACAGCCTAAAAGCGCTTGTTCCGCATCTAAATTGTTAGGTAAAACATTATTTTTGTCTGACATAGTACTTTATATATTCATCAATTTCTCAAATTCGAGTAGAGTATTTTCAAATTCTTTCATCGCAAAGTCGAAAGGCTGTTTTGTGGAAAGGTCAACGCCCGCCAATTTTAAAAGCGACACGGGGTCGGTTGACGAACCGCCTGAAAGAAATTTGAAATAGTTTTTAACGGCGCTGTCTCCTTCCGTCAAAATTTTGTTTACAATATTTATCGCCGTAATTATACCGGTAGCATATTTGTAGACATAGAACGAAGAATAAAAATGAGGTATTCTGCACCATTCGGTGGAAATACGATAATCGTGCTCGATGGCTTCTCCGTAATACTTTTTACCTATTTCGGCATAAATTTCACAAAGATTTTCACGCGTTATAGGATTTCCCTCTTCAACCGTTTTATGCGCCTTATATTCAAATTCGGCAAACATTGTCTGCCTGTGTAAAGTTGCGCGAACGCTGTCAAGGAAATAATTTAAAAGGTACTTTTTCAAATTTAAATCTTCTGCTTTACCCAGCATATATTTTAAAAGCAGCGTTTCGTTAACCGTGCTGGCAACCTCAGCTACGAATATTTTATAATCGCTTTTTGCGTAAGGCTGGTTATGCTGCGAAAAATATGTGTGCAGCGAATGTCCCATTTCGTGCGCGATAGTAAATATATCGTTTAACGTGGGCTGATAATTTAAAAGTACGTACGGATGAACGCCGTAAACTCCCGCGGAATACGCTCCGCTGCGTTTCCCTTCCGTTTCCTCAACGTCTATCCACTTTTCGTCACGCCCTTTTCTTAAAAGTTGCTGGTACTCGGCGCCCAAAGCCGCCAATCCTTCTACAACGTATTCATACGCTTCGTCAAAGGGCATTTTAACCTCGGTATCTCCTACAAGCGGAGCATAAACGTCGTAAAAATACATTTTTTCAACGCCCAGCAACTTTTTTCTGTCGGCTATATATCTGTGCATAACGGCACAGTTGTCCGAAACGCTTTCCAAAAGATTTTCGTAAACCTTTTTATCTACGTCCTCTGAAAAGAGAGCATGGTCAAGACACGAGGGGAAATTGTACACTCTGGATAAAAATACGTCCTTCTTTACGTTTCCGTAATAATTTGCCGTTATTGTATTCAACAGTCCGTTGTACGCGTCATAATATTTTTTATAAGCTTCCTCACGCTTTGCCCTGTCCGAAGAATGTAATATTACCCCGTACAAACCGTGCGTAAGCTTACGTTTTTCACCCTGCCACTCTATTTCCGGCAAAGGTAAATCAGCATTGTCAATCATAGAAAATATATCGTAAAACGACCCTAAAGCTTCGCTGGAAAGCGCCACAAGCTTTTCTTCCTTCTCGCTGACAACGTGATTTCTGCGCTTTAAAAGCAATTTCAACTGATAATCGTAGTCGGAAAAATTTTTATCCTCTATAATCTCTTTCAAATATTTTTCGTCAAGCGACGCCATTTCAGGTTCGAAAAACGCCGTAGCCGAACAATATTTGGAAAATATCATATCTATTTTGCCGCTATAGGCATTATATTTTGAAATTCGCGTGTCCTCGTCGCGCTTCAAATTTGCATATACGGCAAGCCTTTCCAGTGCAACAGTCAGTTCGTCATAAAACTTGAAATATTCCAAAAGCACGTTTTTGTCTGCAAGTCTGCCTTGAAAGCGGAAAAAATCTATTTTTTCATTTAGCCTTGCGTATTCCTCTTCCCAGCTGTCGTCGCTTGAAAAAATATCTTTAACGTTCCATTTGTAACTGTCTTTAACCTCGGTTCTCTCCATACAACCACCTTTAATTTTTATTTGAATGAATGGGCGCGGGAATAAGCCCTCCGCGCGCAACAAATTTGCCGCTTGATTTTTCGTGCACCGGCATTATCGGCGCCCTGCCTAATAGTCCGCCGAAATTTACCTGCTCGCCTACGCCCTTTCCGGGCACGGGAATAACGCGTACGGCCGTCGTTTTATTATTAATCATTCCTATGGCGGCCTCGTCGGCAATTATTGCGCTTATGGTTTCGGCAGACGTTTCGCCGGGAATGGCTATCATATCCAGTCCGACGGAACAAACTGCGGTCATTGCCTCCAGTTTGTCCAAATTGATATCGCCACGCTCCGCCGCTTCTATCATTCCTATATCCTCGGATACGGGAATAAACGCGCCGGACAGTCCGCCTACCTGCGAACTTGCCATTACTCCGCCCTTTTTAACCGCGTCGTTTAGCATTGCCAGACAAGCCGTCGTTCCGTGCGTACCAACGCTTTCCAAACCTATCGCTTCCAGAATCTGCGCAACCGAATCTCCGCGCGCAGGGGTCGGTGCAAGGGATAAATCCACTATACCGAAACTGGCGTTCAAGCGTTTTGCCGCTTCTTTTGCAATCAGCTGACCCGCCCTGGTAATTTTAAACGCCGTCCGCTTAACCGTCTCTGCAATTTCAGCCAAATCGGCGTCGGGCACAGCCTCTATGGCATGCTGAACAACACCCGGTCCGGAAACGCCTACGTTAATTACGGTATCGCTTTCGCCCACGCCGTGAAACGCGCCCGCCATAAAAGGATTGTCCTCCACGGCATTGCAAAAAACAACCAGTTTTGCGCAACCGAAACCGTCCCTGTCCGCAGTTGCCGCCGCCGTTGATTTTACAACTTGTCCCATCAATTTTACGGCGTCCATATTGATGCCCGATTTCGACGAACCAACGTTTACGGACGAACAAAGTTTTTCAGTGACGGACAATACCTCGGGAATACTTTTCAAAAACGTTTTTTCGTAATCCGCCGTACCCTTGTGCACGAGGGCGGAATATCCTCCCAAAAAGTCTATCCCCAGCGTTTTTGCCGCTTTATCGAGCGCTTTACCCGTTAAAATGGCTTTTTCGGGAAACGCCGCGCATATCAAACTTACGGGAGTAACCGAAACGCGCTTGTTAACTATCGGAATTCCGTATTCTTTGGAAAGCGCTTCTGAAACTTTTACAATATTTTCGGCTTTTTTGCAAACGGCGTCGTAAACCGCCTGCGCCGTAGCTTCCCCTGTGGCCCGTATGCACGGCAAAAGCGAAATGCCCATTGTAACAGTTCGAATATCGAGGTGCTCGCGCTCAACCATTTCTATGGTTGACAATACATTTTTATAGTTGAACATAACACCCTCAAACGCTGTGCATGGCTTTGAATATATCTTCGTGCTGAACGTGAACGGACATACCTATCTTTTCGCCCATAAGTTTGCACTCTTCCGCCAGATCAGCAAGTTTTTGCGTGGCTCCGCTTAAATCTACCAGCATAATCATTGCAAAATATTCTTCTAAAATTGTTTGGCTGATGTCGAGAATATTTACCTGTCTTTCCGCAAGAAAAGTGCTGACTTTAGATATTATTCCCGTCTTATCTTTGCCTATTACGGTTACAACCGCACGCATATTTTTCTCCTTAAAATGTATAGATTAATTAGTAAAAGCTTTTGCCACTTTGAAATCAAAAAACGTATTGAACGCCGTAACGGCGCTTTTAAACGACATCGACCAGTTTGCCACCACGCCCATCATATTGTCTACAGGCAAGGTTCCGTACTTTTCCGACCGGCTGTCGATGCTCACGTCGCGGTTATCGCCCATAAAAAACATATGCCCTGCAGGAATCTCCGTTTCGGGAAACGTGTTTCTGGGTTCGGACGGAGTATTGTTATCACCGCTGACATACGGCTCTTCGACAATAATTCCGTTAACATACAGCACGCCTTCCTTAAGCTCAACTTTGTCGCCGCCCAAGGCGATAACGCGCTTAATTATGGGCTTATCTGCCGTATCGATAACTATTATATCTCCGCGGTGCGGCGTTGACGTACGGAAAGCATAAACATAATCGCCGCCCTCGGCGTTTTCGGCAACCGCACCGTTTAACGTTCCTTCCATCGAAGCGCCTACGACATAAACCCTGAAATAGGTCAGACCGAAAGCTATACGGAAAACGGCAAACCCTACAATAAGGCACAAAAGCACCGTTGTAAAAATATTTAACGTTTTTTTACCGTAGTTTTTATAATTAAAAGGATAATTTTGCATTAATCAAAGCCAAATCAAATTATTTACGGCAAATTTACCGCTACCCAAAACCGAAAGCGCTTCACATTTAGTAAAACTGCCAAGCGAAACGCCGTTTTGGTTTTTAAAAACCTTAGCCCTTAGCGCCTGACTTTGCCAAACGCCGCCCAAAACATACAGTTTTACCGAATAAACGTTTCCGTCTAACCTGTTTGTTACGCTTACTTCCAAAGTTATATCTTCTTCCGAGCAAACATCGAGTTTCAATATACTGTCTTTATCGGGAGCATATTGTAAACAGCTTATTCTGTTTGTCATAAGTCCGCATTTTGAATATATGCCTTTAAGCCCGTCAAAGGTTACAATCCTCGGCAAAACGTCGTCATCGGTTAAAAATATACCGCCAATCGCATATTCGGTGCCGTCGGCAAGCGAAAAACTTTCCGTGCCGAATTTGTTGGTATAAATAATTTTCGATTTCGCCCTGCCGTTACGGAAATTGCCGCCCACCTTTTTTATTTTAAGTTTCGACCATACTGTAAAACCGTTTGAATAAACCGAATAACACAGTACGAAAACAGTAGACGTTTTTTCGTAAATATTCAAATAAAATTCGCTTTCGCCCGCATTGATTACTCTTTTTACAGGCGCGGACGACCAGTCCCTGGTAGCATAATCGAAGCAATCTTCGGCATAGTATACGCCGCATTTCTCTATTATGCCCATATTATCCGAAACCGCGCGCGCCACAAGATTGTCGTTTTCGTCGGCGAACACCTCAACCTGCACAGGTTTAGGCATAAAAACATGCC
Source organism: uncultured Clostridia bacterium (assembly GCA_947053545.1). GTDB lineage: Bacteria > Bacillota > Clostridia > Christensenellales > Borkfalkiaceae > Coproplasma. The sequence goes on from CAMRSY010000007.1 coordinate 30,241, forward strand.
GTTCTTTTACGTTGCTGTCCAAAAACAAAAACATATCGTTTGTAGAGCGAACGTCAATTTTTGCCCCGCAGTTAATCGAATACGTTATCGAGCTTAAACGCGAATATTCTGGATTAATACGCGAAAAAGTATCGTAAGCCCTGTCATAGTCGAAATTTTTGTCGTTAGTGGTACACAACATCAAAACCGGACATTTTACGTAAGGCGCATACGCCTGCGAATCTATACCCGCAACGTATCTGTACCGTTCGTCATTCAACTCGGGCTCTTTACCGGAAAATTTTTCATACCCCCTGTATGCAAGCCAACCGCAGGCGCTTACAATAACCGCACAGGAAAATCCCGCAACGGCCGCCAGTTTCCACGCTATTTCGCCGCCGTCGCGTATACCGATAAGCCCGATATGATCGGTTTCAAACTTTTCGCTCAAAAATTTGCGCGCGTAAATTCCTACAGCAACCCACTCGTACCAACTGGTCTGGTCGGCAGTTACGTCTACAAAATCTTTATGTCTGCCGCAATTAACGGCATTTGCATAGGAAATATTATTTGGATACTGCGTATACCTTTCCACGCCGTCGCGTTCGCCGCCGTAATCTACGCACAGAGCGTTATAGCCATTTTTAACGTAATAGGCAAGCATCTGCTCGTCAACATCGTCAATGCTGTCGCATAAAATTAAAACGCATTCGCGCACGGGATTGAATTCTTTCGAAGCCAATACCCCGTATATGGTTACTCTTCCCATACCGGTATCTCTTCCGGAAAAATTCAAATACTCGAATTTTATGCCGTCGTCAACCCTCTCTCCGAGAGTAACGGGCATAACCTCAAGCCTGTCGTTAAAATTTTTCCATAATGATACGGGAGTTAAAATGCTTGACAAAAAGGCCACCTCTGCCACCGCGCGGACAAACAAAATGCTCCGCGTATTGATTATACAGTATATGCGCCGATATTAATTTGCCTTACGCGCCAAATAAACGCGCCTTACAAATGCGACAAAAGAATTGATTTTTTTTATGCCTTGGGTTATAATATTAAACGCATCTTACCGAAAGGCGATATTATTCACCTTAAATAATATTATATTCCTTTTTAACAGATAAATCAAGCGTTAAGCGGAGAGTTTTAATATGGCTTTCATTTCGGCGGCAGACGAGCTGACCAAAAGGTCTACAACTTGCATAGAAAACAAATTTATTACCAAATATCTTGCCGAGCTGGAACCCGTTGCAGTTAAAGTTTACCTTTACGCGCTTTATCTTTGCCAAAGCGGGCAGTGCGGATACGCCGTAGAAGATTTTGCAAAAAAACTTAATATCGAAGAGGAAAAATTAAAAGAATATTTCGAATATCTCGATGAAATGGAACTTGTTAAAATAGTTTCGAAATTTCCCTTTGAAATTAAACTGCTTGACTGCGAAAATTTTTACGGTAAGCCCAAAAAACTTCATCCCGAAAAATACGACGGTTTGTACGAAGAACTGCAGGCTATTTTGTCGGGGCGAATGATTTCGCAAAACGAATTCAGGGAATATCTTATTTTACTGGAAGAGTACAACGTTGAACGCAACGCCCTGATTATGATAGTAAACTACTGCGCAACTTTGAAGGGCGACAAAATAAGCGGTCAGTACATAAAAAAGGTTGCAAAAAATTTTTGCGCCGACGGCGATATAACGGCAATAAAAGTTGAAAAGCGGCTGTCGTCATACACGGCAAACACAACTATTTTAAATAAAATTTTTGTAACCTGTTCTATTAAACGCCAACCCGAAGTCGAAGACGGAGAAATTTTAAATAAATGGCTCGGGTACGGATTCGGCGAAGACGCTATTATCTGCGCCGCGAAAGGCTTTAAAGCAAAGAGCATAGAAAAACTCGATATCGTTATCGACGAACTTAATAAAAACAGCAAATTCGACGTAAAGGAAATAGAAAACTACAGAAAGGAAAAATCGTCGCTTTATGAAACGGCGCTGTCAGTCGCAAAAGCTTTGGGCGTTTATATGCCCGACCCCACTCCTTATGTAGAAAACTACTTAAGCGTTTGGAGCGGATACGGATTAAGCAACAGTTCGCTTAAAAGTATTGCCGATTATTGCTTTTTAAGCGGCAGAATTTCATTTGATTTAATGAACGATTTCGTTTCCCACCTCTACCGAGGAGCATTTATCGACGACGACAGCGTTAGAAATTTGCTTGTACAACTTGCCGAGGACGATAAATTTATTAAATCGGTTCACTCACAGTGCGGACTTACAAGAAAACTTATACCTTATGACAGGCAAGCGTTAAGCCGTTGGCGCGACTGGGGATTTAACGAATCAATGATATTAAAGGCCGCCGAACTTTCCGCAGGCAAAAACAACCCCATGGCGGCGGTTAACTATCTCTTGTCCACTTGGAAAAACAGCGGTATTTACACCGTGGAACAAATTCCGTCCTCAACTGCACCCAGTAAACAACCTAAACGCAGCGTTACCGACGAGTGGGCGGCAACCATAGAAAAACTTAACTCCACTGATAAACATTGAGGCCATTAATGCAACTTGTCGAACGTGAAGATATTATAAAATATCTTATTAAAATCCAACTTAATTTCGAAAACGCATATGTAACAACTAAAGATTTCGAGCGTGAGCTTTTGCTGGAAAGCTGGTTTGAAGCATTGTGCAACTATCCTAAAGATATCTGTAATATTGCCGTAAACAACGTTTTAAAGCGAGCCAAATTTGCACCGAGGCTGGGAGACATAACGGAAGAGATTGAAAAACTGCTTACTCCGCAAACCAAATCCGACGAAGAACTTTGGGCAGAACTATCTTCCGTTCTTGGCAGAGTTTACGACGTTTCGCGCTATCTTTCCTATCCGCAGTATTCAAACTGGGCCAACGGTAAACTGAGGGAAATTTATGCGGCTCTCAGCGGTGAATTAAAGCTTTTTATAGTTAACGTTTCAACTTTAATAGAAATTGCGGAGATGCCGTACGAAAGTTTGCAGTTTGAAAGAGCGCGCTTTTTCAAGCAAATGCCTGTTTTAAAAAAGCATAACTCTGAAAAAGCCGCGGCGCAAAAACTTTTAACGCAAAATATGCCAAAGCATATTTTGCCCTCTTACAAAGATAAAAAATAATTAAAGAGCGGGCAAAATTGCCCGCTCTTTTTATTTGATTTCTTCTTCATAATCTTTTTTGTCTTCTTCCGTTTTAACGGTTTCATTGTCACAATCAATTTTATCTTCTGTATAAGGATTTACATGAACGGTTACGTGTTTTACCAACGGAAAACGTTCCTCAACTCCGTCGTGTACGGTTTCCGCTATAGTGTGCGCTTCGCCCAGTATTAATTTTTCGTCGCACGCAATTTCGGCAATTACATAAATTCTATTTCCGAAAAGTCTGGTCATAACGCTGTCCACCCGCTTAACCCCTTCGAAAGACGCAATAAATTCGGTAAGCGCCCGCTCAGTTTCCGGGTCGCAAGCCTTGTCGGTCATTTTGTTTACGGAATCGATAAAGATACTTATAGCCGCCTTTAAAATTAAAAGACAAATTGCAATGGCAGCAACGCAATCCAAAACGGGCACGCCGCACATTGCACCAACTATACCTATTAAACTGCCTACGGAAGACAACGCGTCCGACCTGTGGTGCCATGCGTCGGCCTTTAACGCACCGGAATTTGTTTTCTTTGCCGCAGCCCACGTATACCAAAACATTGCTTCTTTTACGACAATTGAAACTATTGCCGCAGACATTGCCAGATAATCGGGCAATTCCGCCGTTTTATACGAACCGTCTACAATTTTTATTATCCCGCTGTAACCTATTCCGCAACCGGTTGCAAAAAGCAAAACGGCAAGCAAAATTGCAGCGACGCATTCATATCGCTCGTGACCGAATTCATGATTTTTATCGGCGGCTTTTGCCGCTATCTTTATGCCGATTATTACGATTACCGTTGAAAAAACGTCGGATGCAGAATGTATTGCGTCCGAAATCATTGCAAGCGAATTACCCAAAAAGCCTGCTATAAATTTGAATGCGGTTAAAACAGCATTTAAAACTATGGTTACAATAGCCGTTTTAATCGCAATTTTTTCGATATTGTTTTCTTTCATTTTTTACCGTTAATAAATTTATTCCTTATAGAATAATACGCAGTTGCCGTTTTGTCAAGTTACGGATTTATAATTAAAACTAAACCGTTTGATATTGCAATAAGAAAAAAACCGCCATATCTAGCGGTTTTTGTGGAGCTGCTAACCGGACTTGAACCGGTGACCTCGTCCTTACCAAGGACGTGCTCTACCTACTGAGCCATAGCAGCAAAGTAAATTAATTAAACTACTTGATTATTATATTTAAATTATAGGCTGTTGTCAATTCATTTTAAGATATACAATTAAAATTAAAGCAACAAAAAATTAATTAAACTTACAAAATATAATTATGTGGTTTTTTATATTACAAGTTTGAATGCTATAAAAAGAAAATAATAATATGCTTTCAAATTTTGCAATCAAAATGCCGGCGAACGCCAAATGCGTCCGCCGGCTTACAAATAAAATTTTTTATTTTTTTCTCGCAACGGCAATGCGAATTTTTTTGGAAGGCGCAACCGAATCCTTTTGTCCGGCACTCTCCACATTTTCTTCGGGAGTTTCTGAAGGTATGTCTTCCATTTTCAACTCCATTCCCTCTTTGATTTTCATTCTTACATAAGCTACCGCGCAGGGCTTAAGCACGCTTTTATCACAGCTTTTGCAAAACGGCGCATACCTCCCGCAAAGGTCGCCCCTTAATCGCTGACTGTTGAGAAATTTATCGTTGTCGATAACCTGCTGTATCTGGGCAAGATTTTCCGCCGTAAGAACCTGGGGCATATGCTTTAACAATTCCAAAGGTCTTTCTTCATTCCACATGGTAACACACCGCCTTTTATTATATTATAAGTATAAAATTATTAAAAATCAAGTAGTTAATTTAAATTTCTTTAACCGTCATCATCGGTAAAATTTCTTCGTATTTTTCTTTCAAAAACGAAATACTGTCGGGCAAAGTTACCGAAGCGGTTCCCGCCGCTACGCCGCAACGCAAAATATCGGCAAGGTCAGCGCCCTCGCTAAGTGCCTTGGTTGCCGCGGCAACCATAGCGTCGCCAGCACCGGCTGTAGAATTCATTGCAACGTTTAACGATGTGCAAAAAAGCCTTCTTCTTCCGTCGCAAATAATTGCGCCCTGTTTACCCAAAGATAACAGCACGCGTTTAGCCCCCTTTTCAACAAGGCTTTCGCACGCCCTTACCATACTGTCCCTGTCGGTAATTTTCATTCCCGTGGCACGGCTGAGCTCTTCCGCATTTGGTTTTATTAAATCGATACCGCAATCCAACAGTTTAACCAGTCTGTAACCGTCCGTATCAACTATTTTCAAAACGTGCGGCGGTATAACGGACAAAACTTTATACATATAATCTTCCGGCAACCCCGCGGCAATGTCGCCCGAAAAAACAACGGCATTACAATTTTCCGATAAGTCCGCAACCGTTTTAAAAAGTAATTCGCCGTTTTTCGCGTCGATAGGCGTGGCCTCGTCTACTATTTCCGTAAGCATCGAGCGGTTGTCGACAAAATTGTAAACCTCTTTTACGCGGCCTTTATTCCACACAAATTTATATGTAACGCCCTCTTTATGCATCTCCTGCTCGAAAAGTCTGCCGTTTTCTTCGTGCATAAATCCGCTTACCACGGCTTGGGCGCCGAGACGCGCAAGCCCCGTAGCCACGTTCATCGCTTTGCCCGTGAAAAACGTACGGCGGTTAATAACTTTGTGCATTTTACCGACAGAAAGCGAGTCGACCTCGAAATTAATTTCGAGACAGGGGCTTAAACTTACGCATAATATCATTTATATTTTCCCGATTACCTTAATTTTGCATTTTCCGCAAAAAAACCGCTTACTTAAAGCGGTTTTATTTCATTTACATAGATATCATCTGAAGCGTTTCGTAAAGCTCGTAATTGAATTTTTTCTTCATACTTACAGCCTCTATAATATCCATATCTATTATTTCGTTTTTCCTTATGCCAACTACGCGGTTACCTATTCCGTCCTTTAAAAGCCTTACGGCCTTGTTGCCAAACTGTGCCGCAAGCATCCTGTCCGCCATAGTGGGCGACCCGCCGCGCTGAATATGTCCTATCGTAGTAGGTCTTACCGAATAGGTTGTAACCGACTGCAACTGTTTAGCAAATTCGTCCGCCGTGCAAACCCCTTCGGCAACTACTACTATGTTTGAGTGCTTGCCGTTTGCGCGGGAACGGTTTATTCTCATAACTATGTCGTCTAAATCGAACACAACCTCGGGTACGACTATTATTTCGGCGCCGCTTGCGATACCGGCAAACAATGCAATGTCGCCGCAACGCCTGCCCATAACCTCCACAACCGAAATTCTTTCGTGCGAGGTCATTGTGTCGCGCAGCTTGTTTATAACGTCGATACAAGTATTTACCGCCGTATCGAACCCCAATGTATAGTCGGTATATTCCAGGTCGTTATCGATTGTTCCCGGAATACCTATCGTAGGTATGCCGAACTCTTCGGAAAGACATTTCGCGCCCCTGAACGAGCCGTCGCCGCCTATAACGACAAGCCCTTCGATATTGCGCGCTTCAAGCGTTTTCACCGCCTTTTTCTGCCCCTCTTTGGTAAGCATTTCAAGGCACCTTGCCGTTCTTAACTTAGTGCCGCCGCGCTGAACTATATCGGACACCGAACGCATTTCCATAGGAATCATATCGTCGTCGATAAGCCCCTGATAGCCGCGCTCTATACCGTATACTTCCATTCCGTAATAAAGCGCCGTTCTTACAACCGCCCTTATACAGGCGTTCATCCCGGGAGCATCGCCGCCGCTGGTAAGCAAACCTATTCTCTTCATGAATATCCTCCGATACAACCGACGTATAACGGCATTTGCCGTCAGCCCCCTAAATTTATTACGCCGACATTTATTTATTCATTCGATTAAATATTATAGCAGAATAATTTTTTAAATACAACCTTTTTTATAAATTAAATTTTATTCCACGTATTTTATATCTTCTTCAAATATTACCGAACAAAGTTCGGCAAGCAGTCCGCGGCAGTAATTTACGCCGTGAAGCAGTTTAAACTTTTTACCGCCGCGCACAAGTATGCATTCCGTTTCACCGTCGTAATTTTCAAGCATAGTCAAAAGTTCGTCAAACTCGTCTTCCGACACTTTGGCAGCGTTCAGCCACAAAACCGCCTTCTTTTTATTCCCGGCCCTCAAGCCCGCAGATTTATTGTCAAATGCCGAAGAATCGAACTCCGACACGTCGTCCAGAATAATGCTGGGCTCGTCGTCTTTCGACAAATCCAATTTCCCCCGCAGTCTAACAATTTTGTCAACCGCCAGCACAGCTTTTATCCTTTCGAAAATAGCAGGGAAAGCTACGCATTCAACGGAGCCGTAAATATCTTCAACCGTAATAAATGCCATGGGGGCGCCCGTACTCCTCGTAACAGTCCGCCGCATATTTGAAATAATGCCGCCCATAGTTACCTGCTGCCCGTCCGAAATGCGGTTATATGTTCTGTTTCCGTCCTCGTCCTCCATATAATCTGAAAAATACGAACAGTTAAACGAACAGTCGCTAAAAGCATTCATATATTTTTCGAAGGGATGGCCGCTTACGTAAACGCCCAAAACCAGTTTTTCCTTCGAAAGTTTGTCCATAAGTTCGAATTCGGGAATATCGGGATAGCGCACGTCGAGTTTTTCTTCCGAAATTATTTCTCCGAATAAACTTATCTGCGCGCTGTTTTTCTGTTTGTTTATCGCTGCGGCGCGCGTATAAAGGTCGTCGTAAACGGCATAAAGCTGCGAGCGCGGCACGCCCATTCTGTCAAAAGCTCCCGCAAGAATCAAGCCCTCGATAATACGCTTGTTTACAACCCCCGCGCAACGCATTAAAAAATCTGGGAAATCGGCGAACGGTCCGTTTTCGGTTCTCTCTTTTATAACGTCGTCAATAGCCGCCTGTCCCGAACCTTTAAGCGCCGATAACCCGAATAAAATCCCGTCGTTTTCAACCGAAAATACCGTTTTCGACTTGTTGATATCGGGAGGGAAAACTTTCATACCCTTATCTTTCAGATATATAATATATTTCGTAATTTCGTCGATTTTATTGATTCGGTTATTTAAAAGCGCGCAAATAAATTCTTTGCAATAATATTTTTTCAGCCATGCGGTCTGATATGCAAGCGTTGCGTATGCGGCCGCGTGGGACTTATTGAACGCGTAAGACGCAAACCCTTCCATGTCAGCAAATATTTTTTCGGCTACCTGCGCGGAGATGCCGTTTGCCACACAGCCATCTATTTTCGAACCGTTTGTGTCGCTGACGCCGCCGTTGATAAACTTTTCTTTCTGCGCCATAAGCGTTTTTTTATCTTTTTTGCCCATAGCGCGGCGAACAAGGTCGGCTTCGCCGAGCGAAAAGCCTGCAAGATTTTGGAAAATCTGCATTACCTGTTCCTGATATACGGGAATGCCGTAGGTTACCTTTAAAATCTTTTCTTCCTGCGGGCAGTCGTATTCTATGGGCGCTTCCCCGTGTTTGCGCTTGCAGAAATCGTCGATAAAGCGCATAGGTCCGGGGCGGTAAAGCGAAACGCCCGCAATAAGGTCTTCCAACGTATCCGGTTTAAGCTGTTTCATAAAGCGTTTCATTCCGCCCGCTTCAAGCTGGAACACGCCGTCTGTGTCGCCCTCCGACACAAGCTCGTACGCGCCTGAATCCTCGTATCCTATCTTATTAAAATCAACCTCGAATCCGGTATCTTCTTTTATATAATCGACGCATTTTTTTATATCCGTCAAGGTTACAAGCGCAAGAAAGTCCATTTTCAGCATTCCAAGCGCCTCTATTTCCTTTGCAACGAACTGGGTGGTAATGTCGCTGCCGTTTCTTGATAGCGGCACGTTATCCGCGATGCGTTTACGACAAATAACCACGCCCGCCGCGTGCATTCCCGTCTGGCGGGGCATTCCCTCTATCTGCAGTGCCATATCGATAACCCTGCGCAGCGTTTGGTCCTCCTCGTACATCGAACAGAATTCAGCGTTGCGCGCAACTTTCAGCTCGTTTAATTTGCCTTCCAGCTGCTGCCTTTTATCCGCATCGCTCTCTTCGCGCAGTTTTTTTTCAATTTTTGCTACATTTCTTCCCAACAAGTCGCTTATAGACGTTTTTCCGTCCATTATCTTTGTCAGTCTGTCCGTTTCCGAATAGGGCACGCGCATAACCCTTCCAACGTCTTTAATTGAGTTTTTTGCCGCCATTGTACCGAACGTAACAATCTGACAAACGTTTTCGGGATTATATTTCTGTCTTACATACTCTATTGTTTCCTCACGCCTGTCCGTACAGAAATCGATATCGAAATCCGGCATGGAAACTCTGTCGGGATTTAAAAAACGCTCGAACAGCAAATCGTACTGCAACGGTTCAACGTCGGTTATCCCGATAGAATAGGCCACGATAGAGCTTACGCCCGAACCCCGGCCCGGACCTACCGGTATTCCGTTTTCCTTAGACCAGTTTATAAAGTCCCAAACTATAAGATAATATTCGGCGTATCCCATACGGCAGATAACATCCAGCTCGTAATCCGCGCGTTCGCGCTCTCTTTGCGTAATCGTTCCGTATCTCTTTACAAGCCCTTCGTCGGTTAAATGACGCAAATACTCTTCAGGCGTCGAACCGTCGGGCGGATTATATCCGGGGATAAGCGTCATATCCCTTATCGGATAGCCCTTTTTATCCAAATTGAAAGCGGGCTCGGTTACCTTATCGGCTATAACGCGCGTATTGCTGATTGCTTTAGGCAGCGAGGGAAACAGCGCTTTCATCTCTTCGGCGGTTTTAAAATAAAATTCCTGAGAGTCGAATTTCATACGCTTGGGGTCATCCAGCGTCTTTTTAGTTTGAATACATAAAAGAACGTCCTGCATTTCGGCGTCCTGCTTGGTAATATAATGAACGTCGTTTGTAGCAACCAGCTCAACGCCTATTTCTTCGGCAAGTTTTACAAGCAGAGGCAAAACGCGCCTCTCTTCGGCAATTCCGTGGTCCTGAATTTCTATATAAAAATCCTCGCCGAAAATGTCTTTTAAATACAGCGCCATTTCTTTGGCGCCGTCATAGTCGCCTGCCAGCAATCTGCGCGGAATACCGCCGGCAAGACAGGCGGAAAGACAAATAACCCCTTCACTGTGCTCTTTTAACACCTTATAATCTATTTTCGGCTTATAATAAAAACCGTCGACAAACGCCATAGAATCAAGCTGTACCAAATTTTTATAGCCCGCTTTGTTTTTTGCAAGCAATATAAGGTGCTCGGCCGTGTTTACGGTTTTGTCGTTCATATCTTTGGTAAGATAAAATTCGCAGCCTATAATATATTTGAGCCCCGCAACAGCGGCTTTTTCGGCAAAATGTAAAGTGCCGTACATATTCCCGTGGTCGGTCATACATACGGTGTCTATTCCGTTACTTTTACAGTAATCGATTAAATTATCTATTTTACATGCGCCGTCTAAAAGCGAATATTCGGTATGTAAATGCAAATGAACAAATTCAGTCATTTTCCGATCCCCTGTTATCGTTTTTCCTTTCCCTTGCGATTATCAGTACAATTACCTGTCTATGACAGCTGGGCGGACATATCGATAATTTTTCTCATTCTGTGATTAATACAGCTTTTTGATATCTGCAGTCTGTCGGCAAGCTCTTTCATCGAAGCGTTTTTATCAGCCAGACGCGCTTCAGCCACCTCGAATAAATTTGCGTTCAAACTTTTCAGCCCGATGGTCTGCGAAATAATTTCTATGGCTCTGATCTGCGCAACCGAAGCGGTTACCGCCTTATCGATGTTAGAAACCGAACAGTTGCTTATTCTGTTGTCGTTGTTCCTTCTATCTTTGTGTTCGACAATTTTATTTAACTTTTTAAGACATTTAACGGTTTGCATAACGTGTAGCAGGTCGGATATAACTTCTTTACTTTTTATATATACCACATAGCTGTCTTTCCTGCCCACAAGCTTTGCAAGAATTTCAAACTCGCATAAAATATCGCAAAAATCGCCAGCGGCAGCCCGATTTGAAAATATAATTTCAAAATGATATCCCGTTCTGCTGTAAGTCTGCTCGTCGGGCAAAGTACAGCTGCCGCCGCCCAAAAAAGCTCCGTTTATGTATGCGCGCATACATCTTTCGTCGGAAACAATATTTTCATCTATACCGAAAATAAGCGAAATTTTACCGTTATGACGCGACAAAATGCCCAGTTTTACTAAAATTTCGCCCGCATTTTCGCCCGTACACCTGAATTTAAGCTTATCTTTACCGCTTTTCATATCCACATTAGCGTCCGAAACAACCAAGGGAACCCCGAAGGTTGCTTCAAATACGTCGCATACAAATTCGGCCGTACGCTCGCTTTCAGTTACAATTTCAAATCCGTAATTACCGTTAGTAATAAGTACGCTACCGCTTGTACGTACGTACGCGGCTAAAAAGGCTGTTCGGCATAAATCGTTTTCAATACCGTTTCTGATTATTTCGTTTTTCAATTCTTCGGTAAAAGTGTTCATTTAACCTACATTTTAGCCTTTTTGTACTTTGCAAAACGGAAATCAGGCAGTCTTCCGTCTATATTGTCTATTTGTTCTCTAGGGAAAGAACAGTCCTTCAATAGCTCGTCTGCAATTTTTGTGTCGCCTACGCGATCTGAAGAATGCGCGTCGGAATCTATCACAAAACGCACGCCCGTTGAAGCCATCAGATCCACCTCTTCAGGTGAAACATGCCGCTTTTTAGTGTTAATTTCAATATAAGTACCGTAATCGGCGCACACCTTAGCCACCTCTTTAAGGTCGCAGCAGCATTTATAATTGATATGGGTCAGAATATCTACGGGATTGTTTTTTACAGCGTTTATATATGCTTTTGTCGTGTTTTCAATCACTTTCAACGCAGGTTTTCTGCCAAGCTTGTACGCCGCGTAATTGCGTACCATTATATTATAAAAATCGCCGAATTTCTTATATTTCAAAACCTCGTGAATACCGAAAAGATAAATATCGAATTTATCTAAATCCTCCTCGCGCATATCTGTATCGCCGTCCAGCGATATAAGATTGCTTTCCATTCCCATTAACACTTTTACGCCTGTAAGCCTTTCAGCCTCCGCTATTTCCAAGCGTAATTCGGTTAATTTCTTCCGTTTCAGCCCGAAAAGTAAATGATTAAAGCCGTGGTCTGTAATAGCTATCTGCTTTAAACCCGCCTTTTTTGCCGCCTGCGCGTTTTCCAGAACGGTGTTTTTACCGTGCGAATAAGGCGTATGGGTATGATAATCAGCCGTTAATTCCATTGAAATCTCCTATGTAAACAACCTCTTCGCTAAGTAAAACGCCAAACTTTTCGAAAACTTTATTCTTAACTAAATTAATAAGATTTTTTACGTCGGCGGCGGTGCCGCCCGAATTGATAATAAACGAAGCGTGCCGGCAACTTACGTATGCGCCGCCAATCCTTAAACCTTTTAATCCCGCCGAATCGATTAAATAGCCCGCCGAAAAATTTTCGGGATTTTTGAATACGCAACCGCAACTTTTTCCTTTAGGCAAGTGTACTCTGCGTTGCCTGTAAAAGTTTATGCGTTCCTCGATTTTACCGGCGTCACTTTCGCGTACAGTAAGTATTATTGACAAAATAAGCGCATTTATGTCACGCATAGTACTATATCTGTAAGCGAATTTGCACATTTCGCGACTTAAAATATGTTTTTTGCCATTGTACACGCATACGCTTTTAATGTTTTCGCCTATTCCCAAGCCGCATACACCCGCATTCATAAACGCAGCGCCGCCTACCGTTGCAGGAATTCCGTAAAGGTATTCCAACCCGCTTAGCCTGTTTTTTTTGCAGTATGTAAGCAATTCTCCTATCTGTGTTCCGGCAAGGCACAACAAATCAGTTTTGTTAAGCCTAAATATTCCGCGCAATTTTTTGGTTGAAATCACCGAGCCTTCAATACCGCTGTCGGCAACCAGAACATTAGAGCCGTTTCCAAGAATATTAAACGACGCCCCGCACGAAATTAAGTTATCGTATACGCTTTTAGCCTGATAAACAGTTTTAGGAAAATAACCCGCAGCGGCAAAGCCGCCAAGCCCGTAAGTTGTATTTTTGCTAAACGCAAACGGACTTACAGTTTCGATACCGCAATTATTTAAGCATTCAACTAAACCGCTTTTATATGATAGCATTTTTTGCAATTTTAATCAATCACTTTAATAAATTTTTTATTTTATTTATATCGCCGCTCTTACCTGAATTTTTCAGCTCGTCAATATAGTCTTTTCCGCACGGTCCCCGTAATGTATATTCATATTCGGCATTTGCAATTTCACGCAATTCATCAACGTCTGTTTCATTATTGCCGCTTATTAAACCCAACCCGCTTACGCGGTTGTTTTTAATCAAATAAGTAGTAAATCTTAAACAAATTTTATACTTTTCGCTGTTTTGGGTTAAAATAGAAACGTTTTGATATAAATCGTTAAAAGCCGTAACCGGTTTTACTGAAAATGCAACGTTCCTTGTTTTAAGTCTGTATATATCCCTTTGAGTTCCGAATAAATACTTGTATTTGCCATTTAATAACTTTAAATAGGCGTTTGTAGGCTCATCCGACTCAGACGACCCCACCCCTGACAATGTAGCCGCAACACCGGATAAATTATCCTTCCCCCGGTTTATCAACGTATTTCCTGAATTGATATCAGAAAATCCGGAGTTTTCTTCAAGGCTTAAAAAACAGTAACCTCCGCGGCACCACGTCTTGTAAAGAAAATCTTTTCCGTTAATATATTTTTCGATACCGTAAAAGCCGGCAGAATATGAAATTATGTCGGGAATTTTGCCCATTTTCAGATTTGTACGCGCCGAGTCTGCGGTAATTGAAGCGACCGAAACGTAAATTTTCTCTTTTTTAAAGCATTTTTCTCCTGCGGTTTGCAGATATTTGCTCCGCGAGCCCTGTCCGCCTTCAAATCCGTCAATCTGCCATACGGTAATGTTTTGCGTTTCCGAGTCTACGTCGGCAGATACGCTTCTGTCCTGCAAAACCGCCAGCAACGGCACCGCTATAATAAGCAAAATAATTATTGCTATTAAAATTAACGCTTTCTTTTTCGGCATACAATATAATATTCATAACGCCAAAAAAAATTCATAAGGGGGATACCCTGACCTATCAGAATATCCCCCTTGCCGTTACAAATCAAACGAAACCTAAGGTAACGCTAATTCGAAAACGGCTATATTTAAAGCGTTACCGCTTGTAACATTATATTGAGCAATAATTTACGGTTTATGCGCCGTATTTTGCAATTAGCAATCTTTCCTGTAAATCCCTATTAACTCCTGCGCCGTATTTTGCATTAGCAAGAGTTTCCCTAAGCTTTTCAAGCTGTACAGCCGAAATAGTAAAAGGCGCTTTATTTCCTTCGTTATTCCATTTAAAGTTTTCTTCTTTCAGAATATGCGGAGTACTGTTAACGAAATCACTGTCAGTCGGAGTTGAATTTTTGTCACGCTGATATGTACAGTTAACTAACTTATACCCGCCATCAACGGGACGTGACGTAGTACCTATTACCGTTTTACCGTCGTCGGCATACAAATTGGAGCTACCGCCACTGTCATTGTTTTTAAGCAATGTATTAATACCTCTGAAAATGCAGTTTTCACCGTAGAAACTACCGCCGTTACCGCAAACTATCCCCTGAGAAACTAACGCGCATTTCCAACTTGAATTTATAGACATTACGTAACTTGCCGCACCTGAAAGCTGATTGCGGTATGTTAAATATTGCATACTGTCTACTACGCAATTGTACATAACGGCGTTGCCGCCGCGCAATTTTGGCAAACGGTCCTCTAAATTTTTAAAATAGCAGTTGGAAAACGAAATTCGTAACGATAAATTCATATCGTAGTCCGAATGCCCGTTTCCACTGTCACCGCATAGAAAACCTTTCTTCTGCGGAATAGCTAAACCATATAAAATCTGTTCGAACGAGTAATGATCTCTTAAAGCATTATAGTAAGCAAATTTTTTGCCGCCCGCCTGATAATCCTCCTCGATACTGCGCATCATTTTATAAAGATAACCGTTTTCGTCGTCGCTACCCGCATTGAATTCACACCAGCTTATATGCAAACCGTTAGAACCGTTTGCGCCGTACGGCGCACGAAAGGCTGTGCCTTTCGTATCGTAAACAGGGTTGGAATAGTCAATTTGCCCGTCGTATGACTTGCCGAACGTACAGTGGTCAATCCACACATAACCACAATGCGCAACCTTAAAATAAGCCCAGCCGAACGCATCGTAATCTCCCACTTTCGAGGTTGCTATACTAGAAGAATCTTCCCACTGCCACATTTCGTCCATCTCGAGGTTTCTGAAAACTACGTTATCACAGCTTAATACGCTGAAACCTGCATGGGTAATTTTTACTCCGCTTTTAGAATAAATTAAAAGATTTTTTGTGTTTTCAATTTTAATTTTGGATATGCCGTGTTCTTTATACATATCCGACATCTGAAATGCGGAAACATTACCGCTTTTCCCACGGCAGTAGCTTTCAACATACGCATGACTTTTATTTTCATCTGCCGCTTTATAGTTTGCGCCTATATGATTGAACCCTAAATCCAAATCATTTGCAATCTCTATAACATGTACCTGTCCTTCAGCGGTCAAAGTTTGTTCAACCTTTGAAGATCCTTCATTCCAGCTACTCGTATATTGCCATTTAGCATCCATAATCGCCTGTACAAACTCGTCGGCTGTGGTAACCGTTCTGTACGCCTCAGTGCCGACATACTGCGAGAAATCGGTTATATTATCTTTTACATATCCGTCCGCAGAAAGATTATTTTTAGTTTCGTCCGACAGAGCGTTAAACCAATCCCTTGTGTGACCGCATAAATTGCACGTATTTTCGTCCGAACCTCCGTATACATGCGCCCCCGTTTCGTTAATCTGGTCGCATTCGGTACAAATTTTAGTATGCGTATTTTCGTCAACCTCGATATAATCGTAAACGTGGTTGTGCGTATCTTTGCTGCCACAACCCGCAAACAGAGTGGCGCAGATTAATACGGCAACCGCCGCTGCAATAACTTTTTTCATTTTATCCCTCCTAACTTTTTTCATAAAAATAATATAATAAATTTAAATATATTTCAAGTATTATTTCATAATTATTATAAAAAAATGCCGCCTAACTAGGCGGCAATCATTAATAATCGGTAAAATTTACTCTTCGTCTTCTTCGGGAAGCTCTACGTTATGATAAACATTCTGCACGTCGTCTAACTCATCGAGTTTATCCAACATTTTAAGGAACGTAGCGACCTTATCTTCAGGTAAAGTTACGTAATTTTGCGGAATCATTTTAATATCGGCCTCAAGGAAACTTAACCCCTTTTCCTCGAAATACCTGCGCACTGTCGAAAAACCTTCGGGCGTAGTATAAACTTCGTATACGTCGTCCTCGCTTCTGAAATCTTCAGCTTCCGCTTCAAGGCAATATTCCATCATTGTGTCTTCATCGAGTTTTGCCGTCTTTTCTATAACTATTAAGCCTTTATTGTCAAACTGAAAACTTACGCAACCGGGTTTACCCATAGCGCCGCCGCATTTCGACATTGTCGAACTTATGTCTCCGCTGGTTCTGTTTACATTGTCAGTAAGGGTTTTGATAATAACCGCCGAACCGCACACGCCGTATCCTTCGTAAGTAAGCTCCTTATAATCCTTGCCGCTAAGTTCGCCCGCCGCTTTTGCAATAGACCTTTTTATATTGTCGTTAGGCATATTTGCGGCTTTCGCCTTAGCTATTACGTCGGCTAACTTACTGTTGGTATCTGGGTTGGGATTGCTTTTTGCTGCAACCGCCAGCTCTCTGCCAATTTTTGTGAATATAGCGCCGCGCGCCGCGTCGGTTTTACCCTTTTTAGCCTGTATATTGTGCCATTTACTATGTCCTGACATAAATTTCTCCTTAATTTTTCTTTAAAACATACATTGCGATTGCTGCAGATACGCCGGCGTTTAAACTTTCGCAGGTTTCACGCATAGGTATTTTAACGGTAAAATCCGAACGCTGCAAAACCTCACCGCTTACTCCGCCACCCTCATTGCCTATGCACAGACAGAAATTTTCGGGCGGACTAAATTTAAAAATATCTTCGCCCGACATATCAGCCGTTATTAACGGAACGCCTTCAAGGGCTTTAAACGCTTCGTCATAACCGCAATCGTACAAGTTGACGTAAAAGGTACCGCCCATCCCCGCCCGTAAGGCTTTGGGAGAGTACGCGTCCGCGCAATTAATAAGATAAATATCCGAATAACCCGCAGCGTTGGCTGTCCTAATAATGGTTCCTATATTCCCTGGGTCCTGCAATCTGTCAAGCAAAAGGCATTTTCCTTTAGGCGGTAAAATACCGTTTATAGGAATTTTTGCAACCGCAAGCACACCCTGCGGATTTTTTTCGGTTGAAATTTTAGCAAACAACTCGCCGCTTACAACTATTGCGCCGGGATACCTGTCGGAAAAATCTTCGGTACACACAATTTGAACCAACTGCATACCCGAAGAAATACATTCTTCAACCGCCTTAGCGCTTTCAACCATAAATTCGTTGTATAATTTACGATATTTTTTTTCGGACAGCGACGAAATTTTTTTAATTATTGGGTTAGTTTTTGACGTAATAACCATTTGCGGTTTCCGCTTATAAAAAGTTTTAGGGTAGCAATAAACACGCTACCCGAAATAACCTGGTAATTAAACTACCGCCTTTGCCTTTTCTGCAAGAGCCGCGAACGCCGCCGCATCGTTAACCGCAAGTTCGGCCAAAATCTTTCTGTTAAGATTTATACCCGCAACTTTAAGTCCGTGCATAAATTTTGAATAAGAAAGACCGTTTATTCTTGCCGCAGCATTGATACGGGCTATCCATAACGAACGCATATCGCGCTTTCTGAGCCTTCTGCCTACGTAAGCGTAATTTAACGATTTCATTACGGCTTCGCGCGCGATTCTGTAATTTTTCGATTTATTGCCGAAATAGCCTTTAGCAAGGCGCAATATCTTTCTGCGCTTCTTTAAAGCGTTAACTGTTCTTTTAATACGCATTTTTTCTTACCTCCGTTAAGCCTTATAGGGAATCATCGACTTAACAGTCGATTCCTGAGTAGTGGAAACAAGCGTGTTTTGACGCAAATTTCTTTTTCTTTTCCTGTTCTTTGTTTCAGCCTTGTGATTCTTGCCGCTGTGAGGTCTTTGTACCTTACCGCTTGCTGTCAGCCAAAAACGCTTTTTCGAGCCGCTATGTGATTTCTGTTTAGGCATTTTAATGTCCTCCGATGAAAATTTTCTGATATTTTATACCTTTGCAGGCGAAAGCATCATTGTAATATTTCTGCCTTCCGCCGTCGGTTTTTTATCCTGAACCGCTTTTCCGTCCAATCCGGTAAAAAAGTCTTCCATAACTTTTACGCCCTGATACGAACGCGAATTTTCCCTTCCCTTCATTCGTATGGAAACTTTTACTTTGTTTCCCGCCTCCAAAAATTTAAGGCACTGTTTGGTTTTAACCGCAATATCGCCTACGTCGATTGTCATGGATAAACGAATTTCCTTTATTTCAACCATCGTCTGGTTTTTACGGTTTTCTTTGTCCTTCTTCGACTGCTCGTACTTAAACTTGGAATAATCCATAATTTTACATACGGGCGGAATTGCCGTAGGGGAAATTTTAACGAGGTCCAACCCCGCGTCGTCGGCAAGCCTTTGCGCCTGCACTACGGGTATAACGCCGACCATAGAGCCGTCCGCCCCGATTACTCTGACCTCTTTGTCCCTTATCGCCTCGTTGATTTGATAAAACTCTTTTATAACCTTTTACCTCTCTTAAAATTATAAAAACGGGTTACGCAAAAGTAACCCGTTCATTTAATAATTTCACTTTTAAATGATTGAGCCGCAACACGATTTGCGTACGGCGAAAGGGGTTATCCTTTGCTTTACTTAAATATAATAACCAAAACAGATATTTTTGTCAAACGTTTTAACCGTTAAAAATTAACTTTATTTTCAATTTCGCCGATAATCGAGGCAATAAAACAATCTACCGAAACCGTTTCTTTATCCTCTGCGCCGCGTTTGTTTACGTTTACGGTATTCTCTTCAGCTTCCTTGTCACCGACAACAAGCACATAAGGCACTTTTTCCATCTTCGCTTCGCGGATTTTGTACCCTATTTTCTCGCTTCTGCCGTCAACCTCGGCACGCACTCCGGCTTCGGCAAGCTTTTTGCACAGCTCGGCGGCGTAATCAGCCGTTCTGTCCGTAATGGGCAAAATTTTAACCTGCTTTGGTGCAAGCCATACGGGGAACTTACCTGCAAAATGCTCAATCAATATTCCTATAAACCTTTCAATCGAGCCAAAAATAGCGCGGTGTATCATTATGGGGCGGTGTTTTTTACCGTCTTCGCCCACATACTCCAGTTCAAACCGCTGAGGCATCTGAAAATCGAGCTGTATAGTTCCGCACTGCCAGGTTCTGCCTATGCTATCCTGCAAGTGGAAATCGATTTTAGGTCCGTAAAAAGCGCCGTCGCCTTCGTTGATTTCGTATTCTATCTGCATTTCGTCGAGAGCAGCTTTCAAAGAAGATGTTGCAAGTTCCCAGTCTTCCGCGCTGCCCATACTGTCTTCGGGGCGGGTTGAAAGTTCAACCTTATATTTAAACCCGAACTGTCTGTATATTTTATCGGTTAAACGAACAACCTTTTTTATTTCGTCCGTAATCTGCTCGGGAAGCATAAATATATGAGCGTCGTCCTGAGTGAAACAGCGAACGCGGAAAAGTCCGTGAAGCTGTCCGCTCTTTTCATGGCGGTGAACAAGCCCCATCTCGGCGACACGCAGCGGCAAATCCTTATAACTGTGCGGTTCTAACTTGTACACCAGCATACCGCCGGGGCAGTTCATGGGTTTAACCGCACAGTCCTCGCCGTCTATTTTAGTAGTGTACATATTGTCTTTATAATGTTCCCAGTGCCCCGAGTTTTCCCAAAGATTGCGGGTTAAAATTATGGGAGTCTGTATTTCCACATAACCTTCCCTGCGGTGTAAGTCGCGCCAATAGTCAACCAAAGTATTTTTTAATACCATTCCGTTGGGCAGAAAGAAAGGGAAACCTTTGCCTTCGTTTAACAGCGAGAAAAGCTTAAGTTCTTTACCAAGGCGTATATGATCGCGTTTTTTAGCCTCTTCAAGCATTTCGAAATACGCTTTCATTTCCTCTTTGGTTGCAAAAGCCGTTCCGTAAATGCGGGTAAGCATCTTATTCTTTTCGTCGCCGCGCCAGTACGCGCCTGCAATGGAAACAAGCTTAAACGCCTTAATCTTACCTGTAGAAGGCAGATGGGGCCCTCGGCACAAATCGGTAAACGTACCTTGTTTATAAAAAGAAATTACGGAATCTTCCGGCAAATCGTTTATCAGTTCAACTTTATATTTTTCACCGTACTTTGCCATAAGTTTCAAAGCTTCGCCGCGTGGTAACTCAAAACGTTTTACCGCCGTATTCGATTTTATTATTTTTGCCATTTCGGTTTCTATTTTGGCAAAATCTTCCTGCGTAATGGGCGTATTGAAATCAATATCGTAATAAAAACCGTTGTCTATTACAGGACCTATTGCAAGATTACAGGTGGGAAATATATTTTTAACCGCCTGCGCCAAAACGTGTGCGCAGGTATGTCGGTAAACCTCCAGCCCTTCTTTATCTTTTAAAGTAACTATTTCAAATTTGTCGCCCTCTTTAAGCTCCGCGCTTAAATCAAGCAATTTGCCGTTCACCTTGGCGGCAACAGCCGCGCGCGCCAGGCCTTCGGAAATTGCCGTAGCCGCGTTAAAGCAGGTTGCACCCTCCGGTAAAGCCAATTTGTCGCCGTTTTTTAAAATGATTTCCATATTTGTTCTCCTTAACAAAATAAAAAAGCCTTAAATTCAAGCACACTGCTGAATTTAAGGACGCAAATTCTTCTTTGCGCGGTTCCACCCTAATTGCCGAAATCGACCGCTCTTTTCCCTTGCTCATATAACTGTTAAGTGGTTTCCCGTTATCCATCGGAATAAGCGCTTCACAGCAAACGCGCTCTCTCTGAAAAACCTAAGGCGGTACTTGTCTTACTTACACGGCAAGTAAATATTTGATTTTCTTTATATTAGTATAATTTAACGCGAATGTCAACGACTTTACCCGCCAAAACGCAAAAATTTAATTGCCAAAAATTATATAACTATGTATAATGAATATCAAATATAATTTTCAAGGAAAAATTTATGCCTTACACAAACTTTACGGAAATCGAAAAAAAATGGGCGGCTTATTGGGAGAAAAACAAGACATTCCACACCGATTTGCGCGATTTTTCCAAACCTAAATACTACGTTTTGGATATGTTCCCCTACCCTTCGGGCGCGGGCTTGCACGTGGGGCACCCCGAAGGCTACACGGCAACCGACGTTATAGCGCGTATGAAGCGTATGCAGGGCTACAACGTTTTGCACCCCATCGGCTTCGACAGTTTCGGTTTGCCCGCCGAGCAGTATGCAATAAAGACTGGCAACCACCCCGGCGGCTTTACCGAGGAAAATATTAAAAACTTTACCAAACAGCTTAAAATGTTAGGATTTACCTACGACTGGGAGCAGACCGTTTCAACCTGCGACCCTTCTTACTATAAATGGACGCAGTGGATATTTAAGCAACTTGTTAAAGAGGGGCTTGCCCGCTATGTTGAAACGCCCGTAAACTGGTGCGAAGAACTGGGTACGGTGCTTGCAAACGACGAAATTATCGACGGTAAAAGCGAACGCGGCGGCTACCCCGTCGTTCGCAAAAATATGAAGCAGTGGGTAATAGATATACAAAAGTACGCCGACCGACTGCTCGAAGGTTTGGACGAACTCGATTGGAGCGAGTCATCGAAAGCGGCTCAACGCAATTGGATAGGCAAATCGGTGGGCGCAAAAATCGACTTTGCCGTTGACGGTACAAACGAAACTTTCACCGTATTCACCACACGTTGCGACACGCTTTTCGGCGTTACCTACTGCGTGCTTGCACCCGAACACCAACTTGTAGACAAAATTACCACCGCCGAACAGAAAAACGTTGTTGAAGCCTACAAAGCGGCTTGCGCAAGCAAATCGGAGCTCGAAAGAACCGAACTCAACAAGGAAAAGACGGGCGCGTTTACCGGCGCGTATGCCATAAACCCCGCAAACGGCAACAAGATTCCCGTTTATATTTCCGACTATGTGCTTACCACTTACGGCACGGGCGCGATTATGGCGGTGCCCGCTCACGACACTCGCGACTGGGAATTTGCAAAAAAATTCGATTTGCCCATAATTCCCGTACTCGAAGGCGGCAACGTTGAAAAAGAAGCGTTTACGGAGGACGGCTTGCACGTAAACAGCGGATTTATGGATAGTATGAACAAGCAGGAAGCGATTGCCGCAATGCTTGAATGGCTTGAAAAGAACGGCTGCGGCAAAAAAGCTGTAAGCTATAAACTGCGTGAATGGATATTTGCCCGCCAACGCTATTGGGGAGAACCTCTGCCCGTAGTGCATCTCGAAAACGGCGAGGACGTGTTGCTTGCCGACGAAGAACTGCCGCTGATTCTGCCCGAAATGGACGATTATAACGCGCACGGCGGCAACGCGCCACTGGAAAACGCCAAAGATTGGGTAAACGTTGAAATAAACGGCGTTAAGGGCAAGCGCGAAACCACGACTATGCCCGGCTCGGCAGGTTCAAGCTGGTACTTTTTAAGATACTGCGACCCGAACAACGACAGCGTTTTTGCCGACTACGAACTTATGAAATATTGGCTTCCCGTAGACTTTTACTGCGGCGGAAAGGAGCACCTCGTAGGGCATTTGCTATACTCCCGCTTCTGGATGAATTTTCTTTTCGATAAGGGGCTTGTTCCCTGCAAAGAACCGTTTAAAAAGCTCTTCCACCAGGGAATGATTTTGGGCGAAAATGGCGAAAAGATGTCTAAATCTTTGGGAAACGTTATAAATCCCGACGATATTGTGCGCGACTACGGCGCCGACGTTCTAAGAATGTATGAAATGTTTATGGGTCCCGTAGCAGATACAAAGCCTTGGAACACCGCCAATATCGAGGGCGTAAAGAAATTTATTGACAGAATACACAGACTTTACTTCGAGAGCGACGTAATAAGCGCAACGCCGAACAAAAACCTTGAAAGGTTATACAACCAAACCGTTAAAAAGGTTGGCGAAGATTATCTGTCATTGAAAGTTAATACGGCAATTTCGCAAATGATGATTTTTGTAAACGCCGTATATAAGGAAATAGGCGAAGGCAGAAAGTTCCCCCTGGAATACGCCGAAGGACTTATAAAGCTACTCAACCCCGTAATACCGTTTATCACGGAAGAAATATGGACTACAGTCCTCGGACATTCGGGAACCATTGCCTACGAAAGTTGGCCCGAATACGACGAAAACAAATGCGGCGAAGACGCTTTTGAATATGCCGTGCAGATTAACAGCCGAATTAAATGCAAGAAATCTTATCCCGCCGACTATAACGCCAAACAAATAGAAGATTTGATAAAATCCGACGACGAAATTATTGCTCTGCTTGAGGATAAGCCGATTAAAAAACTTATCGTAGTACCCAAGAGGTTAATAAATATTATTGTATAATATGTAAAAGAACGAAAATCGATATTGCAGGTATATTTGTATCAATTTTATACGCTATACTCTTCTCCATTTCTGTTTATATTATATGAGAATTAGTTTATAAATTTCTGCGGATTAAATACAACTGCACAAACTACCATTTTTGCTCTCATTAAAACACAAAAAATATTGAATTATAAAACTGCGAGCCGCATACGGCTCGCAGTTTCCACAACTAAATATCATCTAATGCTTATATCCGGTTATATACCGTATGCCACATATGAAAACAAACAACGGTATCACTTGCGTTTTACACAACAAAATTATTTAACTTTCGTAATTAGAAATACCGCGCTATGAAATTATCATAGCGCGGTATTTGGTGCACTCAACAGGAGTTGAAGCTGAACAATATTCTACATATTGTATTATGTCTGTCATAATGACACGATTTTCCACTATATTTAGTTATTGAAAATCACACCCCAAATATACCCCAAAAAATTCACAACTAAAAAGCCGTTATATTTCTTTAATTTTGCCTGCATAATTGCGGGCATTTTTCAACTTGCACCTTTTGTGCTTTTAATTAAAGCCGTTGACAAATGTTATATTTGATAAAGAAAAATTTATAATTTACCACTCGCAACGTTTATTATTAATCTTTCCCAGTTTCTCAAAAAATTTAGCAACCGCAAAAAGTGCAAAAAATAACCGTGCACGTTAAAACCTGCAACGGTATTTTTATTATCAAAGGTAACCGCTATTATAGGGATTAGTCCTTTTAATATCATCGTACATTTTATTTTTCAATTCAACTGACATTACATTTTTTTAAAATTATAAACAATAAAAAGTGAATACTAATTAATTTTTAATTGTTCTTTTATATAATCGCCTAACATTTCTTTATCTGCTTTACCTTTTTCAACAAGTTCCTTGATTTTTGCTATAGCTGCTTTTACATTGATTTTTAAAATCATATTTTTTTTCGTTTGAGAAGTTTCTTTTGCAATAAAATAGCTTATTTTCCCCAATAAACCATAATTCATATTGCACATATCATAATGTCGCTGTTTAAATTCTTTCACAGCAGTATCACCTTGATTAGGTGTATTCTTTAAACAAAAATTAGCTTCTAATTCCTCAAAAGATAAAGCAATAATCCTTATGTTATTCTGTTTAGAATTCAATTTCGAAACAATTGATATCCCTGCACTTTCTAATTCTGTTTCATCATCAATGCGCCACCATGACAGTGTATTGTTAGTTGTACGCAAATCCGAGGTAACTGCATCAGCATTTAGTTCCTCTTTTGAAACAAAAAAACTATTTTCGCCATCAGGCCACTGATTTATATTGATTTTTCTTACCAAATAAGCCATTAACTTTCCTTCTGGGATATAAAATCCTCCAAATCCTCTTGCAAGTAACGATTAGCTATTTTTACCGACTTTAATTCATTTAAATTACTGATATTGTCCCAATTCAAAATAGTTTGCAAAGAAAAATATTGTTTACCTAAATCCCCATTTTTAAGCAACTGTAAAACAAAATTTTCCTCATCAGCATTTATAAATTTAAAACTCCTTTGTGACAAATATATTGAAATCGCATTACAAATTTTTAAATCACCATTATATAATGCACCATATAAAAAATTTATATATTTTTGTTCATCATCTCTTAACTCAGATAAAAATTTAAAATATGAATAATCCTCATCAAAATCAATAGTCAAATCTGCTAATTTACTAGCAAACACCATCAATAATTTTTTATCGTCATCACTTTGAGTTGTTAAAGAATTATTTTCAAAAGGACACATCAATGTATATATATTCTCTTTGTCCTCTAAAAATATTCCTTCAAATTCATATCCCTTACCGCTATCATTATAAATAGCTGTAGGTGTAGGCTCCACTTTTTTTATATCAACAGTAGTTCCAGTTAATGGCATCACTACCGCCAAACTTAATGTTGCTATTTCCTCAATCATTTTACTTTCCTTTGAGTATCAAAACTGACATTAAACAAACTGCTTTCTGTATTCTTGGGCAAAATTATTAAATAATCTCATTTCATCTTCGGTAAAAATCTTATCAATATTCACTTGCGTATTATAATCATAATTAGCAATAACACCATTTTGATTCTTGCCAACATTATCTAAAAAGATTCCACGAGTGAAAGCAGCGATTTTATTAATCTCGCAACCCAACTCTAAATTTGCATCTTTACTTGCTATACGAAATTGCCATTCATTAGAATTCTCTGAATACAAATTGGATTTATTAAAAACCCTACTAAAAGTTTGTTTTATCCAATCAAGATTATCATTGAATAATCTTCCGTTTAAAGCAACTCGATTAACTTTCAATTCTAAAGTTTTTATAATTTCGCAAACTATTTCTAAAGAATTTTTATTAAATTCCTGATAATTTTCGCTGTCTCCGTCAAGTTCCTCAACGTGAATACGACGCGAACCAAAAAAAATACTGAATTTTCTATCTGAAGACTGAAATATCGGGCGTCCATCAACAGGAACTCTAACCGAAGCTATCGCACCATTAATTGGCATGGGTGCTCCAACAGGCATATCCGGTATAGAATTTGTTTGTAGTTTATACCTTTCTCTAAGTTCACTAAATTTCATAATACTGTCAAATGTAACAGAATTGAAATTACCAAACACAACAAATTGCCTTAAAATCTCTTTCATAAACTATCCCTTTATAGCTTTTCTTAATATAATTATAACATGATTTAAAAAAAATTCAAGAATGATTTTCATCAATTTCTAATTTTTTTAAATTTAATCGTCTTTTACAATTTTTACAACAAAAATAATCAACTTATTAAAATTCCTATTTACTTTTCTTACAAATTAAATATATTTGATATTTCTCTATGCATCTCTGCTTTTATAAATACCGAACAAATGGAAAATACACATAAAAAAAGTCCTGTTCACAATTTTATCAGCTTCTCAAGTATATACTTGTTTTCGCTACATTTTTTACAATAGTCGCAACCAGTTTGATTATAACTTAACTCATCAATAATACAAATCTTACAAATATTTTTAGCATTACAACCACAACAAAAAGTTAATGTCTGACCTTTATATCTATTTATAAATTTGAGCATTGCATTATAAGCATCTTCAATTTTATTAAACTCAATTTCAAAATTAGCATCTTTTATCGCATGAAAAGACATACAAGGTCTTAAGCGATAATCATAAGAAATGAAAAGTGAATATTCTCCTGCTCCACACTCAAAGGCTCTTTTAACACCAAATTGATTTAAATCTAATAATTGTGTGTCTTTAATCTTTTCTTTCCTAATTATTAATTTTTCATCCATTGAAAGTTCATATTTATGCAAATCTGTACCATTATAAGTGTTAGAAACATTATCAGAAAAGTAATATTCCACCTCATTTTCTTCACACCATTCCTTGCACAGCTTAAATTCCTCAATTGTACTTATATTAAGAGGTGTTTTACAAATTATATTTATGTTATGTTGCTTTAAAAATAATATCTTCCTTTTAAAATCTTCAGCTAAAAAGGCAGACTGTTCAGTTATATTTTTATATTGTAAATCACTGAATGCATACATTGTTGTTTCCAATTTAAAAGGAGGATAAGTTAAAATTAAATCTAATGAATCTTCCTTTAAACATGATAGATTTGTAAACAAATTAATTAAAACGCCTTTATTTTTCAAAAACAAATACAATTCTTTAAAGTCAGGATGAATAAGCGGCTCTCCTCCTGTTATAGTACAGTACAATAGTCCCTTATCAATTAACCACGCTAAATCATTTTTAATATTATTAAACCGATAAAACTTCGTAGGATTACTTTTAGACTCATTATTATTTATATAACAGAAAGAACAATTATAATTACATTTATTCGTTAATTCAATAGTCAAACATAAAGGAATATATTTTCCATCACCTTTCGAGTGGATATAAGATATTATAGATTCTATATCAAAATCTTTCAAATTGGATGCATCTTCTTCTAAAAAATATATTGCATCACCTTCTAAAGGGTCTATTTCTAACTCAACATTATTTATTTTTCTATTTATCATATTAACCTCAAAATTTAAAGGGGTTGTATTAAACAACCCCTTTAAACATTTTTAATCGTTTGCACAATTACAATAGCCACTACCGTTACATTGTAAAAGAACCGTTTTATTTGCAGTAGCTGTAACTTTAATCTTAATTTTAATTTTCTTCATAATCATTTCTCCTTTTTTATTATATTATAGGATATCAATTAACAAATTGCAATATATTTTTTAAATATTATATAATTAATTCTTTTCAAAAAAAGTAATAAAGTTTCTTTACATTCACATTGTTTAGTTGTTCTTATCAGGATTGACAATTTTTATTTAAATAGTTCAGCCGCAGGATCTTATGAATATTCAACTGCAAATTACATTGATCAACTCTAAGCAAACTAATTTGTCCATACAAAATGCGACATCAAATATTCCCATCAGCGAACTAGCTAAGGGTAAATTTTAGCAAACTTTTCTTGTGATATTCCTCAAATTAAAGCTTGGAAGTTGCCATATCAGTCTTATATATGCTTCTTATACAGCTAAATTAAAAATCTAAGATTTCAAATCATCAATAGCCAATTCCTGTTCTGAATAATATTCCATTAAGTTTATTATGTCATTCAGTTTTTTATCTAAAGTTTCTTTTTGCTTAAAATTAATTAGACCACATAAAACGAATGCTGCGGTTTGATTCTTTAAATCAATAAAAGTTATTTTTTGCTCTAAAATTTTATCAATATACTTAACAGTCTCCTTTATTGTCTCGCCATAATACAGCAATAATTCTTTATTATTCAAAGCCATTCTATTTATTATATTTTTTGAGAAAAAACTTGAAATAACAACATCTTCATAAATTGATAATGATTTAAAGATCAGATCATAATCAAATCGCTTTTCTTCTGTGTTTTTATCAATTTCTGTAGTTAACGGATTTAGTTTTTCTGTTAATTCAGTAATTTTATCACATAAATGCAATAAAAAGTTACTATCCTCTTCAATATCATAACCATAGTTCGTTGTATCTACAGGAACTCTATCTATTTCAAACGTGTCATAACTAAGTTTTAAATTATAGCAATCAATATGTTTATCTTTACATATACTAATTATCCAATTTTTTATAAGCGGACTAATCTTTGTCCCCATTGTAATTGACTTTATAAATGGCAATGCTATAAATGATGGAGCTGGAGTACCTTGCGGAGCAATAATGCGCCACTCTTTTTCATATTCCCAAATTTTATCCTTAACCAATAAATAATTAATTAGTTTCCAAATAGCCTCATCTGTTATATCTGACGCAACAAATTTTCCCTCTTTTATAGTACCTAAATCTTTTATTGAAATTATCGGTCGCGGATGCTTATAATCCACAGCACCTATAAAGCCGATAAAATCTTTTATTTTATTAAAATCATATTCAATACATATCCCCTCATAAGAATTTGCATAATGCGCCCACATCAGAGCATTTTGCCAACCTGAAGCAGTAAAACAAGATATGTTAATAGTGGATAAAAATTCTTTATACGCTCCCTCAAATACAGTTTCTTTTATTCTGTCTATTTCAGCTATTGCCTCATCAAGTATTTTCTGAGCGCCAACGATATCACAAACATTTTCTTCGGTTATTTCAAGCTCATTTATTGCGAAAATTAGAAGCAGAATATTATTAGTGTTTCTTTTATTAAAAATCTTTTGAATATGTTTTGGTAATTTTCTAATAGCACTATCAATGTGATGCCTAATATTATTTTTCTGTTGTTGCGTTAAATCATTAGGCAACAATATTTTGAGTTCTTTTTTTAAATCATTCAAACCTTTTACAAGTTCGGCGAAGTTACCTAACAACTTATTTTTTATTATAAAGCGCATCAAGTCCTTTATCATTTCAACGCCTTTATAATCTAATAAAAACATATCTATTATGTCATCAATAACCTTTTCAGTTGAAAAACCGATTTCAGAATCAAACGGATCATTCATATAAAGAGGCGATCTCGCGTATACAACACCATGAATAATATTCTCAATATCATAAATTGTTTTTCCGTCAATTCGACACGGACGATATTGATAGAATAATCCGCCACTTGATTTGATCTGATTGTTCATCTTATTAATTTGATGTAAATTTTTTAAATTTCGCTCAACAAATTTTATATTATCAAAATTCATAATCAAAATCCTTAACTATAGAATTATTTAAATTCTAACATTGGTTCTTCTTTTTAGCAATAGTTATCTTTGCAAATAAGTCAAAAAGGAGACACATAGTATCCTTTATGATATAATCAAAAAAACATAATTTAGGAAGCACAAAGAACATATATGATATTACGATAAGAAATCAAGCTATTGCCGAATATAAAGCAAACCAATATCAAGCATTAGTCACAGATTAGGAGTAGCTCTCATTCAAAACCCCAAATCAGGTTGAAGAAGAATATTTTAAGCATAAACCAACAGAGCCATTTTAAGGCATAAAAAATGAACAGTACACTTTTTTATTTGCAAAAGTTGTACTGTTCACAAACAGTCCTATTTTATAGGGCTATTTCTTTTCAACAGATTGATAAATTCTATTAACCGTAGAGTTTAAAAATGTACCGCTAGCAGTCCAATAATCAAAATCCATTTGATTTCCTTTATGTATTAAATCAAATTCACCGCAGTCCCTAAAAGCTTCTACCCTAATTTCTGTAATTGAAGGATAAATAGTTACTGAACTCAATCCGTAACAAGTTTCAAAAGCTCCTTTATCAATTATTTTAACGCCATTCGGAATTTCAACACTTATAAGTTTAGTACAGTAGTTAAATCCATCTTGTAAAACGATAGTAACCGCTTTTCCGTTGTGTTCTGCGGGAATAACCAAAGCCCCCTCTATATTTTTGTTGGAAGTTTTAACGCCGTACGTTCCGTCATTCTGTTCTTCAAATACCAAATTGTCAATCGGTTTATTATTTACTACAGGCGGTTCGGATGACGAGCCCGACGACGGGTCACTTTTATTACAACCTACAAGCGCAAACACGGACAGGACGGAAATCACAAATAAAAGTATAAAAACCGTTAAACTTTTAATTTTTTTCATAAATAACCTCTTTAATCTTACCTAAGCTAATATTAGCATTTTATGGAAATAAAGTCAATAATGTCAGTACAAATTTGTCAGTACATTTTTATCTGTGCTATCTTGTTATATCAAAATCTTCGTCTTCGAATAGGGAACGCACCGTATCGTGAGCCTCGACGTGAAATCTTGCCCGTTGCCGCGGCGAGCAGATTGCAAAACAATCGCCGCGCTCGGCATTGGAGATAAACTCACGTTCCGCCGAATTGAGACCGCCGACGTTTTTATAAAGGTCCGAAAGAATTTCAAGGTCTGCGGGCGCCAACCCAAAAATAAACGAGTACTGTGAGTTATTTACGATTGCCGTCGTCTTTTGAATAACTTCTTCATTGCCAAATATATCACTCAAGTTCTGCGTTGCAAAAAACATACTGCCTTCATACTTACGAATACGCTTATACCACATATAAACGAAATCCAACGCAACGGGATATTTTTTATCAATAAAGTTGTAGCCTTCGTCAAGGAGCACGAACGGGTGAATAATTTCACCGCTACCATTGCGGTTAAGTTCTCTGATATTGGTTATCTGCATATCAAGATAACGCATAACGACAAGTATCTGGGCATTTGCTACCGTTTGGTTTTTAGCGCCGAAAATTGACTGAAAGTTAAACACGACGAAAGGCGATTCAACTTCGAGTGTGGACGGCCCGTTCCAAATCGATGAATACATTCCACCCGCCGCAAACTTCTGAATGTACGTATACACACGCTCTAAATTTGCTTTCTTCGAAGGCGTTATATCTTTGCGCGACATCTCTTTTTCGGTTATCGCCTTAAGCGTATCAAACGTAGGGAATTTAACTGGCTGCAACGACGTGCAGTCGGTATCCTGGTTTATCCCTACGCTCTCATAGGTGAGCTTCACAAGGTTGTTAAGTTCTTCGAAAGAGTCTTGTATAATTCCACTTAGTGTGATTTTAAAGAAATTCTCCAAGAACTGTAAATGAGCGTTAAACACAATTTCAGACGACGCTACTTCTCCTTCATCGGTTAAAACGGGATAAATATGTAGAGGGTTTATACGCCCCTGGGTGGCGTTACCAATATCAATAAACTGTCCGCCGACATTTTTTGCCAACGTTTGGTATTCATTTTCGGGGTCCAAAACAAATATACGCGAATTCTCCGAGTGCACCATTGTAAGAAGCAATTTAGAAAAATAAGATTTTCCCTGCCCGGATTTACCAAAAATAACGCCGTTACTGTTTGCAAAGTCCCCGCCGCGCTTCCAAATATCAAGTATAATGGGATAAAAATCGCTTCCGAGATAATAACCGTCCGTATCTATGATAGTGGAAGACACAAAAGGAAAGACAGCCGCAAGCGAATCTGAATTTATTCCACGCTCGAAAGCCCTGAGCTTAGGTCTGCGCGCAACAGCCGATTTGGCGAACCCGTCGAATTGCCTCATTAACAAATAACTTATTCTAAAACCGTTTGTCGTGAGCTCGCGCCGAATTTCTTTACGGAATGTGGCGTTATCTTTTTCTGTGTTATTTATTCCCGTCACAGTCAACGTGCAGTCGAAAAGCATCTCATTTTCGTTCTGGATACGCGACTGTAGCTCATTCATCGTCTGTATATGCGTATCCTGGCTCCGTATTTCAGAAAGCTTACCAACATTGCGCGTTAAGCTCTCCACCACAGTTCTATCAATTCTTTTAATTGCCTTACCCTTATCAACGGGCTTAATCGTCAGTACAACCTTTGTGTTATCAATATTAAACAAATTAGCGCCCCAGGCATTGCCTACATATAGCGGATATTCTTTTATGGCGAGCGTAAAGGCGTAAATATCATCAACGGTATAGCCTGACAAGCCGAATTTTACCTTGTCCGGCTTAACGTAATCGGCAAGCTCGTCAAGTTCTACCGCGTCGACTTCACGTTCGTCGAAGTTACGTTTAAAGTTATATTTAAAAAACACGGCCGTTTCGCGGGCATCCAAGAGCTTAGCGTCAAGCCCAGCTGTCTCCAAATTATTGATGCAGGCGTCGACTTGATTAAAAAGAGCTTCTGCATTTGCTTCATAAAGCACTAAATAATAATACGGTCGATAGAGCGGTTTAATATTATTAACTGCATCTACTTGCTCAAGCCGACTTTTAAGAATTGCCGC
This sequence comes from uncultured Clostridia bacterium, assembly GCA_947053545.1. Classification (GTDB taxonomy): domain Bacteria; phylum Bacillota; class Clostridia; order Christensenellales; family Borkfalkiaceae; genus Coproplasma. The sequence continues at coordinate 63,535 of CAMRSY010000007.1, forward strand.
TTTTGTTATTTCACGGTTATCCATTGCTGCGGAAATTTTCTCAAAGAGTCCAGCCGATACCTCGTCATATTTTATAGGACGGTCAATTTTAATAAGCTGTATTACAGACTGCTGACTTAAACTATTTAAAACACGCGCGAATAAACTGATGCGCCTATCTTGTTCTTCCTCATCAAACAACCCAAAATCAACACTTCCAACCTCAATTACTGCGCCCAAATAAGGTTCATCGCGCATATAGCCGTAATATTCAATAAGTCCGTCTTCGTGAATACCTTTAAAAGGCAACAATTCATCCGTGCTGCCACGCTTAGCGCCTTTGACATATGTTCTGCGCGAAGAATAAAATCTTATTAAATAAGCCATTTGATTGTAAGTTCTATCTTCACCTTCTCCGATAAATAGAATTATGCAAAGAAATAAATATCCGCCCAGGATATACCATTTGTATAATATGTCCGAAGTCAAAATAAGTATTGCTATTCCAAGCATAACACCCAGAATTATTAAATCGAACCAAGTAAAAAATTTAAAGAACGTTGATTTTAGTTTGCTGTTTTTAGGTATTATTCTTTCCATTTGCTTTTACCTTTTTGTGCTATCGCTTTTAAATGCTGAGCTTGACTTATGCGCGGAACCAACGGGTTTTATACTGCCCGGTTGAATCATATTGCGTGCGCTGTTATTGTTTGCTGGTTGCCGAGCTTGATTTAAATTTCTTCCTCCCATCCTTCCAAGGAACCGTACAAACCGTGCTCCGCGACTTTTCTCATAACGTTCGCCGCCAACGCGATTACCCATCGCATTAACACCGCGCGCCGCGTAATTCAAAACACCCGTGCGTTCTCGACCGTACCGATTTGTACCGCCGACCACCAATCTGCTTGTACCCATAGCCACTCGCCCTACGCCCGCTAAACCAACTGCACCCAAGCGAATGCCGCTTGTAATCATAGCAAGTGACTGCATCGCTTCACGTCCTTCGTCCGCCGAAGTTCCAAAAATCCTCGCAATAAGCACCTGGCTACCGTTGATGCACATAGCGCCGCCCAAAAGCAAAACCATTTTAAAAATGATGTACGCGACTGAACTTAGCCCGGTAGACTCTAAAAGCATTGCATCAAAGCCCGGTCCCGTAATAAATCGACTTATCATATAGAATACGTTGAGCGCTATTACGGCGCCGAAAGCAACGAACACTTTACTTATAATAGTATCGCCCCACGCACGGAAACGCGCGCCATCGTCTATCGGAATCGTACCGCACACAAGCGGCGAACAAACTATCAGAACGATAATATCGTATATACGTTTAACTAATCCGATAGAAAGCATAAACATCGATATCAGCATAATTACGGCTACCAAATAAGCGGTAAATAAGTTGAAAGAGTTCAGCCTTACCATTGGCGAACGGCTATATCCTTTATCTTCCTGCTCGAATATACCCAAGAAATCTTTCTCGTATTTACCGAACACCTCGTCCGGCGACATAGACCATTTTATATCCTCCGCCGTATAGCTGTCGCACCAACCCGACTCAACGACAAGCGAGCCGTCCGGATTCTTTTTATAAGGGTAATATCTTTCTATTTTCATTACATAAATAGGTATTCTGTTGCCATTTCCATCTAGCTTATAATTGCCTTCGCTATCTGTTTCCCATGCTAACCCGTCATCGCTCATAGGGTCCTTTTCCTGTACTCTATTTCCGCTCTCATCGTAAAAGAAGTCAACCTCGCGCTCTTCCCAATGGGTATCATCAAGAACGTATGATTGTTCAACCGATAGATTAAACAAGTTCTGGGAAAGCGTAAGATTCTCCTCAGGGGCAATTACTTCATTGACCATATTCAACAGCATTGTAGAAAATGAGATGAACACAATCACGAAGAATATACAAGCAACCGATGAGAGAACGGCAATACCGCCCTGCTTTATTGTTACTGCGTGCGAAACAGGCTCCCCATCGGCTTTAATTTTTACAATGTTTTTAATGATTTTTACGCACATACACGCAGCCGTAATGATTATTGACACGCCCACCAAACCAAGCAGAACCTTGGTCGATATGGCACTTTCCACAAATACTTCCAATAACGACTTTTTTCCGCTCGCCGGTTGAACGCCCGTCAAAACATTAAATATTTCACCTATTGTATCGATAAAGTCATATATCCAAAACAACAGCTGTGCGAGCATTTTTTCTATTGCTATTTTCATTTTTTGCCTCCCAGCTTGAATTATCAAGCATCAACGGATTCGAACCAGGATTGAAAACACGAAATAATGACAGGCAATAGTCCTGCGATTAAAAACATAATTACTACGCCGATAATTATCCCGGTAACAAATTTCTTTGCTTGTGTAAGCTTCTGCTCATCGCCCGAATGCGCCGCGAGTATGTATTTAATCGCTGCCGCCACGGCAAGTATGCCGGCTGCGGCGCCAACCACGCCGAGCGCCGGTCCCCACCACTGGCTAAGGAAGCTTTGCAAAATCGTCCCTACCCTGTCAAAATTGCCTGCAAGAAGTTGTGTTGTTGTAATCATAATTTAGTCTCCTTTTAAAATTAAATTTTTAATATTTTTTATGTCTTAATCTAATGACAACAAGCGTTATTATAGCCGCCAACACTAATACGTTGACCACCGCAATTAAAACGATTGTTACATTGCCCATATATACAAGCGAAAATGTATACTCAGTTACATTTCCAACTTCGTCCGTACAAACGAGCCTGTAATTCCCCTTCGCTGTCAGCTCGGCGGAAGAACTCATTTCAAAAGACACCTGTTTGCCGTCGCGGTAAAGCCTATAAGTCAACCCTTCTTTATTCGGATTAAAAATCTTAACGCTTTTCCCCGTGTTTTCTATCTGCACCGCCGGCGCCGAATTATCAACTTCAATATCAAGCGTCCAATTTTCCGTTTTATTCCGAAAAATAAGCGAATAACTGCCCGACTCAGCGAGATTGAGCATATCGCCGTTAATTTCGGCGCTGTACACATTACCATCGCGGGTAACTTCCACGGCGCATTCTCCAACAGGCAGAACATACGCCTTAGCCTTAGGCGCTACAATATACCAACGATAAGTTTTTGAATTACCATAATCGTCTACAACCACAAGAGCGTATTCTCCAGGTTCAGAGATGGCACCGCGTGAATACGAGCTCTGCACATCCCCCATAGTCAACGTTGCAGTTACATTTTCCCCGAACGAAAATGATACCGCTCCCGCAATAATCTGACTGTCGACGAGCTCCCTGCTCGGCGTAACATCGACTGATTTATCTATTGCAAAGCTTTCCGATATTGCATTCCCGACAAAATCAAGCGCCGTAACAGTGTACGTTCCTTCGTTTACAAGAATAGTACCGCTCGTTATAGCAATTTTATCGCCGTCGTTCCTACGATAATATGCGTTCGCATAGTCGGTAAACCTCACAGTTACGGCGCCGTCAACGGCAACGCCGTTTTCAACTCCCACAATTTCTATTGTCGGAGGAGTTTTATCAATAATTAGCCACAGAGTAATTTCGTTACCGCTTGTATCGCGCATATAAGCTTTGTATTCGCCGATAGTCGATATGCGCTTGTCCGCAGCATACTCAGTGCCGTCGTCAGACACTATGTAAAAGCTCTGCATCTCTTCTTTTAGTGTTATCGAAAGCCAACTTTTTGAAATGAAACGCCCGTTTTCATCGAGCATATAGCTTCCGTTCACACTGTAAGCGAGCATCTTGTCAATCGTTATATGCACATCAATAGAGTTTCCTACCCAATCCGTTAAGGTAAAGGTATAGTTCCCTGACCCGCTCAACAGCGCGCCGTCATACGCCGTAAACCCACCGCCTGTTGTATAAGTAATATTGGCATTCTCTTCATCACAATCAACGACAAAGGCTTCGTTGATGCGCGCTCCGCTACTTACGATTCTTCCGCTTTCAGTAGTTATAATCGGATTAGGCGGTAACTTGTCTACAATGAGTATTAGTGATAGATTATTTCCGTAAATGTCCTTAACTGAAATGCTATACGTACCGTCAGTATCAATTTTTTGTCCGTTTACTACAGTTAAGCCGTTGGATGAACGGACATCGAAAAGCGACCACGGCTCCAAAACCGTGAAAATAAAGTTACCGCGCGTAACGTAGTTGCCGTTCTCCAACAAAGTGTATGTTGAACCGTCTAGCGAATAATCTACGGAATTATCAAGTGTAACCCAAAATACAAGCTCGTTACGAACGGCGTCAAGAACGGTGAATCTGTACGTACCGGCAGTTCTAATTACAGTGTCCTTTGTATACACATCGTCTGTAATGGCATTACCTTTACGATACCACGCCGAATAACCCACTTCTAACCAGGTTACGTAAAAACTTTCAGTCGTTACAGTTTCCTGCTCAACCTCTCCGCCGCTTGCGGTTTTTATGTTTACCTCAGGCGGAATACCGTCAATTTCAAACGTGTATTCCGTAAACAAATTTCTGTCGGCGGTGACATATAGAAGAAGTCTATATACGGCGCTTGTATCCCGTCCAGCGGTAATGTTTAATGTGTTTCTCTCAATGCCTTCCGAAACGGTAAAAAGGTCAGTTCCTACCCATTCTCCGCTTTTCAGTATCGACAACTCTGTTGTACACGTGACGTCGTAAGTAACTTTAACATCATTCTTAGTAATCCCTCCGTCTCGCACGCCGCGAAGTGTAGCAGTAGGTAATCCTTTCAAATAAAATATTGGACTTGTAATGACAATTCGTCCGTACAAATCACGAAACTCAAAAACATATTTGCCCCCTACAGTCATTTTGTATATCAGATTATCCGCACTGACTATTGTCCCGATAGAGTCCTCTTTGAGTGTTTCTCTTGTACCGTCGAAAAACACTTTATAAATTTTTACATCGGCAATCTCGTTTTTTGTATCATTTACTTGAATTGTAAACGTGCAAGAAGTGTCGTTTGTTAGAGAAGAATATTTAAGCGAAGGCGCTTCACCTGCAATGTAAATAGTAAATTCGAGTATATTCAGCGAACGGTCATATACAGATACCGCATATATGCCGTAATAACCGTTTTCGTAGGTTAAAACGGGCAAGACATCACCTGAAATATACGTTACCGAGTCTAGCCCTCGACCGTCGATGTTCAGCATAACGTAATCATCAATATTATCTGTTAAACTTTGGATATTGAACGTTAAATATCTCATTGTTTCCGTATTTTCCAAAATATAGTCTTCGGTGAATTGTACTTTTTCTGTGTCACCGTTCCCATAGGTAACATCAGCCGTTATATCCGGACTTTCGATATCGACATAAATCAGATAACGTTCCAAATTACCGCATCTATCGGTTTCCTCGACAATATACCATCCTTGCTCTGTAACTACAGATTTTAAGGGTTTCCCATAATCTATTGATTTGCGCGCACCTTCACGAAGAGAAATTCCATCGGAAACAAATTGTATAGTCAAATTGGTAGTATTGCCCTCAACTATAAGTGTTGGAGCAGAAAAGCTATAATTTACAGAAACAAGCATAAAGCGTTCTGAAGAATATTGATTAAGTACTGTAGGTAAAGTACTAATTTGCTGTGTCAATGCATCCACTCGGGTAATACCGTTTTCATCGGTTGGATTTTTAAGTTCAATTCCGTTTTTTCCTAAAACATAACGCTCGCTAATGTTGGCGCGAGCATACTTATAAATAACCGCATCAAGTTCTGCCCTATCCCTATAAATAGTTCGAGCGTTTTCATTACTTGCCGTAACATAATTCCACTCTTCACCACCGTTCAGTACGATAACACGACAGTCCCATTCTTTATCAATTGCAAAATTTAGAGCAGACTCATACTTGGCAAATTCAAAAGTACCGCAATTCATCGGATAATTTTTTTGCGAAAGAGTTACCTTATAAAATGCAGGATTAAAAAATTTATTGTAAATAATATCGGAATTTCCAAATGTGTTACGATACGCAAATTTAATCTGTACCCATTCTGACGTATTTCCGCATATATCCGTAACGCATATTTCCCAAACTCCATTATCATCCTGGTCTTCCGTATAAATAGTTCCTCGATTATTTTGCCCGAAAATCTTTTGTGTGATTATATCCCCGTCTTCTTTCCTATACTGAAAAAAATCGACGCGAGTAATATCATCCTTAAAACAAAAATCTATTAGGTCCGAAGTATATTCTTCATAATCATAAATCACCGGCGGCGTCTTATCTAAAGTAAACGTGTACGTTGTAGTATTACCCGCTCGGTCAGTCAATCTGATTTCATTTACTCCTTCAACTGAAATCAAAGAACCTTTATTATAGTAATTTCCATTCAGTGTTGCTGAAAGATAATTTTCCGTCCAACTAAAAGTTACATCATTATTTGTGAAACCTTTATTACTAACACCTGACAGAACTCCTATGGGTGGAGTTCTATCAATTGTAAATATGTATGTTGAAATATTTCCTGCAACATCTTTTAGGTTGATAATATGAGTACCTTCATTAGAAATAACTGCATTTTTATAATAATTATGGCCATCCAAAGTTGCCGTAGCGCCATTCTCATCCCAAGTAAATTGCACATTGTTAGTAGTAAATCCTCTGTTTGTAACTCCTGATAAAGTTCCAAGCGGTGCTGTTTTATCAACTATAAAAGTAAATGATTTGTTTTGCGACACCGTAGCACCGGCGGATATGGTTCCGGAAGCCTGAACAGTATAAATTCCATCCTCATTCATATAACTCCCATCAAATAAAACGACTGATGTATCTTCTTTGCTTATAATTTTTTTGTATGTCGTAGACGAGGGTGTTATTAGCGTTATATTAACATTTAAACTTATCTTATCCCAATAGCCGTCCTGAAGCTTTGTCCTTTCCAACTTTATTTGAGCAGTTGAAATTTCTACGCCATTTATTAACTCATCATAATAAACATCTGTATAATAAAAGTTATCGGACCCGCCATAGCTTAAAAAG
>CAMRSY010000008.1 GCA_947053545.1 uncultured Clostridia bacterium
TGACAGCATTTTACAACCGCAAACATATATAACCCCACGCAAAGCGCGGGGTTATATTTACAAAGTAAACGCCGCGGCAAATGCCGCGGCGTTTAAAAAACTTTTTATTCTTCATTATTTATTACGTTATCATCATTATCATCTTTCTTTCCGCCGTCGCTTTCCGGCAGATTTTGTTTTAAATCAGCAAACGGCTCCGCCGGCGAAACGTCGTTCTGCGCAGGCGCGTTTTCTGTTTGTATATTCTGAGCAGGCGCCGTTTTCGGCGCTCTTCCAAGCAACGACAGCACCGTGTTGAACTCGTTGAGCGGAAGGCTGTTTTTATCTACGGCAACCGCTGTTACGCGGGTGTTGTATAAAAACAAATAATTTTTTGTTTCCCTTACTTTAACTATCCATTTATAATATACCTTATTCGTCGAGGTAAGTTCACCTTCGGTATATTCGTATTCCATAAAATATCCGTCGAAAAATTCAACCTCTTCGATGCGGTTCATTTTCGACGCCGCCGCGTTAAAATTTTTATAATAAAGCCTGAAGAAAATTCCGATAAAAATAAAAACGATACCTAATACAAAAATTAAAATATCATAATAATCAACGATTTCGTTTTCGTAGATGGCTATACCGAGAACAAACACGCCCACCGCTGTTAAAACGGCGCCGATAACAATATATAAAATACCGAGAGTACGAAGATTTTTGTTAAGTTCGCAGTATAACTTTTCATCAAGTTTTACGCTTGTTTTTACGGTACCCCTTTCCGTTAACATAAATTGCCCCCTTAATATGCCCCTATTAAAATACTTTTGATTACATTAAATGCTTTCTTATCGCCTTAATTGACGTATTTGCAATTAAGTTAGACCCTTTGAAAGTGGGGTGAACGCCGTCGTCGGAATAATCAGTATAAGGATGGCTTTCGCACAGCCCGTTAAACATTTCGTCGTACGCGACAAACTCGTCGCATTTTTCCACGCACACGCGGTGAATTATTTCAAGTTCTTTATTGAATACAGGACGCATACGGTTTTTATCGGGCGCCGGCAGAAGAAACGGCTCCAGAAAAATTACCACTATACCCGCCTCTTTAAGCACAGTGATAAGCGAAACCAAATCGCGTTCGAACTGCTTGAAATTTAGTTCCTTGCCGTATTTAAACTGATGAATGGTATTATTTATACCTATCATTATAACAACCGCATCCGGCTTCAGGTCGATAACGTCGCGCTGAACGCGCGCCAAAAGGTCGCACACCTCGTTACCGGAAACACCTTTATTTATCAGCTCGATATCCATATCGGGATAGATAGGCCGCAACTTATCGGCAAGCACCTTTACATAGCCGTTGCCAAGCGATTTGTCGTCGTTTCTGTCCCTGTCGCAATCGGTTATCGAATCGCCGAAAAACACTATTTTCATATTTCCTCCCGTCTGCCGCTCCGCAGTAAAACGGAGCGCACGGCAAATATTTTAACTTTACTATGTTATATTTTACCACAATAAAGGCTCATTTACAAGCCCGCCGCATAAAATTTTGTAAGCGATAATTTTTAAAAGCCGTTTAATTTGTTTTGACAACAACTATAAAGTGTGATATATTGTTGAAGTGCAAATTATGATTGCACTCGGCACTTTATAAAGTAGCGCAGATATGCGGACGTACCCAAGTGGCTCAAGGGGCTCCCCTGCTAAGGGAGTAGGGCGGGAAACTGCCGCGCGAGTTCAAATCTCGCCATCCGCGCCAGAAAAGAGACAGGTAAAAACCCTGTCTCTTTTTTGTTTTTAACGAATATTGTTTAAACTTATAGGAATCATTATTCGATACGGATTGAACATCATTAATCAAATATATTTTCACGGGCGAATAACGGCGAATGAAAAAATTCTTCAAGAGAAATATTAAACCCTTCGCATATCGCATAAAGCGTACTAATTTTAACTGATTGGCTTCTCTTCTTTTTAATTGAAGTCAACGTTGATTGCGGAACGCCGCTCGCCTTAAATAAATCATATTTATTTTTGTTTTGTTCGATACACAGTTGCTCGATTCTCAAAATTACGGCATCACCTAATTTCACGGCTATAGTCCCTCATAAATTTTTATGGGTAGTATAGCCAATATTTTTAATTCAATACTGCTATATCTAGCATTTTATTAATATTTTTAAATTAATGCTATGTTTCGACGCGCAATTTCACAAAAAAATATTTTAACCGGTCTAACAGAAAACCCGCAGTATTGTAAGTTGCTTTAAAAATCAATTTATACTTGCCTTTATTACAAAGTGTTTAGCGCGATAAAATAATATCGTCACCCAAGTGCATGCAGGGGGACTTATAAAATATAAAAATGATTGCCGCGGCGGGCACACAGCCTAGCAATGAGCGTAAAAAATTTTCTTTACGTAAGTTTATAACAACTTTTTGCAATTACAGGCGAATAAATTTTTGCAAGCATTTTGAAAACATTCCGCGCAATAACAGCTTAAAATGTTTTTTATAACACGCATATTATAAAGGTCCCCGCGGCAAACACTGCCGCAGGGACCTTTATAATAACATTTACTTTTTTACCTCAGGTTTTTTAGCCGCGGACTTTTTAGCGACAACTTTCTTAGACTCCTGTATTTCAGTTACCGCCTGCGGCACGTGAGAAAGGTCGCTCTTCGAATCTTTATGCGCTTTTTTAACCCGCGTTTTTTCCGCCTTTTCCTTTTTTATTTCTTCTTCGGTGCTCTCGTGGAATGGAATTTCAAGAATTATCGCTTCGTAAGGCTTTAAATTAAAGCATAACTTGTACGGTCTGCCGTTGCAAAGCGTTTTTTCCGCCTTTATATTCATATCCTCTTCATCGTAATAAGTAGAAAACGCGCGCCTGTAACTGCCCGAAACGGGTGCTCCTACGCCGTAATTTTCGTAAGCCATAGGGGTCATATTGCAAACAAAAATAAGTCCGTCGTTATAATTCCACGGATTGCGGCGGATAAACGCGAAAATGGAACGCTGAACGTCGCCGCTTTCAATCCACTCGAACGACTGACTGTTTGTATCGTTGTGCAACACCTCCCTTTCCTTATACAAATGCAGGAGCGCGCGGTAGCATTCCATAACGCTTTTATGTCCGGGATCGTCGCAAAGATGCCAATCGAGACTTACTTTATAATACCACTCGTTTATCTGCGCGAAATCCTGCCCCATAAACAGCAGCTTTTTACCGGGATGCCCCGTCATCATAGTATAAAAGCATTTCAAACCGTTTAACTTATCCGAATGATAACCGGGCATTTTTGTATACATACTGCCCTTGCCGTACACCACCTCGTCGTGCGAAAGAACAAGCTGATAGTGTTCGTTGAAAATATACTCGAAGGTATGAGTCATTAAAAAGTGATGGTATTTGCGGTAAACAGGGTCCTTTTTTATATACGACAGCGTGTCGTTCATCCAGCCCATGTTCCACTTTAAACCAAACCCTAAACCGCCCTCTTTTGCGGGCGCGGTTATGCCGTTTATAATAGAACTGTCCTCGGCGATTATAAACGCGTCGGTGCGCGCGCGGAGCACACTGTTTAAATGACGGAAAAACTCGAAGCTTTCAAGATTCCAGTCGCCGCCGTCCTTATTGGGGCGCCATTCGGTTCTGCCGAAACTAGAATAAAGCATCGCAGCAACGGCGTCGGCGCGGAGCGCGTCGATATGATACCTGTTCACCCAGAAAAATGCGGATGCGATTAAAAAGTTTGACACCTCGGGTCTGCCCAAATCAAACGCCTTGGTTCCCCACTCGGGATATTCGGCACGCAGAGGGTCGCTATATTCGTACAGGGGCGTTCCGTCGAAATTGGCAAGGCCGAATTCGTCTTTGGGGAAATGTGCCGGAACCCAGTCTAATATAACTCCTATTCCGTGTTGATGCATATAGTCCACAAAATACATAAAGTCCTGCGGACTGCCGTAGCGGGCGGTAGGGCAGAAATAGCCCGTTACCTGATAACCCCAGCTGGGGTCGAACGGATATTCGCAAATACCCATAACCTCTACGTGGGTATAGCCCATATACAAGACGTATTCGCACAGTTCGCGGGCTAAGCGGCGGTAATCAAGAAACTGGTCCTCGTCCCACCACATTTCGGTATTTTTCTTCCAGCTGCCTAAATGCACCTCGTAAACCGCCATAGGCTTGGCAAGATAGTTTTCGCCTTTTTTAGCTTTCAGGTACTCGCCGTCGCCCCATTCGTAGTTGTTTAAGTTTGTTACGACCGAAGCGTTTGCAGGGCGCTTTTCACTGCCGAATTCGTAAGGGTCAATTTTATAAACCTCGCTGCCGTCGGCGCGCACTATTAAAAATTTATATTTAACCCCCTCGCACATTCCGGGGACGAACAGCTCCCAAATGCTGTCGTCAACTTTTTCCATAACGTCGCGCCAGGGCGTCCAGCCGTTACCGTCGGACACCACGCATATACCCTTTGCATTGGGCGCCCACACGACGAAATGAGTACCCCGCACCCCGTCAACGCAGCGTATATGCGCGCCCATTTTTTCGTACAGTTCGTAGTGCGTGCCGTGATGGAAAAGGTACCTGTCCAAATCGCCGAAAAACCGCTTTTCTTTGTCCATAATATAAATTAACCCCCATATATCATCGATTTAATTAAAATTTTGCTAATGCAACACGTGAAATTTCGCGTTGCAAAAATCCGAAAAATATCTGCATTTTTTATAAGTTTATTTACGCCCGCCAAGTTAATTTTTAAATTTTTTTGAATATACGCAACCGGCTTTAGGCGGTAAATTTAATAACATTCTGCCAAACCTTACCTCGGCATATTCGGGCAAATCGCCGAATGTGGTATTAACCGCATATTCAAGTTTTAAATTATCCGTGCGCCTATCGATAACCGTCCATACCGGCACGTTTACCGAAACGCTTTTATCGCTGCAGTTAACGGCAATTACCGCGCAGTCGCTTTTATCGAAACGCGCGTACACAATATATCCGTTGCCCGCGTCGAGCGGCATAACCGAGCCTAATTTAAGACAGTGAATTTTTTTACGCAGCGCGATTGCACTTTTATGCACGTCGTACACTTCCCAGTCTTCCATACCCCAGGGATACGTCCGACGACTGTCGGGGTCGGTCCAGCCCACCTGCCCTACCTCGTCGCCGTAATACAGTGCGGGGCTGCCCACCCACGTCATCTGTATAAGAACGCCCAGATACAGTACGCGCTTGTCCACATCCTCGCTTGCGGCCGCACCTCCCATAGACTTAAGCGTGCCTACCTTTCGGTTTGTGCGCGTTAAAAAACGCGAATGGTCGTGATTGGAAAGTTGATTTATAGCGCTGTCCAGCGCGGGACGCGGAAACCGCGCGCTGTTTTTAATCATAGCGTCGAAAAACGCGTTTCCGTCGTAAAGTTTATTGTAATCTACCGATGCCGAGTGCTTTTCCATACCGGTTAAAAACCAGGTTACGGGTTCCATAAACGCGTCGTAATTCATAACCGAATCCCACTCGCCGTTTTCAAGCCACTTGCAAGGGTCGCCGTAGTGCTCGGCAAAAATGAAAGCTTCGGGATTGGCTTTCCGTACGCGTTCGGAAAAAGATTTCCAGAATTTGTGATTAAACTTTTCGCTGTGCCCTAAGTCTGCCGCAACGTCCAGCCTCCAGCCGTCGGCATTAAACGGCGCCGACACCCATTTTTCGCCAACTTTGTAAATTTCGTCGCACAGCTCCCCGCTCTTTTCGTAATTGAGTTTCGGCAGAGTTTTAAACCCCCACCACCCCTCGTACTCGCTGTTTACGGTTCGCGGTTTATTAAACTTGAAATAACCGCGGTACGGGCTGTTTACCGACTGAAACGCGCCCTTTTCATAGCCTTGTTTATTTAGGTATATTCCCTCTCTGTCCAGCCATTTATGAAATGAACCGCAATGGTTGAACACCCCGTCCACAACCACTTTTATGTCCATTTCGTGCATCTTTTGTACAAGCGCTGCAAAGTAATCGTTAGATTTTTGAAGATTTGTTTTATCGGTTACCCTGCGTATATATTTGGGCGCAAAGCCGTTATGTTTTTCCCAGCCCTGCATATAGTGGTCGTAATCGTTTTCGATTATTGCGAGATGCGGGTCGATATAATCGTAATCCTGCGCGTCGTATTTATGATTGGAAGGGGAAACAAACAGGGGATTGAAATAAACCGCTTCGACGCCCAGATTTTTCAGATAATCAAGCTTTTGCTCAACGCCCTGCAAATCGCCGCCGTAAAAGCAGTTTACGTCCATAGTTTCGGGAATTTTATTCCAATCGCGGATTCTTCGCGAATGTCCGCCCGTATAATAATATTCGTTGTCCTCCACGTCGTTTCCAAAATTACCGTTGCAGAAACGATCGGCATAAATCTGATAAAAAACCCTGCCCTTTGCCCAGTCGGGCACTTTGTTACCGGGAACAAACGAAAAGTTGTATTCTTCCTGATTGTTATTCACCGCACCTAAACGGTTGTAAAATATTTCGTCGTCATCGTCGGTGAGTTTAAAAAAGTATTTAACCGGTTTACTGCCGCATACAAAAGTAAGCGAATAAAAATCGAAATTCTCGCTTGCGCTGCGCTGCTTCTTCATAAGCCGCAATTTACCGTTAATTACCGCATAAACCTTTTTAACGTCGTTTATAAGCGTACGGAAAACAAGCGTTACCCTGTCGCCGCTTCCGGGTTCGTAAGGGGTTTTAAAATCTTCCGTTTCGTCCGTAAACAATGCCTGTCTGTTAATCATCGCTTCCCTTTATTTTTTCGAAATCTTTACTTATTGAGTGTACCACCAAACCGTTTTAAAGTCAATATGCAAATAAGTTATCGCATTGACAATATATAAATAATATGATACTATGCAATTACTTGAAAAACAAATTTTACGGAGCGACGCGATAATGTCGGAAAAAGAAATTACGGGCGGTGAAACTGCCGAAACCCAAACCGATAATTCTCTTAAAAATTCGGAGGAAACGCAACCCGAGGTTGAATTAATCGAACAAACGGATACGCCGACTGAAGGGCAAGCGGATTTACCCGAAAAACAACGGCACAAAAAGAAAAAGTTTACAAAGCCGACAAAAAAACAAGTTGTTCACGAAATAATAAGCTGGCTGCTGATGACCGTAGGCACCGTGCTGGTTGCGGCGGGCGTATACTTTTTTAAAGCGCCAAACCACTTTGCAACGGGCGGAGTAAGCGGTATTGCGATAGTAATAGAAAAGTTTGTGCCTTTAAATCAGTCGACGCTGGTTATGATTATAAACGTGGGGCTGCTTATACTCGGGCTGATTTTTTTGGGTAAAGGCTGTACGGCACGCACGCTGTACTGCTCGCTTATGTATTCTGCGGAAAATATGCTTTTGGAATACGTTTTACCCATTAAAAACATTCCAGGCGCCGTAGCTACCGAGCTTGCAAACGGAACCGTTCAGTATACGCTTACAAACCAGCCGTTAATGGAGCTTGTTTACGCAATGCTTTTAACCGGTATAGGCAGCGCCGTTTTGTTTAACTGCCGCGCCTCTTCTGGCGGAACCGACATAGTTGCGCTTATACTTAAAAAGTTTACAAAACTGAATACTGGCAAAGCGCTGTTGTTAACCGACTCGCTTATCGCTTTTTCAACCTTCTTTATTTTCGGGGCGCAGGCGGGATTGTTTTCCGTACTAGGTCTGTTCTCGAAAGCGTTTATAATTGACGGAGTAATAGAAAACATAGGAAAAAGCAAATATATTACCATTATTACAACAAAAGCGGACGAAATTGCGGAGTATATTTTAAAGAAAATGAAACGCGACTTTACAAGTTATAAAGCCACCGGCGGATATACCGGCGCCGAAAAAACGGTAATGATTACAGTGTGCAAACGCGGAGAAGCTTTAAAGCTTAAATATATGGTTAAAAAAATAGACCCTACCTCATTTTCCATTATAACCGACGCAAACGAAATTTTGGGCAAAGGATTCCGCGAAACGCTTTAAAGAAGGCGTGCGGTTAAATTTAAAATTAATAAACCCCTCTAACGGGTTAAATTTTACAGAAAACATTAATTACGGCTTGTTGTTTCTCTGTGTTTCCATAAATTATGGAAACACAGAAATTTATATGATTTTTTTTAGTTATAAGGAGCAAATAGTGAAAAGAAAAATAGCAGTAACGCTTTTATCTGCGGTTTTTACACTTGCTGGCGCGGCAGGAATAAGCGCCTGCGCGAAACCGGGCGGCAGCGGCGACAAATCGGCGCAGAATGCCGACTTTGTAACTTACCGCAAAAAAGTTGTAAGCGTTTTAAAGGATAACGGCATATTCGTTAACGATTTCGATGTCGGCGAAGAAAAAACCGCACAGGGAAAAACAAATGCGGTTACCGCGTCGTACCCCGAACACTCCTCCGTAATTCAACAAATAATTATGTCGGGCAATCCGCAGGAAGATTATGAAGGCGCAAAAAACGACCGCGACAGCATATTCGAACAAACTTTTTACCTGTCGCTGGTTATAGGCGATGCAATTTCCAACTATTATAACGAAAAAAATCTGTACGGTATTACCGTTTATTTCGAAGAGTGGAACCAATATTTCGAAATACTTAAAAACGGCGACAACGACATTGTGCAGTGCTATTCGCCGTCCGTCGGCGGACAAAGCGAATCGGTAATTACTCTTGAGCTGGAATATAAAAACGCAACCGACTACTCCTTTACGTGCATGCAAATTTGGGACAATCAACAAATATACTGTTACGGCAATTCCGCTAAAGAGTATTTTTTGGTTTGCCGCGACACAGGGGTTGACAACAATAATTTTATCCGCTATATGCCCGCCGAAAATACAGGGTATTTCTGCGACTCATTAGAAGCGGTAAACGCGTGCTACGAACTTATTAAAGACAGCATAAAAGCCGTAGACCAAGCGCCTATTAAAGCTATTAAAGACGAGGTTAAATATTCACTTACGCCCGAACAGTCGCAAAATACGCTGGATAAATATTTTAAAAATACGGGAAGCGGCGGTGTGGAACGCCACGGCGTGGAATATTCCGAAATAAACGGTAAAAAGGTTGCTATAGGTTATTTTGCTAAAGGCGAAAACCGCATTGAAATACCAGGCGACGTGCAGTATATAAGCAACAGATTTACCGTAGAAGACAATGAAGGCACGGTAACCGAATTATATATACCGGCCTCGGTTAAAGCTGTTATAAACATGGAAAACGGTGAAACCGCGCCTTCAAGCGAATTTTATTTGGACGTTTACGATATAAAAGCAAACAATTTAAAAATTTTAACAGGCGTTACGGTTGAAAACGGCTCTACCCTGTTTATGCCGGGTACGGGACATCTGAAATCGCCCGAAGGCGAATACGTTTATTTTTCAAACTGCCCGCTGGACGAATTTACTACCGATATGGTTACGGATAAGCTGCTTAACGCACTGCATGAAGGTAATTATTCGCGGCTTTTTACAAACATTACCGAACTTACCCTTAACCTTTGCGAAGACGTGATAAAAATGAATGCGGTATACGAATATGTTTTACCCGCAATGCAATCGCTTACAACGTTAAATCTTTACGGCGACTTTACGCGTTACACAAATATAGACACGGTTAGAATTGAGTTAAACAATTCAGTTGTCGTAAACTGCGAATTCGAATGCAACTGGAACCAGTACGACCGCTCCCCCGCGCCCGCTTTGGCGTTTATAAGAAACCGCGGCAATTCCGCTACGGTTAACTTAAAAGGGCTAAGCAGAGTGGATGCGGTAAACTCAGACGGCGCAACCGTTATCGTAAACTCGGACGCACCCGAATATTTATATACCGCCTTATCCGTACCTCTGCCCAGCACGGACGAAAACGTAACGGTTAACTTTTCAAACGACGGCTTAACCCCGGAACAGGTTGATATATTTACTTTTAAACCCAACACGCGTTCGGACGGAATAAATTTAACCGCGGTATTAAATTATAATATAAGCGAGGTAACCGCAACCGTACCCGACAAATTGGGTGTAACGGTAAACGCGCTTGAAATAAGAAACACGCTGGCAAACAGAATAGAACTTAACCCTTCCCTTAAATATATTTTAATAGAAGACGAAAACCACGAAAGGGCGATAACGCTTAAATATAACGGCACGAAAGAACAGTTCGAGCGCGATATACAAATTATATGCTACGTTGACAACTATACATATACGCTTGAATACGACGGCGGAAGCGAAATTATCAGCGGCATGTTCAACGTGCCCGACGAGGAACTTTGTACCGTTACTGTTAATTTCGGCGGCGAAACGCTGGTATTTGATCACATAAGAAAAAACAACGAATTAAACCTTGACATTATACTTGACGGCGAGGCGGTTAAAGGACTACTGGAAGACGGCGCCACGTACGCCTGGTTAGGCGACGACAGCTCCGTTACTCCCGTCTACCACGACGTATACTATACCGATTTAGGCAAAGTGACGCCCGCGGGAGATACTGCGTACACGCTTGTAAAACTTAAAGCGGAACCGGACGGCACGCAATTAATAAATATTGATAACGGCGAAATAAGCGGCACGCTTATAATAAACTGGTTAAGCGGCTACGCTTATACAGAAAGCGGACTTTTATATAAGGGAGACACTTATTTCCAGTCTGACAACATAAAGCTGACACAAGAAAATATATTTTATTGCGATTCTAAGGATAACGACCCCGTAACGGGCGAACCCGTAGGGCAGAAAAAACTTACCGTAAAGTTTAAAATAATTGTAGACGCCGACGGATACTTAACCGCGGAAACAGACACAGTAACCGAAGGTTACGATGGCTGAAAATTAATTGTAACAACGGCATTAAGTATTTTACCGGCCCGCGCATTAGCGCAGGCCGGATATTTTATTTAGATAAACGCACAATACAAGTTGCCGCAACGGCACCCCGCTCTTATGATCTAAGCGCGGAAGGAATATTAAAAATATAAGGGGCGGCGCAACTGCGCCGCCCCTCCCTTTTTGCGCAAATTGCGCAACATAAGGATTTTACGTTAAATTATTTTATGCCTTCCATTCAAGCTCTATAGCGCCGATATAAGTGCTGTTGTCGCCAACCGTACCTGTATGCTGTAAGCAGAATCCTCCGTTTACGTTTGCGGTTATATCCGCCTGAAGCGCAACTTTTTCGGCATAGCCCTTGTCAACCGCCGTAGAGGGCTGGGGCTGGCTGCTTTCCGCCGTAGCGTGCAGTTTGCCGTTTTCCGTCCATACCTTTATGGTACATTCGGTAAGATAGCACGAAGATTCGATGCTTTCGCTTATAAGCTTGGTTGAACCCTGCTCCCACTCGATAAGCGCAAACTTGCAGGAATCGCCCGTCGCACGGTAAATTCGCAAGCCGTAACCCGTAAGGGTAGTCGTATCGAACTTAATTAAAACGTCCATATACTGGTTAGCCGAACCGAAGCCCTGCGCCGCAGTTTTTCCGGGAGCAACTTTTATAGTCGCGCTCATATCGCCGAACGTATCGCCCTTGGCCGTGTATCTTAAACGCGCGCCGCGCTGGGTTTGGAAGATACCGGTGTAATTGAGGAAACCGTTCTTTGCGCCTGTGCCGTAGCCCCATGCATTCATAGCGGCTTCGCCAACCCAGCTCTGTTTGGTTGTTTCGTCAGTAGCACTGCCGCCGAAAGGAATCCAGCCTGTAGTTACGTCCGCAGGCTTATATCCGTCAACCGACCAGAAGCCCTGTATCGCCTCGGTTTGGACCTCGGTAGAGAAGGTACTTAAATCTACCGTAAGTTTATTGGAGGACGCTATTCCTGCAGCCGTTACTGCAGTTTGTGAAACCACCTCTACAGGTTCGCCGTAATCCGAGCGGATATGCTTGCTTTCAACCTTAACTTTAAGATATTTGCCAACGTACGCTTCGGTAAGGTTAACCGTCTTTAAAGGTTCGCTTCCCCTGCCTACGGCTATTGCTATAGGATTTGTGCCTGCCGCATCGTCGCATACGTACCAGGTTATTCTGGAGTTGTCGGCGCGCGTGCCGAGGTCGAGCGTATAGTTAACCGATGCCGTGCCGTCAGCGCCCTGCGAAATTGTAGGCTGCGTGGTAAATGCGGGAGCCGGCAATATCGAAGGTTTAACCGTAAGTTCGACAGCAGCCTGATGTCCCATAGCCGAAGTTCCGTTTATAACCACCTTCAACGTTTCGTCCTGATTGTTAAGCGCTTCTTTAAGGGAAACGCTACAGGTGCCGTCCTCATTTTTCGTGAGCTGAACATATTGCTCGTGTTCGCTTTTTGCCAACGACCAGGTAACGTCGGACGTGTAAGCCGTAGACTGAGGTCCGCTTAAAGTATAGCTTAACGTAGCGGTGTCGCCGTCCGTTTTGCCGAACTCGACAGTGTTTTTGTCGGCTTTAACAGAAATTTTGGTTGCAACGTCGGTTGCATTGAGCGCGGAAACCGCCTCTTTCTGACCCAAAGGATCCCAATCGTCCGTGCCGCGCAAAAGATTGTAAACGTTATAAATCGTTTTGCCGTTGTCGGTAAGCTTGTACGCTTTTAACAACTCGGTTCCGGTTATATCCACCGCGGTATCGGGGCGCTTGCCGCCCGTATCCATATGAACGGGTTGTCCGTTGCGGGTTACATTGGAATAATAGCTTCTGAAAGTTGAATTGTTTACGTCCGACCAGCCTATCGAAACGGGGATTGTGTAGTCGTCGCTGAAACGGCAGTCAACCAGCGTGTACGGGCCGGAACCCTTGGAAAGATACTGTTCTACCTTATCGCCGACGTTGATGTGGCATATCTTCATATCGCAATCCAATAAGGTTACGCCCGAGGAACCGCCCCAAGGCTTAGAGCTGTAAAATTCGAAATCACAGCCCAGATAAACCGCTTTTGACGAGCCGTTAAGCGAGTCGTCCGTCGACTCCATATGGCAGTTGACGTACAGCGCGCGCTGGCTGTTATTGAAGGGCATCATATTCAAACGGCTTATAAAATGCACATTTTCGGCATACAGCTTATCGCCCTTGTACGAACCTATCTGGCCCTGCGTAACGTTGTTTGTCCTCTTGGGTCTGTTTAATGCAGGATTTAAAGGATATTCGAGGTCTACGTTGCAATAGTCTCCGAAAGTCAGGTTTTTAAGAGTAAGACCGTCGCCAGTAATATTGAACATTGTCCAGTTACCGCCTACGTAACCCTCGTCATGACCGTAGTTGCCTGCTATGACAACATTTCTCGGGTCGTCGGTAAGACCTGTTATATGCAGGTTTTGACAAGTTTTTACTATGCCGAATGCATCGGGTGTATTGGTCGAATCGGGATTGTGTATCCAGTAAACCCACGGCGCGATATACATATTCATAGGCTCGGCTTCCGTACCGTCCACAAGGTGGTCCATTGCCTGCTTGAAAGAATTGTATACGTTATCGAAGCCCTCTATCTCTTCATCGGACAATCTGCCGTCAACGTAAATAGCTTTTTCGTTTATCTCTACCGTACGCTCTTCGCCTTCGTAACCGTAGGTAAACGACTTACCGTCTTTTGCCAAAGTTACGGGGAACTGCTTAACAGGTTCAACCGCGGTAAATTTTGCGTACAGCGGCGTATCTTTGCTTATAGTGCTATCGAAATCGAACACCGTCTTTAATCCCGGGTCGGAACACCAGCCTTCAAACTTATGTCCGTCCTTTGTCGGCGTCCAGGCATATGCCTTTCCGTTTTTGCCTACCGACTGTTCCAATAATTTAGTAGAGCCGTCCGCATCGTAATACGTTACCGTAAATTTGACTTCACCGGGCGTAGCCGTTCCGAACTTAGCATATATTTTAACGTCGGAATTTATTGCCGTATCAAATTGATAGGGAACATTTAATTCTGTGTTGGTATACCAGTCGACAAATTCCATACCGGATTTCGACGGCGTCCAATCGTACGCTTTACCGTTAGGACTAACCGATTGTTCCAACAGCACGGTTGTTCCGTCGCTGTCGTAATAGGTTACGGTATATTTACCGTTACCTCCGCCTCCTGCACTGTTACCGGCACAACCGCTTGCCAGCAAAGGCACGCACGTTGCCACCGCCAGGGCAGCACAAAAAAACTTCTTCCTCCTCATCATTTTCACCTCATCATTTTACTCGGCGTGCCTTTACGGGGGAAGAAAGCCGCGCAAAAGCATTACCGCCTATTTTTAGGCTATCACACACTTTGGCTTATGTCAATAGGCAAAACGAATAATAATTGTGAAAAATGCGTCTTAAAATATATGACTATATAAAATATGTAAATTTACGCAAATATTGTAAAAAAATTTAATTTTTTTAGCGACTTTTTCGGATTTGATTAGCATAAAAAACGCCCGCGCAATTTTCATTGCGCGGGCGATAGACTAAAATTATATTATTTAACAAGTTCAACCGCTTTCTTGGTCGCCTGTTTAATTTCTTCGGGAGTGCCTTTCATCATCCAGCTGCCTCCGCAAGCTAAAATTTTATCGTACGCCAAATATTCCAGAATATTATCCGCCGAAATGCCGCCGGTAGGCATTATTTTAAGATAAGGGAACGCCGCGCAAATGGCTTTTATCGTCTTCAATCCGCCGTAGTTCGATGCGGGGAAGAATTTAAGAGTTGTTAAACCTTTTGAAATAGCCGCCATCGCCTCGGTAGGGGTTACTATTCCGGGAAGATAAAGCATACCGTGCTCTGCGCAGCAGTCCGCAACCTCTTCGGAAAATCCGGGCGAAACAATAAATTTCGAACCCGCGGCAATGGCTCTTTCGCACTGGTCGCGGTTTATTACCGTACCCGCACCCACAAACATATCGGGGAAATTTTTAACCGTAAGTTTTATAGCTTCTTCGGCACAGTCCGTACGGAACGTTATTTCCGCGCAGGGTAAACCGCCTTCAACAAGCGCTTGCATCTTAGGCAAAGTTTCTTCTAAACTGTTAAGCACTACAACGGGCACTATTTTCATTTTTTTAATCTGTTCCAATTTTTGTTCGTTGGTCATAATGTTCCTCCATTGACAAATATTTATCAATGTGTATTATATCACCCAAGCCTAAGTTTTGCAATATATTTAGCAAGATTTATATCGTAATGAATTATGTTAATAGACAAACAGCCCGACGCACCTTAGATGCATCGGGCTGTTAAATTCTTTGTCAGTTTACCTTATCTAAGTCTTACATAAGGCGCAACATTCTTGGTTGCATCGTTACCGTCGTTAACATATTCCCAAACATTTTCCATATCAAACTTAAGATAAGAAATGAAATAATTGTTTTGAGTGCCTTCCAAGAAGGTGTCAATAGCCGTTTCAACCTCGTAGTCGGAATTATACTCCAAGAAGGAAGCAAGGCATCCCTCAACTTTCATATCGGCGTTGGCAGCAAAGTTACCTATAATACCCGAACAGTTCTTCTGCGCAACCACAACAAGCTCTCTGGGTTCGGCATAGTAGAAAGTACCTATGCTTAAACAACTTGAAATCCTTGTCTTACCCGTACCTGTGAAACCGCCCAGAATACCGCCCGCACGCTTAAGACAACTTATATCGCCGTTATAATAGCAGTTAGATATATGCAATTCGTCATCGACGTTTCTATCATCGCTTCTGCCCACGATACCGCCGCAGTAGTCACCTGACTCGATTCTCGCATACACATAGCAATCAGAAATATAAACGATATTGTGTCCTTCTGCTCCGCCGGCCTGAATAAAGCCGACTACGCCACCCGACCTGTCACCCGTAATAGCCCACTTGTTCTGATAGAACACAGTGTCAGCCTTATAATCATCGCAACGAACGTAGCTATCGCCTACCTTTTCGTAGTATTTACCGCGCTCGAAATGCAACGCGTCGGCACCGCTTACAAATTCATAGTAGGTTGCTTGAGCGTCAAACTCCGTAGCAAGTTCGTACTTATCATTATTAAGCACGTAGTATTTAATATTACCCTTTACGAAATCCGCTTCGGAAACCGTAGCTGTTGTCTGCTTATAAACGTTTTTCACCTCAACATATTCGTCATCGTTTATGACCTCGATTCTGTCGATATACGTTGTTGAAGGTTTTGTTTTTTCCGCTATAACCTGACCGATAAGCGCGCCCACTCTTTGAGTGGAAGAAATGCGAACGTTATGGATTTTAATATCGGAAGCGTATCCGCCGTACATAAGAGCTATTATACCGGTCTTAGGACCTGCGTCGGAAATCGTTATATTTTCAAATACGACGTTCATAACGGTTCCGCCGCGGACCACCCTGAAAATACCTTCGCCAGGTATATTGTTATGCGCAGTGTCGGTAGTATTGGTAAGGGTTATGTTGCTGAGCTTATGACCCATACCGTTGAACACGCCTACAAATTCCGTTAAAGATGTTTTTAAAGTACCCTCAAAGTCAATATCGTTTTTAAGCATATAAATTGTAGTGGAATTGTTACTTTGCAGCATTGCCTCGAAATCCGCTTTCGTTGCAACCTCGCTAACCTCCACCGTCTGCTTGCCGGGAGTTGCCGTGGTAATAGTTCCGTCGATATTTTTCATCACATAATAAATATCGTACGCCGCGTTATTTGCCTGCTCTATATTGAAGAAAATAGAGGTTGCGCGGAACTCATTGGCAACGCCGCTATCAACAATTTCCTGTGCGGTAGGCGCAGCGGCGCCCTTAGCAACTGTTTTTGTATACAAAGTACCCGTAGGTGAGGTTACGGCGCCTTCTATAGAATAGCCGTCTCTGTTTACCGTAATTTTAGGCATACCCGCAAAGTTAACCTGCGCGTCGGTTGCCGCAACAAATATACGGTAAGATTTTTGCTGAACGAGCGGTGCAGGTCCGCTGCCGTCAAGCGATTTTCCCAAAACGACAGTATCTTTTAAAGTAACGGTTTCCGTAATCTGCCATATACCCGCTTCCCTCGCGTCAAATCCGCCGTCCATATAGACATAGCCGCCCTCGGCCGGTGTTTTAGAGAAATCGGGATTTTCAACCGTACCCAATTTGAAATATGTTTCTCTGGTGTAGTACTTAGGATCGATAATAGAGCCGCTGTTGGACGTGTCGTTTACTACATCGGGCGCTTTAATTCGATAGTCGAATTTATTTTCACCCTTATCGATTATCATTGCGTCGTTACGGTCGAGTCCATCGATTACAAACTCACCTATACGATAAGTGTTACGTTTAACGTTAATTTCAAAACTCTTGCTCTTGGTTACGTCGCCAACCGTTACGGTAGCGGTTAAAGTTACCGTTTTGTTTTCGTCTGCGGGGCGTATAACCTCAATCGTTACGTCCTGATGCTGGGAGTTGGATGTACCCTTTATATCGGTTACCTTTAAAACGCTTTCGTCGCTGGAGGACCAGGATATATTTGCCTTAAGCATTTTTGTAACTGCTTTAAAGTCCTGATAGCAAGCCTCGGTTCTGATAGGTACATAAAGCATTTTTTCAACAGCGGTAGCCATAGCGTCGTCGGCATTGCCGCAGCTCTTTAAGTCGACATAATCAAAATGCTCGTAATCTTCCCAACTCGTTTTATTGACAAACGAACCGTAAGTTGAAGCGCCGTCTTTCTGCGCGAGTATATCGTGCATGTTTAAAGACCCGTCTTCGTTCCTATAGTCCTTATGCGCAGTTTTACTAATACCTAAATTTTTTGCAGGAATCTGTTTAAAAACTTCGGTATCTACAATCATATTGCCCGCCGTTCCTCTGTCGCCGGTTTTGGAATTGTATTCTTCCTGACCGGACACAGAGTAAGTTTTACCGGGGCCCCAGAATTTACTGTTTTCTACAGTACCGCGATAAGCGTCGGCATTTACATTTACGTTGTCAGAGGTTGACACGGATAGCGTGTTTGCCACATGGTTATACGAAAACATATGGCGCGCAAGGTCGATATTCGCACACTCGTCGGCGCCTGTAAATCCGTACATAATATGTCCGAACTCCTGGCTTGTGGGATTGTTGTTTACCGATGCGGCATTGTTATAAGACGTAACGCCGTTAATGGATATTACACCGGGGTTAGAGTTGTCTGTTACACCGTGCATACGGTTATGGAACGACAGGCAGTTTTCAAGAAGAACCTCGCCTTCCATTATTGAACCGCCCAGTTTAAAGCCGTTACCGTCACCGTCACGCGTAGTAAACGAATTAGTTACCGCCTCTTCATATGCCGGCCTGAATTTAGGGAATTTCGCATTAAACTTTTCCTGCGGCTCCATAATAAAGCCATTTTCGTAAGCAACACAGTTATACATTATAACCTGTCCGATATTGCCGGAATCGGTCTTTGCAAACAAATCCCAGCCGTCGTCGGAATTGCGGTATGCGATACAGCCGTCGAACACGTTGCCGTAACCAACAGTCAGTTTTGCCGCAAAGCCGTCTGCGTTTTCGCCGTAGGTTTCGTTGTCGTAGTTGTTGTATGACGTGCAGTTTTTAATAAGGTTATAGTGGGGCCACTGATTTATATTTGTGTAATCGCTGTAGCTTCTGCCAAGTTGCAAGCCGGTATCACGGTTATCGTAAAATTCGCAGTTTTGCACTAAGTTATAGCTACCGCCGATATACATACCGTTATCGCCGGCCCCTGCTATATCTACGCCGTCCCAAATAAAGTGATCGCCGTATATCTGCACGCCGCGGTTAAGAGAAGAAAACTCCATTTCATAGAACTTAAGCGTCGCCTTCTCTTCGGGGTTAGCGTTTTTAATTGTAATAGGTTTATCGTAAGTACCGCTTACTATCATAATAATACGGTCGCCGGCTTCCATTTCATATTCACCGGGCATAACCATAACCGTATCGCCCGCCTTCAGAGTATCTCTATCGGCTACACCTGTTGTGTTTAAAAGCTTATGAATATTTAAAGGGTCTTCCTGGGTGCCTGCCGCGTCATCGGTTCCGTCGGGAGCAACGTAGTACGTATGCCCGCCTCCGCTTTTCTTTTTACAACCGGTAATCGCAACGGCGGAAACTGCTGTACCCGCCATGGCAAGCAGCAAAAGAGCTGAAATAAGTTTTTTTGCCTTCATTGCTTTAAATTCCTCTAATAATTAAATTCTTTTTTTGCACTCAGCGCCCAACGGCAAATTTGCCGTTGGGCGTTGGTTAAATTGTATTATGTGTTAATTTAAGTATTGATTATGCGTTATAAACAATCTCAATCTGATAAATATTAATGGAACTGCTAGCACTTCCAAGATAGTAGATGCCTGCTGCAGACACACTGAAACTAAGTTCTACTCCCGCAGTAGAATCCGAACCTCCAACAACTTTTACACCTTCGGAATTATAAAGATTCAAAATGCGTTCAGCTGCCGACGATTTACAAATTACCTTAATAGTAGCAGCGCCCTTCACCTCCAGCTTTATCGACTTGGTGTCTTTATCGGCAGGCTTAAACGAACCGGCTATCTGCACATATTTGCTATAATCTACTCCGTTTATAGTGGCTGCGGAAGAACCGGATTTATTTGCTAAACCAAGAGTAATGCCTTCGGCTAGTACTTTAGCCTCGGTCGTAGCAGCGCTGCCCACCATATTGGCAATTTCGTCATTGACAGTCATTTTAACGTTTGCAAACTCGCCTTCGGCTGCTTTTTTAGTAACCTCTAAAGTAATTTCTTTAGTAAATGTTGCCGTAGTGCCTGTAGCGCCGCTTACCGTAATTTCTACGGTTAACGTATATGTTCCTACTCCGAATTCATATCCTGTCGTATCGTTGATTTCCGTGCCGTTATATTTTACCGTATAAGCAGTAGTAATACCGGCAACTTCTGCAGACGTCCAAACGGGAGAAACTACGACATCGCTCTTTTTGAAAGTGAGCTTAGCATCTGCAGTTTCAACCTCGGTAATAAGTCCCGATTTCAAGGAAGCCGTCGCACCTTTTACGCCGTCTATAGCGGATTCAACCGTAACATTGTATGTCTTAGTTACAGCTGCAGCACCTTCGCCGTAAGTTACGGTAATAGCATATTCGCCGAGGTTATTACTATCGAATAACGATGTATCAAATTTCAAATCGCCGTTAGCAATACTGCGGGTTTCGCTGTCGGCAGTTACGCTGTTTGCCAATGTAACGGAACCTGTAACAGCAGACGTGTCTATCGTTTCACCAACTTTATAAACCGTCTTGGCCGCAGCCGTATCCAAACTTAAGCTAATGGCTTTAAGCTCGCCGCCGAGAGGAATGTTTTCCGCGCCCGTTTCACCGGTCATAATCTTATCTACCTGCAAATAATAGATATTAATGCCGCCGCTTTCGGAAGCGATATGGAAAGTACCCGTATCGTTAATTTCATAAACGTATTTTGCTATAGCGCCGAATGCGTTAGTTGCGTTTTCAACTTTCGTAAGCGTAGGCTTCGATTCAGTAGTAACGCCCTCTTTATAAATTGTCAGATTACGAGGTGAAGCCTCGCTGGAACTTGCGGCATATACCGTAATAAGCGTTTTAGAAGTAGCACCCTCTGCGGTAGTCTTATTTACATCCTCAATCTTAATTGTTCTGAATACAACATCTCCGTCGAGAGCACCGCCCTTAATGGGCGAACCGCCAAGCTTAATACGCTGTACAAACGACTTACCGTCAATGCTCTTCGAATTGGCATCGATATCAACAGTCTTACCCGACTTAGCAGTAATTGAAATTTTACCCGTCTCGTTTAATACTACATTGCTTGTATTGGAACCAAGCGCCAAAGTATTAGCATTTACAGCATAAGACTGAACCCTGATATTCGTGTTTTCAGTAACCTCGTAATCAACCTTCAACGTTTGAGTACCATACGTTATAGTAGCCTGTTTGTTACCGGCCATTAAAGTATCTATTCCGGTAATGGTTATATCTTTCGCCGGAACAGCTTGTTTGTCGCCGTTAGCAAGGGTTACTTCAAACGTCCAGTCAGGTTTGCTAACCGTTTCACCTTGCATGAAAACAGTGTCGCCCGTAGATGTTTTCTTTAGCGAATTGTCAACAACGGGATTGCTTATTGTTACGGTTACGGTAGCCTTTAAATCGTCGATAGTTGCAGTTGCGCCGCTTGCCATAACTGCGTCTTTAAGGCTTGCGTTAACCTTGTAAACGCCGTCTTTGGTAATGTTTTCCCAAGAAGAAACCGCAGCGCCCAAGTTATCTTTAAGTTCGAGAACTACATTTGCCGCAGGAACCTCGTCACCTTTTACATCGGCGTTGTTGCCCGTAGCAAAATATACTTTTATCGCGCTCTTGTCGATAGTATGAGATTTTTTCGTTTCGCTCAGTTCTATTGTTCCCGACGTAACGCCTTCAATTAAAATACCCGTTACATTAGCGGGAACCGTAAGTTCCGAGGATATTGACGCTTGACAGTTGTCGCATTTGCCATCCGAATTGGCATCCACATGGTTCTGCGAAGGTTTATCGGGAGTGTCGCAACCGGCAACGCCGCAATGCTCGTGGCATTTGCCGTTGTTGTCGTTTACCCAACTATAATTATGCGTGTGCCCGTCGTTGCCGCCCTTATTACAGCCGGCCACACCGGCAACGCTTGCGCCTACCGCACCTGCCAGAATGAATACCGACAGAAGTTTGGTTAATTTATTCATCTTATTTCCTCCAAATAATTTTTCATATTTTGCATACACAAAAGATTTATATCGTTTTTTGTGCTTTTATATTCTATCACAACTATATGCACTTGTCAAACCCGAAATGTAAATTTTTCGCTTTTTTTGTTAAGTACATTCAGCCAGTTGCTTCATTATTTGGAAATTTAAGTAATCGTATTCAGTAAAAAATTTTAAAATTTGCTAAGTGTTTATTTTCTTTTGAAAAAATTAAATTTTCGAACAAAGAGACAAGTCGCTCGTTAACTTTATTAATAACCGGAGATTACGGGCTGATATTATAAAAGCGGGCGTTTTTCGCCCGCTTGTTTTACAAATAACTTTTAAGCTTTCTTTCAAAGCCCTCTTCTATCGAAATAAGGTCTGTAAGCAGATTTTTAACGTCGGTATTCATAATTTTTTCGCCGTCGGTCAGCGAGGTTTTTAGCGACGTTATTCCGTTTACCGTCCCTTTAATCATCATCTGAGCGATGTTCTGTTTAGAATTATCGGTTGCCGCGTTCATCTTTATCGCCGACCACATCATCGCCTTTTTTATGGGCGAAGGCTCCTTTAAATCGAGTTCGTAGCGGGTTGCAAGGTGCGCAGCCTGTGAACATATCTTTTCATACTCTTCGTGTTCGCGCAAAAGCTCTTCTTTAATTTCTTCGTCCTCCACCTCGGGCAGAAGGTCGGTTATAGAAACCTGCGCAAGCTGGGCGTTGCGGTAAATTTCGGCGAGAATTTCGCTGTCGCTTTTAAGATTATCCATTTTATACTCCTTAAATTTTGTTACTACTACTTTGCCGCAATTACGAAATTATATACAACCCGCGCGCAAATTACTTGACTTGGATTATTTATTATGGTATATTGAACACCGAGCCGTTCGGAACGGGCTTTTTAAGTGCGCATTTTTTGCGTAGTGCGCCGCCTATGCCTTTGGCAATATACGTATCCGACGAGACTGGTTAGAGGAGGACAAAAAATGTACGCGATTTTTGACAACGGAAACAAACAATACAAAGTTTCCGTAGGCGACACCGTTAAGGTTGAAAAGCTTGCAGCCGAGATAGGCGCAACCGTTACCTTTCCCGTTGTTTTGACGGCGGACGACAAGGGCGTTGTTTCAGTAGGCAGCGAGGTAGAAAAGGTTGTTGTAACCGCAGAGGTAGTTTCTCACGGCAAGGACAAGAAGATTATAGTCTTTAAGTATAAAGCCAAGAAAAACGAAAGGAAAAAGCAGGGTCACAGACAGCCCTATTCCACCGTTAAAGTAACGGCAATAGGCGCGGCGGAAGCAAAGAAAAAAACTGCGAAAAAGGCTGAACCCGTAGCCGACAAGGCGGTTGAAGCAGGCGAAGCGCCCGCTCCCGCACCCAAGAAAAGGACAACCAAAAAGGTTGCCGAACCCGCTAAGGCTGTAGAAACGCCCGCGGCTGAATAATTTTAAGGAGAATTGACGATTATGATGCTTATTAAATTATTCGCCCACAAGAAGGGCGGCGGCTCGACCGACAACGGTAGAGACAGTAATCCCAAATATTTGGGCGTTAAACGCGCAGACGGACAAAAAGTGCTTGCGGGTAACATTCTCGTAAGACAGCGCGGCAGCAAATTCAAGCCCGGCAACAACGTAGGCATAGGTAAAGACGACACGCTGTTTGCCCTTGTCGACGGCACGGTAAGGTTTGAAAGAGTGGGCAAAGACGGCAAGCAGGTTTCCGTTTATCCCGTAGCCGAGTAAAAATCAACAAATTAAGCGAGAGCTTTTACGCCCTCGCTTTTATTTTTTCGGTATATGCCGCACGCTGACGTTTAACCGTCGATTAGCCGACGTTTTTACTGATAATTAAAAAGGATAAAAACTATGACTGTTCGCCATGTATGCAATGCGGATTTTGCCGTATTTGAAAAATTATTTTGCGATTATTATTTTGAACTTGACTGCGAGGAATCCCCCCTCCACTTGTTTAACGATTATCTTTTACCCGATTTGCAAGCGGGATTATTCGAGGTTGCAGTATGCGAAACCTTAATAGGAAGCCGCACCCGCGCAGACCTAAAGCAAACAAGCGTAGTATGCGGATTTATTATTTATCAGATTGACGACATTTTAAACGACTGGAACTTTAAGGAAGGCTTCGGAGATATCCGCGAACTTTACGTTGCGCCTGATTTCCGCCGCAGGGGAATCGGCTCGCAGTTACTTTTATTTGCCGAAAAAGAATTAAGGGAAACGGGCGCGGATGAAATTTACGCTTTGCCGGTTGAAGAAAGCGAAAAATTTTTTATAAAGCACGGCTATATAGACAACGGCGAATACTGCGCTGAAGCCGACAACAAAGTTTTTGTTAAAATAAAACACAAATAAAATCGACTGATTATACACGTTATATGGACAAAACGTTACTTTAATGGTACAATACGGATATGAACAATATAACTTTTGTCGGCAAAACCGTCAATTCCGAAGAAGCTAAGGAACACGTTCACGGCGACTTTGATATTATTTTTTTTAAGAGCAGCGGCACGGTAAAAGAAAGCGGAAAATCTATTTCCGTTGAAGAGGGCGACGTTGCAATTATACCGCCGCTTACTATGCACAGCGTTAATGCCGGAAATGCAGTGCGCGCCGTTTTGAGCAAAGCGCTTTTGCCGGTAAAATCAACTTTGATAATTCCGTCCGAAAACGCAGATGAAATACGGCGCGCCATAGAGTCCGCTTTGAATCATTTTTTAAAAAACAAAACGGAAAACAACGGCGTTTTATCCGCATACGGAAACTTGATTGCCGCGTTAACTGCCGCATATGCCGCGCCAAACGGCTACTCCCCCGCCGTTGCCATGATTATGGAGGACATTGACAGACATATAGGCGACACAACGTATTCGCTTGAAAATTTTATACGCACTCTGCCTTTGAATTACGATTATGTGCGTAAACTTTTTAAAAAAGAAACGGGCGTTACCCCGCACGCGTATCTTATGCGGGCGAGAATGGAGCGGGCAAAAACAATTATATTATCCGGCGTGACAAACCGGTATTCGAACTATTCGGTAACTCAGATTGCCGAAGCTTGCGGATACTCTGAACCGCTATATTTTTCACGGGTTTTTAAAAAGTATTACGGCGCAGCGCCGTCGGACTTTATAAAAAACAATTTAAATTAAATTATTTAAACAATTCACACTTTGCGAAGGAAAAAAGACGGTTTTTTTATTTTATAATTCGCTTTTGATATTCATAAAATTTATGGATACGGGTGAAATTTTATCGGAAAAACATTTAAACGGCTTACGCACTGAAATGCGTAAGCCGTTAATAATTTATAAAACTTTCTCTCTATATTAAAGTTGCTTAATTTCCGTATACGCCATAACAAACGGACCGGTACCTTTAGCGTCGTTTTCAACTACGGGTTCGGAAATGTAGTATTCGTACGAACCGTCGCGGCGGGGATTATTTTCAGGGCCTAACCCTGCAACAAGACATATACCGCCTAAATTGAGTTTGCCGTCGGTTTCCTTTAGATATTTATCGCAAATACCGTTAAAAACGTTTTCTCCGATTTTTGCAAAGCGGCCATCCAAATAACCGAGCCTTGCGCCTTTCATCATTGCGTAAGAAATCATTGCGGAACCCGACGTTTCCGCATAGTTGCCCTCTCTTCCTATTTGGTCGACAACCTGCCAGAACATATTGGTTTCGGGGTCGATATACTGTTCTAATCCTTCGATTGTTGTTTTAAATATAACGCCCAGCTGTTCCTTCGCATCATTTGCACTTTCAGGCAGATACGAAAGCACGTCGGTCAGCGCCACGCAGTACCAGCCGATTGAGCGCAGCCAGAAATTTTTGGAAAGCCCTGTCTGCTTGTCCGCCCAAAACGATTTTTTCGAACAGTCCCAGCCGTGATAATATAGCCGTTTGTCCCTGTCGTACATATGGTCGAACACGCTTTTAAACTGTTTTACAATTTCCGAAAAATCGCCGCCGCCTATTTCCGCAACATATCTGGTATAAAATACTTCCGACATATACATACCGTCAAGCCAAACCTGGTCGGGATATATTGCCTTATGCCAGAAATTTCCGTATTCGGTCCGGGGCTGCTCTTTTATCTGTCTGAATAACAGGTCGATTGCCTTTCTGTACTTTTCCTTACCGGTTTCTTTGTACAAGTCGAAAAGAATTCTGCCCTCGTTAAGATTGTCGAGGTTATACGCCTCTAATTTATACCCTCTGACGCTTCCGTCTTCGAACACGTAATAATCGATGAAACTATCGATAAACGCAAGATATTTTTTATCGCCGCTCTGCTTATATATCGTGTACAGCGACGTCATCATACACCCGTCGATATAATTCCAATGAGCTGGCTTGCCCAATCGTATATTTTCTATGTTCCAAATCGGCGCGTCGGGCGTCGTATCTTCAATTAATCTGTCTATATATTTATCTATTATCGAGTAATCCATAATCTTCCTGTTAAACAATGGTAAGTTCGCCGCAGTTTTTCCTTATAATATTTTCACCTTTAACGCCGTTGAAATTAACGTTTTTAAGCGTAATTTTTTCAACGTTATCTACATAAAGCCCCTCTTTACAGAAATCACGCACGTATTCCAGCATAGCGGGCTTAAACGGTTTTGCATCGTCTTTAAAATCGAAACTAACGTTTTCAAGCACTATTTCCTTTATGGGTTGCTCTACAAGTCCGTCGAAATAGGCGCACATACATTCACAGTCGGTACACTCTATGTCCCTAAATACAAACTTACCCATATACGGCGTGTCGTCGCCAACGGGGCGCATTTCGCGCGACCAGACGTACTCGGTATGGCCGTCGGGATCGCAAAAATAATACAGATTTATAACCAGCGGGGTTATTACGTTTACCATTTTGATATTTTCGAATACAACGCCGTCAATTATGCAGTCTTTACCTCTGCCGCGGCGCGATTTTATGCGCAGTCCCCTGTCGGTATGTTTGAATACGCATTGGCAAACAGTAAGATTTTTTACGCCGCCGGAAATTTCGCTGCCCAAAACAATGGCGCCGTGCCCGTCCTGAAACAGGTCGTTACGTATCGTATGGCGGTTTGCCGGCGTCTTGTATTTTGAACCCATGTAAAGCTTACCCGACTTTAATGCCACGCAGTCGTCGCCTACCGAGAAAACGCAGCCGATTATTTCAACTTTATCGCAACTTTCGGGGTCCAGCCCGTCGGTATTCGGTCCGGTATATGGATTCTGCACTCTTATATCGTAAAAACCGAGATTTTGCGAAAAGAAAGGGTGTAAATTCCAAGCAGCCGAATTTTTACAGGTAACGCCGTGGAACACTACGTTTTCGCACTTGTTTAAAGTTACAAGACGGGGGCGGGCAACCGCTCTGCCCTTTGGTCTTGCCCACCAGGTGGACTTATCGGCATTGCCGTTAATTGTGCCTTCACCCACGATTTTAATATTTTTTTGCTTATATGCAGACACGAAAGACTGATGGCAGGGATAAGGATTGCCCTCCCATGTGGCAAGTATGTCTTCGTTATCCCCCTCTTCCAATTTGCCGGGAACATAAGGATAATGCTCTTCAACAATATCCCCCAAAAGCTCGCCACCCTTCTGAATTTCGAGAGTGATATCCGATTTCAGAACTATAGGACGCGTATAATAGCTGCCTTCGGGGATGATTATCCTGCCGCCTTTAGGACAGCTGTCTATCGCCATCTGAATAAAGTATGTATCTTCCGTAACGCCGTCGCCTTTTGCCCCAAGCTCCTTAACGTTTACCGTTCCGCTTTCCTTGTCGGTACGGAATTTCAACGAATAGCCGTCAAGCGTTGTAGCCACCGTATATTCGGTGTCCGGTAAAAGCCCGAACAGCGAAAAAACGTTTGCATCCCTTTGCCCGCCGTATGTTTCGCCGTTTAAAACAACCGAATATTTTTCGGGGGAATAATAAGGATTTTTATTCTGTAATTCAAAACACGCCGTAGTGCTTGAAACAAACAACAATTTAAACATCCGCAACTTTCTCCTATTTTAAATTAAACGTTCTCCGATTTGTCACGCTTTTTGCGTTTAACCAAATACACTATTAAATCTTTAATTCCGATAAAAAACATATCGACTATGGTAGTCAGCACGCCGAACAGAAGCGGTTCTACGCCAACATAATAATTCATTTCGGTACCGGCAATTGCATTGCACATAAGGTTAATGCCGAGATAGCAGTAATTTACTAAAAATAAAATTGCTACATAGTAGATTATATTAACAAAAAAAGTCCAATATTTTTTAAACGGAAAAGGCAGCATAATATATTTATCAAACTCCCTTCTATCCGATTGCATATATCCGAAGCAGGGATTGACAAGCACATCTACAATTACGCCCAAAACAACGCCGGTGACGATAATAGCGTCAAAATCCTGCAAACCGGTACCCATCATAATGAAATAACAAACCGCGCCGGCAAACCAAAACTTTATAAAAATTGCTTTAAGCCAAGCAGGCACGCGCGAAAGCTTGTCAACTTTATACGGGTCAAATTCCTTTTCGTGTTTTTTTGATTTTTTCTCCTCTTCCCCGGTACAATCAGAGATTTTCATCGATATCTGTTCCCGTTCTTCAGAAGGTTTATCTCCTTTCAAGGCGGCAACAAGCTCGTCGACTTTATCGACTTTCAAATCATAATAATTTTCAATAGTCGATTCTTTATCGTTTTTCTTTTTCTTTTTTGACATTATATCCCTTAAAAAATAATCGACAAAACAAAGTTTGTCGATTACTGTAAAATCTGAGTAAAAATTGATTTATACTTCGGCACTCGTATCAATTTCGCCAGAGAAATCGTTACTTGAAACAACTTTCTTAGTATTTATCTTGTTAATTGCTCTCTTATAAACTGGCAATAATGCAAATGCCAAAACGCACACACCGACGAGAACTATATGGCATATAAGCGATGTCTGCGACTCATTATAGAAAGCCATTGTCCCTACGCTGTGTTCCTTAAAGAAATTTTGCATATTTACCAGAAAAACAATATCCATAGCAATTATAAGTGCAAAAACCACAAATACCGCAACTATGAAAGGAATAACCGGTTTTTTATTTTTCGGGAATGCATTAAGAAACAACGGCAAAACAAGTATAGAC
Source organism: uncultured Clostridia bacterium (assembly GCA_947053545.1). Lineage (GTDB taxonomy): Bacteria > Bacillota > Clostridia > Christensenellales > Borkfalkiaceae > Coproplasma. Next base: position 28,830 of record CAMRSY010000008.1, read on the forward strand.
GACAATGTTGATACAAACATACAAACGCCTAAAGAAGGTATACCGCTATTTACCTGAATCAGTTGCGAAAACGTACCTATCATGCAAAGGAAAACAAATGAAGTTACAAGCGTTAAAAAGAACGGTATAATTTGCGTTTTACGCTTAAGCTTAACAATAAATTTTCTAAACCACTCTTTTAAATTGGCAATAAATTTCCCGCCTTTTTTAGGTTTTTCCGTAACGACAGAATCGTCCGATACCGTCAGTTCAACACTTTCGGTTTCAGGCACTATTGTTTCATTAGAGTTGTCAACAATTTGGTTGTCTGCCATAATATGCCTCCCTTTACTATATTGCCTTACCGTACTCAACGACAATCTGTTCGCCTTTTTCATTGGTGCCCATAACCGGTTGCTCAAAGAAATGAATCTTGTCGGGCATAAAACCTATTTTAATTTCATCGCCCACTTTATAGTTGCACCACTCTGCAAATTTACAAACAATATTCTTATGTCCGATTTTGCCGTGAACCAAAGTATTCATCCCTAAATTCTCATTGTTGGTTATATGCAAGTTAATATCCCCGCCGCAAACAACGTTTTCAGGACGAACTCCCAACACAACATTTTTGCCTTCGTACTCACTTAACCTCGAAGCAATTTCGCCGCTAAGTTTATACTCAAATAAATCGCACACAAACTTTCCGCTTTCAATCTTGCCGTCAAACATATTCATAGGAGGAAGACCTATAAATGTAGCGACAAATGTATTGGCGGGTTTATCATAAAGCTCTATAGGTTTACCGATTTGCTGAACGTGACCCATAGACATACAAACTATTCTGTCTGCAAGGGTAAGCGCCTCGGTTTGGTCGTGTGTTACATACATCATTGTAGCGTTAAGCTTTTTATGTAACAAAATAAGCTCGCGCCTCATAGAACCGCGCAATTTTGCGTCAAGATTTGACAACGGCTCGTCGAATAAAAACAACTTGGGATTTCGTACAATCGCACGACCTATAGCTACACGCTGACGCTGCCCGCCCGAAAGCTGTTTAGGCTTTTTATTTAGCTGAGTTTTTAAATCCAAAATCTCAGCGGCGGCCATAACTTTACGGTGAATAACAAGCTTGTCTTCTTTACGCAACGTAAGCGAAAACGCCATATTTTCGTAAATAGTCATATGACCGTAGAGCGCATAGTTTTGGAAAACCATTGCAATGTCTCTGTCCTTAGGCGGAAGCTTGGTACAATCCTTATTGTCAATTACAAGTTTGCCGGCAGTAATATCTTCAAGCCCCGCAACCATTCTAAGTGTAGTAGACTTGCCGCAACCGGAAGGACCTACCAATACAATAAACTCACCGTCAGCTATATCAAGATTAAAATCCCAAACAGCTTGAACCCCGCCGTCATATATTTTGTCAAGATGATTTATATGTACTTCAGGCATTATTTTTCCTCCTCTTCCGAAGCGGAACCGTCATCCGTTATTTGTGCAACCGTTTCAGCATCGTCTATATTTTGCGATTGAACTTGAATGTTGCTATTAACCGCCGCAACGGCTTTATCGTCAGCATCCATTTGCATCATAACATCTTCAACTACCATTTCACCGTTATCAATTTTTTTCCGGAATTTTTCCAGCCTGATACAGTTGATATAGCCGATAACAGCTGCAGCTATTAAGCATGCTGCGCTTGCAGCCAGCCAAATGACAAGTATTGCATAACTTGCGCCGGAAGATAAGTCAACACCGAAATAACGAATTTCAAGCGCATGAACATCCGATGCCGCAAGTCCGCTGTCGTGTTTCAACGCCTCGAACGGAAGCCCGAACATCCTTATAATCTGCATAACTGCGAGAACCAAAAGAACAATGGCATAATTCTTTTTATAAGCCTTGATACCTTCCGACGACAGGAAAGTGACCAATAAAAGTAACAACGTCAACATAACCGAAATGCCTATTTTCCACATACTGAAGAAAGGCGTTTTATAACCATACAATAAGCAGAAATACAAGCAACTGAACACGATACCCAAAAGCGCAAGGCTTGCAGGCAGCTTGTTGGTCTTGTAACGCATTATATCCAAACTTAAAATTTCCTGATTAGGAGTCTTTTTCATTTTATTCCTCCTCCTTTACAGGGTTTTCCACGAAATCTTCCGTTACGGCATTTGCAACAGTTTCGCTAGCTTCTGCCGCTACGACATTTTCCGTTACAGGTGCTGTTGTTGCAAGCAGTTTCTTTTCGCCTTTTATAAGAAGGAATTTCCAAACAGTGCAAAGAGTAACGCAAACAATATCTGCAATAATTATAACAAACAGAACAAATCCCAAGATAAAGTTATACGTCTGATTGGGATCAAGCACATAATCCGGATAGAACCTGGACTGATCTGCATAGTTAGTGGCAAGTATCAAAGTTTCGTAACCTTCAACTTTGTCTTCACCGGTAATAGGGTCTTTAACAATAATTTCAACAACCCTTGTTATCTTTTCGCCTTCGCCGCTTTTCCAAAGAATGTCGTTTTGATAAAGATTCATCAGGGTAGCTACCATAATGACCAGATAAACAGCAACGACTAAAGCGAATACTACAAAAACAGCAATCGCAATGTAATTTGTTATATAATATTTTCTACGAGAATTGCATGCCATAAGGTACATGGCGGCAACTAACACCACCATAACTACACCGAACGCAACCAAAGTAGAAACAAAACTTTGCGAGGTTGAAACAAATTTTGAACAATGTATATAATCCTGACCGTTTGTCGTATCGATAAAACGATAGACATTAGCAAGACCGCCCGTCATAAAAATCAGCGCAAAAACGAATACCAACGCCGACACAACGAGTGAAATAAGCATAAGGATTTTTTGAACTCTCATTTGAGTTTTCATTTCAAATCTCCCTTGTACAATTTACCTAGTCGGGTGCCCGCCCTTAAACGGGCACCCTTAGGTAAATATCAATTAAATATCAATTAGTTTAATAACGCCCAGGCGATTATACTCCAAAGAGAGCTCTTAATGCACCCCATGCCCTTGAATAGTAGGTAATTCTGGTATCAAGGCCGCTGTTCTCATAGCCTCTTACATAAGCCATAACCGCAGCAGCATTTGCTTTCATCTCGTAGTCGCCGGATGTTTTACCGTTAGTACCTATCTTTAAGTTAGTATTGTAGCCCCAGAAAGCGATATCAATGTAAACATTGGAGAAACCGGCCGTAGAGGTGGGATTGAACATACCTACAATACTCTTAGAACCGTCAAGATAAGTCTGAGCCTTAATTGCAGCGCCTTCGCTGGATGCTACGGGAAGCACTGTAGCAGCTTCGGTATACCACCAGTTATTAGGATCAACTTCCAAAGTTACGTGCTTGATAGTTCCGTTATTGAGTGCAGTAGCAACTACGTTAGATCCGTCAAGAGCGCAAGCCGCCGTGCACTGGAATTCAAAGCCCTGATCCTTATTACCGATGGGAAGAGCCGCACCTACAACGCCACGCGCATAGTCCGTGTACTTATACTGGTGATTTTTGATGTAACCAATAGTATTTTTAGTATCCATCTTTCCGCTTCCTTCAACTTCGCCGCCAAGGAAGAATGTCTTGTTGTTATCGGTCATTGCAGGAATCTGCCTGTCTTTATACGCAATACCCGTATAAATCTTGTTTCCGTACATAAAGTACTTAGCACGGTTTTCTTTATTAGCTTCGGTATTTGCAATAAAGTACTGTTCACCGTCGTTAGTATCTACAACACCCGCCGTCTTGAGAGCTGCGAGATCGCCCACACCTGCAGAAACCGCTACGCCGCCGATAGTTTCGGTTACGGGGTTGCCGTACCAGTAGCCATCGCTTGCCGTTTTACCGGAAGCCTGATTACCGTATGAACCTACTATTTGTCCATCATTGGAATACAGATAGTCAACAAATGCAAGAACAGCCGACAGTTTGTTTGAATCGCTGCCGATTGCCGCCTTAGGAATGCAGACACCGGTGTTCTTTACGGAACGCCAGCTTTCTGTAAATCTCATAACAGTTTCAGCCGTACCGTCGTCGTTAGTATCCCACTTGGAAACAGCGGTTAAGATGGGAGCAAAGTCAAATTTAAACGCATCAGCCGTTGTTGTTCCGGTCCAACCTTCCGAAGCCTTGAAACCGTCGGTAGTTTGGGTCTGGGCATAGTCATGCAACATAAACGTAGTATTTTTATTGTTATACAGCTTATCTATCGTTGAAGACGAATCGGAAACCGTATTGAAAAGAAGTCCTTCTTCTGCGAGAGCATGAAGTTTAGCCGCCGCATCATAAGATTTAACATTCTGACGGGCATCGGAAAGAACGCCTTTGCTGTTAATGTATGTATATTCTAAGCGGGATTCTAAACCGCGTACACCGTACAGTTCGCCAGCGAGAGCAATAAGGTCGTTTTCACGCTGAGCCTTCATTTCACGTCCGGCAAGCGCCCACACCTTGGTAATATCCGCACTGCTCATACCGGGGAACTGATTGTAATTGGTTACAACGCAACGGAACATAGCCGTCATAAGGTCTGCATCCCAAGCTGCCGATGTAGAATTGAATACGTCGGCAAGTTTGTCTGCGGCATACATTGCAGTCGTTGACGTCTTAGCGGCTTCTGCCGTATCGCCTACATAATAAGCAACCTTTATGTATTCGCGCAAAAGTTTAGCAAGCTGCGCACCGGTTACCGCACCAGCCTTAACCTCGATTGCCTTGTTCATTATATCAACGATGTTACCGCTGGTACCGTCATAAGCTACGCCGGCAGCGTCGGTATAAGCCGCGCCGAGTCCCGTTGTACCTTTAACCGCGTCAAGAGCTTTACCGTAGTCACATTTTACCCAAACGGTTTTAGAAGCGTCGTCACCGGCTTTAGTAGTTTCTACCACCCAGTTATCCGCTGCAGTAGAACCCATAAACGAAACAGCGGTTGCCGCCGTACCGGTAAGACCTTTTGCTTCTGCATGCGCCTTAAACGTCGTAGTGCCGGCTATGGGGTTGCTGTCGTCGAGAACGGCTCTTACCCATTGTCTCTGAACCATTGAATATTTCTCTATATCGTCGTTGCCGTCGAAATAAGGAATATAATACATTGCACCGTTGGCGGTGTTCATCGTCAACGAATACTTAACAACGGGGCTCTGGTCAAGGAACGCCTTGTAGTTAGGCATATAATCAAGGTACTGATTAATATCCAAAAGCGCATCCATATTACCGGTAATTTCAGCAGCCGACGCGTTAATGAACTGGTGGTTCGCAACGTCGCCTTCGGAAATCGCCTTCGAAAGTTCCTCGCCGTTTCTGCCGTTAACCGCAGTATCTTTGAATTGAATACCGAGAGTTTGCCCGAAAGTTTTCCAAGCGGGTTTTAAAGAGCCGGCGGTAACAGTTTCTCCGTCGAGTCCTTTCCAGCTGGTAGCCAACTGTTTTGAATCATAGGAAATGTGTCTGTCGGTATTTGCTGAATCTATGATGTTAACATTTAACTGAGTATTAGCATCATACGTAAGCTTACCGTTCGCGTCAAGTTTAGGTTTAACAGCACTGTCGCCGCCGCCCTTATTACAGCCGAACATACCGAAAGCCATTGTACCTGCCATAACCACGGCAACCGCGGCACTGGCAATTTTAAGTTTTTTGTTCATTTATTTTTCTCCTTAAATTATTTTTAATTATAATGCAAGCAAAGCCTGTATTCGTCGATATTTATTCTTTTACACCGCCCATGTTTACGCCTTTCGCAAAGTACTTTTGTATGAAAGGATAAATAATGAGAATTGGTATAATACTAAGCACTATAAAAGAGTACAATACACTGGTAGCTATACCCTGGTTAGCAAATTCGTGCGAATTGTCGCCGTTAAATTTACCGGTTATATCCGTTTCGTTATCAATTAAATCACGGACGAGAACCTGCACCGGCCAGCTGTAACTCTGGTTTGCGGCGTTAGAAACTTTATACGCCCAGAAATAACCGTTCCAACGAGAAATTCCGAAGAACAGAGCGACTGTTGCAATAGTTGCCTTGCTCATAGGAATATAAACATTCATGAGCACCTGCATTTCGGTTGCGCCGTCTATTCTCGCAGCCTCCTCTATTTCCGTAGGCACTCCCTCAAACGAGTTTCTTAAAAGTATGATGTTGGTCGCATTCATACCCATAGCCAAAACTATAAGCCATTTAAGGTCAATATCGCCCCAATCCTGCCCTCCAACTATCGTAGCAAGAGCGTCGCCCGTCGCCTTATAGTTTAAGAACGTAGGTATTATACCGGCGGCGAACCACATAGTAAATACAAGGAAGAAATTGAAGCCGTGACGGCCTAGAAGTCTTTTTTTCGAAAGTGCATATGCGCCGAGTATCGAATAAACAAGACACCAAATTGTACCTATGAAAGCAACGAAGATGGTGTTTGCATAGCTAACCCAGAACATATTATAGCCAAACGCATATTTAAAGGCATCCACGGTAAATCCGAATCTATAGCTACCCTCGCCGCCGATAACGGGCCAAAGGACTATTTTGTTATTTAAAACCGCGTCACTGGAGCTGAAAGTACCTGCTAGTACATATACCAAAGGATACAGACACATTAGCGCGAATACAATCAAAAAGACATACGCTACAATTTTGAATATCAGCTCGGAAATTTCCATTTTTCTTTTCATAAAGCCGTATCCTCCTTAATACAGTGAAACATTCGCCGCTTTGCGCGATACGGTATTCGCGCCGATAACCAATATCATACCGATTAAGTTGTTAGTCATTTCAGCCGCGATACCTTTTCCGTCGCCCCAGCTGTTTGCCAACGTAGCGACTATTTGTGAAGCCGACATGTTGCCGGTCGACAGCAACAGATACACTTTTTCGTAACCTACGGAAAGCAATCCGCCTATTTTCATTATCAACATTATAACGACAGTGGAAAGAATACTGGGCAAAACCACATAGCGCATCTGCTGAATCTTTCCCGCACCGTCTATCTGGGCAGCTTCGTAAGACGTAGGCGAAACCGCAATAACCGCAGCGAAGAACACTATAGAATCATATCCCGCATGTTCCCATAGCTCGGTTATAACATACAGCGAACGGAAATATCTTGCCTCGAAGAAAATGCCGCTGTTAAGGGCGTTTTGCAAAGCCTCGTTGTTAGGTCCGAAAACCGCTATTATTTTTGAAAGAGCTCCAAGCTCGCCGCCGCTTTTTCCGTTTAAAAGGATAAGCGCAATCGACGTAACGATAACCGTGGAAAGGAATTTAGGCAGGTATACAAGCACCTGTACCGTAGAACGAACCACATTCGACTTTACTTCATTAAAAAACAACGCCAAAATTATAGGCATCGGAAATCCGAATAATAAATTATAAAATGCAATAATAAATGTGTTTCTGAAAGCAGGCCAGAACAAATTAGCGTTTGAACCGACGAAAATATTCATGAAATTGTTCAAACCGAACCATTTCATATTCTCGGTATTACCGTTGGCGCCGGGAGTGTTATAATCCTTAAACGCACCTAAAAGCTGCGTCATAGGCATATAACGCCAAAAAACATAGACCAAAACCATAGGGAGAAGCATTAAATACAAACGCCAATCCTTCAATATAGTAAGTCCTATGTTTTTCCATCTGTTCTTTTCTGTCTGATCCCTTACCTGCTGTTCTGCCGACATTGAATAAGTGCCAGTTGCTTCGTCACAGGTAAGAAAATCATCACATTTGATTTTGAACATTGAAATTTCCTCCATACCATTTTGTTAGAATGATTGTACGACGGCAAGTCGATTTTTACTTTAACTTAAAACTCAATAAAGGTCGTTATCCTTGTTGAGAATAGCAAAACTTTCTTCGTCAAATTCCAAAACGTCCTCGCCGCGTTCTGCCAAACGGCGCTTTTCCTCTCGTTCGCCTTTAAGTCTTTTTAGATAATCCATCTGATCTTCGTACATACCGTCCAGCCTTCTGAGAACTAACGTTATTACAAGCCCCATAGCCAGCGACAACACACCGGTTATACCAAAGCCAAAATTAGAACCCAGATATGATAAGAACGGAAGCCCGCAAACAGCATTCATCACAGATATTGTAATATTCTGTAAAACCCAGCCGCATATAAAAAAGAGCGAGGTGAAATACCATGTTGAAGCTATTCGTTTTTTACCCGCAAACTTAACAACTATCAGCAGTAACATAAGCGAGGCATTCCCCACCCCGTAACACAGGTAACTCTGCCAAACAGAAGGATTATTGATTGCCGTAAGCAACAACGCGTCGCCAATAGCAAAAAACACGCTATACCACCCCCATCTTATCATTACCAATAATGTTATGGGAACGGTCAGGCAAAACGAAAATATTGATTCGCCGGCAAAAAGCGTAGGCGTAAAATGCATTAACAGGTCAAAGATTATTACTATTAACGCGAAAATCACCAAGTCCGTCGCTCTATATTGTTTCACAGATATCAGTCTTGAACCGTTTTTTCGCATAGTTTATCAAATCGCACAAATTTTATAATGTCATAATGTTACATTATCACATTTAGCTTTATCATTATATCACGGGCAAAATTAAAAATCAATACTTTTTTTAATTGTTTCACAAAAAAAATTGTGCTACAATATTGCCGTAAAAAGGAGCCGCAGTAAATGAAAAATATTCACGTAACGCCCGACGACGATATATGCGATATATTAGCCAATATTACCCAACCTACCACAATATATCTGAAAAAAGGCGTTTACCGCGCCAAATTGACGATAGCGTGCGACGACGTTAAACTGATAGGCGAAGACCGTGAAACAACGGTAATCACTTACGACGATTACGCCAAAAAACCGCATTTTGACGGCAGAGAGTATAACACGTTCAGAACTTTCACCCTGTGTGTGACTGGTGAAAGAGTTATGATAAGCAACCTTACGATAACAAATTCGAACATCGCTCCCGAAACGCACGGACAGTGCGTCGCCCTGTCTGTAAACGCCAGACTGTTTCACGCCAAAAACGTAAATCTTGTTTCTACTCAGGACACGTTGTTTACCGCCCCCTTCCCCGACGACCTTGTTATAAGGTATTCGGGGCTGACCGACGACCCGACATATTACGACGGATTTATTCCGCGAAACCAACTATATATGGAGGGCGAATCGTTTCATTATTTTGAAAACTGCCGCATTTCGGGCACCGTGGATTTTATATTCGGAGGCGCCCGCGCGCTGTTTGAAAACTGCGAACTTATTTCGCTGGACGAAAAGCGCGGCAACGGATTTATAGCCGCCCCCTCGCACTCGCTTAAACAAAAATACGGCTATCTGTTTTTAAACTGCGCCCTTAAAAACGGCGGCGCGGCGGCAAACAGCGTTTTTCTTGCCCGACCCTGGCGCGATTTCGGTAGATGCGATTTTATAAACTGCTCGCTTGAAGGGCACATTGCCACCCCTCTTTTCGATAAATGGAACGATACTTACCGCGACAATACGGCGCGCTTTTCCTATTATAATATAAGCGGCGGCGATTTTAATCCCGTAAACTGGTCGCACGAGCTGTCATCCGAACACGCAAATGAAATTATAAATGATTTCACCGCGCTGAAAAAGAATTATTTTGGTGAATAGCAATGAAAAAAGATATTTTCAGCGGCGACATAAAAATGAATACTCCGCAGCGAAACCGCTGCGGAGTAATTTTTTCCGTTATAAAGTTAGTTTTAAACCGCCGCAATTAAAAAACTCGGGGCTGGCGACAAGTTTTATTCTATAGAAATAAACTTGCCCTGTACCTGCTTGGGCTTTGATTTTGGAACGCAAAGCGAAAGAATACCATTGTTGTATTTCGCCTTGATTTTATCGTCGGTAACCTGATCGCCGACATAAAAACTGCGCTGGCAGGTTTCCGTAATTTCCTTGCGAAGATATCTTGCGCCCTTATCCTCTTCCTTCTGTTCTTTCAGCGCCGACACGGTAAGGTATCCCTGCTCTAACGAAACTTTAATTTGATCTTTGGAGTAGCCGGGCATTTCCACGTCCAGTTCGTAGCCTTCCTCCGTTTCCTTGATGTTCGTTCTCAAATCGTGCTGCTCGTCGAAAAATACGGGGCGGAATAAATCGTTGAACGCGTCGAATAAATCGTAATTTTCATTGGTTTTAGTCTGCAAATAATGTTTCATAAAATTTAAACTCCTTATATCCTTATTTTTCGCAAAAAACGGTAAGTTTAAACCCTCTGCAGCGGGCGTTTTACTTTACTTTTTTGTTCACTTATATTATAAAGCAGTTTAAACCTGCATAAACGCTTCGTAAAATATTTCACACAATTTTTAAAAATCGAATTTTATTTTGCGGCGGACAATTTTTATGTTATCAGTGCTTTCGCCTAAATCCTGTGCAAAGTTAATATAAAATCAGATTTGCAACCTTAATTCGCCCATATATTAAACACATACTTATACCGCAATAAAATTAAACCGTCGGGGGACAGTATAGCCGCCCGACGGTAAATTTTAAACCTGTTAAAACCCGAAATATTCCTGCGCGTTGTTGTAGCACACGTCTTCCACAATTTTGCCAAGCGTTTCAAGTTCGCTTGCGGGATACTGACCGCTTTCCACAAGGTTGCCCAGTATGTTGCACAAAAGTCTTCTGTAATATTCGTGACGGGGATATGCAAGGAACGAACGGCTGTCGGTAAGCATACCTACCGACTGCGCAATTAAGCCCACCTGCATCAGCGTTTCAAGATTCTGCTTCATGCCGTCTAACTGATCAAGGAACCACCACGCCGTGCCTACCTGCACTCTGCCCTTAACGCCTTCCTTCTGGAAACAACCCGCAAGAACGGTAAGCGCGTAATTGTCGCGGGGGTTAAGACAGTATAAAATAGTTTTGGGAAGCGCGTCCTGTCCGTCAAGCTCGCCCAACAGCGCCGAAAGCTTTTCCATATAAACGGCGTCTTCGATAGCGTCGAATCCGGTGTCCGGCCCTATTTTTGCCAACATACTTTTTGAGTTGTTGCGCAACGCGCCGATATGATATTGCTGAACCCAGCCGTACTTTTTGTACTGCTTGCCGAGGAACAGAAGAACATAACCTTTGTATTTGTCCTGCTCTTCCACGCTGATACTCTCGCCCTTCATACCCTTTAAGAAAATGGCGTTGGCTTCTTCATACGTTGCGGGAGCGTAACATACCACGTCTAACGCGTGATCGGACACGCGCGAACCCATTTCGTCGAAGAATTTAATTCTTTCGGCAAGCGCGTTGCACAAATCTTCAAGCGTCTTTATTTCCTTTCCGATTACGCCAGAAAGCTGTTTTACCCAGCTTGCAAACCAGGAAAGTTCTACGTTAATGGCCTTATCGGGACGGAACGCAGGGCGCACCTTAACTTTCAAAGTTTCGTCCGCATTCATCTTTTTATGCCACTCGAGGCTATCTACGGGGTCGTCGGTCGTGCATACGGTTTTAACGTTAAACTTATACATCATCTCGCGCGCGGTCAATGTTTCAAGCACTTTGTTAGCCTTGTCCCAAATCTTTTTGGCGTTTGAGGAATTTATAATGTCGTCTATACCGAAATACCTTTGCATTTCGAGGTGCGACCAGTGATATAAGGGATTGCCTACGAAATAGGGCATACTTTCAACAAACTGCAAATACTTTTTGTAATCGTCGTCCGGTCCGGAAATGCTGTCCTCTTCGTACCCTCTTGCGCGCAGCGAACGCCATTTGTAATGGTCGCCGTACCTGTCGCCCGCGCCCAGCCATACCTCGGCTAAATTGCGGAATTTCTTATCCTCGTAAATTTCCCTGGGCTGAAGGTGGCAGTGATAGTCGATTATAGGCATCTTTTCCGCGTGAGAGTGATACAGCTTTTTAGCCGTCTCCGTTTCCAGCAAAAAGTCTTTATCCATAAATTTTTTCATCGTGTTTCTCCTAAATAACGTTATGGCGTTTTAAATTATACCGTAAATTACGCGCGCAAACCTTAACAGATTGCTGTTCCCGCGCCGACTGACTTTAAAAGCAACTTTAATTTACAGTGTTACGCCCGTTTTGAATATGGCAATTTCTCTTGTATTGTTAATTTCGTTTTTGGTTTTCCTGCCGTTGGCGGTTTCGACGATAAGGTCGATAAGTTTTTCAAGCTGGGTGTCGAAATCGGAATCGAGCACGGCGCCCGCATTGAAATCGATCCAGTTGGCTTTGTTTTTGGCAAGGTCGGAATTTGTGGCTATTTTGAGCGTGGGTACAAATCCGCCGAAAGGCGTGCCGCGCCCCGTGGTGAAAAGCACCAAATGGCACCCCGCCGCCGCAATGTTGGTTACAGCGCACATATCATTGCCGGGCCCGTTTAAAAGATTTAATCCCTTTTCGGTTACATAACCGTCGTCGAAAACAACGTCCTGCACGGGGCCGGAACCCGACTTTTGAGTACAGCCGCACGATTTATCTTCCAGCGTGGTAATGCCGCCCGCCTTATTTCCCGGCGAAGGATTTTCACCTACGGGCTGACCGTTAGAGCGGAAATAATCTTTAAAGTCGTTGATAAGCTTTACCGCCTTTTCGAAAGTAGCCCTGTCCTTGCAGCGGTTCATAAGCTGTTGTTCGGCGCCGAACATTTCAGGCACCTCGGAAAGAACCGACGTACCGCCTGCCGAGACGATATAATCGGAAAAATATCCAACCAAAGGATTTGCCGTAATGCCCGACAGCCCGTCGGAGCCGCCGCATTTCAACCCTACTTTAAGGCAGGAAATATCCCTTTCAACGCGTTTGTCCTTTTTAACCTCGGCGGCTATTTCTTTTACCAGATTAAATCCGCTTTCTATTTCGTCTGCCACGTCCTGACAAACCAGAAATTTAACGCGCTTTTGGTCTACCTTTCCCAAAGTTTCGCGGAAAGCCGCCATCTGATTGTTTTCGCAGCCCAACCCTATAACAAGCACACCGCCCGCATTGGGATGACGCACCATTTTCTGTAAAATCAGTTTGGTACGCTCGTGGTCGTCGCCGAGTTGCGAACAACCGTAAGGGTGCGTATACGCAAATATTCCGTCGAAGCCCTCCTCGCCGCACTCGTTTTTAAACCTTTCGGCTATTTCCTTGGCTTGTCCGTTTACACAGCCTACGGTAGGAATTATCCAAATTTCGTTACGGATACCAACGTCGCCGTTTCCGCGCTCATACACGTTAACTTTACGCGGTTTTACAGGCTTTAATGCACAGTCAACTTTGTTATACTCGTACTCCAGATTTTCCGAGAGATTGGTTTTAACATTGTGGGTATGAACCCATTTTCCCGCCTGTATATCCGCGGTAGCGTGCGCAATGTGTACGCCGTATTTAATTACGTTTTCGCCGTTTGCTATTGCACGCAGAGCAAACTTATGCCCTTTTGCAACGTCCTCTTTTAAAATTACTCCCTGCTCGGTTTCGTCTTTTTTAAGGTCGCACAAGGCAACCGCAACGTTATCGAGGGGATTTATAATTATCGATTTTTTTGTCATTTCGACCTCTGTTTTTTGCAGAATTTAATTGCAGAATAAAGGAAAGTTTATCCGAAACAGCGTTTCAGCCTCCTATGTCCTGCATATTATTCTCAGTTATTTACATTCGCCGCAGCAACCGTCCGCAAAACATTTAACGGCCGCTTTCATACCCTTGGTATCTATAGCCTGCAAATATTTAGCTACAGTTGACGTAATTTCGGGGTGCAAAGTGTTCATATCGACTTCCCACGCTTCCGTCCACGCAAGCGCTTTCTTTGCAAGCGCGGTATAGTCGCCGTCAAACTCCGCCCACAGCTGCGCCCAGTGCGCGAGATAGGCGGGGTCGTCGTTCAACGCTATTTTCTCTTCGCCGCGAAGACCCTTATGGAACTCGACTATTGCCGCAAACGAGAATAATAAGTGTTGGGGCAACTTACCCGTTATGCGTATATAATCTTCCAGCGTAGGCAGAAGACGTGTACGGAATTTGGTGGTTGAATTGAGAGCAATAGACATAAGCTCGTGACGAATAAAGGGATTTTTATATCTCTCTATCACGCTGTTTGCAAATGCAACCATCTGGTCCTGCGGTAAATCGATTGTGGGATTAACCTCGTCGAAAACGAAATCGCGCACAAACTTGCCTATTACAGGGTCATTAACCGCCTCGCCCACGGTGTCGATACCGCAAAGGTATGCAACGGGAACCATAGCGGTATGCGAACCGTTTAAAATTTTAACCTTACGTTGTTTATACGGCTTGATGCTGTCGGCGAAAATTACGTTTAATCCGGTGCTGTCCGCGGGCAGTACCTTCTGAACGAACGGTTCTTTTTTCAACACCCAAAGGTGGAAAATTTCGCCCTTTACCACGTTATTGTCGATATATCCGGTTTCCTTTTTAATCTCTTCGATTTCGTTTCTGGGATAGCCGGGAACGATTCTGTCAACCAAAGTGGACGTAAAGTGATTTGCTTTCTGCATCCATTCGATAAACTTTCCGTCCATCTTATTTATTTCGGCAAGCTCGGTAAGACATCTGTAAAGCTCGTCGCCGTTATTGTCTATAAGCTCGCAGGGGATTATGGCAAGTCCCTTGCTCATATCGCCGTTAAAACGGTCGTACCTTCTTTTCAAAAGCGCCAAAAGCTTTCCGGGGAACGACTTGGGACATACCGTGAAATCGGTGTCGGTAGGGTCTACCGCAATGCCCGCTTCGGTTGTGTTGGATATAATTACCTGTAAATCCTCGCTTTCGCCGTACGACAGATAATGTTCGTATTCTTCGAAAGGATTTATAAGGTCGCCTATAACGTCTATAACGCGGCTCTTTTTAACCTTTTCGCCGTTGTCTATTCCTTCCAGGCGCAAAGTATAAAGTCCGTCCTGTTCTTTAAGCTCTTTAACCCTTCCGAAAGGCATGGGCTGAACAACCGCAACGTCGGCGCATATCGCGCCGTCGTCGTTAAGGCACTGAATTATCCAGTCGATAAACGCACGCAAAAAGTTGCCTTCGCCGAATTGCATTATTTTAACGGGTCTTTCTGGCTTTTCGTATATTTTTTTGCTTATAAGTTCCATATTAAAATTTCTCCTGATTTTAAGGGCTTTCTGCCCGCCGCATTACTGCCTTTTGATATCCGAAGGAACAGCCTCTTCCGTTTCGGCATCGTAAATGTAAGCCGCCTTATGGGGCACGCAGAATTTAAATGTCGAACCCATTTCAGGGGTGTCGTGCGGGTTAACCTTTAATATTATGTTCACGTCGCCTATGTTTGCATACACGTTGGTGGTATCGCCCAATAGCTCTGTAAGCTCGACCTCCGACTCGATTAAATATTCGTCCTTGCCCGCCTTGTCGCCCTTGGCAACCTTTATAGATTCGGGGCGGAAAGCAAACACAACTTTTTTACCTTCGATAGAGGATACGTCGGTTACAAGCGGCTTAATATCAAACGAAATGCCGCTTTCTTCGTTGACGAATTTGCCGTCCTTTACCTCGCCGCGCAGGAAATTCATAGGCGGCTCGCCTATAAAGCCAGCGACAAACAGATTCTTCGGGTAAAAATACAATTCGTAAGGCGAACCTATCTGCTGTACCCAGCCGCCCGACTTCATAACGACTATTCTGTCCGACATAGTCATAGCCTCGGTCTGGTCGTGGGTTACGTAGATTGTCGTAGCGCCGACCGAACGGTGTATCTGCTTTATTTCCGACCTCATGGTAACGCGCTGTTTTGCGTCGAGGTTGGACAAAGGCTCGTCCATAAGGAAAATAGAAACCTTTCTGATAAGCGCGCGTCCAACCGCTACACGCTGGCACTGACCGCCGGAAAGATTTCTGGGAAACCTTTCAAGGTACTCGGTCAAGCCGAGAATTTTCGCCGTCGCCTGAACTTTTTCCTCGATAACGTCGGCGTCTATACCTTCGAGCATAAGTCCGAATGCGAGGTTTTCGTACACGGTAAGGTGCGGATAGAGCGCGTAGGACTGGAATACCATAGCGATTCCTCTGTCGCGCGAACTCATCTGGTTTGCAAGCTTACCGTCGATATAGAACTCGCCCGCGGTGATATCCTCGAGACCCGCTATCATACGTAGCGTAGTCGACTTGCCGCAACCGGAATCGCCGACAAGACATATAAATTCTCCGTCGTCGATTTCCATATTAAAGTCGTGCACGGCATGATAACCGTTGGGATAAACCTTGTTTACGTCTTTGAATAATAAATGTGCCATTTATGTTTCCCCTAAAAATTTATTTGCGCTTTGTATTTAATTCGGATTGCGAAATGTAACATTTCACATGAAGATAAAATATAAATATAGTTTATCTTAAATCCTGCGTTTTGATATTATCCATATCGTCATACGTCTGGTTTTCACCGCACATACCCCAAATAAAGGTATAATTGTATGTGCCTACGCCCGTATGAATGGACCAGCTGGGCGAAATTACCGCCTGCTCGTTATGCATTATAATGTGTCTGGTTTCCTGCGGCGTGCCCATAAGGTGAATAACCGCCTGGTCTTCAGGCACCTCGAAATACATATAAACTTCCATACGTCTTTCGTGCGTGTGGGAAGGAAGAGTATTCCACGAACTGCCTACCGCAAGCTCGGTCATACCCATTGCAAGCTGACAGCTTTCGCAAACGTCTCCTACTATAAACTGGTTGATAGTCCTCTTATTCATACCCTCCGCAGTGCCGAGGTGTCTCTGCACGCAATAACGCACTCCTTCGGGAGGAGTTACCCCTTCTACGGGTTTGGTTATTTTAACCGTGGGATAAGTTTTGTGAGCGGGAGACGAATTTATATAAAATTTGGCGGGATTTTTTGCATCGGACGACGTGAAAGCAACCTCTTTGGTGCCCATTCCGATATATAAACCTTCTTTATGACCTATTTCGTATTTCTTTCCGTCAAGCGTTATAACGCCCGCTCCGCCGATGTTTATAACGCCCATTTCGCGCCTTTCCAGAAAATAAGCCGTTGCAAGCTCTTTAAACGTGCCTAAAGAAAGCGCTTTTTTAACGGGCATTGCGCCGCCGGCTATAATTCTGTCCTGATGCGAATAAGTCAATAATATATCGTCCTCTTCGAACAGTTTTTCAATTAAATATTTTTCCCTTAATTCCTCGGTGTCGTACTTTTTGGAATCGTCGGGGTGATTTGCGTATCTTACGTCGAATTTCATATAACTCCTTTCCTGAAAAAATTTCGCGCTTTCGGCCCCGCGGTATTTTGTGCAATTTCGGAAGAACAAGTCCCCCGCCTGCAATTTAAGGTATCCGCCTTATAAATTGCCGTTTACGTTCGCCTAAGCGAAAAATTGTAAACCCAACCGCGCTGCGCTTTAAGCCGCGTTTTACTTGCTGCTTTATTTTTTATTTTTGTTTTAAACCTGTGTCCAAACTTTTTTAACATACTCCGCACACGGCGCGATATTTTCGCCCGTAGTGCCCTCGAGAACCAGCACGGCGTCTTTATCGTAAGCCTTAATGCGCGAGAGTATTGCGGGATAATCGAAAAGCCCTTTCCCCGGCGGCACCTGTTTTACCTTGCCGTCCTGCATAACGTAGTCCTTTAAATGGAACACAACTATCTTCCCCGCAAAGGTTTTTAAGCCTTCGTCCAATATCTCCAAATAGCGCGCGTGATTACTTTCGTCGAGATAATTGTAAATGTCGAATATAACCTTTACATTGTCCCTGTTAACGCCGTCTACCGCGCGTTTAAGCGTTTTAACGTCGTAACACACGTGCCCCGCCGCGCCTTCCATTCCTATATACGCCCCAACCGACTTTGCATAGTCGGCAAGTTCGGTAAAGGTTTCTATAACCGTTTGAAGAGCTTCTTCCGTGCGGTTAAGCGGATTATACGTCCACTTGTCGTCGTTGAAACTGCCCGTTTCGCTGCCTACTACGCTACAGCCCAAAAGCGAGGAATATTTTAAATAGTCCTTAAAAATCTGTCTGCAGTTTGCAACCTTTTGCCTGTCGGAATGTACGGGATTGAAATAAGCGCCTATAAGCCCTACGGATATTCCGCCCGCTTTAAGCGTCCGTCCCAGTTCTTCCGCTTTTTGCGCGGTTAGCGCGTTCGGCTGATAGGGTATTTCGTCGATAAACTTATAAGCCACCAGCTGAACCGCTTTTATTCCGCAACTGTTACATTTTTCTACCGCCGCCGCGGCGCCTTTTACGCCCAGGTCGTGCGTTCTGAAAGCTATTTGCATAAAACTCCCCGCGAAAATCTTTTTGCTCTGCAAAAAAATTTGTAGCGAATTTCATTAGCCGAAAACGGTTTTAACGGTAACTTATTAAACCTTAACCGTTTTCGGCGCAGATATTTTAAATAAGTTATTAAACACCACCGAGAAAGATATTAACGCGGATATTTTACGCTTTCTTTTCTTCGGTTAAATTTTTATCTCTGTACGCGTCCGCTGCCGTCGCCGCCCGCAAGCGCTTCTACCTCTTTACGCGAAACAAGGTTAAAGTCGCCGGGGATTGTATGCTTAAGCGCCGATGCCGCAACGCCGAATTCCAAAGCGTCCTTGAAATTCTTGCCGTCAAGGAAACCGCAGATGGTGCCGCCCGCAAAGCTGTCGCCGCCGCCGACGCGGTCAACTATGGGGTGCAAAGAGTAAGTTTTGGAATGATAGAATTCGCCGCTCTTAGCCTCGTAAATGCAAGCCGACCAACCGTTATCGGAAGCCGAGTGGGATACGCGCAACGAAGAAATAGCATACTTAAAGCCGAGGTCTTTGCACATTCTCTGGAAAATATCCTTATAACCCGCGAGTTCCAAGTCGCCCTTGGTAACGTCGGTAGCGCCGGGTTTGTAACCGAGAACCAAATCGGCATCCTCTTCGTTTCCGATACAAACGTCTACGTATTGCATAAGATTGGTCATAACCTTTTTAGCCTTTTCGCTTGACCAAAGCTTTTTGCGGAAATTCAAATCGCACGAAACGGTTACGCCGTGCTTTTTAGCCGCCTTTAACGCCGCTTCGGTAAGTTCGGCAGCGCTGTCGGATACGGCGGGAGTAATGCCTGTAAAGTGGAACCAGTCCGCACCTTCGAAAATCGCGTCGAAATCGAAATCCTTTGCGGTAGCCGTGGATATCGAGGAATGAGCCCTGTCGTAAACAACCTTGGAAGGACGTACCGACGCTCCCGTTTCCAGATAATATATACCAAGCCTTTCGCCGCAGTGAGCCACGTGGTCTACCTCTACCCCGTACTTTCTTAAAGCCGCAACCGCGCAGTCGCCTATTTCGTTTGCGGGTACCGCGGTAACGAATTCGGCCTTATGTCCGTAGTTTGCACAGGATACCGCAACGTTAGCCTCGCCGCCGCCGTAGTTGATATCAAACTCGTCAGCCTGAATAAACTTTTCGTTGTTGGGTGTGGAAAGACGAAGCATTATTTCGCCCATGGTTACGATTTTTTTCATAATATTTTCTCCTGAAAAAATTTATTTTTATTTTTGTGTTTGTATTGCTTTAGTTATTCCGCATTACGTTTTACTTTCGCTGCATAAACTTTAAATACGGTAACCGCCTTACTTTGCCTGTACAAGATGAACGGCAAAGCCGCCGAACTGGTCTTTAAGGTAAGCAACCGTTAAATTACCCGCCTTATCGAATTTGTACGAACTTTCGTCGCACTCGAAACCGCGCTGCTTCAACTGGTATACGGCGCGCTTAACCGAATTGGTTGCAACGGCAATGTGCCCCATATCGCCCTTAAACGGCGATTTCATACATTCCACGTACGTAGAAGCGAATACCGAACTGTTGCCAACTTTCTTTTCGAAACCGAAAGCGGTATCGAATTTGCCGGCAACCGCTTCCGCCTCGTCGGGATTTGCGCAGTTGATGCCCACGTGCACCATTTTAAAGCCAAGCATTCTGTCTATCGCCTCTTTGCAAAGCGCGGTTATTCCAACCCAGTTTTCCTCGTCAAGCATTTTAGAGGGCACTATCCAGCTTCCGCCGCAACATACAATTTTATTGTATGCCAGATAAGTATTAAGGTTGTCCGCCGTGACGCCCCCCGTAGGCATAAAGCGCATTGTGGTATAAGGCCCGCAAACAGATTTTATATATGGCAGACCGCCCGCCTGCTCCGCGGGGAAAAATTTGGCAAAATCCAAACCGAGTTCCAGCGCCTGCTCAATCTCACTTGCCGAAGAAAGCCCCGGCGCGAAAGGTATGCCCTTATCGAGACAGTGTTTTACAACTTTGGGATTAAGCCCGGGAGCCACGCAGAATTTTGCACCCGCTTTATAGGCCGCGTCCGCCTGCTCGCAGGTTAAAACGGTACCCGCGCCGACAAGCATGTCGGGGTAAGCTTTCGTCATGCGGGCGATAACCTCGTCGGCGCCCTTCGCGCGGAAAGTTACCTCGGCGCAGTTAATACCGCCGTCCCTTAAAGCCTTGGCGAGTTTTTCCGCATTTTCAACTTTATCAAGTTTTATTACGGGCACAATGCCTACGTTGCCTAAACTTTCGACAAGTTCGTCAAGTTTCTGTTTAATTGTCATATAAAATATTTTCTCCTATCCGCGCGCATTATGCGCACATATTCGTACACAGTAAATTATAAATGTTTGCCTTTACAAAGTACATATATAAAACGGATATATTCATATATTTTTAAGACATTGCGGCGGTCGGCGCGAAAAAGCGCAAATTTCTACCGGATAGCTGTAAAAAATACAGTTGTACGACATTGACCGCACCGAGGAAATATTATATAATTTATTGCGTAGGCAAAAGCGGAACGCAGGCGCGGAACGCTTGATAAAAATTTAAAGGAGTTTTAATTTATGGCTATAGGAATTATTTTGGGTTTTATATTTGCGCTTGCCACTGTGGGTTGCATAGTTGCTTCGGTTTGCCTGATTGCAGGCAGACGTCCCTTTGCCGCCGTAGGCAAAAGAAGGGTAACTAAACGCCCCCTTGCGGGCGGCGTGACAGCGGGCGCCGCGTTTGTAAGCTTTCTGCTGTTTTTCTTTATACCTTTCAGCTTTCACACCGTTCAGGCGGGCGAAGTAGCGGTTGTTAAACATTTGGGCGAAGCGCGCGCCGTGCGCACGGCAGGCACGTATTTCGATTTCTGGATAACCGAATCGTATAAAAAGTACGACTCGAAGGTGCAAAACCTTAATATAAACGCCAATACATATTCGAAAGACGGTCAGTCGATGAATATTCTTATAAACGTACAGTACCAGATGGACACAACCAGAGCGCTGGACATCGAAAACAATTACGGAAGCCTTGACGCGCTTTCGACTAAGATTCAAAGCGTAACCGAGGGCAGAGCGAAATCGGTTCTTGCAAACTCTTCCGCAATGGAAATAATAGAAAACCGCGCCACAATAACTATGGACGTGGAAGCAGACGTTAAAGCGGCGATAGACAAGGGATATTACGCTTACATAAATACCGTAGTGCTTACAAATATCGACTTTACCGACGCATTTGAAAAGACGGTTGAAGACAAAATGATTGCCGAGCAGGAAAAACTGAAGGCGCAGTACGAAAAAGAAACCGCTATTATTAATGCCGAAAAGGAATTTGAGGTTGCAAAAAAACAGGCGGAAGCAAAAATAGAGGTTGCAAAGGCCGACGCCGAAGCGCAGAAGCTGATTGCCTCGGCGGAAGCGTACGCTACAAAGATAAAAATTGTTGAACTTGCACGTTCGATGGGTTATAACGTAACCGAAACAACCGATACGGACAACAATCCCTTATACGAAATCGAATGGGGTACGGGCACCGAAGCAGAAGCGAGCAAAAAGCTTTTGATAGAGTATTTGAAATACCTGGAATACCTTGCAAAATGGAACGGCAAACTGCCCGACGTGGTTGCCGACGGAACGTCGGTAATGTTCCCGATATCACCTTCCGAACCCGGCGTCTGATGAAAAAGACACTTAAAAATATAAAGTTATTTTAAAAATAGCCCCGCGCGGCATTTGCCGCGCGGGGCTTTAACTTTTATTCTTATATTAATAATGTTATCTGGTTAAAAAATATCTTAACAGCACTCCCGCCACAAGCAGCAAAAGGATAGCCGCGACTATGCAAATTGCAATAATAGTACGCTTTTTGCTTTTTGCCGCGTCTTCACCTTCGGACGGCGCGGGCTCAAGCTTTTCCCCAAGCTTGTTTATAACGCGCGATATATGCTTATATACAGGCAACGTTACGGCAACGGCTATCAGGCAGCGCATAAGATTAAAGGGCAAAACCGAACATAATATGTAAAATACATAGAAAGTTTTTTCGTTGCACTTTTCTCCGAAAAGCGCCTGCATTGTACCTACCAGCGGCTTCCAGCTGCCGTGGAAAAAAAGCTGTCTGTAAAAGGGAATAAGCACCAGCCAGTTTGCAAGCATACTCACTAAAGTAGAGCAAGCGGTTCCCACCGCCATTGCGGCAAGCGCGCCTTTAAATGTGCGCTTTTTTTTGTAAATTAAACCCGCGGGCACCACAAACGCCACGCCTATAAGAAGGTCGGCAAGTTCGCCCACAAACACGGTTGACGTTCCCTTTATAATAAGTTTTATCAATATTTTTACAAAAACGATTATTGTGCCCGAAACGGGTCCAAGCGCAAACGTACCGATTAACGCGGGGATATCCGAAAAGTTAAGCTCGAGCCAGCCGGGAAACGCCGCAGCAATGGGGAAGCCGAATACGTACAAAATGCCGGCCAGCGTTGAAAACATAGCTATTACGGCAATACGCGTAGAGTTGAAATAGGTTCGTGTTTTTTCCATAAAAAGAACTCCTTAAAAATTTTTTTAAAGTTGTTCTTTGCATTAAAAACGCCCCGAAAAATTTTCGGGGCCTAATAATCTTTTTGCCGCAACAGCGCGGAATGCGCCTGATACGCCGCAATTCTTTTACCATCCGGACTTTAACCGTCGGTTTCGGAATTTCACCGAATCGGGTACGCGCCGACAAGGCGCGCACTTAGCGGACTTTAACCGCCGGTGGGGAATTTCACCCCGCCCCAAAGAATAACTTTAAATTTGTAGTTACATTATATGCCGCAATATTGCGTATGTCAAGCTTATAAACACATATATTACATTGATTTAATTTGGGAAATATTAAATTAATTTCTTTAAAAGCACTACTAAAATATATTCCGAACGCAGCTTTATTTAAGAAAAAATATCGGTGAAAATTACCGTCCTCAAATTAATTTAATAAATTTAAGCACGTAATTTCTCACTCGCAAATAAACAGCACCCCAAGCGTATTTTTGCCGCAATGGCTGGTTACTATGCTGCCTGCAACCGTTTCTATTATTTCGTTAAAACAGAAATTGCTTTCAACAATTCCGCGGGCAAGCGACACAAGCCCTTCGTCCGCCGAGCTGTGAGTAATGAAACAGCGCGTTTTATCGTATGAAGGATACCGTTCTTTCAAGTCGGCAATATAATTCCGTATGCATCTTTCCATGCCGCCCGCGTATTTCTTTTTGGCGATAAGCTGACCCTGTTCGTTTTCGCATATCATTGGATGCAGTTTTAAAACTTTGGCGCCCAGAAGCTGCGCCAGCGAGCACCTGCCCCCTTTGTGAAGATAGTCAAGCGCGTCGGGCACGAAAGACGTGTTAACCTTTGCGCGCAAAGAATTTACGCGGTCAACTATGTCGTCCGCGGGCAAACCTTCTTTTACCAGATCGCACGCCTTTAAAACCAACAGTCCCTGTCCCGTAGAAAGCGCAAGACTGTCGACGACATAAACTTTTCCGCTGAATTTTTCCGCCGCCACGCACGCCGCCGAATGTGAAGACGACGCCTTGGAAGAAATGTTAAAATGAATAAGCGCGTCGTAACCTTTTATACTTTCCGTAAAAAAGTTTTCGTACTCTTCCGCAGAGCCAGCCGCAGTTTTTGGTAATTCACCCGTTTCTTTGACAAAATCGAATATCTGCCGCGGTTCTAATTCCCCGTCTTTATAACTTTTATCGCCTAAAATTACCGTAAGCGAAAAAATTTCTATACCGTTTTTTTCAATGAGTCCGCCGCCCAAATCGCAAGTCGAATCGGATGTGATTTTAATTTTCATTATAAGCGCTCCTTTGTGCCTTATAAAAGTGTATCATTCTGCCTTTAAAAGCACAATGCTTTCGACAAAAATTTCACCCAAACGTCATATTCCCGCATTACAAACATATTTAACGTTTAACTTTCCCTTTAAAGTACGTAAGTATTTTCCGGCTTTTATATGTAATATTTATAAGAATAGCCGCGCGGCAATTTCTGCCGCGCGGCCCGATAAATTTTTATTTATGCTTATTTAACGCAGTCCGCGTACAGGGGAAACGCATTGCACAGCTTTGCAACCTCTTCGGTAACGTGCGCAAACGCCGCCTCCTTCTTTTCGATGATTTGCGCAATAAGTTGCGCGATTTTGCGCGCCTCGGGCTCTTTCATTCCGCGCGAGGTCATTGCGGGCGTGCCTATTCTTATACCGCTCGTCACGAACGGCTTCTGCGTATCGAAAGGTATCGCGTTTTTATTGACCGTAATATGCACCTCGTCCAGCATTTTTTCAAGCTCTTTGCCGGTCATGCCTTTATCGGTTAAATTAAGTAAGATAAGGTGGTTGTCCGTACCGCCCGAAACCATTTTTACACCCAGGTTTGTAAACTCGTCCGCCATTGCCGCCGCGTTTTTAACAATCTGGTTTTGATATTCCTTAAATTCGGGCTGCAACGCTTCTTTAAAAGCCACCGCTTTAGCCGCTATTATGTGCATTAAAGGTCCGCCCTGTATACCGGGGAAAACAGCTTTGTCAATCGCCTTGCCGAACTCTTCCTTGCACATAATGACGCCGCCGCGCGGTCCGCGCAGGGTTTTATGCGTGGTAGTAGTTACGAAATCGGCATAAGGCACGGGCGAAGGGTGCAGACCGGCCGCCACAAGACCTGCAATGTGCGCTATATCAACCATCATTAAAGCGCCTACCTTGTCGCAGATTTCGCGTATGCGCTTGAAATCGATTACGCGCGGATACGCACTGGCGCCCGAAACTATCATTTTTGGCTTGCACTCCAACGCAGTTTTTTCCATTTCGTCGTAGTCGATTACCTGCTTGTCCTCGCTTACGCCGTAAGGAACAATATTATAATATTTACCCGAAATGTTTACTGGCGAGCCGTGCGATAAGTGTCCGCCGTGCGCAAGGTTCATACCCATAACCGTATCGCCGGGCTGTAAAACGGCAAAGAATACCGCAAGATTTGCGCTGGCGCCCGAATGAGGCTGAACGTTGCAGTACTCGCAACCGAAAATTTTCTTTAAACGGTCGCGCGCCAAATCCTCGGCGATATCCACAAACTGACAGCCGCCGTAATAGCGGTGCGCGGGATAGCCTTCGGCATACTTGTTGGTAAGATGACTGCCCGCCGCAGCCAAAACCGCGGGAGAAACGAAATTTTCGCTGGCAATCAGTTCGATATTGCCCTGCTGACGGGCAAGTTCAAGTTTCAAAGCCTCGGCAACTTCGGGGTCGGTTTGTGCGATAAGTGAAATATCAATCATAATAAGCTCCGTAAAAATTTATAATTATGCAGTAATTGTAACATATAATTTAAAAATATACAAATAATTGAATAAACAAATTAAGCGCGCCACGGAAAAATTTAGCATATGCATAGTCAATTTATCAATTTTGCGCTTATATTTTTAAAATTCTTAATCGCTTTAACCGTTTGCGCTGTTAACGCGGCGGAAATCCGCCGCGCCCTCCGTTTTGCCGTGATTAAGTTTGGTTACCAGAACAAATAATTAAAGGACTTGCCCGCAGCGGCTCACCGCCCAAGCCAGCCGCCGTCTACCGCCAAAGTGAAACCGTTTACATAATCGCTTGCCGCGCTTGCAAGATACACCGCCGCGCCCTCTAAATCGGCGGGCGTGCCCCACCTGCCCGCAGGAATACGCGAAAGTATATCGGCACTGCGCTCGCCGTCCTGCCTAAGCTGTTCGGTATTGTTTGTAGCCATATAGCCGGGAGCGATTGCGTTTACGTTTATGCCGTACTTTGCCCACTCGTTGGAAAGGGACATAGTAATTCCCTTTATTGCAGACTTTGAAGCTGTGTAAGAAGGTACGCGTATGCCTCCCTGATAGGAAAGCATAGAGGCTATATTTATTATTTTGCCGCCTCCTCCCTGTTTGATAAACTGTTTTGCAACAGCCTGCGTTAAAAAGAAAACGGTTTTCAGGTTTACGTTAATAACGCCGTCCCAGTTTTCTTCGGAAAATTCGATGCTGTCCTGCCTTTTGATTATACCCGCGTTGTTAACAAGGATATCTACCCTGCCGAATTTTGAAAGAGTTTTTTCAATTACCTCGGGTATCACGCCCGTCGTAGACAAATCGGCCAGTACGTTATAAAAATTTTCGCCGCCTATAAGCTGTTCGGTTTCGGTCGACGGCCTGCGCGACACGCCTACGACCTTTGCGCCCGCCTCGGCATAAGCTTTGCAAATTCCCTGCCCCAACCCCGTGTTGGAACCTGTAACTATCGCCACTTTGCCTTTAAGGCTAAACTTATCCAGTATCATAAAATCCCCCGACGCTTTTTTATAAGTATAACAAAGCCCCCTTGAATTTTCAAGGGGGTTAAATAAATTTATTTGTCGAATTCCACTGTCTTACCCGCGGGTATTTCATAAGTTGTTCCGCGTATTTCAAGCCATACGCAAAGCGCGGAAGGATTATACACCCGCTCGCCGTCAAGCGAGAACACAAGGCGGTTGTAAGCTTGAACGTAGTCGTATATTTCTATGTTGGTGGCAAACCATATTTCGGCGGCGCTTTCGGCGGCGCGCCTGCCTAAATTTTCAATAACATCCCAGTTGCCGTTATCTTCAAATTCGAAAGAATGCCCCCAGACGTAAAACAACCAGGGCTCGCGGTGTTTAAAATGGTTTAAAGGCGAATCGCCGAAAAACTTACCGGAAAGCTGCTCCAGCTCTTTTTCCGTATGTTTACAGGTGGGATTGAGTTCCAGCCAGTCGGAAGGAATTTCAAACGAGTAAGAAGAATTGGTAGTGCGCGCATATGCCACTCCGCAATCCTTTAAAATGCGTTTGATATCCGTATTATATCCGCCGTAAGCATATGCCAGTCCTCGGACGATACAGCCGAATTTTTCTTCAAGATAGGCACGGTTGTCCACCGTTTCTTTTAACGCTTCGCAAAGCGGAACCTTGTCCATAAAAATATGGCGCGCGCCGTGCAAAGCTATCTCCTGCCCGCTATTATAAAACGCTTCGAAGGTTTCATCTTCGTTCATTCTGCCGTGCCAGTTTTCACAGTCGAAAAGTTTCGAGTTAAGGTTAAATGCACCTTTTAAACCGTAGGCGCCGAATATACTTAAAAGGCGCTTGTCCGCCTTAACTCCGTCGTCGTATGAAAAGGTTAAGGCTTTTGCTTTCCCCTTCGGAAAACGCATATATTTTTCTTCGAACATCTGCCTGAACATAAAATTACCCCCGTAATATGCCTTATTTAACGTTATCTTCGGTTTCTTCGGCGGCGGTTTCCGCCACAACTTCGCTGTATCCGTTTGCTTCTTCAGCGCCGTAAGGCGCCGCTTCCTCGCCGCAATTTTGCAACCCGCCGTCGCCGTATCCGTTTCCTAAACATTCCCCGACCGTTGCGGAAACGCCGTCCGTTTCAATATCCGCCGTTTCGCCGGTACCGCCGGCTGAAACAGCCTCGGCAACGGGTTCCTTAAACAACCCGGACGACTTTTTCCACCTGCCCGACAACAGGCGCGAAATAAATAGTATCGACCTTAACACCCAGTCGGAACACATGCCTATCCAAAACCCGTACGCGCCAAGATGAACGACCTGAGTAAATATACAGCAAAGCCCTACGCGCATAAGCGCCATAGACGCGATTGCACTGAACATAACATATTTAACGTCGCTTGTCGCCTTTAAAATACCGGGCGTTGTAAACGACAGTGGATAGGTTATAAACTGGAACGACAACGATAAGTACAGGCATTTCAAAGCGATATCGAACGCCTCGTCAGGATAGTTGTACAATGCGTGCAGAAGTGGCGACGCCGACGCCATAATAACGGCAACGCAGATAGCGTTGGTTACGTACGACACAAGAAACATTTTTTTAATATAATGTTTGGTCTGCGCCAAATCGCCTGTTCCGACCGCCTGCCCTACTACGGTTATGCACGACGTGCCTACGCCGCCGCCCACTACCGAGCCTATATTGTTTAGATACATCGCCATAGTATTTGCGTTGGCGTGCACATTGATTCCCGCCGCGTTTACGTAATTTTTAGTGTTTACAAATGTAACCGTAAGCAGTTTGCCCAACTGGAAAAGCGCGCTTTCTATTCCGCTTGGAATAGCGATTTTAAGTATGTGCTTTATCATACCCCAGTTAAAGCGGAATTTTTCTTTAAAACTTATATGTATGGGAATACGTTTGTTGAGAAGCAGGCAGAACATAAATACCGCGGGTATCGCGCGGCAGATAAGCGTTGCCAGCGCGGCGCCCAAAACACCCATATGCAACTTGAAAATGAATATATAGTTGGTGCCGAAATTGAGCAAACAGCTTACGCCCGCCGAAATCATTGTAAAAATGCTTTTCCTCTGAGCCCTTAAAAGCGCGGCACAACCGTTAAAAAGCCCTATGAAAGGAAACGAAGCCGCGGTAATATAGAAATAAGTGCGCGACATAGAATGAACGTCGCCGTCCACACCGCCGAAGAAAAGTTTTAAAAGCGGGTTGTTAAGGGCAAGACACAGTCCGGCTATTAAAACGGACATAATAGACACAACCACAAGCATATGCTTTGCGCTGGTACGCGCTTCCTCGTGCCGGTTAGCCCCAAGATACTGCGACGTTATAATGGCGCCGCCGGTTGCGAACGCCGAAAAAAGCTGAATTATAAGGTTGTTAATCTGGTCAACGTTGCCTACGGCGTTGCCCGCGTGCCCCGCGTTGTCTATGTGCGAAACCATTGCGGAGTCGATAAAGCCAAGCGAGGTAGAAAAAATCTGCTCGATTACAATGGGCAGAATCAGCCACAGTAGCTGTTTGCCCGTAAACAGAGTGTATTTTGTTTTAACTCTCTTTGCCTTTACCATCTTTTCGTTAAACCTCGCGCTTTATTATACAATAAATTTCCTTGATTTTCTACTGAATTTCGGTTATAATTGATTAAAAATACAGATTTTTCAACAATAAAAGGAATATATGTTAAGACAACGTACGGAAAGAATAACCAACGCGACTATTGACAGGATATATGCCGAGACCAATACCAGACAGCCCGGTTTTGCAATGCTGTCGCCCCACTGCCACCCATATTGCGAACTTTTTTACGTACAGAGCGGCGAATGCAGGTTTTTTATAGACAACAATATGTACGATTTGGGTGCGGGCGATTTTTTGCTTATTCCGCCCGAGGTATTTCATTATACCAGATATTTGTCCGGCGAGTGCAAAAAGAGTTCGCTGTTCTTCCGCGGCGAAGACGTTGACGGAAGCGTAAAAAATTTGCTGCCGCAAAGCAGTGAATTTTTTAACGATATGCGCATATTTCAGACACCCGAAACTTTCCGCGGACAGATTGAAGGTTTGATTTTGCGTATGGTACGCGAACAGAAAATTTCCGACCGCCAAACCGAACCTATGATTCACGTCCTATTACAGGAATTGTTTTTATCGTGCGCGCGCGAGTGCGATTTTTTATACGGTATACCCGACGAAATTCATACCACAGACAGACAGATAGTTTTGGCGGCTCAATATATCAGCAGCCGCTACTGCGACCGCATTACAACCGAAGACGTAGCCGCCGCGGCGGGCTACAGCCCTAATTATTTAACGCGCAAATTCAAAGAATCGGTGGGGCTGGGCGTTCACGAATACCTAACCTTTATCCGCTTGCAGAAAGCCGCGTTAGAGCTTGTTACAACCAAAGACTCGGTAACGGATATCGCGCTGCGGTGCGGTTTTTCGGACGGAAACTATTTTAAAGACGCATTTAAAAAAAAATACGGGTTAACCCCCAGGGAATACCGCAAATAATGTAATTGCGCCGCTTTAAAAATTATAAAATTTCAGACGACAGTTGACAGGCGCGCAATAAAAATTTATAATGTATAACGTGGAAAACGAAAATTTAAACAAACCCGACGAAGGCGTTAAAGCCGCGGTAAAAAAGAATAAAAAGAAAATTGCGCTGAATATTTTAAAACAGTATGCGATTATTACGCTGGGCTGTATTATCTATTCTCTGGGCATTTCAATGTTTGTCGACCCTGCCGACCTTTCTGCGGGAGGAATGACGGGCATTTCCATAATCATAAGCAAAATACCGGGCGTGCCGCTTGACAACGGTATAATATTAATTATTCTTAATATCCCCATGCTGATACTCGGTCTTATATTTTTCGGCTGGCGGTTTTTGGTTTCCACCGGATTTGCGACAATATTGTCGTCGCTTTTAATGGATTTATGGAAATACATTTTTAATACCGTGTTAAAAATTTTGCCGTTAGCAAACGGAAACATTCTTGTAAACGCCGTAACCGGCGGCGTGCTGTTCGGCGTGGGAATGGCCATGATTTTCAGAATGGGCGCGTCCACTGCAGGCACCGACGTAATCGTAAAACTGCTGCGCAAAAAATTCAGGCATCTTAAAACGGGGATAATTGCGCTTGCCACAGATATGCTGATAGTAGCCTGTTCGCTGTTTGTAAACGGTTACGATTTGGAAAAACTTTTTTACACCGCGCTTTCCACCGTTGTGTTTACGCTGGTGTTCGACCTGGTGCTTTACGGAGGCAATTCCGCAAAAACGGTGTTTATTATTACCGCGCGCGAAAACTGCGAAAGAATAATAACCAGAATTTTAAAAGATATCGACACGGGCGCAACCATTTTAGACGCAAAGGGCGCGTACACGTTTGAAGACAAAGCCATGATTATGTGCGTTGTAAAACCCTTCCTTTATCCGCGGCTGAGAGACGTGGTTCATCAGGAAGACAAAAAGGCGTTTATGATAATTTCTTCGGCGAAAGAAATTTACGGAGAGGGCTATCAAAACCCCGAAGACGCCGAACTTTAATTAGCGTTTGTTATAACCGGCGTTTTAATTTTGTAACGAAAATACAGCCCCGCGGCGATTGCCGCGGGGCTTAATACTTGATTGAGTGCTTAATATACGCCGTTTAACGCGTTTATCTGCTTGCAGCAGAGTAAATTTCAAACGCGTCTTCCCGCCTTAATTTTTTACAGCTGCCCTTTTCGCCGCCGTTATTTTTAGCCCATTTTTCCGCCATAAGCTTTAAGTCCCCATCGGTGGGATTTACCCCCAGGCCTTTTACCGAAACGGGCAAGCCAAGACTTTCGAACCACTCTTCGCAATACTCGATTCCCTTAAGCGCCAGCTCCTCGCGCGTGCCGTTGGGGCGCACGCCCATAACCTGCACGGCAAACTTATGAAAGCGGTTTAAGCAGTTTTTGTAAACATACCTTGCCCACGTTCCCCAAACGGCAGTAAGCGAAGCGCCGTGAGCTACATCGTACAGCGCCGACAGCTCGTGCCCGAGCGAGTGCGTGCACCAGTCGCCGCCGTCGTTGCCGCACCCTGTAAGTCCGTTGTGTGACAGCGCGCCCGCCCACATTATATCGGCACGCGCCTGCAAATCGGCGGGGTTTTTTATTACCTTTTTAGATGCGGAAATAACCGTAGTCATCAACGCCTCGGCCATATTGTCGGTAATTTTTAAAGTCGCACCGCCGGTTAAATAGCGTTCGAGCGTATGCATAAAAATGTCGGCGCAGCCGCAGGCCGTTGGATACGGCGGAACGGATACGGTTAATTCGGGGTTTAAAATTGCGAAAACGGGGCGCGAAATTTCGGCGTTTCGTCCGCGTTTAACCATTGTTTTATCGTTTGTAATTACAGACGACTTGCTCATTTCGCTGCCTGCCGCCGCCACGGTTAAAATTACGCCTACAGGCAAGGTTTTTTCTGGAGTGCGCGTTTCGTCGTAATAGTCCCAAACGTCGCCGCCGCCCGCGGCTCCCATACCTATCGCTTTGGCGCTGTCTATTACGCTACCCCCGCCGACAGCCAAAATGAAATCTACCCCCTCTCTTTTACATATTTCTATTCCTTCGTAAACGAGCGACAACCGGGGATTAGGTTTAACGCCTCCCAGTTCCGCCACCTTTACGTTTGCGTGCTCCAGCGCCCACTTTACGCGTTTTATCAGTCCGCTTTTTACCGCGCTGCCCGAGCCGTAGTGCAACAGCACGCACGAACACTTGCTTTCGGTTATTATCTGCGTAAGCTTTTCGTCGCTGTCCGTGCCGAAATATACCTTTGTAGGCGCGTTGTAAACAAATCCGTTCATATAATTCCACCCTTAAATTATTCGTAGTTACATATTAACATACATATGCCGTTTAATCAATAGCTAAGCGCAATTACGCGTTGACTTTTTTTGCGCGCAAGCGTATAATTTTTTTGTTGAAGAGGTAATTTTTTATGGCAAAAAACAAGATTTTAGTTATATTTACAGGCGGAACAATAGGCAGCGACAGCGACGGAAAAAACGTGGCTTTAAGCGGCGCGAGCAAAAAAATGCTGATTGAAAAATACTGCGAATCGTACGGCGATTCAGTTATGTTCGACACCCTTTCGCCAATAAACATTTTAAGCGAAAACGTACAAAAACGCGACCTTGAAAAACTTTACGCCTGCATAAAAAGCGTAAACGCGGACGAATACGACGGTATAATTGTAACGCACGGCACCGATACGCTTTGCTTTACCGTAAACTGGTTAAGCCAGATTTTGTGCGATATTTCGGTTCCGCTTGTCGTTGTATCGTCGCTTTATCCTTTAACCGACGCGCGCAACAACGGTATAAAAAATTTTGCGGGCGCAGTATGCTTTATTGAAAAAACGCGGCTGCGGGGCGTATACTGCGCTTTTGCAAACGATAACGAAAACTGCAAAATACACCTTGGTTCGCGCCTTGTTTATCCCGACGAAATAAACGGTTTTTACCACAGCGCGCTGGGCGCGCACTTTGCGGAAATCGCAGACGGCGAGGTTGTTCTTTCGCATTCGCCGCTTATTCCTTCCGTTAATGACGTAAAATCCCTGCGCACGGCGCCGCCCGCCCCCGCCCTTTGCGACGAAATTGTGCTTATAACCATGCGTTCGCTTTTAAATTTTGCCGTATACGACTTTACCGTTGTAAAGCCGAAAGCGGTTATTATTGAATTATCGCACAGCGGCACGGTGTGCACCGAGGGCGAAGAACTAAATTTTAAAAAGTTTGCCGCTTACTGTAAATTGCAGGGCGTACCCGTGATTCTTGCGCCCGTTATGAGAGGAGCGGGAGTTTACGACAGTATGTCTAACGTTCCCGACAACGCCGTTTTTGCATACGATATGACCATAGAAATGACTATTGTAAAAGTTATGGAAGCGCTGGGCAACCGGCTTAACCCCGACGCATATTTTAACTGCGACACGGCGTTTGAAAAAATTCCTTTCCCCGCCATAAAAAGTTAAAAAGCAAAAATTTGTTGTTTCTGTATTGTTTTACAGCTTTGTAAACAATAAATTTTTATACATTTATACGCGGTTTTAATGAATAAACGCAGCTTTGAGAACTTATAAATTTTAATTATACCTATAATTTGCGCGGGCGCTTGCATAAATATTTGACATTTATATGACCATATTATAAAATATAAATACTTTTCGGACGATTAGGTCCGTATTTCAGCGAAGGTAATTATGAAAAAATTCACTAAAATAATAGCGGCTGCCACTGCGGCGTTACTTGCCCTGAGCATTGCCGGATGCGACAAAAACTCTGCCGGAGGAAATTATCCTCCCTTTAAAAACCCCACCGATCAAACCGACGTAGACGAAACAAGCGAAAAATATATAGTTAACGTTGTTTCCGAAGGCGGATTTAAACTTGACGGCGTTCAGGTTTCGGCGGTAAGAGACGGAACGGTTATAAGACGCGGTATTTCGATTGAAGGTAAAATAGAGTTCGGCATATCGCTGGGCGAATACGATTTGGTTATCGACGGCTCAACCCTGCCCGCA
This sequence comes from uncultured Clostridia bacterium, assembly GCA_947053545.1. Taxonomy (GTDB): domain Bacteria; phylum Bacillota; class Clostridia; order Christensenellales; family Borkfalkiaceae; genus Coproplasma. Next base: position 63,020 of record CAMRSY010000008.1, read on the forward strand.
GGCTACTACCTGCCCGAAGGAGTGTCGTACAAAACCAATCCTTCACGCAGGGACACGGTTACTATTAAAGTTCCCTCTAAAGTATTGCCTTCCGGTTCGTCGCAGATTTCTACTTATGCTTTGGGAAGCATTATGAGAGATTTCTCTTTTACCGACTGCAACGACAGAAAATACGTTCTTTCCGACCTTTTGAAAACAAGAAAAGCCGTAGTTCTTAATTTCTTTTTCACTACGTGCGGTCCCTGCCAGGCGGAATTCCCCAGCATTCAGAAGGCGTACGAACGCCGGCCGACGAACGATTTGGAAATTATAGCGATAAGTTCCACGCAGAACGGCGACAGCAATTCGCTTGTTGCCGACTTTGCCCGCACGAGAGGTTTAACTTTCCCTATGGGTATGGATCCCGTAGGCCTTACGTCGGCTTTCCAAATAAAAGGTTTCCCCACCACTATTGTAATTGACAGATACGGTATGATTGCATACAGAAGCAGCGGTACCGAGGTAGACCTGTCATTCTGGACAGGACTTTTCAACGACTTTACGGCAAGCAATTACGTGCAGAATATCGTTGTGGGAGACAAACCCGGCGGCGACGACGGCAACACCCCGGGCGGCGACAGAGAACGCCCTGACTGTTCGATGCCCGCTTCGGCTTTGATGGAAGCGGCGGCAAACGGCACGGAGAGCGACGGCACACCGTTAAATTCTACTTTCACACCTGAAAAAGACGAATTTTCCTGGCCCTGGTTAATAGGCTCGGACGACGGCGGAAGCTATATTTATTCGTCAAACAAGGGTAAAAACAGCTCGTATGCGATAGTTCACTCGCAATTCGATATGAAAGCGGGCGACGTTCTTTCGCTGGAATACAGCGTTTCTTCTGAAGCGGGCGCCGACAAACTGCACATTTTGCTTGACGGCGAACTTATGAACGAAAACGGCTGGTCGGGCGACAGCAACGGCTGGCAGTCGGTGGATTTATACGTTGCCGACCGCGACAAGACCGTTGACCTTGCTTTTGCTTACCGCAAAGACCAGCGCGACCCCGAATACGGCGTGGGAGACGACGTTGCCAAAATAAGGAACATTCACCTTGCTGACAACAGCGTTATAGAAAACGCGCTGGACGTTATGCGCGTGTGCGCCGACGGCGAGGTAACGGCGGACAATAAATACAGCCATTACATTACCCCCGTTTTGGGCGACGACGGATTTTACCACAAAGACACAAAAGACGGCGCGCTGATTTATATGACGTTAACCCAGCTTACGCCCTGGAGCGATTTGCACACCGGCAACAACACGATGGGCGAAAACGGCACTACTTATTTAAGCACACTGTTCAATATGACCGCCAATCAGTTTTACGACGACAATACGTGCGTAATAGGCGGCGTGGATATTACCGAAACTTATAGAAAATACGTTTTGATACAGGGATATATGCCCGCCCCCTACTACCTTATACCCGTTTCGGAAGACCTTAAAGGTTGGGCGGATGCGTTTATTGCCAATTACGAAAAGGGTACGCAACACGAAAACGAATGGCTTGAATTCTGTTTCTATTACGACCATTACGGCAACGCGCATACGGGCACCGAAACCTGCAAGGTTGACGAAGATTATACGCATGGTTTAATGACTAACAATTCGTACACGGCTTACGAAAAAACCGATTTGGAAAATCATAAAAACGGCGTAAACGTAATCGAGGGATTGGATCCCGACTCCTACAACGCAACAACCGGCAGAAACGTAGCAAGAATAAATTTCCCCCTTCAACTTGCGCATAACGGTTCGTATTATAAATTTACGGCAACGCGCAAAGGCGTGTATCAGTTGCGTTCGTACACCAAAGGCTGTTCTCCCGACGTTACCTCTACCGAGGACAACGCAAAAGAGTATGTGACTCCCGTTCCCGGCTTAACGATTTACGATGAAAATGGCGAATACGTTTCTATAGCGGGCGAACCCAGAGACGCCGACTCGCTTACCACCGAAAATTACGAGGGCTTTAACCATTATATAACTTTGGATGCGGGCGAAACGGTTTACCTGTATCTGGAAACGGCTTCCGGACAGAGAACCTATTACGATTTTGAAATAACTTACCGCGGCGAAAAATACGAAAAGATGTTTTTCTGCACTACGGATGGCGGCGCTTGGACCTGGTATGACGACGAAAGCGGAAACAGAATTTTTACCTATTTAGGCATTCCCGTTAAATACGATGAAAATACCGACTGCTACTACGCTGCTGATAAAGATGGCAATATTCTGTATGAACAACCCGTTTATATCGATATGATTCACGCCAGCTTCCTTATAAACACAGTTTCGAAGTACAACTATGCATCTTTGCAGAAAATGATAAACGACAACGCCTTCCGCGACTACATTTTAGGCGGCGAAATATATCAGCCCGTAATGAAACTTTATCTCGGTCAGGCAACCGAAGGCGACGAAACCGACCCTATGTACGGGCTTGTAAAAGCCAACAGGGAAATTGTTGACATTATAAATATGTATATCAACGAAAACGTTGACGGCTTAGGCGACGGCAGAGGATGGCTTGCATTTGCAATTTATAAAGAAATAATGGGTTAAGAAATTAATCTGAAATTTAATATTCAAGGAGCATTTATGAAGAAATTTTTTAAAATTATGGCAGTTGCCGCCATTGCGGTCGCTGCGGCGGTTGCCTGTATGTTTGTAGGATGCGGCAAAGACGGAAACGGCGACGGCGGCAAGTCGGATTATAACTTTACGATTGTTTATGAAAACGGCAACGCGGTAAACGGACAGACAGACGGCAGTTTGGCAGAAGGAAAACTTATGACGCAGATTTGCCTACCCGGAGATGCATGCCTTCCGCTAACAAGTCTCGGTTTATATCCCGATGCTAACGGCAAAATAAGCATATCGCAGACGCAAGTAAACGGACTGTTCAATTCGACAACCGACGTAACGGTATTTGTGTTCCACGCAATAGGCGTTAAAAACCACAAGAACGACTGCGAAGTAGAAGTAAACGGAAAGGGCGATTATACCCTTAC